>NZ_JAOZVR010000092.1 GCF_025869515.1 Ferrovibrio sp.
CCGCCAACCAGCGCCACAAGGTCAAGTGGCACTGGGTCAAGGGCCACGCCGGCCACCCGGAGAATGAACGCGCCGACGAGCTTGCCCGCAAGGGCATGGAGCCTTTCAAAAAGTCAGTTAGATGATCTTCGGATCGAAAGGCAACTCGATCTTCTTCAACTCGTCACGACGCCACTCTAGCGATCCGCCCTCTCCATAGGATGGGCGATCGTTCGTATGACCCATTAGGATCATGCGGAGTTCCGTGTCCAGGCCGGCAACTTTCATGCGGTCTTCGAACGAGTGCCGAAGGCTGTAGATTTTGTGATCAGCCGATGGGAATAAATGATTTTCTCTCATGAACTTGTTGAGAGCGGCCGACAGGCTATCCTCCTTGTCCAGATAGCGCGGAAAGCCTGCCGTGTGTTTCTTGAACACCTGAAGCGCGAGGCCAATAAGAGGTATGCGTCGTGTTGAACTGTGAGTCTTGATCTCGCGAGGGGCGTCGGGATCCGCGACCGCACGAATGTCGATATGGGGGATGGGATCATCAAGCACAATGCGATCGGCTGTTAGGTTGCAAAGCTCACTGGGACGGCACCCGGTTTCGATCATTGCCAGGAGAATACCTCTGGCCTCCTCATTAAGCCCTGCCAGTGCCCCGGGCTTGAGGATTTTGGTCTTGATCCACTCCACCTTAAATGGGGGCCTTGTTCGCTTTCCTTTGTCCGAGAAACTTAATCCGGCGAATGGATTGCGCACATCTTCTCCCCCCACATGCTTCATGTATTCGGCAAAAAGGACGCGGAGATTGCCTATGTCGCGGTTTCCTGAGTTTGCTGAGTGGGTTGGTCTACCCTCTTTCGGAGCGATACGCCGGCGCCAGAAATCGTAGAACTTTCTGGCTTCGTCGCGTGTGATTTCCGCGATCGGCCGGTCGCCAACTTCGGCGATGAAGTTGTCAACCGCCCGCTGCTTGATCGCCTGCCAATGCCTCTTTTGATTGGGTGACTTCCCCAATATCTCATCAGCCGCAATCTCGTCGAAATAGACAGTGAGGGCTTGGCTGACCGTTGCCTTGGGAGGCTCGATAGTCCCCATCGACGCAGATGCCTTAAGTGAGCCCGCCGGCGCGTCTCTGAATGCTTGCAGGCGTGCCAGCAACATCTCTCCGGTCTCCGCCCCGAAAGCGCTGACATGCCGGTAGGTAAAGCCAAGGGCGGCGGCTGTGGCTTGCGCCTGGTGCAGCAATACGGCGTGATCTCCGCCTAATGCAAGTTTCAGGCTCGCCCAGTATTCATCGTCGGCTCGCTCGAGGATATCGCGCTGTGCTCTGGCTTGAGCAAGATCATCTGTACCCAGCGCCTTTCGAATTACCGGCGCCCTCGAATCAAGATTCGCAACGCTTCCTGGGACTCGACGGCTGTAGGTGAAGAAGTCACCGCGCTTCAGTAGGAAGCGATCCGGATCTCTTGATGAAACCTTTCGGGGCATATGTCCTCCGTTTGTGCGCGTTATGTATCACGCAAGACGGTGGATTCCGCAACTATGGATATGGAGAAACGCCATGTTTTTAAGGGATTTCAGACCATTGGCGTTTTCGGAACGTCGAAATTTTCGTGCGGACGACGGGGGTCGAACCCGTATAGCCAAAGGCTGAGAGATTTTAAGTCTCTTGCGTCTACCAGTTTCGCCACGTCCGCGCGGGCTTCTATGTCCAGCACTTGGCGGATTCGGTCAAGGGCTGCTGTTCTTGAATGTGTTCGGCCGGGACGCCCCTGTTTACGCCCCGAGCACATGATTTCGCGTCAATTGTGCAGGGCGAGGCTTGCTCAGCGGTGGGCGACGACAGTGAAGGGCTGTTCGACGCTGGTGGTTTTCTGGCCGAGCGTGTCGTTGACCGTGTAGCGCAGACGATAGGCGCCCGGGGCCGCACCATCGATATCGAGGGTGAGGTGGGTGTACATCTCCTGGTTCCTCGCATAGCCGGCAAACGAGAATGTGCCGAAATTCTTCTGGCTGGCCAGTATTTCGCCCTTGCTGTCGATCAGTTCGAAATCGACCGTGAAGTTCGAATGCTGCAACCCGTCATCCTGCCTCTGCCAATTGAGACCGATGAGTTCCACATAGGTGATCAGCGGTTCTCCGGGTTCGAAGACCGGTTCCTTTCTCGGCTTGTAGGCGCCGTAGCCCTTCGGCCTTTCGGTCACGAAGACCGCCTTGCCTACGGTGAGGGGCAGGAGGCCGCCAAAATCGGCGAAGGCGTCGCGCATGGCTTCGAATGCGCCGACGAAATCGCTCCTGTCGGCCTTTTTCTCGGCCTCCGCCGCGGCTGTCGCAAGCATTCCGGCGGACGCTTCCGAAGTCAGGAAAGCGGCCGAGATTGCAAGTGCAGCCAGTTTCAGCCCGTAACTTGTGATTTTCCTCATATGCACGACATCCCCGCCTGCGAGTCACCCGCGTCAAGTCTGGAAGAAAGCGGCGCGCCGTCAAGCCGGCAGGGCTGGCTCTTTCATCAGTTGCGCCAGAAAATTGGCATCAGCAGCACAAGCACTGTGAGGATTTCCAGACGTCCGAGCAGCATCATGATCGACATGACATAAAGTTCGGGGTCGTTGAAGCTCGAGAAATTTCCGACCGGGCCTATCTGCGGGCTGACGCCCGGACCGACATTCGAGAGTGCCGTGATGACGGCGGAAGTCGATGTCATCATGTCATAACCCAGAGCGGCCATAGCCATGCTGCCGAGCACCCAGAGAAAGATGTAGGCGCTGAAAAACAGGAAGACGGTGCGCTGTGTCTCGGCATCGACCGTCTGGCTGCCGTAACGCACCGAATAGACGGCGTTGGGGTAGATCAGCTTCTTCAGGCCTGTACCAAGGATGTTGAACAGGATGACAAAGCGGTAGGCCTTGATGCCGCCGGCCGTAGACCCCGAGCAGCCGCCGATGAAGGTGGCGAAAAAGGCGGCCATGACGGTGAAAGGACCCCATCCCAGATAATCCTGGCTGGAGAAACCGGTCGTGGACAGGATGGACGAGAAGTTGAAGAAAGCGTGTGTCAGGGCGTCAGGGAAAGGCTCGCCGTTCCGCAGGTGGTTGTAGATCGCTGCAGACAATGAAAAGGCGATGACATACCCCAGAAAGACGCCGATCTGCGGATCGCGCAACGCATCCAGGCGACCACGAACCGCCAGCACGATCAGGATCGAGAATGGCAGGCTCGATATTGTCATGAAGAAGGTCGACACCCACAAGACGGCGTTGCTTTTGAAATAGTCGAAGGAGGCATCGTGGGTCGAAAAACCGGCGGTGGCGACGGTGGAAAATGCGTGGTTGATTGCGTCGAAGCGGCTCATTCCGGCAAGGGCGTAGCTGATGGCGCAGGCCAGCGTGATGCCGACATAGATGGCGATGAAGGCACGGGTGAAGGTGGCGAGCCGGGCGAATGGCTTGTCGCTGGTGTCGGAGGATTCCATCTTGAAGAAGGACATGCCGCCGACGCGCAGGAAGGGGAGAACGAACAGTCCGAGAGCCACGATGCCTATACCGCCGAGCCATGCCAGCAGCGATCGCCACATCAGGAGGCCGGGCGGCATCGAATCAAGCCCGACGATAACCGTCGAACCGGTGGTGGTGATGCCGGAAATCGATTCGAACAGGGCCTGGGCAAAGTTGAGGTCGGCTTTGGAAAACATGAAAGGTACTGCGCCGGCCAGCGAGAATACGGCCCAGAGCACATTGACCAGCAGGAAGCCGAGCCGTTTCGTGAACATCGGCGGCGCACCGCGTGTCGCCATGGCGGCAAGCAGGGACACTCCCCCGACCATGAAGGCGCAGGTCGTGAAGACGCGCCAGTCCGGATGGCCGTAATAAAGGTCGACCATCGCCGGAACCAGCATTGCGATAGAAAGATAGAGGCCGCAAAGGGAGGCGATGTAGACAACGGCTCGGAGGGTGTTGGCGTTCAAGGATGAGAACCCGGTTTTCGAGGTCGTGCGCAAACAGGCTTTGTCTCCGCCGTCTGTCTATGCCATAGCGACACCGACCCGAAAATTCAACGGATGGAAAAAGTGACGCACAAGGACGTCGAGGCAGCGCTGGAAGCCATGCGGGGCCTGTTCCCCGCCACGCCGCTGCAGTTCAACGAGCATCTGAGCGCCCGTTACGGCGCAAATGTCTACTTGAAACGCGAGGATCTGACGCCGGTGCGATCCTACAAGATCCGTGGCGCCTTCAATTTCCTGCGCAAGATCGTGGCCGATGGCGCCGAGGGCAAGACCTTCGTCTGCGCCTCCGCCGGCAATCACGCCCAGGGTTTTGCCTTCGTCTGCAGACATTTCGGTGTGCCGGGGATCGTCTTCATGCCGGTCACCACACCGCAGCAGAAGATCGACAAGACCCGCGTGTTCGGTGGCGAGTTCATCACCATCCGCCTGTTCGGCGATATCTTCGACCAGTGCTATGCGGCGGCCCGCGAACATGTCGAGGCGATCGGTGGCTATATGGTGCCGCCCTTTGACCACGAGGATATCATCGAGGGGCAGGCGACGGTGGCGGCCGAGATCGCGGAGCAGTTGCCTGAGGATGTTGCGCCTGATCTCGTCATCGTTCCGGTTGGCGGCGGTGGCCTGTCCGCCGGCGTTACAGGTTATCTGGCGGATCGCCTTGGCCGGGATTCCTTCCTCTTCTGCGAGCCGGCCGGTGCGCCGAGCCTCCGAAAGAGCCTCGAGGCCGGAAAGATCGTGACGCTGCCCAAGGTCGACAATTTCGTCGATGGCGCAGCTGTCGCCCGGATTGGCGACCTGAATTTCGCCGCCCTCAAGGGCTTTCCCCCTGAGCAGGTGGTGATCGTACCGGAGAATGCCATCTGCGTGACGATGAGCGACATGCTCAACGTCGAGGGGGTGGTTCTGGAACCGGCAGGCGCTCTGTCGATTGCCGCACTGGATCTCCTTCCGCGCGAGCGAATCGAGGGCAAGACGGTGGTTGCGGTCGTCTCCGGCGGCAATTTCGATTTCGAGCGTCTCCCCGACGTCAAGGAACGCGCGATGCGATATGCGGGGCTGAAGAAATACTTCATCCTTCGCCTGCCGCAGCGCCCGGGCGCGCTTCGCGATTTCCTCAACCTGCTGGGGCCGGACGATGATATCGCCCGCTTCGAATACCTGAAGAAATCCGCCCGTAATTTCGGTTCGATCCTGATAGGCATCGAAACGAGCCGGCGGGAGAACTTTGCCGAACTGGCGAGCCGCTTCGAAGCGGCGGGCCTCGGCTACGAGGATATCACCGAGAACGAAATCCTCGCCAACCTG
>NZ_JAOZVR010000093.1 GCF_025869515.1 Ferrovibrio sp.
TCGGCGGGAATGGGTGGGGCGCAATGATTCGCGGATTGATGATGGACGAGCCGCTGCTGCTGGGTTCGATCATCGAATATGCCGGCCGCTACCATCCCGAGACCGAGATCGTGGCTCGCGATCTGGCCGGTGGGATTGTCCGAGATGATTATGCCGGCGCGCTGGATCGCATCCGCCGTGTCGCCAACGGATTACTGGGCCTTGGACTACAATTTTCCGACCGCGTCGCCACGCTCTGCTGGAATACGCGGGAGCATTTCGAGCTGTTCTATGCCGTACCCTGCACCGGCGGTATTCTGCACACGGTCAATCCCCGGCTCTCGGATGCGCATATCGCCTATATCATCAACCATGGCGCCGCCGAGATTCTGGTCTGCGATGCCGGTACCGCAGAGATTGTAGCGCGCCTGCTGCCACAACTCGGATCGGTACGTCATGTCATCCACATCGGCACGCCGGTTCCGCCGGCATCGACAGCGCCGGGCCGGGTCGACCATCTCGGCTATGATGCGCTGGTGGCGGACAATGAGCCGCTGGCGGCCTTCCCGCGCTTCGACGAGCATGCCGCCGCCGTGCTTTGCTACACCTCAGGCACCACCGGCAACCCGAAAGGCGTGCTGTATTCGCATCGCGCGCTGACACTGATCGCCATTGCCAGTATCGCCAAGGATTTCTTTGGCGGGTATCGCAATGGCGATATGGACGTCTACATGCCGATCGCCGGGATGTTTCATGCCACCGGCTGGAGCTTCCCCTATGTGGCACCGATCAGCGGCGGCAAGCTGGTACTGCCCGGCCGCCAGCATGAACCAGAGGCGCTTTACGAATTGTTGCATGGCGAAAAGGTTACCATAGCCGCCGCTGTGCCGACTGTTCTGCTCGGTCTGTGTGACTGGCTGGAAAGCCGGGACAGGCAACTGCCGGCGTTGCGCTCAATTCTGACCAGCGGCAGCGCGCCATCGCGCCCGCTGATCGACCGCTGGGAGATCGGGCAGGGCGTCAATATCGTGCAGACCTGGGGCATGACCGAGGCGTTGTGCTCGAGCCGCGGCAGCCTGAAACCGGGCCTGGGCACCCTGCCACAGGAGCGCCAGCTCGACTACAAGCAGAAATCCGGCCGGGTTGCCTGGGGCACGCGCCTGCGGTTGGTGGATGAAGCGGGCGGAGAGTTGCCGCAGGACGGCAAGGCCATCGGCCTGCTGCAGGCCCGGGGCCCATGGATCGCCAGCGGCTATTTCGGCGAAGACAGCAGCCCGCTCAGCGCCGATGGCTGGCTCAATACCGGCGACATGGCCTCGATCGATCCCGAGGGCTACATCCAGATCCGCGATCGCGCCAAGGACATCATTAAGTCCGGCGGCGAATGGATTTCGACGGCCGAACTCGAGGCGCACAGCCTGGAATATCCGGGGGTGCAGTATGCGGCGGTGATCGGCATTCCGCATCCCAAATGGCAGGAGCGCCCCCTGCTGATCGTGCAGCCGCGCGACGGTCAGGATATCGACAAGGCGGCCCTGCTGGATTTTCTGGCCCGGAGGGTGGCGAAATGGTGGCTGCCGGATAACGTGGAGATTGTGGCGCAGATGCCAATCTCCGCCACAGGCAAGATTCAGAAGGCCGAACTGCGGCGCATCCATGCCGCGTGACCGGCGGCAGTTGAGGGCGGGTATCTGATGGCGAGGCTGCCGCAGTTCGACGATATGCCGGATGGTTTGCTGCGCATCCTGCGGCGGCGGGTACCGGCGAAATGGATCGATCATAACGGGCATATGAACGTGGCCGCCTATCTCGCCGCCTTCGATGCAGGCATCTGCCGTTTTTGCAACGGATACGGCATCGGTCCGCTGCAGAAACCGGTCAGCGGCCGGACTATCTATGTGGGCGAGGCGCATCTGGTATATCGCCGGGAGATTCAGCGAGATGCGGCCATTGAAATCGGCCTGCAGCTGCTCGGCCTGACCGATCGCCGGCTGCGCGTCTTTCTAAGCATGTATGAAACCGGCGAGGCGCAGCCGGCCGCCTATAATGAACAGCTGGCAGTCTGCGTCGACACATCGACGCATCGGCCGGCTCCCTGGCCAGAGGCCGCGGCCGCCAGACTGGAAGCGCTGCGGCTGCATCACGCGTCGCTGCCGATGCCGCGGCACGCCGGCCGTGGCATCCAGTCGCCGGAGGCTGTGGCTAAACCTGTGCCGGCGGCGCAATAGAACGGATACGAGAGATATGACAGACAATACCACCGCCATCAGGGTTATCGGCTTCCCATCGCTTTATGTGCAGGGTCCGGGCGCGCTGGGGCAGTTGCCTGCCTACCTGGAGCGGCTGTTGCCCGGTTGCCGTGCCGCCGCAGTGGTGGATCCGGTAGTGTTTGGCCTGTTTGAGGCTCTGTCCGTGAGGATGCCGGGACGTCTCACACCCATCCCGTTCGGCGGCGAATGCACATTGGTCGAAATTGACCGCCTGGTGGCGACCGCTCGCCAGAACGAGGCGGATGTCATCATTGGCGCTGGCGGCGGCAAAGCTGTGGATAGCGCAAAAGCAGTGGCGCAGGCCTTGGACCTGCCGATTGCGATCGTGCCGACCATTGCCTCCAGCGACGCGCCAACCAGCCGGCTGATCGCGATCTATGACGAGAACCACAAGATCGTCGACGTGCCGCTGCTGCGTCGCAATCCGGACATTGTGCTGGTGGATACGGATGTGCTGATCAAAGCGCCGCGGCGCTTTTTCGTCGCCGGCATCGGCGACGCGATCACCAAGAAATTCGAGGTCGAGGAAGCCGCTGCCAGCGGCTATCCAAACTATTTCCAGGGGCAATCCACCGCATGTTCGCTGCAACATGCGCAGGCCTGCCTGGATACCAGCCTGCGCGATTCGGCCGCGGCACTGGATGCTGTCGCGGCCGGCAAAATCTCGCCGGCCTTCGAGCGTGTGGTTGAGGCAACGGTACTGTATTCGGGCCTGGCCTTCGAGGGTGGCGGCCTGTCGGTTGCGCATGGCATGCTGCGCGGGCTGACGGCCTATCCGCAGACCCTGGGCACCCTGCATGGCGAACTTGTCGCCTATGGCCTGTTGGTGCAGTTGCAGGCCACGGCGCAGCCCGAGGCGACGGTTGCCAGCATCGCGGGATTCCTGCGCCGGGTCGGGTTGCCGGTGCGGCTCGCCGATATCGGCCTGGCCGGCATCGATGTCGCCGACATGCGCCGCATTGCCGAACTGACCATGACGGCGCCCTATGTCGCCGCGCGGCGGCCGGCCCTGAACGCCGATATCCTGCTGCGCGCGATGGAGCGGGTGGAAACGGCGGCGGCGTAAGCGCCGCTGGTCACTCCGCGCCGTGCAGGCGGTGGATGACGGGAAAGTAGTTGTCGCCCAGCCCCTGGTCCTGCGCCCGGGAGAAAATTCGGTCGATCATGGTCGCGGCCGTGGCATCGATGCCAACCAGCCGGGCCAGATCGAGGGCATAGGTATTGTCCTTGCGGGCATAGGCCACCGAGAAGGCACGTTCGGGGAATTCGCTTGGCAGCAGCGCCTTCATGCCGTGATTGCGCAGCGCGAAGCTGTCGGCCGATCCCTTGGTGAAGACCTCGAACAGCAGTGCGCCATCCACCCCGGCGGCGCGGGCAATGGCTAGGGCTTCCGACAGCGCATTCACGGTCTGGAACAGCACCATGTTGTTCAGGATCTTGAAAATCTGCCCGGCCCCGACCGGACCGCAATGCGTGACATCGCTGCCCATATGCCTGAGGACGTCTTCCACCTGGTGCAGCACCGCGGCATCGCCGCCGACCATGATGCTGAGCGTGCCGTTCTCTGCCGCCTGCCGCGTGCGGGCGACCGGGGCATCGAGGTAGTCGGCACCGCGCGCGCGTACTTCGGCGGCCAGGCTGCGGGTCAGTTCCACTGATGCCGTGGTGGTGTCGATAACGATCTGTCCGCGGCGCAGTTCCGGCAGAATTTCCGTCATCACCTGGCGCAACGCGACACTGTCGGGCAGTGACAGCAGCACGATATCGGCCTGGCGCACCACATCGGCAATCGTTTCCACCACCTCTCCGCCGGCCGCGGCGGTATCCGTCATCGCCTCGATGCGCCGGTCGTTAAACAGCACACGACGGCCCGATTTGCGGATCAGGTTGCGGCACATGGCACCGCCCATGACGCCCAGTCCGATGAAACCCAGAATGCCATTGCCCTTGTGATCGCTGCTCATATCCGGTCCTGATTCAATGAAAGACTGCCGGGCGAAACGTCAGGCAGTGGCGACATAAATGCTCTTGACCTGTTGATACAGCCTCAGGCCGGTCAGGCCCTTCTCGCGACCGAGGCCGCTTTCCTTGAAGCCGCCGAACGGCGCCGCGATGCTCAGCTGCTTGTAGGTGTTGATCCAGACGGTGCCCGCCTCGATGGCTTCGGCCATCCGCCAGGCGCGCCGGAAGTCCTGGCTCCAGATGCCGCAGGCGAGGCCGTAGACGGTGTCGTTGGCCTGGCGCACCAGGTCGGCCTCGTCGTCGAACGGAATGACGCAGAGCACGGGGCCGAAAATCTCTTCCCGGCATACTCGCGCCGCATTCGACAGTCCGGCAATGATGGTTGGCAGGTAATAGGCGCCGCGCTCGCAATCCAGGCCGTCCGGCCGGCTGCCGCCGGCAACGATGCGGCCGCCTTCGCTGCGCGCCAGGGCGACGTAACTCTCGACCCGATCGCGATGCGCCATCGATGCCAGCGGCCCGAGCTGGGTTTCGGCTGCCTCGGGCGGGCCGATGCGCAGGGTCTGCGCCGCCACACGCAGCCGTTCGATCACGGCATCATGCACGCCGCGCTGCACGAACAGGCGAGAGCCAGCCACGCAGGACTGTCCCATGCCCTCGAAGATGCCGTCCAGCACGCTGGCGCAGGCAGCATCCAGATCGGCATCGGCGAAAATGATATGCGGCGACTTGCCGCCCAGTTCGAGCGCGGCCGGAATCAGCCGCCGCGCCGCGGTCTCGGCGATCATGCGGCCGGTCGCGGTGCCGCCGGTGAAGGAAATCATGCCGATGGCGGAATGATTGATCAGGGCGGCGCCGACATCGCGGCCATGTCCGGGCAGCACCGACAGCAGGCCGGCCGGCAGCCCGGCGCGTTCGCAAATTCGCGCCAGCTCCAGCGCAGGCAGTGTGGTGATTTCCGAAGGCTTCAGGATTACCGCATTGCCGGCCGCAAGGGCGGGGGCGACTTTCTGCGCCTCCATGGTCAGCGGCGAATTCCACGGCGTGATGGCGGCGACGACGCCATAGGGCTGATGCAGCGTAAAATTGACGTATTCGCCCCGGCTGGGCGGCGTCGCGGCCTCGATGGTTTCGCACACTGCCGCGTAATAGCGGAAGGTGGCGGCGGCGCTGGCCGCCTGGGCGCGGCATTCCTTCAGCGACTTGCCGTTCTCCACCATCTGCAGCTGCGCCAGGGTTTCGCCGCTGCGGGCCAGTTCGTCTGCAATCCTGTGCAGCAATGCGGCGCGCTGGTGCGGCTTCATGCGACGCCAGGCAGGATGCTGCGCGGCCTGGCGCGCGGCTTCGCAGGTGACGGCAACCTCCGTATCCGTCGGAGTGCCGAGCTCAGCCGTCAGCGCGCCGGTGGCGGGGTTGATGGTCTGCAGGGTCGGGCCGCTGCCGGCGATCCAGCGACCGGCGGCGGGAAAGCTCACAGGCATTGTCCGCGTCCTTCCGCATGAAACGCTTCTGACGGTGGCGTGGCGCGATGGCTCCCTGACACTTTTTTTCCTTTTCAGGCAAACCGGTCTGACAGGGATGCCAAATCGGTATTGATATTTTTAGAACATCGTTCTATTTTATTAAATATAAGCGGTCGGCCCGTCAAGGCCAGTCCGCATCGAAAGGGGAAACGACCGGATGAGTGGAGTCACTGCGCAGCCAGCGACGGCATTGCGTCGTATCGGTTTTATCGGCCTGGGCCGCATGGGGTTAGCGCTGGCCGCCAATCTTGTCCGCAAAGGCTTCAGCGTGCGCGCCTTCGACCTGGCGGCGGGGCAACTGGCCAAATTCGCCGAATTGGGCGGTGATCTGGCCTCCAGCGCAACTGATGCGGCAAGGGATGCCGATATCCTGTTTCTCATGCTGCCGGGCCCGAAAGAGGTTCGTGCTGTAGCGCTCGGCCCCGACGGCGTGCTGGCGGCGCTGCCTGCTGGCGCCATAGTCGTCGACATGAGTACGGTCGATCCTGCCACCGCCGACGCCCTGGCCGCGGCGGCGGCGGAACGCGGGCTGCATTTTGCCGATGCGCCGGTGGGGCGGCTTGCGGCACATGCCGATCGCGGCGAGTCGCTGTTTATGCTCGGTGCCGATGCCGATGTGCTGGAAGTGCTGCAACCGTATCTCAACGCGATGGGCACGACGATCTACCACTGCGGCCCAGCCGGGCATGGCACGCGCACCAAGCTGGTAAACAATTTCATGGTGCTGGCCTATTGCCAGCTGAATTCCGAGGCGCTGGTGCTGGCGCAGGGCATGGGGCTGGATCTGGCCAAGACGCTGGCGGTGTTGACGGGAACCACTGCCGTGAACGGCCAGCTCAAGGAGAAATGGCCCGCGAAGGTGCTGCGCGGCGACCTGACGCCGGGTTTCGATATGGCGCTGGCGCTCAAGGATATCACGCTTGCCTGCCAGGCGGCCCAGAGCATCGGCATCGCGGTGCCGCTCGGTTCGCAGGTACGCGACCTGATGGCGCTGGCCCTCAATGGCGGACATCGCGGCCAGGATACATCGGCATTGACCGATTTCTGGGCCCGGCTTAACAACCAGGCACTCCTGCGCCTGACGTAAAGCGCAAAATTTCGAGCAGCTGGCAAAAACCGCAAGGAACCCGGGAATGCACCCCATACTCAGTATCACAAGGCAGGCAAACCGCATCTATCTGCTTGCCGGGGGCGGCGCCCTGGTGCTGATGGCTGTGCATGTCGCCCTCGATGCGATCATGAAATACGCCTTCAGCATCCCGATCCCGGCGACGCTGGAAACGGTGGCCTACTACTACATGCCCTGCGCGGTGGCCCTGCCACTGGCCTTCGTCGAGATGAAGAACCAGCATGTGGCGGTCGAAATGCTGCACCAGATGTTTCCCCGCGGACTGCAGCGGGCGGTGCTGGTGTTCAACGGTTTCGTCAGCCTTGCGTTCCTCGGTGTCATCACTTTCCTCGCCGGTCGCGAGGCCTACCGGAAATTCGATATCGGCGAATACATGTTCGGCGAATATCCAATCGTCATCTGGCCGGGTCGTGTTGTTTTTTTCCTGGGATTCCTGTTCTTCGGCGTCGTCGTCCTGATGAAGACGATCACCCTGATCCAGACCACCACCGACCATTTCGCCCGCCTTGTTGACGCCGATCCGGAGCTGCAGAAATGAATCTGATCATTGGTTTCTCCGGTCTTGGTGCTCTCATCCTTCTCATGCTGCTGCGCGTACCGCTCGGCGTCACCATGGGCGTGGTGTCCTTCGGCGGCATCTGGATGATCCTCGGCGACCGTGCCGCGCTGGGCATCTTCACCTCTAGCCCATTTGAATTCACCGCCAGCTGGTCGCTCAGCTCGATTCCCATGTTCGTCTTTATGGGTTTCATCTGCTATCACGCCGGCGTCACCGAAAGCCTGTTCATGGCGGTGAAACGCGGCCTGCGCCGGCTGAGCGGCGGCCTCGGCATTGCAGCGATCGGCGGCGCGGCCGCCTTCTCGGCGGTCTGCGGCTCCAGCCTCGCCACCGCCGCCGCGATGGGCCGCATCGCGATCCCGGAAATGGTGCGCAACGGCTACAATCCGGCCTTCGCCGGCGCCCTGGTGGCGACCGGCGGCACGCTGGGCACCATGATTCCGCCCAGCATCATCATGATCCTCTATGGCATCTTCGCCGAGGTGTCGATCAGTAAACTGTTCATCGCCGGCATCCTGCCGGGCCTGCTGTCGGCTGTGATGTTCTGCATCTGCATCAACCTGCGGGTCCGGTTCCAGCCCTCGCTGGTGCAGTTCAAGGGCGATGCCAGCCAGGAGGTCAATGTCAGCGGCGACGTGGACGCCAGCACCGGGTCCTGGAAGGACGTGTGGCCCATCGTGGTGCTGTTCGTCTCGATCATGGGCGGCCTGTTCGCCGGCCTGTTCTCGGCCGCCGAAGCCGGCGCGGTCGGCGCATTCGTGGCGCTGCTGATCGCCTGGCCGCGCAAGCAGTTCAACCGCGAGGCATTCAAGCGTGCCGTGCTCGAATCGCTGGAGACGACGGCGTCGATCTTCTTCATCGGCATCGGCGCCATCCTGTTCACGCGCTTCCTCGCCCTGTCGGGCGTGGCCGACTACCTGTCGAATGCCGTGATCAACCTGACCACCGATCCCCTGGTTTTCGTCATCGGCGTGTCGATCGTCTACCTGATCCTCGGCATGTTCATCGATCCGATCGGCATCATGCTGCTGACCCTGCCGCTGCTGTTCCCGATCATGCAGAAGCTGGGCATCGACCTGATCTGGATGGGCGTGCTGATCGTGAAATATCTCGAGCTGGCGATGATCACGCCGCCGGTGGGACTCAACCTCTTCGTCATCAAGTCGATGATGCCGAAGACATCGCTGGAGCAGATCATCCGTCAGGTCACCTGGTTCATCCTGACCGACATCATCACGATGTGCTTGCTGATCGCCTTCCCGAAGATTTCCACCTTTCTGCCGTCGCTGCTCAACTAGCCGGCGAAAGATCAAAAACGAGAAGGGGGCGGTGTCTGGCACCGCCCCCTTCTGCTTTGGTTTCGTACCCGGCTGGACCGGCCGGTTCAGGCCCGGCTGATGTATTTCAGGTTCTGGAAGGCGCGCAGGCCTTCCAGGCCGCCTTCGGTGCCGAAGCCGCTTTCCTTAACGCCGCCGAACGGCGTTTCCGGCGCCGATGCCTGCCAGTGATTGAGGATAACATTGCCGCTCTCGATGCCACGGACGACGCGATCGGCGAGTGCCGCATTATCGGTCATGGCATAGGCGGCGAGGCCGAACGGCAGCCGGTTGGCAACCGAAAGCGCCTCGTCCACATCTTCGAAGGGCCGGATCAGGGCTAGCGGGCCGAACGGCTCGACCGTGGCGGCGAGGCAGTCGTCGTCGGTGGTCGGGCCGAGCACGGTTGGCTGCCAGAAGTACCCCGGACGCTCCACGCGCCGTCCGCCCACCGGGATGGCGATGCCGCGTTGGCGTGCATCCTCGGCAAATCGGTCCATGGCGGCGAGGCGCCGCTCGGTCGCCAGCGGGCCCATTTTCGTGTCCGGATCGAAACCGTCGCCGAGCGTCAGCATGCGCACCGCGGCAGTGAATTTCTCGGCGAAGGCGTCGCAGATCGACCGCTGGACCAGAAAGCGTGTGGGCGAGGTGCAGACCTGGCCGGAATTGCGGTATTTCGCGGTGATCGCGCCTGCCACTACGCGGTCGATATCGGCATCGGCGAAGACCAGCACCGGGGCATGGCCGCCGAGTTCCAGCGTCATGCGCTTCATGCTGCGCACCGCGTCGGCCGCCAGAATCTTGCCGACCGCCGTGGAGCCGGTGAAAGTGACGCCGCGGATCTCCGGTGCCGCCATCAGTCGTGCCGATATGCGCGGAGCATCGCCGAACACCATGCTCAGCACGCCAGCCGGCAACCCGGCCTCGTGCAGGATGGCGGCGATGGCGAGCGCGGTAGCCGGCGTTTCCTCCGCCGGCTTCATGATCACCGAACAGCCGGCAGCCAGCGCCGAACTGATCTTGCGCGATGGGGTGATCGCGGGGGCATTCCAGGCCGAGAAGGCGGCAACCGGCCCGATCGGTTCCGGGATGGCGAATTGCCGGATCTCAGGGTTACGGGCGGGAATGACGCGGCCGTAGGCGCGGCGGGCTTCCTCGCCGTTCCATTCGAACATGGCCGCGGCGGTGTCCACCTCGATGCGGGATTCTGACAGCGGCTTGCCGAGCTCCCAGGTGATCAGGCGGGCGATATGCTCGCGGCGTTCCAGGATCATGTCGGCGGCGCGGCGCAGCAGCCTGCCGCGTTCGACCGGTGCCACCGCGCGCCAGACCGCAAAGCCTTTTGCCGCCGCACGGACAGCCTCGTCGATATCCGCGTCTGACGCGCAGGGCAGATCGGCCAGGCTGTCGCCCGTTGCCGGGTTGATCACCGGCAGCGTGGCGCGTGCACCGGCCGGATGCCACTGGCCGCCGACATAGAGTGCGAGTTCGGGATACCGCTCAGACATGGCTCGATCCTTTATGATCCACGGCGGTGATCAGGCAATCCACTGCGACGACGCCTTCTCCGGCCGGGCGCAGGATCAGCGGATTGACCTCAGCCTCGCCTATCCAGTCGAGTGTGGCGCACAGCGATGAGAAACCGGCAATGAAACGCGCCAGGGCCGGGATATCGGCCGGCGTCTGCCGACGCGAACCTTTCAGAATGGCGGCGATGCGCAGTTCATCGATCATTGTTCTGGCCGTTGCGCTATCCACCGGCGCACGCCGCACGGCCAGATCGCGCAGCACCTCGGCATGAATGCCGCCGGCACCGACGGTGACGAAGTCGCCCAGGGCGGTGCGCTGGAAACCGACGATCACCTCGGCCGTACCGGATGTCATTTCCTGCAGCATGAAGCCCTGCAAACGGGCGGTGGGTGCGGCTTTTGCCACCGATGCGGCGATATCCCGCAGAGCAAGGACCAGGCTGTCGGCATTGGCGATATTCAGCCGTACGCCGCCAACATCGGTTTTATGTGGCAGGTCGGCGGACACCACCTTGGCCGCCAAGGGGTAGGACAGATCATGCTGGCATGTTTGCGTCGTCGGCGGCAGAAGGAGGCGGCGTGCTGTCGGCAGATCTGCGGCCGCCAGCAGATCAAGCGCCGCAGCTTCATTATCGGGGCGCACCGGCACCGTCACGGCCAGCTCTGGAACTTTGGTCGTCGGAAGTGTGCGATAGTGCGACGGTCGCAGGGCGTGGATGATCGCTTCCGCGCAGGTTTCCGGCGTGCGGAAAGCCGGGATTCCGGCCGCCGACAGACGCATCAGGCTTTCATCTGCCGCCGGTGTCAGGAAAACCGCGATGGGGACGGCCGCACTAGCGGCGCTGTCTATGATAGGCTTCACGGCCAGATCGGGATGGAACTGGGCCGAGGAGCCGACCACGGTCAACACCAAGGCGAACTCACCACTATCTGCCAGCAGCCGCAGCACGGTCGACATAACATCATATCGAACCCCTGCTAGAGTCAGGTCGAGAACCCTGCCATGTCGCAGCGGTATCGGACAGGCCGCCTGCAATTGAGCAAACAGCGCCGCGCTGGGAGCGGCCACATCAATACCGTGCAGGCCGAGCTGGTCGACCACCAATGCGGCACCACCGCCGGTGGTGGTCACCACAGCGACCGGCCTGTCCGCCAGCTTGCCGTCATACCGACGCCGGGCCTGTACCAGCAGGGGCGCCGCCTCTATCAATGCTTCAAAGCGCTCCAGCCGCACGATGCCTAGGTCACGCAGCAAAGCATCGGCAAGGCGGTCGGATCCCATCATCGCGCCGGTATGCGACATCGCCATTTCCTGTCCGATCTCCGAGCGACCGAGTTTCAGCGCAGCAACCGGTTTGCCTAGTCGCGCCGCCGCTGCGGCGAAATCGGCCAGCGCCGCCGCATCGCGGATGGTTTCCAGGAACAGCACGATAGCATCGGTATCCGGATCCTCGGCCAGCATCAGGCCGAGATCGCCGAGACCGAGATCGGCTTCATTGCCGACTGAAAGAAGTTTTCCGAATCCGATTCCATGGGCCTGTGCGCGGGAGACCACGGCGCCGATCATACTGCCGCTCTGCGAGATGAACGCCAAGCGGCCGGGCAGCAGGCGGTCAACTTCGAAAGCGGCATTGGCGGTACAGCAGAAACCGTTGGCGGTGTTGACCACGCCGATGCTGTTGGGGCCGAGCAGCCGCAAGCCGCCGGCGCGGGCATGCTCGACAAGCGCCTGCTGCGCGGCTTGTCCCTCGGTGCCAGCATCGGCATAGCCGCCGGCCAGGATAGTGGCCACGCGAATATCTGCTGCGATGCAATTCTCCACGGCGGCTGCCACGGCAGCCTGCGGCGTCAGGATGAAGGCATGTTCGATCGGAGAGGTATCTAGCGCCCTGGCGGCGGTTATGCTGGGAACAGCTGCCAGGCCGGCGACGGTATCGCGATTGGCGTTGATGGGTGTGATGTGGCCGGCAAATCCATGCTTCTGCAGAAAGCGGACCGGGCGGCTGGTGGTTTTGCTGCCGTCATCGGAAGCCCCGACGATGGCGACATGCTGCGGTGCGAACAGGGCGCGAAAGAGATCCGAAGGCATTGGCGTGCTACTCCGCCCGTTTTTCTCTGGTGCGGCTGGCTGAAAAGAACGCGCGGCCAAACACGCCCTCGGCGATGCGATTCTTGAGAATTTCCATCGATCCTCCTGCAATCATCCATCCGCGGGTGCGGCGCATGCAATAGTCCACCAGGGTTTCTTCGCTGAAGCCGGTGGCGCCGAGGATCTGCAGCGCCTCGTTGGCGGCAGCAAAGCCGGCCTTGTTGCATAGATATTTAGCAATGGCGGTGGCATGCGCGTCGGGCAGGCCGGTATCGGCCCCAGCCGCAGCCTGATACAGGGCGAGACGGGCCGCCACGAGATCGGCTTCCATTTCGGCGAATTTCCATTGCAGGCCCTGGAATTCGGCCAGGTATCTGCCGAATTGCCGGCGCGTCATGGCATGCTCGCGGGCGACATCGAAGGCATAACGGCCCAGTGCCAGTGCACGCGAGGCGTTGCCCAGCCGCTCGGCGTTGAAGCCGGCTATCTGCTTTTTAAAGCCGCCAGGCCCGAGTACGACATGCGATGCGGGGACATGACAGTCCTCGAAATAGATCTGGCACCATTCCTCGCCGCTTAGATAGCGTACTGGCTTGCCGATACGCACACCGCTGGTATCGCGTGGGATCAGCACCGAACCGATATTGTCGACGCCCGGGCCGAAACGCAGATAGATCAGGAAGCAGGTGGCGTCGGTACTGTGGGTCATGAACACCTTGCTGCCGTTCACCAGATAGCCGTCGTCGTCGGGCGTGGCCGTCGTACGGAGTTCGGTGACTGCCGAGCCGGCTTCCGGTTCCGACATGCCCAGCCCTATCAGGGTTTCTCCGGCCAGCAGGTTAGGCAGATAGCATTCGCGCAGTTGCGGCGGCGCATATTCCGCGAAGGTCCGCAGCGGACCGAAATTGCCGGCCTGCACCACATCGGCGCTGCGCGGGCAAACGGCGGCCACGGCCTCGATCGCCAGTACCGCATCGAACAGCGTGCCGCCCTGGCCGCCATGACTTTCCGGCACGGTAATGCCGAGCAGTCCTTGTTTGGCCATCAGGCGGGCGACATCCCATGGAAACCGCGCCTCACGGGCTCGCTCGCGGGCCTTTGGCCGCAAATGGGCTTCGGCAAAACGCCGCACCGAGTCCTGAAATTGGCGTTGTTCTAGGGAAAGATTGAAATCCACGTTTGCTCCACAGGCTGGCTGCCGGCCTGTCGCCGGTTTGCTTGAGGATCGGCCCTGGATGAGGCATAAACAACATAGGAATAGTAATACTAGGCCTACAAAAAGTTATGAAAAACCCGCTCCCCCCCCTCAACCCGCTATATGTCTTCGTGGTCGCTGCACGCTTCGAGAATTTCACCCGGGCGGCTGAGGAACTGGGGGTGACCCAGGCCGCGGTCAGCCGCCAGATTGGCGTGCTGGAGGGCTATCTCGGTCTGAAGCTGTTTACCCGCAAGCAGCGCCAAGTCGTGCTGACCCCGGCGGGAGCGCGGTACGAGCGGCGCCTGCGCGAGGTATTCGATCAAATCAGCGCCGCCACCGAGGAACTGCCGGTGCGCCGCGGTCGCCGGCGTCTCAATCTGCGTGTTTACGCCAGTTTCGCCCAAGGTTGGCTGATTCCGCGGCTTTCCGACTTCCGGGCCCGGCATCCGCAAATCGACCTCAATATCTCGACCTCCACCGAACCGGTGCGCTTCGACCGTGAAGAGGTTGATATCGCCATACAGTTCGGTCGTGTGGAACAGCGTGGTGTTGAAATCGTGCCGTTCCTCTATGACGTGATTCTGCCGGTCTGCAATCCGCGCCTGCTGAAGGGCGCGCCGCCGTTGCGGCAGCCACAGGATATTGGGCAGCATACGCTGCTCTACGCGCAGCATCGCGCCAACGACTGGCAGGCCTGGCTGCGTCACGCAGGGCTTCCTGGCGTGGCGATAGGCAAACGCCTGACTTTTGAAAGCTCGAGCATGGCCTATCAGGCCGCTATTGAGGGGTTGGGTATTGCGATTGCCCAGCTATGCCTTGTGCAGTCCATCCTGGCTGACGGTCGTTTGGTTTCGCTGTTCCAAATGCCGCTCTGGCGACCGCGTGCTTATCATCTGGTCTTTCCTGCTCAAAAAGCACGCTATCCCGCATTGATAATGTTTCGGGACTGGGTATTGGAATCAGCTAATAGGTAAGCATTCTGGGACCCTGGCGAGAGGGAAAACCCGGCTGGTAGATTTTGCCACTTTGATCCCAGCGATGATGTATTGCCGGCCTATGACGCCTAAAAGTGAACCGTCTGTCAGCTGAGGCAAAGAGTATCTTGAGATAGCAAGTCAGAGGGCAGGGGCTATGCCACCGCTGACACATAGATTCTCGCCGGTGATATATGCTGCTTCATCGCTGGCCAGAAAGGCTGCGGCATTCGCGATGTCCTCCGCCCGCCCTAAGCGTTTCAGCAGGGTTCGCTCGACATAGCTGCGGATCTGTTCGGCCGGCATGCGTTCGACGGCCGAGGTTTGAATCAGGGCAGGCGAGATGCAGTTGACATTGATCGCAGGCGCGAATTCCGCTGCAAGGCTGCGGGTCAGCGCGGCGACACCGGCCTTGGCGGCGGCATAGTCGGCCTGGCCAGCTTCCCCAGCCATGCTGATGCTGGCGATATTGACGATTTTGCCCCAGCCAGCTTTCTGCATGCCGGGCACGAGCAGTTGCACGAAATTGCGCGTCCCGAGCAGATTGAGCGACAGAGTTTGAATAAAGCGCTCCTCGCTAAGCTCCAGAAAGGGGCGGTTCAGTATCGTGTCGCGAATACCGCCAACGACATTGATCAAAATATCGATCCGCCCGAATTGGCGCTGGCCGGCTGCGACGACGGCTTCGCTCTCGGATCTGTTCTGGGCGTCGGCGCGGACAGTGACGATTCTTTCACGGCTGGCGCTATCGGACAGATCGGCTGCGGCCGCTGCCAACCGCCGTTCTGATATATCTGTCAAAACGACGTTGGCGCCCTCATCGAGAAACCGGCTCGCGATTGCTGCTCCCATGGGGCCGGCTGCCGCGCTGATCAGGGCGGTACGATTCTGCAGGCGCATGCCTCTCTCTCCCTTGATTTTTTATGCCGCCCTGATTGTGCGTTGCGGCATTACATTGCAATCTATTGGTATAAAACATTGACTGCGACAAGCGGAAATTCGTGTAAAAACCGCAAAACACCAGGAAACGCATCTAATATCTTTGTGCCGGCAATTATCTGCGTGCCGACAATATAGCAATATATTGACATAGTATTCAGTTTGCTTCTAAGACTCGGGCAGGGAGGAAAATATGGATTTCGCTTTGTCGCCCGAACAGGAAGCGATCGGCGAGACTGCGCGTCGCTTCGCGCAGGATCGATTGGCGCCGCTCTATCGCAAACATGACCTCACCGGTCAGTTCGACCGCAGCCTGATCGCGGAAATGGGAGCGTTGGGACTGATCGCGCCGGAACTGCCGGAAAGTTACGGCGGTCTCGGCCTCGGTTATGTTGCGGCCGGCGTCATCATCGAAAGCATTGCGGCGGCTGATTTCAATATCGCCTATATCCAGCTTTTGGCGTCACTGAACGGTCATATCTTGGCCGATCATGCCCCCCCTGAGCTGGCCGGGCAGTGGCTTCCGCGTCTGATGCGCGGCGAGATCATTATAGCCCTGGCTCTGACCGAACCACAGGGCGGATCGGATGTGGCCCGCCTGCAGCTCAAGATGACGCGTGAGGGCGACAGCTACGTCCTGAACGGCGAGAAAACCTCGATTTCGATGGCCGACCAAGCCGATGCGGCCATCGTTTTTGGCCGGACCGGCCGGCCGGAAGATGGCGCCTCGGGCATAACGGCGTTGTTGGTCGATATGACGTCATCCGGCATCCACCGCGGGCGCTTTTCCGATCATGGCCAGCGCGCCATCGGCCGCGGCAGCCTGATCTTCGACAATGTACGGGTGTCCGCGGCAAACCGACTTGGAGACGAAGGTGCTGGATTCAAGCAGGTCATGCAGGGATTCGACTTCAGCCGTGCGCTGATCGGCCTGCAATGCCTTGCGGTCGCCGAAACCTCATTGCGCGAAACCTGGCAATACGCCCAGGAGCGCCACGCCTTCGGACAACCATTATCCGCTTTTCAGGGCGTATCTCACATGCTGGCGGAATTCGATACCTATGTGACGGCCGCCAGGCTGCTCTGTCAGAAAACCTTATGGCTCAAGGACGCTGGCCTGCCGCACAGCGCTGAGGCGGCGATGGTGAAATGGTGGGGGCCGAAACTCGCCTATGAAACCATCCATCAATGCCTGCTGGTACATGGCCACGCAGGGTATTCGGTCGATCTGCCATTCGAGCAGCGAATGCGCGATGTTCTCGGCCTGCAGATCGGCGACGGGACGGCGCAGGTGATGAAGACCATCGTGGCTCGTATCAGGGCGGGGCGGAAGAATGTTCCCTACTGACCGCCAGTATCAGTCGGCAGACGAATTCCAGGCAGCAGAGGGCTGTCGATGATGCAGGCCATTGTACTGCGTGATCGCAAGGGGGGCAGCGGTGCCGTCTACGGCTCGTTCGAACGGCCGCAGCCGCAGCCGGGAGACGTTCTGGTGCGGCTGCGGGCGGCGTCAGTCAACCGGGTTGATGTCTACATGCGCCGGTCTGGCGCCGGCATTACCCATGCGCTGCCCCAGATCATGGGAGTGGACGGGGCCGGCGAGGTGGCTGAGGTCCATGATCCGCAATCGCCGTTGCGGCCCGGACAGCGGGTCGTGATCTATCCAGCCCTGGCATGCGGTCGTTGCCGCTATTGCTTGGCTGGTGATCAGCTCCTTTGCCTGTATGTGCGTTATACCGGCGAACATCGCCACGGCACCATGGCCGAATATGTCTCGGTTCCGGCCGTAAGCGTTCTGCCCATTCCGGAGGGCATGGACTTCCACACAGCGGCCTGTCTGCCGGTGGCCTATCTCACTGCCTGGCGGATGCTGTTCTGTAAGGCGCAGCTGCAGCCCGGCGAAACGGTCGTCATCATTGGCGTTGGCGGCGGAGTGGCAATCGCCGCGCTCCAACTGGCCAGGCTGGCTGGTGCTCGCGCCATCGTCACCTCCAGGCACGGCACCAAACTACAGCATGCGGGGGCGATGGGCGCGACAGCCGTCATCAAGAGCCTGACCGAAGATGCTCCGCGCCGGGTACTTGATCTGACCTTTGGCCATGGCGCCGAGGTTGTGATCGACAGTGTCGGCGGGCCGGGCTGGGGCGCCAGCCTGAAGATGGCCGCGCGCGGGGGCCGGATCGTCACATGCGGTGCCACGGCCGGCAGTCAGCCTGGCGCCGACCTTCAGCGCGTCTTCATCCGTCAATTGCAGATATTCGGCTCAACACTTGGCAGCCAGGAAGAATTCCGACAGCTGCTCAATGCGGTCGCTCAGGGCGGATTACGGCCGGTGATCGATCGCGTCTATCCGTTATCGGAGGCAGTCGCCGCCCTCGACTATCTGGAGAGCGGGGAACAATTCGGCAAGATCGTTATCGATATTCCATTGGCGCACTGAAAGCAGCCGCCAGGAAAAAGTGAGGAGAGGAAACATGCAGTTCGATCCAATTTTGCCGGCAGACCGGGTCAGGGCGATGACCGAAGCCGGGCACTGGCCGGGCCGGATCATCACCGATTACCTCGATCGATGCATCGCTGAAGATCCCGACAGGACGGCCATCGTCGATTCCAACTCAATGGCCGGCCAATCGACGCGGCTGACGTACCGCGAACTGGGCCGACTGGTCGATCGCATTGCGCTCGGTCTGGTAGAGCTCGGCGTTGGCAAGAACGATGTCGTGTCTTACCAGTTGCCCAACTGGTGGCAATTCACCGCGCTACACCTGGCCTGCGTGCGTATCGGGGCGGTCACCAATCCGATGATGCCGATCTTCCGCGAACGCGAACTGACCTTCATGCTCGGCCTGGCTGAAAGCAAGGTGATGGTCGTGCCGCGTGAATTCCGTGGCTTTGACTATCCGGCCATGCTGGCCGGCATACGCGAAAAGCTGCCCAATCTGAAGTATGTCCTGGTCATCGGTGGCGGCGGTGCCAACAGCTTCGAGGATGCCCTGCTGGGCACCGCGCGGGAGGACAGCGGCGAGAAGGCGAAACTGTTCGCCGCCCGCCGGCCAACTCCGAATGACGTCACCCAGCTGCTCTATACCTCAGGCACCACTGGCGAGCCGAAAGGCGTGATGCACACGGCCAACACCATGATGTCGAATATTCTGCCCTATGCGCGGCGACTGGGCCTGAATCGCAGCGATGTTGTGCTGATGGCCTCGCCGATGGCGCACCAGACCGGCTTCATGTACGGCCTGATGATGCCCATCATGCTGCAAACCACCGCCGTGCTCCAGGATATCTGGGAGCCAAAGCGGGCCGTGCAGGGAATCGCCGATGAGGGGGTCACCTTCACCATGGCGTCGACTCCTTTCCTGTCGGACCTTACCGACACCGTGGCCTCCGGCGCCGGAAATGTTGCCAGCCTGCGGATATTCCTAGCCGCCGGCGCGCCGATTCCGCGCGCCCTGGTCGAACGGGCCGGCAAGACGCTGGGCGCAAATATCATCTCGGCCTGGGGCATGACCGAGAACGGCGCTGTCACCATGACGCGCATGGATGATCCCGAGGTCAAGACGATCGGCACGGATGGTTGTCCACTTGAAGGCGTCGAAATCCGTGTTGTTGATGCTGCCAATAAACCGTTGCCGGCCGGTGAAGAGGGCATGCTGAAGGTGCGCTGCTGTTCGAACTTTGTCGGGTATCTGAAGCGGCCGGAATGGTTCAATCACGACGCCGAAGGCTGGTTCGATACCGGTGATCTGGCGCGTATCGATGCGGAAGGTTATGTCCGCATCACCGGCCGCTCCAAGGACATCATCATCCGGGGCGGCGAGAATGTGCCGGTCGTCGAAATCGAAGGACTGCTGTTCCGCCATCCGGCGATCCAGGCCGTGGCGATTGTGGGCGTCCCGGATCGCCGGCTCGGTGAACGGGCCTGCGCCTTCGTGGTCCCGAAACCGGGCCAGAGTCTGACGCTGCAGGATATCGTGGCTTTTCTGGAAGAGCAGAAGGTCGCCAAGCAGTATCTGCCCGAGCGGCTGGAGGTGGTGGAGGAACTGCCGCGTACGCCGAGCGGCAAGATCCAGAAATTCAAGCTGCGCGAAGTGGCCAAGACATTTGCCGCCTGAGGGTCAGGCGGCGGTTCGGCCGCCACCTAATCCTCCAGTTTCACCATGTTGTTTAGCAGATGGTTGAGGTGGTGCAGGAAGTCGACTCGGTCGTCAAATGAGAAGCCTTGCAATGTATTGTCATAATAGCTGTAGATCAGCGGAGTGATCGCATCCCAGACTTTCTCCCCCTTGGGGGTCAGTTTGATGCGTTTGGAGCGGCGGTCGGCGGCATCGGTCACGGCCGTGGTGTAGCCCTGCCGGCCAAGCCGGTCGAGTACACCGTTGAGGTTCTGCCGGCTCACCATCAGGAAGCGGCAGAGATCACCAATCGCCATGCCATTCGCGGCTTGAGGGCGAGAGAGGGCGCCGAGAACCGACCATTGCTGTGTGGTGACGCCGTATTTTTCCAGCGCCTTCGTGCCGGTCTTATGCATGGTGTTCGCGGCCTGGTAGAGCCGGAAGAAAATCCGGTTTGCCAGTTCCGACGATGCCGAAGCCTTGCTGCCACTGAGGTCTTTCATAACATTGCCTTTCGCAGAAAAATAACAATACATTGACATAAAGTCATCTATTTCTATGATGACGCAGAAATCGGTCGGCGGAAAGCCGTGGCATTCCGCAACGGCCGGGAAGTTCAGGATCAGCGTTTCAAGCTCGGGAGGCAGCATGCGCGGTTTGCGCGACAGCGTGGCGATCATTACAGGCGGTGCAGGGGGAATCGGACGGGCAACCTGCCATCGTTTTGCTGAGGAGGGGGCGAAAGTGGCCATTTTCGACCGCGATGCGGCGGGAGCTGAAGCGGTCCGGGCCGAGATCGCCGCTGCCGGAGGTTCGGCGGCCGCTTACGCCGTTGATATTACCGACCATGGCACCGTTCTGTCTGCCGTGCGGACCGTGGAAGCCGAGCAGGGTCCGATCCGCATCCTGGTGAACAACGCCGGCTGGGATGTGTTTCGCCCCTTCATCAAGACCGACCCGGAACTCTGGCAGAAGCTCATCGCCATTAACCTGGTCGGGGCGCTGAACCTGCATCACGCCGTATTGCCGCTGATGGCGGAACGGCGGGCCGGCAAGGTGGTCAACATCGCTTCTGATGCGGCCCGCGTCGGCTCCAGCGGTGAGGCGGTTTATGCCGCATGCAAGGGCGGGCTGGTCGCTTTCTCGAAAACTGTCGCACGCGAGCTCGCCGCCAAGGGCGTGAATGTGAATGTCGTCTGTCCTGGGCCGACCGATACCAACCTGTTCAAGGATTACCTCCAGGGCGCAGGCAACCCGGAAAAGCTGGTCGAGGCCTTCAAGCGCTCCGTGCCATTGGGACGCCTGGGGCAGCCTGACGATCTGCCCGGTGCCATCGCCTTCTTCGCCAGCGACGACGCCAATTTCATAACCGGACAGGTACTCAGCGTGTCCGGTGGCCTGACCATGAATGGTTGAACCACAGCCGCATAATGACAAGGACCAAGTCCATGAGTAGCGCAGTGAATTACGAAGACATCCTGTACGACGAGAAGAACGGTGTCGCTACAATCACGCTGAACCGGCCTGAGAAGTACAATGCCTTCCGCGGCAAGACCTGCGACGAACTGATTGACGCGTTCAATCGGGCAGGCTGGAACAAGGATATCGGCGTCATCGTGCTAACTGGCGCCGGCACCAAGGCCTTCTGTACGGGCGGCGACCAGTCGGCGCATGACGGTGCTTATGACGGGCGTGGCACCATCGGCCTGCCGATCGAGGCCCTGCATGCCATTATTCGCGTCGTGCCGAAACCGGTAATTGCGAAGGTGCGTGGCTTTGCCGTCGGTGGCGGCAATGTGCTGGCAACCCTGTGCGACCTGACTATCGCCGGTGAATCGGCGCAGTTCGGTCAGGTCGGCCCGAAAGTCGGGTCGGTCGACCCTGGCTTCGGCACTGCCTATCTGGCCCGGATCGTCGGCGAGAAGAAGGCGCGGGAAATCTGGTATCTGTGCCGTCGCTACACGGCCGTCGAAGCCATGGCCATGGGGTTAGTCAACAAGGTGGTGCCGGACGATCAGCTGGATGCCGAGGTGGCGGCCTGGTGCGCCGAGCTGATGGAAAAAAGCCCGACAGCTCTGGCAATAGCCAAGCGCTCGTTCAACGCGGATTCCGACAACATCAACGGCATCGCCGCGATGGGGATGCAGGCGCTGAAGCTGTATTACGACACCGAGGAATCGCAGGAGGGCGTGCGCGCCTTCAATGAGAAGCGCAAACCGGATTTCCGGAAATACGCAAAATAACCGCCGCGGCAGGCCGCGTGCACACGATGACGACAAACTACAAAAACAACCGAGGAGGAAGCGTCATGGATCGTTTTGCAAAGAGAGGCGTATCTGCTTTCGCGTTACTGGCTGCCACGGTCATCGGCCTGGCAGGTCCGGCATCTGCACAGGAACCGATCCGCATTGGCTATGCGGCAGACATGTCGGGTGCCTGCGGTCCGCTGGTCGACGGTGCCACCAAGGCCTTCCGCCTAGGCGTTGAAGAACTGAACAAGGCGGGCGGTTTGCTCGGGCGCAAGATCGAAGTGATCGAGCGCGACACCAAGACCCGTCCGGACGAAGGGGCCAAAGAGGCACGAGACCTGATCGTCAATCACAAGATCGATCTTCTGACCGGAGTTTGTTCATCTGCTGTGATGCTGGCGGAAACCGCCGTCTCGGCGGAACTGAAGGTTCCGTTCTACTCCGCCATCGGCAACACCCAGGCGGTCAATGTCGACAAGTTCCAGCCGTATTTCTGGCAGACGCAGGCCAACGTTCTGATGGAAGCCTCCGGCGCGGCCGAGTATGTGGCTCAGAACAAGGCCTGGAAGAAAATCGTTCCGCTGGCCTTCGACTACGAGTTCGGCCATACCTCGGTGAAGACCTTCTCCGAGCATCTAAAGAAGATCCGCCCCGATATTGAAATTGCGGCGCCGATTTACGTCAAGCTCGGCGAGAGCAATATGACCTCGTATATCACGGCGGTTCTGGCACAGAAACCCGACGCGGTTTATGGGCCCCTGTTCGGGTCCGGCCTGGTGAATTTCGTCAAGCAGGGGCGGAGCTTTGGGTTCTTTGACCAGACCAACCTGATCACCCTGACCACGGTGGATTTTCTGCAAAGCATGGGTAAGGAAATGCCGCCCAAGGGCGTGGTTGGCTTTGCCCGCGCGCCGTTCACCGCGCTGCTGAATAACCCCAAGGCAAAAACCTTCGTCGACGCCTACAAGACGAAATACAATATCGAGCCTAGCGATTGGGCGGTACTGACCTATGACGGCCTGATGTTTTATGCCGAAGCTGTCAAGAAGGCCGGCAGCGTGAAAGCTGATGATGTGATCAAGGCCGTCACCAGCATCAAGTACAGCGGCCTGCGCGGCAGCGATATGTCGGTCCGGGCCTTCGACGGCCAGATGAATGCGCCGATCTGGGTTGGTGCCGTCGCGCCGGATCCGGCCTATCCGTATTCCATCCTGAAGGATGTGACGCGGATCGAGGCGAGTAAGACCATGCCTTCGGAAGAGCAGGTCAAGGCGTTGCGCGCGGCTGCCAAGTAATCGGCACGTCGATTGGGGCGGCGCCGTTCGCCGCCCCAATCACATTGCTTCCGGAGAGCGGAAATGCTGGCAGTGCAGGTGGTGAATGGGCTGATGGAAGGCATGATGCTCTTCCTGATAGCATCCGGGCTTACCCTGATATTCGGCGTGTCGCGTATCATCAATTTCGCGCATGGCTCTCTGTATATGATAGGCGCTTTCCTGACCTATCAGCTGGTGCCGATGCTGTCGGACGGCACGCTCGTGGGGTTCATTGGCGCGGTTCTGCTGTCCGCCATCGCGGTCGCCGCGCTGGGCGGCATATTCGAAATACTTGTTCTTCGACGGATTTACGGCTCGGAAGAGCTGATGCAGTTGATCATCACCGTTGCGCTCGTGCTGATCATCCGCGATATCGTCAAGCTGATCTGGGGTCGCAATGACGTTCTCGTCAGCATGCCGGCCGAGCTGTCGGGCGCGCTCAAGGTGGCGGACGCCTATTTCCCGATCTTCCAGCTGGCGATCTTCGGTGCAGGCCTGATGGTCATTGCCGTCATGATCCTGGTAATCAAATTCACCCGAGCCGGCATCCTGCTGCGAGCCGCAACCGATGATCGCGGCATGGTTGCCCTGCTGGGTATCAACCAGCAGACGATATTCACGTCGGTTTTCGTCGCGGGCTCCTTCCTGGCCGGCCTGGCCGGTGGTCTGGCGGCCCCGTTCGGCAACATAAACTACATGCTCGACACCACGATCATTGTCGGCGCCTTCATCGTCGTGGTGATCGGCGGGCTTGGCAACCTTTATGGCGCGCTGGCCGGCGCGCTTGCCGTCGGTGTGCTGAAATCGATGGGGGTTCTCTATTATCCGCGCCTTTCCATGGTGCTGATCTTCCTGATCATGGCTGCAGTGCTGGTGGCGCGTTCGCTTGGCCGGGCAGGGGTGACGCGATGACGGCCCATCACCGCCATGAATCGATCATCTGGCTGGGCGCTGCCGTGGCGGCCGCGGTGGTGTTGTTTGCCTTTGGGCCCGGCATCGCATTGCTGGGCACCGAAATCATGATTATGGCCCTATTCGCCTGCAGCCTGAATCTCATCATGAGCTATGGGGGCATGGTATCGTTCGGACATGCGGCGTATTTCGGACTCGGAGCTTATGGTTTCGCTCTCGCCATCGTTCGATTCGACGTGCCGCCGGCTCTGGCACTTGCCTGCGGCCCTATTCTGGCGCTGTTGGCGGCGCTTTTGTTCGGCAGCCTCTGCGTGCGCCTATCGCATATCTATTTCGCCATGTTGACCCTGGCTTGTGCTGAGATCACCTACGCCATCCTGTTCCAGGCCTATGACTTCACCGGTGGCGACACCGGTCTGACCCGTTTCGTGGCGCCGCGTTTTGGCCTGACACCGCAGCTTTATGGCCTGGTTGTCCTAGTGGTGCTTCTGCTGTCTCTGCTGATTCTGCGTCGTCTGGTCGCATCGCCGCTTGGGCTGGCGATCCGCTCGGTTGGCGAGGACCCTTATCGGACCGCCGCGCTTGGTTATAATCCACGACGGGTTCAGCTGGCCGCTTTCGTCGTTGCCGGCGGGTTCGCGGGATTGGCGGGCATGTTGTTCTCCGTTTTTCATGGTAACGCCTTCCCTGACTATGCGGGTTTGGCGTTCACGTTGGATGCTCTCGTGATGGTGGTGATCGGCGGCCTGCATAGTTTCGTTGGGCCGATCTATGGGGCCATCATTTACCTGCTGATGAAGACATTCATCTCCCGTTATGTCGGCGAATGGGAACTCGTCGTTGGCATTGTTCTGATGGCTGTGGTGCTTGGGGCTCCCAGAGGCCTGGCAGGCTTGGCCGCGCGGCTGGGTATTCCTTCCGGGGGGCGCAAGTCGTGAGCAACGCCATGCCGCCATTGCTGGAGGCGCGCAACATCAGCAAGGCCTTCGGGCGTTTTGTTGCCGTCGCCGGTGTCGATCTGGTCATACGTAAGGGCGAGCGCAGGGCATTGATTGGGCCAAACGGCGCCGGCAAATCGACCTTGCTCAGTATCCTGGGCGGACAACAGGCCGGTGGGGCTGGTGGCCAGGTGCGATTCGATGGCGATGATGTCTCCGGGCTGCAGCCGGAGGACCTAGCACGGCGTGGAGTGGGCCGCACTTTCCAGATCAGTCGTACGTTTCGCAAGATGACCGTCGCCGAGAATATGCTGGCGAGCCTGCTGCCGCGGGCTGGCCTGATCTACAGCCTGTCGACTCAACGTCTCAATATCCTGCGCGAGCAGGCCGACGCGATTTTGACCGAGGTGGGGCTGGCGCGGCGCAGCGGCACAATCGTCGACGAGATCAGCCATGGCGACCGCAAGCGGCTTGAATTCGGTATGGTGCTGGCGACTAGGCCACGCCTATTGCTATTGGACGAGCCGGCGGCCGGCATGGGCCTGCAGGAGCGCCAAGAGCTGATGGCCATGATGCTGGACCAGGTGACGCGTAACGGTATTACCCTGATCTTCGTCGAACATGATATCGACATCGTATTTCGCATCGCTGACGTGATTACCGTGATGGCGCGGGGGCGGGTTTTTGCAGAGGGCAACCCTCAGGAAATTGCGTCAAACAAGGATGTCCAAGACATCTATCTGGGCAGTGGCCATTGAGGACGGATACACAGGATGAATTCCGGCGTGGCGATGCTTGAGTTGAGCAATGTGAGTGCGGCCTATGGACGGGGAATGGCACTGCACGGCATTACGCTGTCGGTCGGTCGGGGCGAGGTGGTTTGTCTGATCGGTCGCAACGGTGTCGGCAAGACCTCGACGATGCGCTCCATCGTTCAGGAAACGATCCGCGTGACGGAAGGCGATGTCACCTTTGATGGGCAGAGCCTGCTTGGCCTGCTGCCACATCAGGTTATTCGCCGAGGCGTCGGATATGTCCCGGAAGATCGGCGAGTCTTTGCCAGCCTGACCGTTGCTGAAAATCTGCGTGTGCCGCCGGCCGGCCACGTCGGTGTCCGATGGGATATAGATGCGATCTACCAGCTGTTTCCACAATTAAAGGAATACCGACATCGCCAGGCCGGCGTGATGAGCGGCGGCGAACAGCAGATGCTCTCCATTGCTCGTTCGCTTCTAGTCAATCCGCAGCTCCTTCTGCTTGACGAACCGCATGAAGGGCTGGCGCCGAAGGTGGCGGAGGAGGTAATCGCCGCGCTCCTTGTGCTGAAGCGGGAAGGCATTTCCATGCTGATCTCGGAACAGTCTTTGCGCACAATCCGAGGCTGCGCAGATCGTGTTTACGTGATTGACCGAGGTATGACAGTTTTCTCAGGCACGCCGGATCAGTTTGATTCTGACCCTGAAATTACCCGCCGCTATCTGATGGCGACGCAAGAATAGACAGGCTGGCCATGACAGCAGATATCCGAGTTAGATTCCAGTAAGGGGCAGCCTACATGTAGGTTTGAACCGACTCCTAAGTATTTTACTCAGTAGAAAGATACTAAGTAGAAAAGGCCAAATTGATCGTGGCCATGAGATATGGCTCATTGGACTGTAGTAGCGCGCTATTGATACAGCTCCCGGCTAAGTTCCTTATGCTCCAGTATCGGCACCCAGATAGCGAGCTATGCCCTCTCGCATCGTGTTGAGGATATGGTCCTCATTCTCTTCAAGACGGGAATTTGGCCCACCAACGCCCAGCACAAGAATGCGGCCGAAGCTCCGTTTCGGCAATGGCATGGCGATAACGCCAGCGCCGCGGGTGATGATGTCCTTTGAGAACATATAACCATTACGCCGTATGTCGGTGATGATGGTCATAAGCTCTGACAGGTCAATGCGCTCTTCCACTGGGCAGGTGGCGTTGATACGTCGGACCAGCCGCTCAATCTCGGCATCTGTATGAGCGCTGAGCATGGCGCGGCCAACCCCAGCGATCGCCAGCGGGCGGATGTCGCCTGGTTTCACATCGAAGCGCAGGCTTTTGGTTGACGGAATCAGGTGGATGTACTGGGCATGCAGGTCGGACTGGGTGCTGATGCTGACCAGCTCGTCGACCTCCTGCCAGATGAAGTCGACCAGCGCTAGGATCTCTGATTCCCCGAATAGCTCAGTCTTCAACCAATTACCCATCTGCGCGATGCGCATGGTCGGCATATAGGTGCGGTTGTAGCCGTCGTAAAACAAGTACCCGAGGGTGACCATGCTCTTCAGCAGCACCGAACCGCTCGACGTGGGATACCCGAAGGTGTGCGAGATCTCTTTCAAAGAAATTGGCCGCTTAACCTGCTCGAAGTATTCGAGAACCTCGAATATCCGGCGCGCCGTCTTGATCGTGCTGTTGCTGTTTTCCACTACTTTTCCATATATATGGAATAATTTTCCCATAGAAGTACAAGCTTCCGTGTGGCAGCGTCAACTTCTTTCGGAGGAAACGGAGTCACCATGGAAGATGTGCTACTTCAAGAACTGGAGAGCGGTGTGTTGACGATTAGCTTCAATCGCCCTGACGCCCGCAATGCCTGGAATCACGAACTCGAAGACGGACTGCGCGCTGCCTTGACCAAGGCTGATGACGACCCGCGCGTAAAGGTCATCGTAATTACTGGCGCCGGTAGGACCTTCTGCCCAGGACCAGATCCGAAAGCAATTTCCTCCGGTAAGAGCCATCGCCAAGTTGAGCAATCGGACGACGACTTCGGTCAACGCTATAGCTACATGCTGGGCCTTCGCAAGCCGATTATTGCCGCAATCAACGGTGCGGCTGCTGGTGTCGGTCTTTGCATTACTCTGTACTGTGACCTCCGATTCATTGCGGAAACAGCTAAGACTACCATGGCCTTCTCTCGTCGCGGCCTAATCGCCGAGCATGGCAGTGCTTGGATGTTGCCGCGCCTCATTGGACCGATGAATGCCGCCGACTTATTGCTATCTGGCAGAGTGGTGTCAGCTACTGAAGCCGAATCGCTAGGCCTTGCGCGCAGCTTGCCCGCCGAAAGCTTTCTGACGGTGGTACAATCTTATGCGCGAGACATTGCGCAGAATTGCTCGCCGCGTTCGATGATGATGATCAAAAAGCAGTTACGGGAGACATGGTCGCAAACGCTGGCCCAGGCCACGACAATTTCCAATCAGGAAACCGCACTTTGCATTGGCTCAGAAGAAGTTAGAGAGGGTATGGCGGCGCTGGTTGAGAAGCGCGCACCGCGCTTTGCTGATCTGGCCTAATTCCATATACATAGAAATAACATCAGATATAGGAAATAGTCTGGACGGCACCCCTCGTCGCAGCATACGGTTTCAGTAGAAGCGCCAAACACACGAGCGCTTCAAATCGGAGGATCGTCCGCCCTAAAGCATGAATGCGGGGGCCGGATTTTTCACTGATGAGATTGACTGAGCTTCCCGGTGACCCCGGGGAGAACGAGTGGTTGTTGCCAAAACAAGGGGCTTTCGCCCGAAAACGACAAACGCGGAGGAAACATGCGCTTTTGGACAAAAACTACCGCCACGATCCTGGCGTCGGCACTGACGATGAGCGCCAGCGCTTTTGCGGCCGACCCCGTCAGGATTGGTATGGTCCTGCCACTGACCGGCCCGACGGCTGGCTATGGCAAGGACGGCAAGATGGGTGCAGAGCTCGCCGTCGAAGAGATCAATAAGGCTGGAGGCATCCTTGGCGGCCGTCAGATTGAACTGGTTTTCGACGACGAAAAGGGCACCCCGCAGGAGGGCGTCGCCGCTGTTCAGAAGCTGATGACCCAGGGCAAGGTGAAGGCCATTGTCGCGGGCATGAACAGCTCCATCACGCTGGCTCAGGCCGCCATCACGAAGAACAAGATTCTTCACATCGTTCCGGGCGCCCAGGCCGACGCTATCACCGAGCAAGGCTCGCAGTGGCTGTTCCAGATCAACAACAACTCCACGACCAACTCGACAATCTTCCACAACTACCTGGTCAACTCGATTAAGCCCAAGACCATCGCATACATGGGCGAAAACACCGAGTTCAACAAGGCCGTGCTCCAGAACCTGCAGAAAATCCTGGAAGGCAGTGGCACCAAGCTCGTGGAAATCGCCAACTACGACGGCACCACGACGGACTTCACCTCCATCATTACTCGTCTGAAGGCGGCGAACCCGGAAATGATCTACGTCGTCGACGCCTACCCGGCTCGTACGGCCCAGATATGGAAGCAGATCCGGCAGCAGGGCGGTTTCCCCAAGGAAGCCCACGCGACCGGTACCGTCCAAACTTCGGCCATCATCCCGGCTGAGGGCGCCATGGAAGGCGTCATCACGGGCGATATCTTTATCGCTGAAGGTGCTACTGGGGCTATGGCCAACTTCATCAAGGCCTTTGAAGCCAAGCACAAGGTTGAGCCGAACAAGGTGAGCCTTGTGTCCTACGAAGCAATCAAGGTTGTGGCTGCTGCTATGGACAAAGCCAAGACGGACAACAACTACGACCTGCTGGCCAAGACCATTCGTGGCAACGCTTGGCCTTCACCGCGCGGAAATCTAACCTTCAGCGAAATTGGCCGGTCGAAGTCGCCGTACTTCTACATCCACGTCGTTAAGGGCAATAACGTCGCTCTGCGCGAAACCTTTGAAGTGAAGTAACTCCAAGGGCCGAAAACGGATGGACCTGTTTGTTCAAACAGTAATCAACGGTCTGATCCTGGGGTCGGGCTACGCACTCGTCGCGGTAGGGTTAACCATTATCTTTGGGACGTTGCACATCGTGAACTTCGCACACGGGGCATTCTTTGCCCTGGGTGCCTATGCGGTGCTGACGTTGCAAAACTTTGGTGTGCCCTACCTCCTGGCCATCCCTCTGGCTGCGATAGTGGTAGCGGTAATTGGTTATGCACTTGAGTTGTCAATTGTCCGGCGCGCGTTATACGACCGGGGTGAGCACGGCTCGATTATCATCACCTTTGCCATCTCTCAGGCAATTGTATCTGCGATTATTCTGGTGATTGGTCCGGACCCTATCCCGGTCAAGTCGCCGTTTGGACAGACAGCGATGTCCGTTTTCAGTTACTTCATCTCTGCCCAGCGTCTCTTTATTGCAGGCACGGCACTGGTGGTCCTTGTTGGCTTTGGCCTCTGGCTCCGAAACTCCACCAAGGGCCAGCAAATTCTCGCCGTCTCCCAGAATGCCAAGGGCGCACTCTATTCCGGCATCAACGTACCGCTCATTCGGAGCCTGTCCTTCATTCTGGGCGTAGCGGCTGCGGGATTGGCAGGTAGCCTGCTTGCCCCGTTGATTTCGGCTTTCCCGACCATGGGCGATGCAAATGTCACCATTGCTTTCACGGTCGTCATCCTGGGCGGCCTGGGGAGCATTGGAGGCGCTTTGCTTGGTGCGCTCGTCATCGGCCTGAGCAACGCATTCTTCGAGACCTATGTCTCGGTGTCCTGGACCCCGGCGCTCGGCTGGATTCTCGTCATTCTAGTTCTGCTCCTCTGGCCCCAGGGCCTGTTGGGCAAAGCCCAGCTCAACCGGCACTGATGTCATGACGAACTCGGAATCACTTGCCATGAAAGCATTGGGTAACCGCAGTGGCCTGCCACTGAAGCAGCTTGGCCTAATCGCGTTCGGTGGTCTGCTGATCGCGGGCATCGGCCTGGGTTTCGAAAGCGCGTTCCTGCTGGGGCTCGCGGCTTATACCTGCGCCTTCGCCATTTTCGCCCTCAGCGTCAATATTATGCTGGGTGGTATCGGAGAGGTGCCGCTGGGCCAGTGCGTGTTCTTTGGTATCGGCAGCTACGCTCCGGCCATCGTTATGCAGCAAGGCGGCTATCCCTTTGAGGTCGGCATCCTAATTGGCATGACGGTCAGCGCCTTCCTCGCAATCCTCATCGGTTGGCTGACACTGCGTCTGACTGGCGCCTATTTCTCGATCGTTTCCTGGGGGCTGTCTGGTGTCGCCATGGTGACGGCGCTCAACTTGGAAGTAACCGGCGGCCCGCTTGGCCTGTTTGGTTTTACCCGGTTGGCCATAGGCCCGTTCGACCTTTCCAGCCCGAAGGTCTACTTCATCGCGTCTGCGGTGATCCTGCTTGTCGTTTTGGTGTTCCTGGCACACGTCCGCAGTTCGCGTTTCGGTAACGCGCTGGAAAGTACCCGTCAGAGCAGCCACCTGGCTCAATCGCTCGGCATCAACGTCTTCCGTGAGCGCCTCAAGGCCCTCGTTCTGAGTGCGCCCATTGCCGCGCTGGCCGGGAGCCTTTGCATTCCGTACACCCAGATTGTTACCCCCGAGGTGATGTCGGTTATCCGAACTGTGGACGCTCTCTTGGCGGCCCTCATTGGCGGGACATCATTGCTGATTGGACCGGTCATCGGTGCCGTAATTTTCACCATTCTCCCGCAGCTCATGCATTTCGATGCCAATGTCAAAGTTCTGGTGTTCTCGCTGCTCATCATCTTCATCATCATGGTCGCACCAGGCGGCTTGCATCAGCTCTATAAATCCGCGGTCGCACGCTACCGCCACGGCAAGAAAGAGCGGGCGTGATGACGATGACAAAGTTCGCAGTGGTGGCCGATGGCGTGGAGAAGCGCTACGGCGGCGTTGCGGCCCTCAAGGGCGTGGATATTCGCATTCCGGAAGGCTCCGTTTACGGCCTGATTGGCCCGAACGGCGCCGGAAAGTCTACGATGTTCGACGTCCTGTGTGGCATCACCAAACCGACCACGGGGTCAGTGAACGTTCTGGGTATGGATGTGACCAAGCTGCCCGCATATGCGGTGGCGCGACGCGGCGTGGGTCGAACCTTCCAGCGTACCGCCATGTTCAAGGAATCGACGGTTCGAGAGAACCTGCTCTATGCATGCTACGGCAAGATGCAGCACAGCGTACTTCATCGCATCTTTCGGCTTCCCGTATGGCGGCACGATATGGCCGTTTTCGAGGAAAAGGTCGATGAGGTTCTTGCCGTTTGCGGTCTGAGCGAGTTGCGCAACAACGAAGCGTCTTCACTCGCCTATGGCATCCAGCGGCGGCTGGCCGTCGCCATCATGCTGATGAACGACCCGAAGATCCTGTTCCTGGACGAACCGGTAGCGGGCATGAACGAGGCGGAAACCGCCGAGTTTATCCAGCTTCTGCGGACAGTCGGATGTGGCCGTACCATCGTTATCGTGGAACATGATATGGCCGCTATCGGCGCCCTGTGTGACGATGTCATGGTGATGGTCGACGGAAGGGCAATCGTGACCGATACGCCCGACCGCGCCTTGAAACATCCCGATGTCATCACCGCTTATCTGGGGGCTGACGATGACCAGCGCTGGTAAGCTTCTCGATGTTCAGGGGCTCACTGTCGGCTATGGCCGCGTGGTTGCCCTGCGCGATATCTCCCTTTGTGTCGGACAAGGAGAGGTTGTCGCCATCCTGGGTGCCAATGGTGCTGGCAAGACAACGCTCCTGAACGCTATTTCCGGTGTGCTACCCACCCAGTCTGGAGTGGTGCGTTACTTGGGTCGCCCGATTACCGGCATGAAGTCCTGGCATACCAGCCGTATCGGCCTGAGCCATGTCCCTGAGGGCCGCGAAGTCTTCCCGGGTATGACGGTCGAAGTCAATCTGAAGATTGTCGACGTCAACGGCGGTGGCCCGAAAGTCACGGTCGACGATGTCCTGACGCTCTTCCCGCGGTTGAAGGAGCGCTTCCATCAACTCGCGGGCGGCCTGTCTGGTGGCGAGCAGCAGATGCTGGCCATCGGCCGAGGTCTGATGGCCTGCCCGAAGCTGGTGTTGTTCGATGAGCCGTCGCTCGGCCTGTCGCCGATGCTCAGCAAGGCGGTCCTGTCCGTCATTGGCGGTCTCAAAGAACGTGGGATTTCCGCACTTCTGGTCGAGCAGAATATGCGCGCGGCCCTCCGGATCGCCGACCGCGGTTATGTGCTACGCGTGGGCCGTATCACTGCCGAGGGCAGTGCCAAGGAGCTGGCGGAGTCGCCGGATATCCAGCGCGCATATCTGGGATTTTAGGTCTCGTTCTTGTAGGGGTGCTTCAATGACCGATGCGGCTACCGAATACCGGCTTCCCGAGGGAAGCGTAGACTGCCACTTCCATATCTATGGTCCCTTCGACCGCTTTCCCTACAACGACGAGGGGCGCTTCACTCCGGCGCGTCCATTCACCATCGAGAACGCGTTTGAAATCTGGGAACAGATCGGTGTGTCGCGTGGCGTCATCGTCCACGCCGTGGGATCGGGCGACGACAATGCGGTGACCTATGACGCGTTGCGGCGGTTCCCGGACAAGCTGCGCGCCACGGCTATCCTGCGCCCCGATATCTCGGATCGGCGCCTGGATGAACTGACAGATGCCGGTTTCAAGGCCGTTCGCATCACCATGATCCGACAAGACGGCAAACCGGTCTCAACCAAGGGAACCAGCTATGACGACCTGCTGAAGCTGGCGCCCAGGATTGCCGAGCGCGGTTGGCATGCCCAGCTCTGGATCGAAAGCTCCGACCTGGCAGCAGCAGCCGCCGACCTGGAAAGGCTCCCGCTAACCTATGTCATCGACCATATGTCCAGGACGATGGCCGACAAGGGGCGTGAGCATCCCGACTTCGTAGCCTTCACCGAGCGCCTGAAGACCGGTCGCTACTGGGTGAAAATCTCAGGCGCCGACCGCAATACCCGCACCGGCCGCCCATATGCCGACACCGCGCCATACATGAAAGCGATCGTTGCCGCCGCATCCGACCAGGTGGTTTGGGGGAGCGATTGGCCACACGTCGGCCACACGACTGAAAGCATGCCAAGGCTCCAGGATTTGCTGCGGCTATTCCACGAGTGCGTCCCGGATGAGGCGACTCGTCGGAAGATTCTCATCGATAATCCGACGCGACTTTACAACTTTTGATTTGACCGAGGGCATAGTGACCACCGCAAAGAATATGCCTCTGGAAGGCGTCGTCGTTTTGGACCTAGGTCAGGTTTACCAGGGGCCCTATGCGGGCTTCCTACTCGCCCAGGCCGGCGCCACTGTCATCAAGGTGGAACCGCCGCGCGGCGAGCCAGTCCGTCATCGGGCCAAGATCAGCAGGGGCAATGCAGTCCCGTTTGCCATGCTGAATGCCAACAAGCGCAACATCAGCCTGAACCTGAAGTCGCCCGAAGGCGTCGCGCTGTTGAAGAAGTTGGCCTCCAAGGCCGACATCCTCATCGAGAATTATGCTCCCGGCGTGCTCGACCGGCTGGGTGCAGGGTACGAAATCCTCTCCAAGCTAAACCCACGTCTCATCTATGGATCTGCGACGGGCTACGGGCTGTCTGGCCCTGATCGCGACAACCTGGCGATGGATCTGACCATTCAGGCAGTGTCCGGCATCATGAGTGTGACGGGCTTCCCTGATGGCCCCCCGGTAAAGGCTGGTCCGGCCATCACCGACTTCATCAGCGGTGTTCACCTGTACGCAGGTGTCGTGACCGCTCTCTACAATCGCGAGAAGACTGGCAAAGGCCAGCTTGTCGAAATCGCCATGGTGGAAACGTCTTACCCGGCGATGGCCTCCAACTTGGCCGATGTCTTCAACAATCGCGCTCCGGCGCCGCGGACGGGCAATCGACACGGCGGTTTGGCCGAGGCGCCTTACAACGTCTATCCCACCAAAGATGGCTATGTCGCCATCATCAGTGTGAACGAAGCGCATTGGATCGGTCTGACCAAGGCGATGGGTAAGCCAGAGCTGGCGAATGATCCGCGGTTCAAAACCGTGCTGGACCGCCTGAAGCATATTGATATGACCGACAAGATCGTATCGGATTGGACCTCCGGTTTAACCCGGACCGAGGTCACGGAGCTTTGCCGGGTCCAGAAGGTGCCTTGCGCCGCAGTGCGGAACCTCCTGGAAGTGACCGAGGATAAGCACCTGCATGCGCGCGGTATGCTTCGTGAGATTTCCCACCCGGAATATGGGGATATCCTGGTCCACCGCAGCCCGATCGTCCTGCATGGCGCTGAAACCCCGGACTATGTGCCGTCGGCCAGACTCGGGCAGCATAATAGTGACGTGCTGTCGGAATTCCTTGGGTTGTCGGCGGACGCGGTCAACGCCCTAGAGAAGACCGGAGCGCTCTCGAGGGGTTGAGGAGTACATAATGCAAGTCGATACCATTGTCCTAGACTCAGCCGAACGTCTGTTTCAGGACGTTGCCGACATTCAGTCCGTTGTCTCTGCCAAGAACACGAGCTGGAAGGAAAAGCTGTGGTCGGGCATCGAAGAGAATGGCCTCAACATTGCCGCAGTACCCGAATGCCTCGGCGGCGCTGAAATCGGCCTCCAGTCAGCCCTGGGTATCCTTCGTATTGCAGGCCGAATGGCTTTATCCGCTCCGCTAGCGGAAACCATTCTGGCGGGCTGGATGCTGGGTGCTGCTGGCTTGACAGCCCCGACAGGTAAGATTGCCTTTGGTCCCGCCCGTTTCGGGGACGGCATCTTCATGAAACTCGATGGCACGGTGTCTGGCCGGGCCTCGCACCTGCCTTTCGCCAGTGAGTGCAGCCATGCCGTCCTGCTGGTGCAAGGGCATCAGGGACTGAGTGTTGTCCTGGTGCCGCTGGCAGATGCCCAAATCACGTCGCGCCAGTCCCTAGCTTACGAGCCTCTAGATCATGTCACCTTCAAGGATGTCCAGCCTGTAGCCAGTGCTGCGGCACCCGCTGGGTTCGACAAGGATACGGCATTGCTGATGGGTGCCGCAGCACGGTCTATGCAGATTGCAGGCGCTATGGAGAAAATCCTGGCAATCACGATGGACTACGCGACCCAGCGTAAGGCCTTCGAGCGCACTATCTCCAAGTTCCAGGCGGTCCAGCACGGCATCGCGCAGCTTGCCGGAGAGGTGGCCGTCTCATTGAGCGCCGCTGAGTCCGCAGCCGAGGCCCTGGATAGCCTGCTGGGTGCCGGACGTGGCTTCGATGACCCTGAACTGCAGCTTGAGGTAATGTCCGCCAAGATACGTGTGTCGACGGCTATTCGTAAAGGTGCTGCCATTGCCCATCAGCTTCACGGTGCCATTGGCGTGACCAACGAGCACATCCTGCACCGGCTGACCCTGCGTGGTCTGGCGTGGCGCGACGACTATGGCAATGAAAGCCAGTGGTCGGAAAAACTCGGCACACTCATCTGCGGCAGAGGGGCGGAAGCGCTCTGGCCCCTACTGTCGACTCGATAAATGGCGCAAGCATCATGACCTCAACTCTCGAATTCCAACCCCTCCGCCTGCCAGAACGAGTCCAACAGCTTCGCCTGGAGGTCCGTGCCTTCATTCAGTCTGAAATCGACGCCGGAGTCTTCAACCCGGATGACCCGGAGACGGACTGGGAAATCCATCGGCAGTTCGCCAGGAAGGTCGCCGCGCGTGGCTGGATTGGCATGACATGGCCAAAGCAATACGGCGGGCAGGAACGCAGCTTCCTGGACCGGTACGTGGTCAATGAGGAAATGCTCGTCCACAATGCGCCGAATACAGTCTATTTCACCGCCGATCGCCAGTCCGGCCCCACGCTCATCAGATACGCGTCAGAGCGCATCAAGTCGGAAGTGTTGCCCAAGATTATCGCTGGGGAGGCTTGCTTCTGCATCGGTATGTCCGAGCCGGACAGTGGCTCAGACTTGTTCGCGGCCAAGTGCAAGGCGACGCGATCGGAGGGCGGCTGGAGAATCAACGGCACAAAAATCTGGACGACAAATGCCCACCAGTCCAACTACATGATCGGTATCTTCCGGACCAGCGCGCCGACAACAGAGAACCGCCGTCATGGCCTGACGTCATTCCTGGTCGACATGAAGGCGCCAGGCATTACGTGCAACCTCATCGACCAGATGAGCGGCATCCGCGATTTCAATGAGGTCGTGTTCGATGACGTCTTCCTGCCGGATGATCAGCTCATCGGCGAGGTCGACGGTGCCTGGAAGCAGGCTACCACCGAGCTTGCCTATGAGCGCAGCGGTCCGGAACGCTTTCTGGAGACCTTCGCGGTACTGCGCAATCTGGTGGGCTTGGCTGGTAACTCTGCCGACCAGCGACTGGGTGAGGCCATCGGCCGCCTGGTGGCAGAGCTGCATTCCCTGCGACGTATGTCGGTGTCGGTGGCGGGGATGCTGGAGGCAGGCCGCGAGCCGACGGCAGAAGCCGCAATCGTTAAAGACCTCGGTACCATCTGGGAGCAGGACCTGCCCCAGCGAGTGCGGGATGCCATTGCCTTCCTGCCCGCGGACGAGGCCTTCGACCGCTTCGATGAGGTTCTGCAGTTCACCACACGCATTGCGCCGAAACTGACCATTCAGGGCGGCACCACGGAAATTCTTCGCGGTGTCATCGCCCGTGGTCTTGGTCTTCGCTAACCGGTAAGGGTATTCACGATGTCCGATCTCAACATCTCGCTCGATGGCCACGTCCAGGTCATCGAAATCAACCGCCCGCCGCACAATTACTTTGACACCGAGCTGCTCCGGCAGATTGCGGATGCCTGTGATGTGGCCGATGCGGATGCGGAAGTCCGGGCCAATCTCCTGTGTGCGAACGGCAAGTCCTTTTGCGCGGGTGCCAATTTCACCGGCAAGCAGCCCGAGACCCCTGCCGAGCGCCGAGCAGACTCCCGACGGCTCTATGACCAGGGTCTGCGTATCTTCCGCGGCAAAAAGCCAATTGTTGCGGCCGTTCAGGGCAATGCCATAGGCGGCGGCATGGGTGTTGCTCTGGCAGCCGATTTCCGCGTGGCTTCGTCGGAAACGACCTTCGCCGCGAACTTTACCAAGCTCGGCTTCCATCCCGGTTTCGGCCTGACCGTCACGCTGCCGAACCTCATCGGCCCGACCAAGGCGTCACTGCTTTTCCTAACCGGCCGCCGAGTGAAGGGCGAAGAAGCCTATCGGCTAGGTCTGTGCGACGTCTTGGCGACGGCCGAGACCCTGCGCACAGAGGCTATGAAGCTTGCCCAGGAAATCGCCGAGAGTTCGCCGCTGGGTGTGAAGTCCACACGGGAGACCCTGCGCCTTGGCCTGGTCGAGCGGATAGAAGAGCGGCTCAACCGGGAGCTCGACGAGCAGTCCTGGCTCCGGGAGACCGAAGACTTTGCCGAAGGCGTCCGAGCCACGGCTGAACGGCGGGCTGGGAACTTCGAGGCCCGGTAATCACAAGGAGGGGACGATGGTGAAGCTTTTCGAAAAGGCTAGCTTCCGCGGCGTCGAGCTAAAGAACCGTATCGTGGTGTCGCCGATGGGCATGTACTCTGCGGAAAATGGGTATGTCACTCCATTTCACCTCGTCCACTACGGCAAGTTCGCGATGGGCGGAGCAGGCCTGGTTTTCGTTGAGCAGACCTCCATCACCCGCAAGGGCCGCATCACAAATGGCGACCCGGGCCTGTGGGAAGACGGCCAGATCAATGGCATGCGGCAGATCACCCATGTCATCAAATCGGAAGGCGCCAAGGCGGCCATCCAGATCAACCATGGTAGCCGCAAGTCCGGCCAGCAGCGTGCGTTTCGAGGCAATGGGCCGCTGACCGACCGCGACATCGAGATGGGGGAGGAGACCTGGCAGGCTTTTGGTCCGTCAGATGTCCCCTTGGGCGAAGGCTGGCCGATCCCAAAGTCCCTCAGCAAGGATGGCCTGGTCGGCGTGCGTGACGCCTTTGTAGCCGCAGCCAAGCGTGCCGTCCTGGCCGGTTTCGATGTCATCGAACTGCATATGGCCCATGGCTACTTGTTGCAGTCATTCCTGTCGCCGCTCGCCAACTTCCGGACGGACGAACACGGCGGCAGCCTGGAGAACCGCATGCGGTTCCCGCTGGAAGTCGCAAAGGCCGTCCGTGCGGCGATCCCAAGCTCCATGCCTCTGTTTGTCCGGATCTCAGCGACCGACTGGATTGATGGCGGCTGGGACATCAAGGACAGCGTCATCTTCTCCCGTAAGCTTAAGGAGCTTGGCGTCGACCTTGTGGACTGTTCGGCCGGTGGCAACCTGCGCATTGGCTCGACAAATGCCAATCTGGCGCGCGGTCCGGGCTATCAGGTGCAGTTCGCCGACCAGATCCGCCGTGAAGCCGGTATTGCCACAGGCGTCGTCGGCATGATCCGGTCCCCTGATTTCGCCGAAGAAATCCTTCAGAAAGACCGTGCCGATCTCATCTTCATAGCGCGCCAGATGCTGTTCAATCCATTCTGGGCGCTGCACGCCGCAGAGCATTTCGGTCTGACCGGCAACTATCAGGATTGGCCGGAGCAATATGGCTGGTGGCTGACCAAGTGGGGCAGCGCCTTAAAGGCCAACGGCGAGAATCCACTAGGGCCGGAAAAATTTTCCGAGGCAGCCGAGTAGGTGAGCGTGGTGAGTAAGTCGGAACCATCAGTGGAAAGCCTGGAAAGCGGTGGCATGCCCGCGGTTGCTCCTCACATTCCGGCGCCTTGGGGTGATCCAATCAATGTAGGTACGAGTGATATGGGTGACGGCAGGTTTGACTTCATTATTGTAGGCGGCGGTACCGCCGGATGCGTGCTTGCCAATCGTCTGACGGCAGATAGCAAGTATAAGGTCTTGATGCTTGAGGCAGGCGGAGAGGACATAGGCATCTGGCTGAACATTCCAGCCGGGTTCACCAAGCTCCTGACAAACCCCAAGTTCAATTGGCGATTCAACACGGAGCCTGAGGACAACACCAGAGGGCGTGTCATCGCCGTCCCGCGCGGCAAGGGCTTGGGTGGTTCCTCCCTTATCAACGGCATGATCTTCGTCCGTGGCCAGCCCGCCGATTTCGATGGTTGGGCCCAGATGGGAAACCAGGGTTGGTCGTTCGACGACGTCCTGCCGTATTTCAAAAAGCTGGAGGTTTTTGAGGACGGCGAGAACGAGCTGCGCGGGGGCAAAGGGCTGTTGCATGTCGTCCGCGTGATCGAGCGGCCTATTCTGGCAGAAGCATTTATTGATGCGGCAGAGGAAGCCGGGTTCAAGCGAAGCAACGACTACAATGGCTCATCTCAGGATGGTTTCGGTTATTACCAGGTCAATCAGCGCGATGGCCGTCGCTGGAGTGCGTCGAACGCCTATCTGCGACCGGCGAGGAACCGTTCGAACCTGACAGTTCTCACCGACGCCTATGTCACCAAACTTGTGCTGGAAGGAAGGCGTGTTATTGGCGTGGAGTATCAGCGCGGGAGCCGCACCCAGCGTGCGCTCGCCAGAGAAACCTTACTGACCGCTGGAGCCATCCAGTCGCCGCAATTGCTGGAGTTGTCAGGCATCGGCGATCCGGATGTACTGCGTTCAGTGGGCGTCGACGTGAAGCATAGCCTCCGTGGGGTCGGCGCCAACTATATTGATCATTTCTGCACGCGCATGAATTGGCGGGTGAACAAGCCTATCACGCTGAACGAGCTCACCCGCGGATTGTCGCTTATCAAAGCGGTCGCTCAGTATGGCTGGACTCGGAAGGGTATCTTGGCTCTTGGCACGGGCCTGGCTCATGGATTTGTCAGAACCAATGCCACCCTGAACTCGCCAGACGTCCAGTATTTCTTCATGCACGCCAGCTATGGCAATGCAGCCGTTCGCACGCTCGACACTCAACCGGGGATGACCTTGGGCGTGTCTCAGATGCGTCCCGAGTCTCGTGGCGCCATCCACATCAAGTCCACTAATCCAAGCGAACAGCCTGCTATCAGGCCGAACTTCCTGGCGACTAAGACCGACCAAATGGCCATCGTAGAGGGCATGAAGATCGGTCGCGAGATCATGAAGCATCCGGCCATCCAGCAGTATATCGACCATGAACTCAGCCCTGGCGAAGAAGTCAATACCTATGATGAGTGGCTCGAATTCGCGCGAACTAACGGCCAGACCATCTACCACCCCGTCGGTACCTGTAAGATGGGTGTCGATACCGAATCAGTGGTCGACAACCGGCTGCGCATCCACGGACTTGACGGTGTACGGATCGCTGACGCGTCAATCATGCCGACGATCACTTCGGGCAATACAATGGCCGCAGTCCTGATGATTGCTGAGAAGGCTGCTGACATGATTCTTGCCGACGCAAGAGCGACCCGTTGAGGCGACGCGATGCCTATACTTCTTGAGAAATCGGTAGCTAGCACCTTTGGTGTTGATGGCGCTTGGCACTTCGGCATCGAGGTTGAGTGTTGTTACGGCGACCTGGACCCCAATCAGCACGTCAACAATGTCCGGTACCTTCAGTGGTGCGAGGATGCTCGCGAAGCCTATTTCCGGGCACTGTTAGGGAAGTGGACGCTTCATTCTTCTTACGGCATTGTCCTGAGGGCGCTGGAATTCACGTTCGAGCAGTCCCTGTCAATAGGTGACCGTTGCCTCGTGACGGCCCGCACTGCCGAGCTGAAGAACACCAGCTTTATTCAGCAATATGCCGTGTGGAAAGATGGCCTCGTCGGTACCGGAAAGGCCGTCTGCATTTTTTTCGATCGGGCGTCCAACCAGAAGATGGCGATCCCGCCCGATTTTCGTGCGCTCATTACCGGCCTGGAAGGCGATAGCCTATCCGGTGCCGCGAATTGATCGCTCCAGTGTGAATTTCACTGATTGAGGCTGGATAGATGTCCGGAAGCATTTTGGAGCAGGCGGCCGCGATTGTTGGCGCCAAATACGTTCAGACGAACAAGGAGGATACTGACCAGTACCTACGCGACTGGCGTGGCCGGTATGAGGGGAGAGCGCTCGGCGTCATCCTGCCGGGTAACACCGAGGAAGTCTCTCGTGTTGTTCAGCTTTGCAGCGAGTTTGGGGTCTGCATTGTTCCTCAGGGCGGCAATACTGGCCTCACCGGTGGGGCCGTACCCCAGGATGCGGCGGCTGTCGTGCTCAATGTTTCCAGGCTGAATCGTGTTCATGAGGTCGATGCGGCTAACAATTCCATGGTCGTCGAGGCGGGCTGTATCCTGGCAAATGTCCGCGATGAGGCGGAGAAGCATGATCGGCAGTTCCCAATGTTGCTGGGTAGTGTCGGTAGCTGCGAGATTGGTGGCCTGATTTCGACAAACGCTGGTGGAACCGGGGTTCTGCGCTACGGGAATATGCGCGAGCTGGTGCTGGGCATCGAAGCAGTGCTCCCCGACGGTCGGATATGGAACGGCCTGAAATCTCTCCGCAAGGACAACTCGGGCTACGACCTGAAGCAGCTCTTTATCGGTGCTGAAGGCACCCTGGGCATTGTCACCGCAGCGTCCTTGAAGTTGTATCAGCGGCCCGTCCAGTCAGCGACCGCCATGGTGGCGACGGCTGACCTCGACCAAGTCATCAAGCTGCTCCATTTGGCGCAAAAGTCGATTGGCAACCGGATTGAGGCGTTCGAGGTCATGTCCATGAGCCAGCTGAAGGTGGTCCTGAAGCACCGCTCGGATTTCAGCAGCCCAATGCCGGTGGAGGCGCCCTGGTACGTCCTGATCGAGATTGCCGACAGTGCCGAAGGCTGGGGCCCTTCCGAGAGCCTTGAAGCCGTGCTGGCTGTTGCCCTGGAGCAGGAGATTATCTCAGACGCAGCGATTGCGACAGATCTCGCTAAGGCTGCCAAAATCTGGGAGCTACGGCACAACATTTCGGAAGCCAACAAGCATGAGGGCTTCACGGTCTCCAACGACACCTCGGTGCCGATTTCGGCCATTCCGGAGTTCATTGCCAGGGTTGATAAGCGGTTGGCCACGCTAAAATCAGCGACCATCTGCCATGTCGGCCACGTAGGCGACGGCAATATACATGTAATCGCCGTGCTCCCACGTGACATCTACAACTCTCCGGACGTCTGCGAGGAAGGTGCGGCGACGGTCAACGCTATCATCCACGAAGAGACCGTTGCGCTGAATGGCAGCATCAGCGCTGAACATGGCATAGGCATCATGCATGTTTCGCGCCTCGAACATTTCAAGCCATCCATCGACCTGGACATGATGCGTGCCGTCAAAGCGGCGTTCGACCCTAAGGGGCTTATGAACCCGGGAAAGATTTTTAATGTGTAGAGCATACCCAGGATGCTCCCTGGAAAGCGCAGTTCGCTGGCCTCCCATTTAGCATCTGCGCAAACTCATCCGGTTGGTTCCGGCCGACCGGGTATCCTTCCCCTTCGGGTGTTGCGTTCGCCAACGTTGGGGCGCGAAAGAACTGGCCAAAATTTCTAGATGGACGCGACCGACGTACCGAGCTTACTCGTCACCTGGTCGGAATTCACATGCCGCCAAGCGAGCCAACGAGTTTCTCTTAGTGTATAGAGAGGCCCAGTGCAAAGTAGAAAAGTTGTGATTCATCTTGTCCAGTAGAAAGCCCTATCACGGCGGGCACAGTTGGCCATAGGCCGGCAACGACTGCAGCCAATGCTCGGCCTCGTCGCGAGGGATATAAGTGCGCTTGCCGTATTTCACGGCTTTGAGTGCCCCATGCTTCATGAGCTCATAAACTTTGCTGCGGCTTGGGCCATAGCTTGCTGAGAACTCTAAAATCGTCAGATTGCGTTTATCGTCTGCCTGCATAATGGCCTCCTATCTGTTGCGTAAATCAGCATCTTAAGTGCGGATGCCGCCGTCAACACTGAGCCGTATGCGCAGCCAATACTGTCGTAAGCCTTGCAAGCTTACGACAGCGGCCGATGGCATGAGTCTAATCAGTAATTTGGCTGACGCGTGGTTGGAAAAATTGCGGGTAGAGAAATGCAGCCGACTTCAAAAATTCATCAAGACGACGGGGGAAGTTTACTGACGATGCGGTTCGCCACGGCTTCTGCCATGATTGATCGTGCCTCTCGATCATATTTTGAATAGCGCGCGCTCATGAGTGTCGTCGAATGCCCCATGAGAGCCATGATCTGCTTCTCATGCATGCCTGCTTCAGCTGCCATTTGACCGTAGAAATGTCGCAGGTCATGAATGCGAGGGCGTTCGCCGCTGGGTTTCGTCAGCTTGGCTTCGTCGCGAATGCGATACCAAACACGCGTAATTTCTTTTAAATGCCCGCGGCGATCTGCTCCCACAAAGACATGGGGGTTTCCAACTACTCTTACGGTTTTAAGAATCCGTAATATCTCTTCCAATGGTTCAGTTATTGCGCGCAGCATGGCGCGCTGACCGCGCCCAAGGGCCTTGGTCTCTTTGCGCCGACTATTGCGAAGCCATTCTATAACCTGGCGATCTTCCTTGATCTGATCCCATCGCAGTTTCAGTGCCTCATTTTTGCGAACGCCAGTTATAACGAGAAAGCGAATGGCAAGAATCGACCAAATGCTTGGCAGATGTTCGCAAATTGATCCATCAGCATTACGAAGGCTAACTCCAAAGGAGCCTGCGAGATGTGCGTTCTGTGCAATAGTCTGATAGCGATTTAAAACAGATCCCAAGCGTACTAACTCGTCATCTTCCCACTCATAATGGCGCTCTGTATCAAGTTGAGAGAAATTTCGATCGATGAATTCACACGGATTTGTGTGCCGCGGCATGAGCTCTTGTCGCTCTGCCCAGTTAAACAGCGCTTTTAAAATATCTATCGCTTTGTCCGCGACGTGAGGAGCCGGTATTTGTGCGGGGATTGTACTAGCTTTGCCTTTCTCTTTTGAACGAACTGCCTTCGTCATGCCTGCATGCCAGGCGCTGATCTCAAATGCACGGATTGAACTCGCTACGCGGCTTCCAAATATCGGGAGCACGCGTTTTTCTAGACAGCGCCAAGTTTCATAGGTGGGCTTCTTAATTCGTTTATACTGCTCTGCAATGAATCCCAATGTGATTTTCGGCGGGGGCGGCACAAGGGGATCGGCGCCTTGAAGCAGCGACGCCTTAATCTCTAGCGCCTTTGATCTAGCGTCCTTGAGTGTTTCCACGCCATCTAAACTGCGCTTCGTTGCGCTACGCTGACCAGGAGGACGATACTCTAAAAGGAAAGTTTTGCGTCCTGAGCGAGACGAGACACGGACCTTTAGTCCCTGGGTCTTTGCGTCGCTATAGATCGTGTCTTTGTCATCTATGGCTTTGAGCTTTGCTAGATCTGCTTCAGTACTAAATTTGAGTTGCGCGCGCATAGGTTGCTCCGATTTGGCGACAATTTGGCGACAAAACCGGTGCGAATCCTATTTCCTGGTCGTTCTCGAGTTTTCCCGTGTTTCCTTTAAGCAATTGAACGCGAATGGAAACTTGGAATCCCGGGAAGGTGAGGGAACTCCCGACATCCTCAAAGTTGGCTTTTACACCGAGGATGTCGGGAGTTCGCCCCTCTCATCGCCCACCATTTTTTTGATGTCAGATATTTGCGCGCTTCGTTGCGTCGGCGGCGCTCAGCTTCCGCTGTCGGTGTGGGACTTCGGCGTGAGAGTCCAGTTGTCGTTTGCCTGCTTGCCATGTGGCAGCACCAAGTTATAAAAAGCGCCCTGCCGATTTCCACCGGAAGCGCAGAGTTCGAGGTTATGCGGTGCGCCCGTCCGGAGCGCATCCCGAAGGCGCTATAGCAGCTGGCAGGCGCGTTCGAAGGCGTGGCGCGGCTGGCGGCCGAACAGTTTGGTCGGGTCGCCGTATCCGATATTGCACAGGAAGTCGACCTGGTGGCGTCCATCCTGGAAGAATTCGGCATTCACCTTGGCCGTATCAAAGCCGCTCATCGGACCGCAATCCAGACCCACCGCGCGCGCGGCGATCATCAGATAGGCGCCCTGCAGCGTGGCATTGCGCTGCGCCGTGGCCTGCGCCATCGGCGCATTGCCGGCGAAGGTGTCGCGCGCCTCCGGCTTGTGCCAGATTTCGGGCATATAGTCGTAGAACTGCATGTCACGTGCCACGATGGCGGTCACCGGCGCGGCCATGGTCTTCTCCAGATTGGCTGGCGACAGGGCAGGGGCCAGACGCTGTTTGGCTTCGCGGCTGCGCAGGAACAGCACCCGCATCGGCTGGGTGTTCATCGAGGTCGGACCCATCTTGGCGATGTCGTAGATGTCGCGCAGCTGTTCATCCGAGACCGGTTTGTCCAGCCAGCCATTCTGGGTGCGTGCGTCGAGGAAGAGCTGCTTCAGGGCGGCGGCGGCAATGCGGTTCATGGAGCGGGGTCCGGTTCAGAGCGCCACGGAGGTGCGTACGATGGTGGCGGTCTTGCGCAGATGGGTTTCCAGCGCGGCAACGGCGCGGTCCACATCCCGCTCCATCACCGCGTCGAAAATCGCCTTGTGCTCGGCCGGCACGTCGCGTGTCTCGGTCTGCAGCGGCACGGACATGCGGCGATAGCGTTCGCTCTGCTCATAGAGCATGGCGCGCATGCGCAGCAGCCAGTCGTTGCCGCAGGCGCCGACCAGCTCGGAATGGAAATCGGCATGGGCGCGCGACCACACCTCGCTGAGATGCAGATCCTTGCCGGCCTCGCTCTGGCTCAGGCGTGACAGGCGGTGCCAGCTGGCGACCAGCCGGCTTTCCCAGGCGAGATCGCCGCGTTCGATCGAGGTGCGCAGGCACAGGGTCTCGATGGCGATGCGCGCCTCGGTGATGTCGGCCAGTTCCTTAGGGGAAACCGGACTCACCGTGTAGCCGCGCTGCGGCTCGGAAACCACGAGCGCTTCGGACTGCAGCATCGACAGCGCCTCGCGCACGGCGCCAAGGCTGACATCCAGGTCGGCGGCGAGGGCGGCGATATTCAGCTTGGTACCAGGCATATGCCGGCAGGACAGGATATCGGCGCGAATCTGCGTATAGGCGCGATGCGACTTGGTACCCGGACTTTCCGGCGGAGCTGCGGGCGTGGTGTCAGTCGGGCTGTGGATTATTTTCATGTGAAAAATATATTGCTAGGTGTGAAATCTATGTGTAAGACAAAAATATAGAAAAGACCAGACCCATAAACGGGCGACAGGAGGAAACAGATGGCAGACCCCAAACGCTCCGGCGTGACCGCGATCCATTCCCTGGACCGTTTCGTCTTCAGCGTCCCCGACATTGGGGTGGCGAAGCAGTATTTCACCGATTTCGGGCTCGACGTGCGCCAGGTTGGCAGCCGTCTCGATCTCTACACCTTCGGCCATCCCCACCGCTGGGGTTCGATCTATGAAAGCGGCAAACCGAAGAAGCTCGAATACCTCGCGCTCGGTGTGTATGCCGAGGATTACGAACCGCTGCGCCGCCATCTGGAAAAGACCGGCGTGAAGAGTGTCGACCCACATCCGCTGGTCGACGAGCAGGGCTTCTGGCTGCGCGATCCCGATGGCATCACGCTACAGATCGTGGTGGCCGAAAAATCCTCGCCGAACCGGAAAGGCGACACTTACGGCCCGATGAACATGAAAAATCCCGCAGGGATCGACATCGGCATCAACCGCCGCGCGATGCAGCCGGTGAAACCGGTGCGCCTGACCCATGCACTGCTGTTCTGCTCGGATGTGCCGCGTTCGCTGAAATTCTATCGCGAAGCCATGGGCATGAATCTCTCGGATCAGTCTGGCGACGGCATCGCCTTCATGCATGGCGTGCATTCCAGCGACCATCATCTGCTGGCCTTTGCAAAATCGAATGGCCCCGGCCTGCATCACACCAGCTGGGTGGTGCGCGGCGTGGATGAAGTCGGCCTCGGCATGGAGCAGATGCTGAACAAGGGCTACCCATACGGCTGGGGCATGGGCCGCCATGTGCTGGGCTCGAATTACTTCTATTACCAGCGCGATCCCTGGGGCAGCTTCACCGAATATTCTTACGACATCGATTTCGTCGGTCTCGACGGTTGGCCGGCGCAGGACCATCCGCCCGAGGATTCCTTCTATCTCTGGGGGCCGGCCGTGCCGGAAGACTTCATCACCAATCACGAAACCCAGGCCCATAAGGGCTGAAGCAGTAAAAGGACAGTTTCCCCATGCGACTTCTGAATTATCTCAAGGATGGCAAGCGTTCGCTCGGTGTCCGCAACGGCGACACCATTACCGACCTGACCGCGGCCGGCCTGCCCGACAGTGTCGATGCGCTGCTGGCCATGGGGCCGGCCGGGCTTGCCAAGGCCAAAGAGGCGGCGGCAAAAGGCGGGGCAACTACCCCGTTCAAAGGTGCCAGGTTGCTGCCGCCGGTGCTGAACCCGTCCAAGGCGATCGCGGTCGGCCTGAACTACATCGACCATGCCGCCGAGAGCCCTTACAAGGATGCGCCGAAATATCCGGTGCTGTTCCATCGTTTCCCGTCCTCCTGGGTCGCGCATGACGAAGCGCTGATCAAGCCGAAGGTCTCTGACCAGTTCGACTATGAGGCCGAGGTTGCTGTCATCATTGGAAAGGCTGGGCGTTACATCGCCAAGGACAAGGCGCTGGAGCATGTCGTCGGTTATTCGCTGTTCAACGACGGCTCGATCCGCGATTACCAGTTCAAGTCGCACCAGTGGATGATCGGCAAGAATTTCGACGCCACCGCCTCCTTCGGCCCCGAGCTGGTGACCGCCGATGAACTGCCGGCCGGTGTTGTCGGCCTGCGCATCCAGGCTCGCCTGAACGGCCAGGTGCTGCAGGATGCCAATACCAAGGACATGATCTTCGACGTGGCGACGCTGGTCAGCACCTGCTCGGAGATTTTCGAGCTGCAGCCCGGCGATGTGATCATCTCCGGCACGCCGGCCGGCGTGGGCTTCGCCCGCAAGCCGCCGATCTTCATGAAGCAGGGCGATGTCATCGAGGTGGAAGTCGAGAAGATCGGCATCCTGAGCAATAGCGTCAAGAACGAGTAAGGCGTCGACTAGAAACACTGCTGAGGGAGGAAATAATGAAAAGTCTGAAACGGATCGCCACACTGGCGGCGATCGCGGCTGGCTGTCTTGGCCTCGCCGCTTTACCTGCGCAGGCGCAATCCGGCCCGATCCGCATCGGCAGTACGCTGGCGCTGACCGGCCCGCTCTCGGCCACCGCGCTGGTCCACAAGCTGGTTGGCGAGATCTATGTTGAGGATCTCAACAGCCGTGGCGGCCTGCTGGGCCGCAAGGTGGAATGGACCGTCAAGGACGACCAGTCCAAGCCAGAAGTTGCCCGCACTCTTTATGAACAGCTGGTGACGTCTGACAAGGTCGATCTGCTGATGGGGCCCTATGCCACCGGCGCGATCCTGTCGGCGATGGGCGTTGCCCAGCGTTACAATAAAATACTGATCCATCATACGATGGGCATTCCGTCGCTGGCAAAATACGACATGCATTTCCCGGCCTGGTCGCTGGGCCCGGATCCGGGCACGACGGTGCCGAACACACTGTTCGATGCGCTGGCGGCCTTGCCCAAGCCGCCGAAGACTGTTGCCATCGTGACATCGAAGTTCCCTTCGCTGCATTTCCTCAGCCTGGGTGCACGCGAAGTGGCGAAGAAGCGCGGCCTGCAGGAAGTCCTGTTCCTGGAATGGGAATTCGGCAACCGTGATTTCGGACCGATTGCGGCGCGTGTTAAGGATGCCAAACCTGATCTCGTCTTCGTCGGCGATATCGGCCTGGAAGGCAACATGCTGCTTGAAGCGATGAAGAAGATCGACTACGAGCCGCCGCTGCATTTCCATCTCTATCCCGCACCGGGCCCGATGGCCACGGCACCGGAAACCAAGAATGCGCTCTCGGTCACCATCTTCGAGGAGCATGCGCCCTATACCAACAATCCGGTGGCAGCCAAGTTCGTCGCCACCTACAACGCGCGGGCCAAGGCGGCCGGCTTCCCCTACACCAAGGTTGAGGTACAGGCGGCGGCGTCATTCACCGCCTGGCAGTTGCTCGAAGCCGCGGTGGTGGCCACCAAGAGCCTGGATGACCGCAAGCTGGCCGACTGGCTGAAGGCCAACCAGGTGCCGACCATCCAGGGCACGCTGCGCTTCGACAAGGGCAACAATTTCGGTGACGACCTGATGCGTATCAAGCAGGTGCAGAACGGCAACTGGGTCACGGTCTGGCCCAAGGCATGGGCTGCACCCGGCGCGACGATCAAGACGCAGTAACCTGAATCGAGTGATCCTGTATGGCTTTCCCAAGTCTGAACCTTCTGCTGCAGTCCATCCTGTCTGGCGTTTTCATCGGTGGAATGTACGGCCTGATCGGTTTGGGCTTGGGGCTGTCCTGGGGCTTGCTGCGCCAGATCAATCTGGCACATTTCGGCTTCGTCTTCCTGTCCGGGTATCTCAGCTATCATATGGTGACGGTCTGGGGCATCGACCCGCTGCTCACCCTGCTGATTCTGGCGCCGTTGTTCTTCGCCATCGGCGTGGCCCAGCAGTGGCTGCTGTCGCGCTTCAAGATTTCTCCGTTCAATTCTTTGCTGGTCACCTTCGGCTTTACCGTGATGATCGAAAGCCTGATCCAGTATGTCTGGACAGCCGATTTTCGCAAATTGCAGTCCTCCTATGGTGAAGAGAAATTCAAGATCGGCGGACTTTTCGTTCCGGTGCCGGAACTGCTCACGTTGTTGCTGGCCATCCTGCTGGCATTCGCGGTCTGGGCGGCGATGCGCTTTACCGACATCGGCAAGGCCATGCGCGCCATGGCCGAGGATGGGCCGATTGCAGCCGCCTTCGGCATCAACCAGCGCCTGCTGTCGCTGCTGCTCTCCGGCGTCTGCGTCGCCTTCGCCGCGATTGCCGGCGTGTGCTTCGCGCTGACCTTCACGCTGACGCCGACGCAGATTTTCTCTTGGGTCGGCGTGGTCTTTGCCGTGGTCATGCTGGGTGGCCTTGGCAGCGCCATCGGGCCCTTGGTGGCCGGCATCATCATCGGTGTCAGCGAGGCCATCGCCATGGTGATCTTCGCGCCATCCTGGGCGCCGATCGTCTCTTTCTCACTGCTGATCCTCATGCTGCTGTTCCGGCCGGGTAGGGCCTGATTATGAACAAGGTCATCCTGTCCGGAATTTTCGCCATCGGCGCCGCCTTTGCCGCCCTGCCGTGGCTCGGCGTCCCTGCCTTCTGGGAATCCTTCCTCTACCTGCTGTTCCACTGGATCATCCTGGCCGTGTCGTGGAACATCCTCTCAGGCTACACCGGCTACTTCTCTTTCGGACATGGCGCCTTTTTCGGTGCCGGCATCTACGGCTCGGCCTATCTGGCCGGCACCATCGGTTGGCCTTTTCTGGCCACGCTGCCGGCGGCCATCCTGGTTGCCGCAGCGCTTGGCGTCGGCCTTGGTGCCGTGGTGTTCCGTGTGGCCCGTGTGCGCGGCGAACTGTTTGCGCTGCTGACGCTGGCGATCACCTTTGTACTGGCCACCATCATCCTGAACACCAAGATTGACGGTGGCCCCGGCATTTATCTTATCGGCGTCGATATCCCCAAACTCGGTCCGTCGCAGTCAGCCTCGATCTATATGATGGGGCTGGTTGCCGCCGTTGTGACACTGGCGATTTCCTACATTATCTATGCGTCGAAATTCGGCACCGGGCTTTTCGCGATCCATGACGACGAGGATGTCGCCGAGGTCATGGGCGTGCCGACCTATCGCTACAAGCTTTATGCACTGGCGATCTCCTGCGGCCTCGCCGGTCTGGCCGGCGGCATTCATGCCGTGTTCATCTCCTATGTGACGGTCTCGGAGACCTTTTCCATTGCCGTGCCACTCTCGGTCGTGCTGATGAGCATTCTCGGCGGCAGCCGGCACTGGATCGGGCCGGCAGTTGGCGCCGTCTTCATCACCTGCCTGCTGTATTTCTTCACCTCCGGCGACTATGCCGTGTTTGGCCGCGCCATGGTCGGTCTGATCCTGGTTATCGTCATCTTGTTCATGCCGTCCGGCGTGCTGGGTATGATTGCCCAGTGGTGGCGTGGCCGGACCAGACCTGCCGCAGCCGTTTCACCGCCTGTGCATGAAGCGGCACCGACGGCAGCCATCGTCAGGCTAGCCGCCAAGCCGGCGCCTTCCACAGACGTGCTGCTGCAGGTGCGTGGGCTGACCAAGGCCTTCGCCGGCCTGCGCGCGGTCGATAATGTGACGCTGGAGGTGCGTAAGGGCGAAATTCTCGGCCTGATCGGGCCGAACGGTTCCGGCAAGTCCACTTTCATCAATCTGGTCAGCGGTCATTTCAAGCCGACGGCCGGCGAGATCATTTTCGAGGGACAGAATCTGGCCGGTCTGGATGCCCACCGCTTCGCCCAGGCCGGCATCGCGCGCACCTACCAGATTCCACGCCCCTTCAGCCAGATGACCGTGCTGGAAAATGTTGCCATGGTTGCCATGTTTGGCGGCGCGGGGATGAGCCGGACCGAGGCATTGCAGGCGGCAGAGGAGTTTATCGCCTTTGCCGGTCTCTCCCAGCGCGCCCATGCGCTGCCCGACGACCTGAACCTGCATCAGCGCAAATTCCTGGAGCTGGCACGTGCGCTGGCGGCACGGCCGAGGCTGCTGATGCTCGATGAAGTGTTGTCCGGCCTGACGCCGAGCGAGATCAACGAAGCCATCGAGATGATCCAGCGCATCCGTGACCGTGGCACCACGATCATTTTCGTCGAGCATGTGATGCGCGCCGTCATGGCGTTGACCGACCGTATCGTCGTGCTGAATTACGGCGCCATGATCGCCCAGGGTAATGCCACCGATGTGATGAATGAAGACAGCGTGAAAGCGGCCTATCTGGGGAAAGCTCATGCTTGAGGTCGGCAACCTGAAGGTCGCCTATGGTGCGGCGCCGGCCCTGTGGGATGTCAGCATCAGCGTCGGCACTGGCGAGCTGGTCTGTGTCGTCGGGCCCAACGGTGCCGGCAAGACGACGCTGATCAACACGCTGGCCGGCCTCAGCCGCGCATCCTTAGGCAGTATCGTCTTCCATGGCGCTGACATTACCCGCATCGCACCGCATAAATTCTGCCAGGCCGGTATTGCCATCGTGCCGGAAAGCCGCCGGCTTTTTGCCGGCATGACGGTGCTGGAGAATCTGGAACTTGGCAGCTATTTGCCGGCGGCCAGGGCGCATCGGCGCGAGACCCTGGAGCAGGTCTGCGCGCTGTTCCCCGCCGTGCGCCAGAAGCTGCCGATGCTGGCCGGCTCGCTGTCGGGCGGTCAGCAGCAGATGGTGGCGATCGGCCGGGCGCTGATGGCGCGTCCTAAACTGCTGCTGCTCGATGAACCCTCTCTGGGCCTGGCGCCCTCGATCGTGATGGACATGTTCGATGCCATTCAACGCATCAACGCCGACGGCCTGTCAGTGCTACTGGTCGAGCAGAATGTCAGCATGGCGATGAGTATAGCGAAGCGCGCTTATGTGCTGGAAGAAGGCCGCATCACCATGGACGGGTTGGCGCATGATCTGGTGCGTCGCCCGGAAATCCGGAAGGCCTATCTCGGTCTGGATTAAGTCCGGCCGCTTCGATTGCTACGGAGTATCCGTGGCGCGTCGTTCCTGTTCCGCGATATTCCTGAAAGCCCGTGCTGCTGGCGAAAGCTCGTAGCCCTTCTTGGTATAGATCTGGAAGCTGCGCAGAACGACCGGATTGGCAATGTCGATGAAGATGGCGCCGAACAGGCGGCCGAAGGGGGCCGCATAGCCCGGCGCTGCCGTGACTCCCATGCCCTGGCCGACCAGGGCCAGGGCGGTCGGCAGGTAGCGCACCTGGGTGGTACGCCGCAGATGCACCGACATGCCGGACCAGACGGTACGCTCGAGATGGCCGCTGAAGGCATCGGAATACAGAATCCAGTCGGCATCGGCGACATCGGCCCAGTCGAGACTGGCGCGTTGTGCCAGCGGGCTGACAGTCGTGCAGACGCATTGCATCCTTTCCTGCCACAGCAGATCGGCCTGTACGTCGTCCGGCGTCGGTCGTTCCGGACCGATGCCGATCTCCGCCTCACCCTGCCGCACGGTTTCGACCACGCGGTCGGCCGTGGTGTCGATCATCTTCAGGGCGACATCGGGATACAGCGCCCGATACTGCGCCATCACCGGCGGCAGCCAGGAACAGGCCAGCATCTGCGGCACCGCCAGCCGCAGGGTGCCGCGACGCAGGGCGCGCAGGTCGGCGGCGCCGTCGATCACCTCACGCAGGTCGCCGAGGATACGTTCGGCAATCGGCAGCAGCTGCCGGCCGGTTTCCGTCAGCTGCACGCTGCGTTTCACCCGGTCGAACAGGGCCAGCCCGATATCGGTTTCCAGCTGGCGGACCAGCATGCTGACCGCCGACTGGGTCAAATTCATGCGGCGGGCGGCCAATGTGAAACTGCTGGTCTGGGCGACATCGCAGAAGGCGCGGAGCTGCCTCAGGGTGATGTTCATCAGTTTTCCTTATGGAAATAGCAATATTATTCATTTGTATGATGGCTGGCGCGCGCTGACAATCCCATCAGAACGGTGTCGGGTCCGAACGGCACGCTCGGGGGATTGGCATGCATATTGCGGTTATCGGTACCGGTATTGTCGGGGCGTGCTCGGCAGCGTGGTTGCAGCGCGATGGCCATCAGGTGACCTTTATCGACCCCCGCGAGGCGGGCGAAGCCTGCTCGTTCGGCAATGCCGGCTCGCTGTCGCCCAGTGCCTGCCTGCCGGTCGGGATGCCGGGTATGTGGAAACGGGTGCCGAAATGGCTGCTCGATCCCGAGGGGCCGCTGACCATCCGCCCGGCCCATCTGCCGGCGGTGCTGCCCTGGCTGATCCGCTTTCTGCGCGCCTCAAGCCGCGAGGAAGTCGCGCGCATCGCCGCCGCCATGCGCGGCCTGCTCAAGCCGGTCTTCGAGGCCTATGAACCATTGCTGCAGCGCGCGGGCGCCACCAGCCTCGTGCGCCATACCGGCTGCCTCTATGTCTATTCCTCGCGTGGGGCGGCCAACCAGTGGAAATGGGGCATGGATCTGCGCCGCAGCCTCGGCGTCGAACTGCGCGATATCGACAGCGACGAACTGGCCGAGATGGAACCCGACCTGAAGGGCCGCTTCCGCTTCGGCCATTACGCCCCCGATAACGGATCGGCGGCCGATCCGTCCGCGCTGGTGAAGGCGATCTACGGTCAGTCGCTGCGCGATGGCGCCACCCATCTGAAGCAGGCGGTGACGGACATGGACATCGCCGGCGGCGTGGTGAAGGCGCTCCGGCTGGATGATGGATCAATCCTTGATGTCGACGGTGTGGTGATCGCAGCCGGCGCCTGGTCGGCCGGGCTGGCACACCGGGTCGGTGCGCGCGTGCCGCTGGAAACCCAGCGCGGCTATCATGTCACGGTGGCGAGTTCGAATCTGCAGCTCAGCCGCACCGTGATGGCCACCGAATACAACATGATGGTCAACCCGATGGCGATGGGCCTGCGTCTGGCCGGCACCGTGGAACTGGCCGGCCTGAAGGCGCCGCCGCGTTATGCGCGCGCCGAGGCCCTGCTGAAAAAGGGCAAGGAGCTGTTTCCGCATCTCGACACCAGCAAGACGAGCCTGTGGATGGGGCATCGTCCCTGTCTGCCCGACAGCATGCCGGTGATCGGGCGCGCACCGCGCGTGGAGAATGCCTGGCTTGGCTTCGGCCATGGCCATGTCGGCATGTGCGGCGGCGCCACCACCGGCCGCGAGATCGCCAACCTTGTTGCCGGTCGGGCGCCGGAGATTGATCTGTCGCCGTTCCGACCGGACCGGTTCAGCTAGGAGGGCAGGGGTGAACGCAGCCGTATCATGGTCGATCGGCATCGATGTCGGCGGCACCTATGTGGATGTCGTTGCTGTCGATGGCGCCGGCGGATATCGGCGGCAGAAAATCCCGCGCATTGATAGCGATCCGGCAGTGTCCGTACTCGCGGCGCTTGACGATTCCCTGCAGGCCATGGCGATTGCGCCCGCGGCGATTACGCAGGTGGCACATGGCTCTACCCTGGTCACCAACATGTTGCTGGAGCGCCGGGCACCACCGATAGCTGTTGTCACCAATCGTGGTTTTTCCGACCTGCTGCTGATCGGCCGGCAGAACCGGGCGGATCTGTATACCCTGACACCCGCACCGCAGACGCCAAAGGACCTGTTTCCGGATGCGCTGAGGTTCGAGATCGCCGGCCGTTGCGATGCGAGCGGCACGGAAGTCGAACCGCTCGACCCTGCCGCACTCACCGAGCTGGCCAACAGGATTGCCGCGAGCGGCGCGGCGGCGGTGGCAGTCTGCCTGCTGCACTCTATCCGCAATCCCGCACATGAAATGGCGGTCGGCGAGGCGCTGGAGGCGGCGAAGCCTGACCTGTTCGTCTCCCTGTCGCATCAGGTCGATGTCGCGCCTGGCGAATATGAGCGCTTTCTTGCCACTGCACTCGACGCCTATGTGAAGCCTTCGACCCGGCATTATCTCGATGCCCTGGCGGCAGGCCTGCTGGCGCGTGGCCTGCCGGAACCCGCGATTGTAACCTCCGATGCCGGACTGCGGTCGCCGGCTGCGGTGGCAGCCAACCCGCTTAGTTTGGCGCTGGCCGGCCCGGCCGCGGCAATGAGCGGTTTTCATCTGCATGGCATCGGCAGGCATGAAGAGCCTGTGACCTGCATCTCGGTGGAGACCGGCGGAACCACGACCGATATCGGCCTGATCGAGCAGGGCAGTGTCGTCTGCGGCCGCAAGGTCGAGATCGGTGGCCTGTCCATCAGCCTGCGCGCGACGGATATCCTGTCAGTGCCGGTTGGCGGCGGGAGTGTGGTGCAGATCAATCAGGCCGGCGCCCTGCGACTCGGTCCGCAGTCGATGGGCAGCCTGCCCGGCCCCGCTGCCTATGGTCGTGGCGGTACATTACCGACACTGACCGATGCGCTGGTGGTGCTGGGCCGCCTGCCTGCAACACTCGCCGGCGGACTCGCGCTCGATACGGCCGCGGCACGCCGGGTGATGGGCGACATTGCCGAGACGCTGGGCTGCGATGTCGTGGCTGCTGCAACCGCCGTGGTCGCCGCGGCTGCGACGACAATTGCCGAAGGCGTGAAGGCGCACGCCTATCGTCACGGCATAGATCCGACCGGCGTCCGGCTGATCGCCGGCGGCGGTGGCGGTGCCCAGCATGCTGCCGAAGTCGCGGAGCTGCTGGGCAGCGACAGCGTACTGATCCCCGCAGATTCCGGCATGGTGTCCGCGTTGGGCTGTCTTGCCGCTCCTGAGAGTGCAGCATCGGAATGCGCCCTCGACCTTGCGCTGAGCGATGCCGCCTGGCCGGCACTGATGAAGGCCGTGCAGGCCATTGCGGTCCAGGCCGATCCGGATACTGCCATCGCGTGGTCGCTCGAAGCCGTTTATCAGGGGCAATCTGCGGCACTGGAATTCCCCTTTCATCTCGATCGCGACGACGCGGTTACGCTGGCGCGGCGGTTCGATCAGGTCCATGAACGGATACGCGGTCATGCTTTTGCACGGACTGCGCGGTTGTTGCGTCTTCGCGGACAGTGGGTGAAGCGTCCTGCCGTGCTGCAGAAAACCGTCGGCGCGGAGACTTTGGTAACGGCCGGAGAGTCCGACCGGATCGGCCCAGTGGCCATTTTCACCGAAACCACCAGCCTCTGGATTCCTGCCGGCTGGTTCTGCCGCCAGGAGGCCGATGGCACCCTGGAGATGCGGCATACCCGCGAGCCGGAAACCCATCGGCACAAGCTGAAAGGCGCGGCATGACTGTCCGCCTGCCTTCCGCCCTTATGCCGCGGCTTGAGCCGGTGCGCCTGACACTGCAGGCCGCTGCCGACCGTATGCAGGACAGCCTGATCGGCGGCGCCTATTCGGCCATTGCACGCGAGGCCGGCGATGGTGCTGCCGCATTGTTTTTACCCGACGGCCGTCTGCTGGTGCAGGCGCGCTCGCTGCCGCTGCTGCTGGGATCGTTGATTCCCGCCGTCGAAGCCGTGCTGAAACAGTTTTCAGCTGCCGCCATGCGCGAGGGCGAGGGCTATCTGCTGAACGACCCGTTCATGGGCGGCACGCATCTGCCGGATTTGACGCTGGTGCGTCCGGTTTTCCTGCGCGATATCCTGATCGGCTTTACCGCGGCGAGCCTGCATCACCAGGATGTTGGTGGTATCACGCCGGGGTCGATCCCGCCGCATGCCACCTCGATCTTCCAGGAAGGCCTGCGCCTGCCGCCGGTGCAGTCGCATCGCGACGACCGGCTCGATCCGGTACTGAAGGTTCTGTTCGAGGCCAACAGCCGCACGCCGGACCTGTTGCTCGGCGACCTGTCCTCGCAATGGTCGGCGACATCGATGGGCGGCCGCGAGTTGCAGCAGCTGGCGATTCGCGAGGGTGAGTATTTTCCGGTTCTGTGCAATGCGCTGATTGATCAGACCGAGATTCTGACTCGCCAGGCGCTGCTGTCCTGTCCGGATGGCATTGCCAGCTGGAAGGATGCGCTGGACAGCGATGGTGTCGGCGACGAACCCGTGCCAATCCGTGTCACGCTGGAAAAGCGCGGCGACCGTCTGCGCATCGACTTCACCGGCTCGGCACCGCAGACGCGCGGACCGGTCAATGCCGCGCCGGCTGCCGTGCTGTCGGCAGCGTTGTATTTCATGCGCAGCCTGGTACCGGATGCCCCCAACAATGCCGGCTGCCTGCTGCCGCTGGATCTCCTGCTGCCCGAGGGCAGCGTGGTCAATCCGCGCTGGCCGGCGGCAGTGAATGCGCGCACCGGCACGGTGAAGCTGGCCTGCAACGCGATCATTGGCGCCTGGAGCAGGATTGCACCGGATACGGCCGTGGCGGCCAATGCCGGTGTCGCTGCCGTCATTGCCTTTGCCGGCAAAAGCGCGGACGGCCGGGATTTTGCCCTGACCGAAGTGGTGGCCAGCGGCGCCGGCGCCCATGCCGGCGGCGATGGTACTTCTGGGGTTTCCACCGATGTGAGTAACGCGCGCAACACGCCGATCGAAATTGTCGAGGCCCGTACGCCCATTCGCATCGAGCATTATGGTTTTGCCACCGATTCCGGCGGCGGCGGACGCCATCGCGGCGGTGACGGCCTGCGCCGGGTTTACCGTCTCGCAGATGGCAGCGGCACCGTATCCTATCGTGGCGAGCGACACCGACTTGCCGCGCGCGGCGCGGCCGGCGGCGCAGCCGGCGCAGTATCGCGTGCCTGGATTGAGCGCGCCGATGGCCGCATCGAGGCGCTGGGCGCAAAGGCCCAATTCGAATGGCAAGCCGGAGACCGGCTGCATGTGGAGACCGCCGGTGCGGGAGGGTGGGGAGAGTCCGAGTAACAACTGCGACTGCGACAATGATAGGAGACTGAGATGACCGGGGTGTTTTATCGAAATGTGTTGAAGGGGGTGGCGGGCCTGATGGTCGCCGCGGGTGTGACGCTGGTGTCTGCAACGCCGGCTCTGGCACAGGCGTATCCGTCCAAGCCAGTAACTCTGATCGTGCCGTTCGCGGCCGGCGGTTCAACCGACCTGCTGGCGCGCCAGATCGGTGCCAAGATTTCCGGTCCACTGGGGCAGCCGGTGGTCGTCGAGAATCGCGGCGGCGCCGGCGGTGCGCTGGGCGCCAATCTGGTCGCCAAGGCTGCACCGGATGGTTATACGCTGCTGATGGGAGTTTCAGGCTCCAATGCGATCAGCGCTGCCCTGCGTCCGGACCTGCCCTACGACCCGGTGAAGGAATTCGCACCGGTCAGCCTGGTGGTCAGCTCGCCGCTGGTTCTGGTGGTCAATGCCAGCAGCAGCTTCAAGTCGGTTCAGGATGTGATCACCCATGCCAGGGCCAAGCCCAGCACCTTCACGCATGGTTCGCCCGGTATCGGCACTTCGATGCATATGGCCGGTGAATTGTTCGGCCTGGAAGCCAAGGTCAAGCTGGAACACGTGCCCTACAAGGGCAGTGCTGCCGCCTTGCAGGATCTGCTTGGCGGCCAGATCGACAGCATGTTCGGTGATCTGCTCGTTGTGCTCGAGCATGTGAAATCCGGCCGGTTGCGCGCGCTCGGCGTCACGTCCCTGACCCGGCATCCGATGTTGCCGGATGTGCCGACCGTGTCCGAGGCGGGCTTGCCGAAATACGAAGCAATCTCCTGGCAGGGTGTTTTCGCCCCGGCCGGCATCCCGGAGCCGATCCTGGCGCGGCTGTATCAGGAAGTATCCAAGGCGCTCACGGGCGATGACCTGAAAACCTTCTTCACAGAACGCGGTTTCATGGTGGAAGCGCGCAAGCCGGCGGAGTCGAAGGCCTATGTCGCTGCCGAGGTGACGAAATGGAAGGCTGTGGTGCAGGCTGCCGGGATCAAGCCGGAATGATCGAGCATATCGGCGGGCCTGTCCTTCGCGGAGGACAGGCCCAATCCATCACATCCGTGATCCGCGTCGATGCGCCGTTGGTTTTCGTCGCCGGTCAGGTGCCGATGCTCAACGGCCAGCCGGCAGCACCGGATATCGCCGGCCAGACGCGCTACGTCATCGGCATGATCGAGGCCGAGCTGAAAAAAGCCGGCTGTGGCCTTGCCGATATCGTCAAGGTCACAGTCTGGCTCACCGACAAGGCCGACTATCCGGCCTTCAACGCGACCTATGCGGAAATCTTCGGAACCGAGCGGGCACCGACCCGGTCGACCGTGGTGTCCGGTCTCATTGCCCCGGTGCGGATCGAGATGGAGGTTATCGCGGCCGCGCAGCGATAGGTACCAGTGTCGCGTTTGTTTCTGAGATCGGGGCCGCGCAGCATCCGCATCCGTCCTCCTGATGGTTTGTGAAAGCGGTTCCTTGAAGCGCATCCTCATTATGCTTACCGGGGGGCAAATGAATATCAGGTCCGACGAAGCGATGGTGGCCGGAGGTATTCCCCCCAAGGCCGGCTTGATCTTTAAGTGGAATTTTCAGATTTCGCTTCTGGGGGCGGCGACATTCGGCCTGCGGATTTGTCCGCATACACCTTTTCGATTTGGACGAATAGGGATGTTCGATAGTCTATCGTACGTTGTCGTCCCATCAGATCGGCACCAGGCCAAACAAAAAAGGCAAATGGCAAGGTAAATTGGCCGCGCATCTACAACGAGGAGGTCGCGATGCGCCGCAAGCCAAATATCGACAAATACATTACTCTTTTACTGGGGTCTCTGGATGCCAGGGGCTTCTTTATCGAGCAGGATCCAGACCTGTCTCGCTGGCGGCGCTGCCTGGAGGGTATGCCTGGCATCGTTGGCATCAATCCCAGCTTCGATCCGGCCCATCACGATTTCGAAATCGGCGGCCCACAATATTGGCTGCGCCTGTCGACCATTCCAAATCACCCCGCGCACCAGATGCGGAAATCGAGTGAACTGGCAGCTGTCATCGCGTTTCGGGTAATTGAGACGGGCAGGGACGGCTGGACCGAGCTTTTGCGCAGCGGCAGACTATTCTCAGAGCGATTCGAGCCGCTCGGGGTACCGAAGATTCTGCAGCCGCGTGACTGCAATTGGACAGGACGGATTGGTCATCACGGTGGCCTTGTGGTCAGCGAGGCCTTTCGCAGTCAGAGGCTAGCTTATCTGCTCACCCATCTTGTCCGTGCGATCAGTATCAAGCGGTACGACGTCGACTATCATTGCGGGCTCGTTTACGAGAATCTTTATCGTAGCGGCATCCCGCTTCGTCCGGACGGTTACGGCTATACACGCGCCGATCTGGCAATGGATGGCTTTATTGCTGCTGTCGGCCGTACAGCCCGCATGTATACAACTCAGATCGACCGTATCGACATGTTAGCCCAGATAGAGGCCGGGCCATTGCCGCAACTGCTCGCCCCGGATGTTACGATGGCAGCTTAAATGTTAATGCGAGACGGCTGCGAGCGCCACACCTGGCGTGAGCGGCCGTATCAGCGTGACGACGTGCGAGACACTGCCGTCTTTTTCGAAGAATGGAAACATGGCGCGCTGGTAAACACGAACGCTCATGGAAACCTGAAAACAGGCCGGCAATTTTTCGGCCACGACTGCGGCATAGGTTTGTTCGGCAGCGATGCGGGCGGGTGCCTGGCGAATGGCGCCAAGGCAGAGATTGCTGGCATCTTCGCCATCGAGCACGAAGGGGTGGTGGTCGAAGTCGATAATGCGCCAGGCCATGACATTTTGTGGCGTCGTGTCGATGACATGGGCCGGGTCCGGGCTGAAAAGGCGGCGCATATCGGCAGTGAAAGACAGGGCGGCGCCTGCCGCACTGTCGCGACACCACAGTGTTTCGGCGAAGCTGAATTTACCATCATTCAAACGGGCTGTGGGCAGGGGAATGCGATCGACGCGGACAAGGGCGTGATCGCTGGGGATGAATATGGGCTCGGCAGTCATGCCGGCAGTCTGTCGAACGCGCCTGCAGAACACAATACTGAAGCTGGTCCCATCCGAGCCTATTGCTTCTTCCTGATCCGCTCGGCCAGGGCCGCGGCCCGCCCCAGGGCGGCTTCAAGGCTGGAACCGCCACCGGATTGCTGCACCGGATTGTCCGGTTGCCGGGCGACATAATATTGTATGAGCGTGTTGCGCTGCCGTGCCGTCAAAGGCAGGCCGAGTCTCTCAGCTTCTGTCAGAGCGAAGAGATCGGCATGTGCAAAACAGATCGCCTCGTTGTCGCGCTGCCTAAGCGTCTTGAGGATCAAAGTGATATATCGGTTTTCATCAGCAGGCAGGTCAGAGACTTCGATCACTGTTGCCGATTTTTCAGCCGCAATGCTTTGATCGGGCGAATCTGAGAGGGCCTGCAGGCAAGCTGCGCGTACTGCAGGTGAGGCAGCCTGGAAGAGGTCGAGCAACTGTACGGCGTCTTCGGCCGGCATGAAGTCTTCAGGAAGCTGAAGGGTCAGCTGCCCATTCTGATGCTGCACCGTAATGGCGGACATATGATCCATCCTATGGAGGGGTATCTAATATTCAGATTAGCCTGACCCGTAATCGGCGTCGATTGTGGGGAAATCTCGGCCGCCCGTCCCTGTGGCACTACGTGGCCGTGTTTTTTGTTGAGCGAAACAGCAGCCGTGGCAAAAAATGGTTGACCATTGCCCAATCCACCTATTGTATTATCAATGTAACAAATCAGAGTCGCCGGCGGTTGCCCCGCCGGCAGGACGCGGGATGCAGGCATGAGCCGGAGGAGCGAGGCGGTGGTGGACGAGCGGCTGCCGACGCCGCTGTATCATCAGATATTTCTGATCCTGCATGGCCAGATCGTCGAAGGCCGGCTGGTGGCCGGGGCGCAGGTGCCGGGCGAGGAGGAGCTGGCACGCCAGTTCAATGTCTCGCGCATCACTGCCCGTCGCGCTTTGGCCGAACTGGCCGCCGAAGGTATGGTTACCCGCAGCCGTGGGCGCGGCACGCATGTGACAGCGCGCGATCATGAGCCGCCGCCGGTGCATGGCGGGGTTGAAGGCCTGATCGAAAACCTCATGGCCATGGGACTGAAAACCCAGGTCACACTGCTGGATTTCGGTTACGAACCGGCGGCGCCGGATGTGGCTGCCGCATTGCAGGTGGCGCCCGGCGCCGAAGTGCAGCGCGCCGTACGTATCCGCTCGCTGGCCGACGGGCCATTCTCGCACCTCACCACCTATGTCCCGGCCGATATCGGCCGCAAATTCGGTCGCAAGGAAATGGCGCGCGAGCCGTTGCTCGGGCTGCTGGAGCGATCGGGTGTGGTGATCGGCAGTGCCGAACAGACGCTGTCAGCCACGCTGGCCGATACACGCGTGGCGCCGTTGCTGAAAACCTCGATCGGCGCGCCGCTCTTGCGCATCAGCCGCATTGTGCAGGACAGCCATGGCCGGCCGGTCGAATACATCATCGGGCTCTATCGTCCGGACCGCTATCAGTTTCGCATGAGCCTCGACCGCGTGCGCGGCGAGGATCGCAATACTTGGTCGGCCAGCGTGGCGCCGGCGACCGGGGAACCCAGCGCTGCGCCACGATCCAGAAACAGGGAGAAAAAGTGATGATCAAGACCCCACGTGTATCCCGCAGGCTTTTCCTGGCCGGTACGGCCGCTACCGCCGGCCTGGCCGGCTTCCCCGCCATCCTCAAGGCTCAGCCGCGCACCATCAAGGTCGGCATTCTGCACCCGGTGACCGGTCCGCTGGCGCCGTCGGGCCAGCAGTGCCGCCTCGGCGCCAAGCTGGCGATCGATACGATCAATGCCAATGGCGGCATCGCCTCGATGGGCGGCGCCAAGCTGGAACCGATCTATGCCGACGCGCAGTCCAAGCCCGATGTCGGTGCCGCCGAAGTCGAGAAGCTGAACGAGGCCGGCGCCACCGCCATCGTCGGGCCGTTTGCATCGGGCATCGCGCTGGCCACCACGCAGGCCGCCGCCAAGCATGGCATCCCGCATATCGTCGATGTCGGCGTGGTCGACCAGGTGGTCACCCGTGGACTGACCAATACCTTCCGCTTCGGTCCTGGCCTGAACAAGATCGTCGACAGCGCCATCGAAAACTTGGTCGCACTGAACACCCAGGCCGGCAAGCCGGCCAAGACCGTGATGATCGTGCACGAGGAATCTGCCTTCGGCGCAGGTATGGCCAAGACACTGAATGAGAAGCTGCCGAGCATGGGCTTCGAGGTGCTGGAGACCATCGCTCATGCCAACCCGACGCGCGATTTCAACAATATCGCGCTGAAGATCAAGGGTCGTAACCCGGATCTGCTGATTCCGTCGAATTACTACAACGAATTCGTGCTGCTGGCGCGTACCCTGCGGCAGCAGAAGATCCGCCCGAAGGCGATCTATGCCATCCTCGGCGGCGCGGCCTCGCAGTATCGTTTCGTGCAGGAATTCCCCGATGCGGCGGAATTCATCATGGACTGCAATCACTGGTTCGACCCGCGCAATCCGGTGGCGCTGGAACTGAAGAAGAAGGTGGAAGCCGAGAAGGCTTTCTTCTCCTATGAGGTGTTTCTGAACCACGAATGCGTGCGCCTGCTCGCCGATGCGCTGGAGCGTGCCAAATCGGCTGATCGCGCTGCCGTCACTCATGCGCTGGCGTCGTCGGGCTGGTCGAACCACTTCATGCCCTATGGCCCGACCCGCTTCGTTAACGGCCAGAATGAAGGCGCGGCTCCGGTTAACACCCAGATTCTGAACAAGGATATCAAGGTGATTTTTCCGAAGGATTTTGCCAACGCCAAGCCGGTCTTCCCGGCACCGAAGGCCTGATCCATCTGTCGTGGCGGGGCCGGTACGCCGGCTCCGCCGCAATTCTTCCAGCGTGACGCTATGCTTGAGTTATCGATCCTGTTGCCGGCGATCCTGAACGGGCTGACCACCGGCGCGATCTATGCCCTGATCGCGCTCGGTCTCACGCTGATCTACGGCGTCCTGCACATCATCAATTTCGCCCATGGCAGTCTGCTGATGTTGGCGCTGTATGGTGTGTTTTTCCTGCACAACCTGTTCGGCATCGACCCCTATCTGGCGCTGCCGGTTGCGGCCATTGCCCTGTTCGGCATCGGCTACGGCCTGCAGCGTTTCGTCATCGGCCACGCCAGCCATGGCAAGGACGAGAATATCCTGCTCGTCACACTGGGACTGTCGGTGGTCATCGAGAATCTGGCGCTTTATCTGTGGCGTTCGGATACACGCACGATCGAGACGCCGTATTCCTTCGAGGTTCTGGATTTCGGTGTCGCCTTCATTCCGGTGCCTAAAGTGGTTGCGTTTGTCGGGGCTCTGCTGGTCGCCGGTCTGCTCTGGCTGCTGATGACGCGCACGGATCTCGGCCGTGCCATCCGTGCACTGGCCAGGGAACGTCAGGGCGCCAAGCTGGTCGGCATCAATGTCGAGCATATCTTTGCCATGTCGTTCGGCATCGGCTGCGCTTGCCTGGGGATCGCTGCCTGCCTGCTGCTGCCCAGCTTCTATGTCAGCCCGCAGGTCGGCCATGCCTTCGTGCTGGTGGCATTCACCGTGGTGGTGCTCGGTGGCATGGGCAGTTTCGTCGGCGCCCTGCTCGGCGGCCTGATCATCGGCGTCACCGAAAGCCTCGGCGGACTGTTCCTTGGTGAAAGCCTGGGGCAACTCGGCATCTTCCTGATCTTTATTATCGTGCTGCTGTTCCGGCCCACCGGACTGCTGGGGCAGAGGACCTGAGTCGCATGCGTATCCTGATCGCGATCCTGGTCTTCTTCCTGGCTCTGCTGCCGCTGCCGCTGCTGATCCATTCCGACTTCTGGATCACCTGGCTGACGCTGGCGCTGTTTTATGCCTATCTCGGTCAGGCTTGGAACCTGCTGGGCGGTTATGGTGGGCAGTTCTCCTTCGGCCATGCGTTGTTCTTCGGCACTGGCGCCTATTGCACGGCGGTATTGCAGATCCAGTTCGGGGTCAACGCCTGGGGCGGTTTCGTGCTGGCAGCAGTGGCGGCCGGCATTGTCGGCGCCGGCACCGGTTGGCTGGTCTTCCGCTACGGCCTGCGCGGCTCGTATTTTGCCCTGGTGACGCTGGCCTTTGCCGAGGTCTTCCGTATCCTCGCCAATACCTTCTCCTTCACCGGCGCCGGTGTTGGTCTGCTGGTGCCGCTGCAGCCTGGCATTGCGCAGATGCAGTTCGAAACCAAGGCTGGATTCTTCTGGCTGCTGCTGCTGCTGGTCGTCGGCTGCCTGCTATTCACATGGTGGATGCAGAATGCCCGCTTCGGCGCCCGTCTGATGGCGGTGCGCGAGAACGAGGATGCCGCCCGCGCGCTGGGCGTCGATCCGTTTTCCACCAAGCTGCTGGCGATCACTGCATCCGGCGCTATCGCCGGTTCGGCCGGCGCAGTCTATGTGCAGCTGTTCCTTTATATCGACCCGAATATCGCCTATGGCCCTGCCATGTCGGTGGAGGCACTGCTGGTGCCGATCATCGGCGGACTGGGCACCATCTTCGGCCCGGTACTGGGCGCCTTTGCCCTGCATGCGATTGCCGAGATCGGCCAGCTGGTCTTCGGCGAGGCGCCCGGCCTCAATCTGGTTCTCTACGGTTTGCTGCTGGTTGTGATGGTGCTGTTCCTGCCCAATGGCCTTTTCGGGCTCGGTCGTGTGGGTTTCGGCAGCGGCGCACTACGCCGCCTGTTCAAGCGGAGCGCCCATGCTTGAGATCGTACAGCTCTCCAAACGCTTCGGCGGCCTGGTCGTAACCAACGATGTCAGTTTCACAGTGCAGTCCGGCAGTATTTCGGCCCTGATTGGGCCGAACGGCGCGGGCAAGACCACGATCTTCGCGCAGATTTCCGGCTTCCATCAGCCAGATGGCGGCGATATTCGCTTCGAGGGGCAGTCGATCATCGGGTTGACACCGGAGCGGATCTGCCTGCGCGGTATCGCTCGCACCTTCCAGATCGTGCAGCCTTTTGCCGGCCTGAATGTGCGCGAAAATATTGCTGTCGGCGCGCATCTGCACCGTGCCGGCCGCCGTGCCGCGCTGGAGCATGCCGAGAGCATCGCGCACCGCGTCGGCCTCGGAGCGCAACTCGACAAGCCGGCTGCGGCGCTGACCGTGGCTGGCCGCAAGCGGCTGGAACTGGCCAAGGCGCTTTCCACCGACCCCAAACTGCTGCTGCTCGACGAGGTGATGGCCGGGCTCAATCCGGCCGAAATCGACGAGATCATTCCGATCATCCGTGGCATCCGGCAATCCGGCGTTACCATCCTGCTGATCGAGCATGTCATGCGGGCAGTGATGAACCTGTCCGACCATACCTGGGTACTGAACAACGGCCGGCTGATTGCCAGTGGTACGCCGGCACAGATCGCCACCGACCCGCAGGTAATCGAGGCCTATCTCGGCCATGGCGCCGCCGCACGTATGCAGGCGCAGCGGACTGGAGTGCACCATGCTTGAAGTTCGGGATCTACAGGCCGGTTATGGCGAAGTGGCTGTGCTGCGCGGCGTCGATCTCGATGTGGCGAAGGGTGAGATTGTGGCATTGCTGGGCGCCAACGGTGCCGGCAAATCGACGCTGAACAACACACTCTCCGGCCTGTGCCGGCCAATGGCCGGGCAGATACGCTTCCTGGGCGAAGATATCGCCGGCGCCGGCTCCGACCGCATCGTCAGCGCCGGCCTGATTCAGGTGCCCGAGGGGCGCCGTGTGTTTCCGAATCTGAGCGTGAAGGAGAATCTGGAGCTCGGCAGTTACCGCCGTGGCCGGGCATCGCGCAACGCCAACCTGGAGCGGATCTATGGCGTGTTTCCGCGTCTGAAGGAACGCATCGACCAGTTTGCCGGCACATTGTCGGGTGGCGAGCAGCAGATGCTGGCCATCGGTCGCGGCCTGATGGCGGAACCGGAATTGCTGATCCTGGATGAGCCATCACTGGGTCTCTCCCCCTTGCTGGTCGAGGAGATGTTCAGTCTGATCCAGAAACTCAACCGCGACGGCCTGTCGATTCTACTGGTCGAGCAGAATGTGGTGCAGTCGCTGGCCATCGCCCATCGCGCATTTGTGCTGGAGCATGGCGTAATCGCCTTGTCGGGTGCCGCCGCCGACCTGTTGAACGATCCGGGGCTGAAAGCTTCGTATCTGGGGATATGACGATGACCCAGGCAATACCGATGACCCTTGCCGAGAAACTGGTGGCCCGCGCCGCCGGACGCGAGAGCGTGCGGCCGGGCGAGGTGGTCACGGCGAAAGTCGATCTGGCGATGATGCACGATTCCGGCGGGCCGCGCCGCGTAGCGCCGATGCTGGAACGCCTGCAGGCCAGACTGTGGGACCCTGACCGCGTGGTGGTGATTTCCGATCATTACGTGCCGGCGGTGGACGCGGAAAGCGCCGGCATCCTCGATCTCACCCGCAAATGGGTGAAGGCGGCGGGCGTGACGAATTTCCATGACATGCAGGGTATCTGCCATGTCGTGCTGCCCGAGCGCGGCCATCTGCGGCCCGGCCTGTTCGTAGTGGGCGGTGACAGCCATTCGCCGACCGGCGGCGCCTTCGGTACCTACATGTTCGGTGTCGGCGCCACCGAAATGTGCGGCGTGCTGGTCACCGGTGAGATCTGGCTTCGGGTGCCCGAAACCATCCTGCTGCACTGGACTGGCCGGCTGGCGCCCGGCGTCGTGGCCAAGGATATGATCCTGGCGATGTGCGCGAAGCTCGGCATGGATGGCGGCCGCTACCAGGCGATCCAGTATGCCGGCGATACCGTCGCCGGCCTAGCGATGCAGGAGCGCATGACGCTGAGCAACATGGCGGCCGAGCTTGGCGCCCAGACCGGCCTGATCGCGCCGGATACCGTGACGCGGGATTATCTGCTGGCCGCTGGCGTACCGGCCGGCGAGATCGAACTGGCCGCCTGGCAGGGCGATGCAGCAGCCGCTGCCGAACGGCATGATTTCGATGCGGCCACGCTGTCGCCCATGGTGGCGGCACCGCACAGTCCGGCCAACAGTGCTGCCGTCGGCGAACATGGAAATGTCAGCGTCGATCAGGCCTATATCGGCGCCTGCACCGGTGCCAAGATCAACGACCTGCGCATGGCCGCCGGCGTGCTGAAGGGCCGCAGGGTAGCGAGCGGCACGCGGCTGTTGATCGCGCCGGCCTCGGCCCGCACCACGGCAGAAGCCGCGGCGGATGGCACGCTGGCGGTACTGACCGAGGCCGGTGCCATCCTGCTGTCTTCGGGCTGCGGCGCCTGTGCCGGTTATGGTGCCGGCGTGCTGGCCGAGAACGAGACCTGCATTGCTTCCACTGCGCGCAACTTCAAGGGCCGCATGGGGGCGGGGTCGTCGAAGGTGTATCTCGGCTCACCCTATACTGTGGCGGCCTCTGCCGTTGCCGGCCGCATCGCCGATCCGCGTGAGTTCCTGGCATGAGCAGTGCCGCGAACAACGCCGGCCGGGTCTGGAAATTCGGCGACAATATCGACACCGATGTCCTGGCGCCCGGCCTCTATATGAAAAGCCCGCTCGCCGAACTGGCGCGGCATTGCCTCGAATCTGTCGAGCCGCGGTTTGCCAAAGAGGTGAAGCCGGGCGATATCGTGGTGGGCGGGCGGAATTTCGGCATGGGCTCGTCTCGCGAGCAGGCTGTGATGGCTTTGCGCGAACTTGGCGTCGCCGCCGTTGTGGCACCATCCTTTGCCGGCATCTTCTACCGCAACGCCCTCAATCTCGGCCTGCTGGCGCTGGTCTGTCCGGAGGCGGCACAGATCCGCACCGATGCGGTTCTGGCTGTCGATGCCACGGCTGCCACGCTGCGCGACCTCGAAACCGGCAAGATTTATGTCTGCGAGACCCTGCCGGCACACTTGCTGCAAATGATTGCCGACGGCGGCCTGCTGCCGCACCTGGAAAAGAAACTGAACGCTCAACGGTCAAAGGAGGCGCAGGCATGAGTCAGCTGCGCGAACGTCTGCATAGTGGCGATATCATTGTCGCGCCCGGAGTCTATGACGGCCTGAGCGCACTGGTGGCCAGCCAGGCTGGGTTCGAGGCGCTGTATCTGTCTGGTGCCAGTATTGCCTATACGCGCTTCGGCCGTTCCGACATCGGGCTGGTATCGATGACCGAAGTGGCAGATACGCTGGGGGCGATCCGTGAACGAGTCGATACGGCCATCATCGTCGATGCCGATACCGGATTCGGCAATGCGCTCAACGTGCAGCGCACCGTGCGCCTGTTCGAGCGCAATGGCGCCGCCGGCATCCAGATCGAGGATCAGGCCAGCCCGAAACGCTGCGGTCATCTGGATGGCAAGACGCTGGTTTCGCCGGCCGAGATGGTGGGCAAGATAAAGGCGGCGCTCGATGCGCGTCAGTCAACCGATACCCTGATTGTTGCCCGCACCGATGCCATCGCCGTGGAGGGCATCGGCCCGGCCATGGAGCGGGCGGACCGCTATATCGAAGCCGGCTGCGATGTGCTGTTTGTCGAAGCGCCGCAGAGCGTGGACGAGATGCGCAGCATCATCAACCGCTTCGGCAATCGCGTGCCGCTGCTGGCCAATATGGTGGAGGGCGGCAAGACGCCGCTGCTCTCGTCGGCCGAACTGGCCGAGATCGGCTATCGCCTGGTGATCTTCCCGGGTGGTCTGACCCGCGCATTGGCACATTGCATGACCGCCTATTTTGCCTCGCTGAAACAGGCCGGCAGCACGACGCCGTTCCGCGACCGCATGCTGGATTTTTCGGCGCTCAATGCCCTGATCGGCACGCCGGAACTGCTGGCCGAGGGCCGCAAATATGATCCCGCCCGGTACGAGGACCTGCCATGATCGATCCCATCACCCTGGCCGTGCTGAAAGGCCGGCTCGAACAGGTTGCCGACGAGATGGACGCGACCCTGTTTCGTTCGGCCTTCAATCCGATCATTGCCGAGGCGCATGATGCCAGCCATGGCCTCTATCATGCCGTCACCGGCGAAACCCTGATACAGGGCAAGTCCGGTCTGCCGATCTTCGTCGGCGCCATGGCCTTTGCCGTGAAGGCCGTGATCGACAAGGCGGTGCGCGACGGCGACCTGAAGGATGGCGACGTCTATATCTTCAACGACCCTTACGATGGCGGTACGCATTTAAGCGATTTCAAGCTGGTGCGACCGTTTTTTCGCAACGGCAAGGTCTTCTGTTATCTGGCTTCGGTCGGTCACTGGCACGATGTCGGCGGCAATGTGCCGGGCAATTACAACCCGGTCGCCACCGAATGCTTCCAGGAAGGCATGGTGATCCCACCGGTGAAGCTCTATGTCGCCGGCCAGCTGCGGCAGGATGTGGTAGATATCCTGCGCGCGAACACCCGTTTGCCCGACAGCCTCTATGGCGATATGAACGGCCAGGTGAACGCGCTGGACCTGGGCAGCAAACGCCTGCATGCGCTGCTGGACGAATATGGCGATGCCACCGTCGATGAAGCGCTGGCCGAGCTGAAAAAGCGTGCGGCGATCCAGTTCCGCAGTTTGCTGCGCGACCTGCCCGACGGGCGCTACGCCGCCGAGGACTTCTTAGATAATGACGGCATTCGCGACGAGGCCTTGCGCATCGGCCTGGAGGTGGTGATCGAGGGCGAGGCGCTGACGCTGGATTTCTCGCGCACCTCCGATGCCTGCGCCGGACCGGTGAATATCGCGCGCTCCACCGCGATTGCCGCCTGCTATGTCGCGATCAAGCATATCTTCCCAGATGTGCCGGCCAATTCCGGCGTACTGGAGCCGGTGACATTCATTATCCCGGAAACCAGCCTGATCAGCGTGAAAGCACCCAAGCCGGTCGGCGGTTACACCGAGACAATCCTGCGTGTCATCGATGTGATCTTCGAGGCCTTTGCCCAGATCGCGCCCGACCGTGTCAACGGGTGCGCCTATGGCACCATCAACGCACTGTCGCTGGCCGGTCACCGCAGGGACGGGCGGCGCTGGGTGATGTTCAGCTTCTTCGGCGGCGGGCATGGCGGTCATCCGCAAGGCGACGGCCTGAATCATGGCAATGCGCCGATCTCGATGGCGACGATCCCGCCGCTGGAAATCCTCGAAGCCGCTTACCCGGTGATGTTCACCGAATGGAGCCTGCGACCGGATAGCGGTGGTGCCGGTCGCAATCGCGGCGGGCTTGGTGCTGTTTATGAAATCGAGCTGCTGGAAGAAGAGGCTGACCTTTTCCTGTTCGGCGAGCGCGGCAAATACGCCCCGGCCGGCGTGCTGGGCGGCCATGCCGCGCTGCGTAACCGCTTCGTCTATCCGAAAGATGGCAAGCTGGTGGAACCCGGGATGGTGTCCAAACTGCACGATGCCAAACTGAAGAAGGGCGATCGCATCCGTCTGGAAACGCCGGGCGGCGGCGGCTACGGCCCGCCGGCCGAGCGCAAGGCGGAGAAAATCGCCGAAGACCTGCGCCTGGGTTATGTCACCAAAGAGGGTGCCACCCGCGATTACGGCCGTAAAGCCAAGGAGGCCGCAGAATGACCAACCAGAGCAGCATCCCGCGCTACGCCGTTGGCGTCGATGTCGGCGGCACATTCACCGATGTATTTTTCCTCGATGAGGCACAGGGGCGCATCGATATCGCCAAGGTGCCATCCACGCGCGGCGACCAGGCGACAGGCTTTATCGAAGGTCTGCGCAGCAAAGCCGAGCCGAAGCAGATCGCCACCGTTGTGCATGGTACCACGGTGGGCACTAATGCATTGCTGGAGCGCAAAGGGGCCCGCACTGGAATTATAACCACGCGTGGTTTCCGCGACGTGCTGGAGATGCGGCGCCGCGACCGGCCCAGCACCTGGGGATTATGGGGCCAGTTCGTGCCGGTGGTGCCGCGCGACCTGCGGCTGGAAGTGGGCGAACGCGTGCTGGCCGACGGTACGATCCGTCAGGCGGTCGACCCGGCCGAAGTGAAACAGGCGGCGCAGGAGCTGCTGGCACACGGCGCCGAGGCCGTTGCCATCATTTTTATCAACGCCTATGCCAATGCGGAAAACGAGCGGGTGGCGCTGACGGCACTCCGCGAAGTCTGGCCGAATGACTATGTCACCGCCTCATCCGACATCCTGCCTGAAATCCGCGAGTTCGAGCGCACCTCCACGGCGGCACTGAATGCCTATCTGCAGCCGCCGGTGGGGAGCTATCTGCGCAAGCTGGAAAGCCGGCTGCAGGGCGACGGTTTCACCGGCCAGTTCCTGATCGTGCAGTCGAATGGCGGCGTGATGAGCGTGGACAGCGCCGCGAGTCGCCCGGTGCGCACCGCGCTGTCGGGTCCGGCGGCCGGCGTGATCGCCTGCCAGCATATCGCGGTGGCGGCCGGTTTCCCCAATGTCGTGACCTGCGATATGGGCGGCACCAGTTTCGACGTCTCGCTCATCGCCGGAGGCGAGCCGGCGATGAGCGCACAGACCGCCATCGATTTCGGCATGGTGGTGCGCGCACCGATGATCGAGATCACCACCATCGGTGCCGGTGGCGGTTCGATTGCCTGGATCGACCGTGGTGGCATCCTGCAGATCGGTCCGGAAAGCGCCGGCTCCGATCCAGGCCCGGTGGCCTATGGCCTGGGCAGCGACCGGCCGACCGTGACGGATGCCAATGTGGTGATGGGCCGCATTGATGCCGAGCGACCGATCGGTGGCAAGCTGAAGCGGCTGGATGTCGAAGCGGCCAGGGAGGCTATCCGCAAGCATATCGCGGAGCCGTTAGACCTCGATGTGATGGCGGCAGCCGAAGCCATCATCAAGGTGGCGAATTCACGTATGGCCGGCGCGATCCGTCTGGTTTCCATCGAACGCGGCCACAACCCGCGCGACTTTGCTGCGATGCCGTTCGGCGGCGGTGGTGCGCTGCATGTCGGCGCATTGATCAAGGAAGTCGGTCTGGCTTCGGCGCTGGTGCCGCGCTTCCCCGGTGTCACCTCGGCGCTGGGCTGCGTGATCGCCGATATGCGGCATGATTTCGTCCGCACGGTGAACCGCACGCTGGACGATACCGATCCAGTCATTCTGGATGCCGCCATCGCCGAGGCGGCGGGTGAGGGCGGGCGCCTGCTCGATCAGGCCGGCATCGCCTTCGAGGGGCGCGCCATCTCGGTCGAGCTCGATATGTCCTATCTGGGCCAGACCCATACCGTCGCTGTGCCGCTGTCGGGTGATTTTTCTGTGCCGGTGAATCTGACCCGCGAGGGTATCAAGGCCGCCTTCGAGACTGCTTATGCCGCCGCTTTCGGCCGCGTGCTGGACAGGATCGGCATCCGCGTGCTGAACCTGCGCGTCGCCGCCATCGGCAAGCGCAAGAAATTCGACCTCGCCCTGCTGGCACCACCGACGGAGGGCACGGTGGAGGCGGCGAAGCGCACCACGCGCCAGGTCTGGCTTGAGGGTGCCTGGCACGAGGCTGGCATCTATCGTCGGCTGGACCTGCCGCTCGGCGCGGTGATCCCGGGTCCGGCGATCCTGGAACAGTCCGACACCACCATCCTGATCGAACCCGACCTGGTGGGCGAGGTGGACCGGTTCGGCAACCTGGTGGTGAAGCGGAAAGCGATATGAGCAGCACGAGACTTGATCTGAAGCACACGGCCCTGTTGATCGTCGACCTGCAGAACGATTTCCTGCATGCCGATGGCGCCTATGCGCGTGGCGGCGCCAACCTGCCCGGCGCCGCCGCCTTGATCGCCAACATGAAGGCGGTGACCGACGCGATGCGCGCGGCCGGCGGCTGGATCGTGTCGACGCAGTTTACGCTTGTGCCCGGCCGCGGTGGCGAACCGCTGATCAGTCCGCATCTGCAACAGCTGCGCCCTTTCCTGCGCAAGGGCGACTTCCAGCCCGGCGCCTGGGGCCATGGCCTGATCGACGAACTGGCACCGGCTGACTTCACGGTGGAGAAGGTGGCTTATTCCGCCTTCTACATGACGCGACTTGAATTCGTGCTGCGCAAGGTCGGCATCGATACCCTGCTGATTGGCGGTATTGTCACCAATGGCGGCGTCGCCAGCACGCTGCGCGACGCCCATGTGCGCGACTTTCACGCCTTGCTGCTGACCGACGGCTGCGCCGCCTTCAGCAAGGAGGCCCATGAGGCGAGCCTTTCCTCGTTAGGCACCATCGCGCCGAAGCTGACCTGCGCCGAGGTCGTGGCGGCGATCCGCGCCACATGAGCAAGGTCCTGCCTGCGGCGGGCCTGGATTTCCCGCTCTCGGTTCCGGTTCTGGTGATCGGCGGCGGCGCCTGTGGACTTACGGCAGCACTGACCGCTCATGATGCCGGCGCCGAGGTGCTGGTGCTGGAGCGCGATCCGTCCCCCAGCGGCTCGACCGCCATGTCGTCGGGCATGATTCCCGCGGCTGGCACGGCGCTGCAGGCGGTGCGCGGTGTGCAGGACACACCGGCGATCATGACGGCGGATATCCAGGCCAAGGCACATGGAGAGAATGACCCGGCCATGGTGGCGGCAGTCTGCGCGGCATCCGGTCCCACGGTGGATTGGCTGGTGCAGCAGCATGGTGTGCCGCTCACACTGGTGGAAGGCTTTCTCTATCCCGGCCATAGCCGGCCGCGCATGCATGCACCGGCTTCGCGCAGCGGGGCCGATCTGATCGGCGGCCTGCTGGCGGCAACCAATACCGCCGGCATCGACATTGTCTGCAATGCAACGGTGACGACATTGTTTGCCGATCCGGACAGCCGTGTGCGTGGCGTTGAGCTGGCGCGACCCGATGGCGCGACCGAGCGTATCGGTTGCGACACGCTGGTGCTGGCTTGTTCGGGCTTCGGCGGTAATAGCGATCTGGTAACGCGTCACATCCCGGAACTCGCCGGTGCGCAGTATTACGGCCACACCGGTAATCGCGGCGATGCTCTGCTGTGGGGTGAACAGCTCGGCGCCAGCGTACAGCATCTCGGCGCTTATCAGGGTCATGGCTCGCTGGCCATGCCGCATGCCATCCTGATCACTTGGGCCCTGATGATGGAAGGCGGCTTCCAGGTTAATGCGCACGGTGAGCGGTTTTCCTGCGAGCATGACGGCTATTCCGAACAGGCGATGCGCGTGATTGCGCAGCCCGGCGGCGTAGTATGGAACATCTATGATGCCCGCCTGCACAGGCTCGGCCTCGATTTTGAGGATTATCGCGAGGCTGTCAGCGGTGGCGCGATCAAAAGCGCTGACAGCATAGAGGCGCTCGCCGCTGAATGCGGCCTGCCGCCACAGGCGCTGGCAGCGACACTGGCGAAAACCCGTGCGCTGGCCGCAGCTCAGGGCCAGGACCGTTTCGGCCGCGATTTCACCGCCAGACCGACACTGGAAGCGCCATTGTATGCGGTGAAGGTGACCGGCGCGCTGTTTCACACCCAGGGTGGCCTCGCCATCGATACAGAGGCCGCTGTGCTGCGCAGAGACGGAACGCGGCTGCCGAACCTGTTTGCCGGCGGTGGCGCAGCCTGCGGCCTCTCGGGGCGCGGACGTGACGGGTATCTCTCTGGCAATGGCCTGCTCACCGCCGTGGTGCTCGGCGCAAAGGCGGGCAGATCCGCCGCGGCACTTGCATTGTCATTGTCATCGCGTTGAGCCTTGTCGGTACCCTGCTTGACTGCTGTGAAAGCGTCAGCTGAAAATTCATTATACGATAAATTGTTCGATACCAAGTCGGCCTCCTATCGATCCTGACCGATGCAGCCGGGGGCCGCGCCGTTCTGCACGGTGGAGCATGACATCGGCCTGAAGCCGGCATAATATCGGCCATTCCGGCGAACCCGGGGTGGGAGACGGCCATGCTGTTCTGTTTTCACAATATCGACAAACCGGATTCCGCGGCCCTGCGGCAGGCCTGGCGCCCGCAGCACAAGGCATATCTGGGCAAGGTGGCCGACCGGATTGCCTTTGCCGGCCCGCTGCTGGCCGATGACGGCACCACCATGCAGGGCAGCCTGCTGGTGATCGATTTCCCGGATCGCGCCGCGGCCGAGGCCTGGCTGCAGCAGGAACCGTTCACCCAGAACGGCGTTTATGCTTCGGTTTCGATCCGCGCCTTTGTTAATCTATGGCCACAGAAGACAGGCTTCCCGCCGCAATGATCAGCGGGCCTGTCGGCAGTCACTAATCCGCGGCGACAGCTTTCATGAGATCGATCGCGGAGTCGCCCTGCGAACCGTAATAGGCGAAGAAGACGAAGCTTCGCGCATAATTGACCACGTCAGCATTCATGCTGGTGCGGTTCGCCATCATGTTGTTAATTTCATATTCATGGAAGAAATCGAATTTCTGTAACCCGTGCATCAGGCAGTACTGATAGGCCAGAGAGAAGCCGGTCTGATCGATAAACTGCTCGATATGCTGCCGCTGCAGTGATTTGCGCAGGAAGAGTCGCAACAGACGGGCAAACTGGCGTCCGGTTGGTGACGGTTTCGCCAGCAGTAGATTCGCCGTGTAGCGGGAACCAAAAGATACCGATATTTCATTGCGGTTCAGCACGACATCGGAGCCGGCATGCCGTTGCAGCAGTGCGGCGACGCTGCCATTGAGCTGTAGGTCTATGTCGCTGACGATGAGCGGAATTTGGAGTGTTTCAAGCAGGAATTCGAGAGTCAGGAAACGTACCGACTGATAATAAGCTCTGGCGCAATTGGGTTCGCATCCGGTCAGGGTATAATACGAGACGGCATAAGCCGGGTTGAGCTCATTCACCAGGAAAACGAGGCGTCGATCCTGGATGCCAAGTTCCTCGATAATGCCTGACAGGCTCTTGGCGGAGCCAATCATGCAGACGATGATGACGCAATCCGTGTCGCAACGTTCGAGAATGGATGTCAGATAGCTGCGGCCATAGAGCTTCAGGTATTTTTCGTCGGCAGCGACCAGAAAAGCCAGTTGCGGGGACAGTTTTTCGACATGCGACCGCAGCGTGGAGAGATTCAGCCAGTTGCCACTGAAATCAGCGAGGGCCATGTCAGGCTGCTCGGGTAGTTCCTCGGACAGTGGCTCATTCAGAATAGTCAAATCCAGGCATTCCAGGCTGACCCGCGTCGCCCTGTCGAGCCGCTTCTGGCTCTCTGATTCAATCTCTTCCGGTCGTGCGGCAACATCAGCCTGCATGCGCTGAATGAGCTGCATTCTGCCAGGGCTGAGCGGGTGGCAAAGGATTTCGCCCACCCCGTGATAGATTTCGAGGGACAGCATTCTGTCTGGATCATTCGCCGTTCTGGGACGATGCAGGATGGCCCGCGCCTGGTGGCGCAACCGGCTGTCGATATCGCCCCGGATTTCGGCAACATCGGCCAGCGCCGCATGAGCCAGCCAGGAATTCGGATCCCGGAGCAGAAGCGCGGTCGCATACTCGATCATTCTGTCGGCATTGCGCAGTGCGCGCGCCACATTGAGAGCGGGTTCCAGGAACTTGTGCGGATAGAGTGCCGCCAAGCCGTCGATGATCGGTCCGGCACGACGGAAATCGCCGGCGGCCAGCTTTCCATTGAATGCCGTGACAGACGCGAGAACGACTTCCTGCAGATATGCGGTCTGGTCTATCCCGGGAATGACCTGGCGGCCGATCTTGCTCATGCGGCTGAGCGCTTCGGTGCAGTTTCCGGTTTGCGCCAGCGCCCTGGCAGAGGACAGCAGGATCGGCAGATTGTGCGGTTCGATGCCAAGCGTATACTCATACAAGGTCAAGGCCTGTTCAGCACGACCCTCCGCGAGCAGAGCGTCTGCCATGGTAACCAGGGCAGAGAAATCCGGCTTGTCAGCGGCCAGGAATACGCCCCGCACTGCGAGAGTGTCGTATCCGTTGCTGTGCATCATATAGCCCAGAGAACGCAACATCGCTTCGGCGGCGCGCTTATCCTGCGGCGAAAGATGCTGGCATTCATAATGAACGATCGAGGGCCGATGGTGACCGAAATCGAACATCTTCAGCAGTTCGAAGTCATAGCCTTCGGTATCGATTTGCAGCAGGTCGATCTGCTGCAGGCCATTTCTGGCAATGATGCTGTCAAAGCTGCTGCAGCGGACCGTGAGCGCTTCAGTGAGAGACAGAAGAATCTCTCGATTGGTTTCCGAATATAGACCACCCAGCGTGCCGGTTTTCTCCAGCAGGTCCGGCAGGATGAACGAGGTGATGCCGCCAAAGACGGCACCGATCGTGCCGTTTGCCAGGGCTTCGCGCGAAAATTGCCACATGGTGCGCTCGCCCTCGGCAATATCCACCGCGCAGTTCTCGATCCTGATTGCAGTGGAATCGCCATAGAGCGCCTTGAGCTTTTCAAAATGAGCCGGCACCGGTTCGACGATCACCCCGGTCAACTTCCCAGTCAGGATATGCTCGCGCAGGGGATCGTAACTGACGCCGTCATAGCCGCCGACCTGCAGGAAGGTGATCTGTCCATGGGCCTGGAGGAAGCCCTGTACGACTTGGCGGAAGCTGAAGGAATGATGCGTAGCGGCTGGCATGGACACGGTCTGTTTTGGTTATGGCTAAAGTAAGCGGACGATTGGCAGAGGGGTCTTTTGCTTATTATGCGCCAGGCCGGTCCGGTCGGTATGCTCTGCGGACTTTGAGGGAGACTGCGGCGACAGTCAGCCCATGAAGCGCCGGGCCCGCCGCACCATTGGCCATCCTTTTCCAAAGCTCTTAAGAACTGCTTAAATGCCGAATAAGATGGATTGGGTAGTCTGCTGATCAGGCCGGACGGAAACCGGCATTCTCAATCGCGGTCGCCATCCCGGCAGTGGCCGAGCGCAGACGCTGGCGGATCAGGGCGGCACTGGCCTTGGTAAAACGCACAGTCGGCACGGCGAGGTTGATGCTGCCGGCTAGCTCGCCTTGCACCAGCACGCCGGCCGCAATGCCGGTGATGCCGACGGTGAATTCCTCCCGCGCATAGGCAAAGCCTTCCTCGCGTGCCAGCCGGATCTGCTCCCAGACCTGCTTTGCCGTGGTGAGCGTCTGCGACGTGAAGCTCTCGAATTCGGTGCGCGCCAGATAGGCCTTGATCTCCTGGTCGCTCATATGGCTGAGCGCGATCTTGCCTGAGGAGATCGCATAGAGCGGCGCCTTTTCGCCCACCCTCATGGTATAGGCCAGCGCCTGCCCGCCGGTCTGGGTGGCGATTGCCGTCACATGGTCGCCGTCGCGCACATAAAAGCCGGTGGTTTCGCTGGTTTCCTGGCTAAGGCGCTGCAGCCACGGCAGCACGATCGCCTGCAACGGCAGGGCAGGGCGCCGCTTGGCCAGATCGGCGATCTTTTCTCCCAGGGCATAGCGCGATGTTGCCGCGTTCTGCAGCAGATAGCCGCGCGCGGTGAGATTGCCGAGCAGCTGAAACAGGCTGCTGCGCGGAATACCCAGCACGGTCATCAGCTGTGAGAACGAGTCACGGCCCTGTGCCACGGCCTCGAGGATATCGAGCACGCGGTCGGCCGACTTGACAGTCGCAGACGAAGCCTGTTTCATATTATGAACCAGTTTATATATATGAACTTGTTAAATCAAGTCCGAGAGGAGGAAAAATGACGCCGGAACAGGAAGATCGCCTCATCATTGCCGATCTGCTGCAGAACTGGGCGATGTGGCGTGATGCCGGCGACTGGGAACGCTTCCGCACCGTCTGGCATGATGACGGCTGGATGATGGCGACCTGGTTCCAGGGGCCGGCAGCGGATTTCATCCGCGTCAGCCAGGAGGGCTGGGCCAAGGGCGTCAGCATCCTGCATTTCCTCGGCGGCATTTCGATCGATCTCGCCGATAACCGTGCGGTCAGCCAGACCAAGATGACGATCTCGCAGCGTGCGCCCGTGCATGGCGTGATCTGCGACGTGGTCTGCACCGGCCGTTTCTACGACTTTCTGGAAAAGCGCAATGGTCGCTGGGGCGTCGTGCTGCGCCAGCCGATCTACGAGAAGGACCGTATCGATCCCGTCGAACCGGCCGCAATGCCGAAGATCGATGTGGCCAAACTGGCGACCCTGCCGGAGGGCTATCGCCATCTGGCCTATATCCAGGAAGAGATCGGGTACAAGGTGAAACGCGACATGCCGGGCCTGAAGGGTGCCGAGGTCGAGGCACTGTATCGCCGCGGCGCTGCCTGGCTGCGCGGCGAGGCCATCACGCCGCAGATGTTCATGCAGCCGATCGCGGCATAACGGGACCTATAAATATCCACGGATAAAAATCCGGGATTCGGAGGAGGAAACCATGAAAAAGATTGCAACCGTATCACTCACGCTTGCGATGGCAACCACACTGGCTGCCGGCGCGGCGATGGCGCAGGCCTGGCCGGAGCGTCCGATCCGCATGGTGGTGGGTTTCGGCGCTGGTGGCGGCACCGACATCATCGCCCGAATAGTGGCACAGCCGTTGTCGGACATTCTCGGCCAGCCGGTCGTGGTGGAAAACAAGCCCGGCGCAGGCGGCACCATCGGCGCCGATTTCGTCGCCAAGGCGCCGAAGGATGGTCACACCATCTTCATGATGAATAACGGCCATGCCGTATCTGCCACGCTCTACAAGAGCCTCCCGTATGACTCTGAAAAATCATTTGCGCCGGTTTCGCTGGTGGCGACCATGCCTCTGGTGATCACCGCCAACAAGGACTTGGCTGCCACCGATGGCAAGAGTCTGATCGCCCTGATCAAGTCGCAGCCGGGCAAGATCCGCTTCGCCAGCGTCGGTGTCGGCAGCACGCAGCATTTCGCCGGCCTGGTCTTCCGTAACATGAGCGGCGGCGAAATCCGTCATATTCCCTATCGCGGTACGCCGGCTGCCATTGCAGCGGTGCGTGGCGGTGAAGTCGAGTTGCTGTTCGAGGTGGCGGCCCCGGTGGTTGGGCAGATCAAGGGCGGTGAGCTCAAGGCGCTGGCGGTGACGTCGGCCAAGCGCTTTCCGGCGCTGCCCGATGTGCCGACCGTGGCCGAAGCCGGCCTGAAAGCTTACGACGTCACCACCTGGTACGGTCTGGCTTTCCCGGCCGGTACTCCGGAGCCGATTGTCGCCAAAATGAATGCGGCGATCAAGACGGCGCTTGGTAAGCCGGAAGTGCGCAAGCAGGTGGAAGAGGCGAATTTCCTGCCCGAAATCAGCACCGCGCCGGCTTTCACCGCGCATCTCGGCAGCGAGATCAAGCGCTGGGGCAAGGTAATGCAGGATGATGGCATCCAGCAGCAGTAACGTCTGTTCTTGATGTCGCGTCCGAAAACCATATCCAGAGACATATTCGCCGGCGGGCTGTTGCTGCTCGTCGGCGGAGGCATTTTTGTGCTCATCTGGCATTATCCGAGCGGCACCATGTCGGATATGGGGCCCGGCATGGTGCTGCAGATGGCAAGTGGCGTCATCGCGCTGCTCGGCATAATCCAGATTTTGCGCAGCCTGAAGCAGTCGGTCGATCCGGTGGAAGGTCTGCAACTGCGACTTGTGTTGCGGCCTTTTGTCATCCCCGCTGCCATGACGGTCTTCGCTCTGCTGCTGCCCTGGCTGGGACTGGCCGTGACGGCCGCATGCGCCACCTTCATCGCCAGCTACGGTTCATCCAGCCTGTCGCGGCGCGAACGCATCGTCTTGGCACTGGTGCTGGCTGCCTTCGTCACCCTGCTGTTCGGCTATGGCCTGCGCCTGCAGGTGCCGATCTGGCCAGAGTTCCACGCATGATGCAATCGCTGGAGTTTTTCATCTCCGGGCTGGGCATCGCGCTGCAGCCTGAGAACCTGTTGTTCTGCTTCCTCGGCGCGCTCTGTGGCACGCTGATCGGCGTGCTGCCCGGCATCGGACCGGTCGCCACCATCGCCATGCTGCTGCCGGTTACGTTCTACCTGTCGCCGGTGGCGGCCCTGATCATGCTGGCCGGCATCTATTACGGTTCGCAGTATGGCGGATCGACCACCTCGATCCTGATGAAGGTACCAGGCGAATCCGCTTCGGTCGTCACCTGTCTCGACGGTTACCAGATGGCGGTCCGCGGCCGCGCCGGTTCGGCCCTGGCAATTGCCGCTTTGGGCTCGTTCTTCGCCGGCATTGTCGGCACCATGCTGAATGTGCTGTTCGGTCCGGAATTTGCCAGGATCGCCCTGGCCTTCGGCTCGACGGAGTATTTCGGCCTTATGCTGCTCGGCCTGTCGATTTCGATCGCCATGTCGCATGGCTCGATGATCGGCTCGATCGCCATGGTCTGCCTTGGCCTGATCCTCGGCGGCGTCGGGCGCGACATCAACACCGGTTACGGCCGACTGACCTTCGATATCCCCGAACTGTCGGACGGCATCGGTTTCGTGCCGCTGGCGGTCGGCCTGTTCGGCATCGCCGAAGTGATGCGCAATCTGGAAGGCGGCGAAGGCGCCGGCAATATGATCAAGGCGGTCGGCCGGCTATGGCCATCGCGCGCCGAGGCGCGGCGCGCGGCACCGGCAGTGCTGCGCGGCACCATCCTCGGCACTATTCTCGGTATCCTGCCGGGCGGCGGCTCGATTCTGGCGGCCTTCACCTCCTACGGGCTGGAAAAGCGGCTGTCGCGTCGGCCCGAGGAATTCGGCCACGGCGCCGTCGAGGGGCTGGCCGGACCGGAATCGGCCAACAATGCCGCCGCCCAGGCTTCCTTCATTCCACTGCTCACGCTGGGAATTCCGCCCAACGCGGTGCTGGCCCTGCTGGTCGGCGGCATGATGATTCACGGTATCGCGCCGGGGCCGACGGTGATGACCGAACGGCCCGACCTGTTCTGGGGTCTGATTGCCAGCATGCTGCTCGGCAATATCATGCTGGTGATCATCAACCTGCCGCTGGTCGGCATCTGGGTGCAGTTCCTCAAAGTGCCGTACCGGCATATGTTCCCGGCGATCTTCCTGTTCTGCTGCATCGGCGTCTTCGGCGTGAACGGCAGCGTCTTCGAGGTCTTTCTGGCGGTCGGTTTCGGCCTGCTCGGTTATGTCATGTCGAAACTCGATCTCGAACCGGCACCACTGGTCCTTGGCTTCGTGCTCGGGCCGCTGATCGAAGAGCATCTGCGGCGCGCTCTGGCGCTGTCGGATGGCGATCTGAGTGTCTTCGCGACACGGCCGCTGGCTGCTATCCTGATCGGACTGGCGCTGCTGATTCCCTGCCTGGTCCTGCTGCCGCATCTCGGCGCACGGCGTCGCGAGATTTTCCAGGCCGAGCCTTAAGGAGTTTACTATGTCCGATACCATTCGCGTGGCCGCCCTGTGCGGCAGCCTGCGCAAAGCCTCCTACAACATGATGGCGCTGAGCACCGCCATCGAGGTCGCGCCGGCGGGCATGACCATCACACCGGCCGAGATCGGCGACCTGCCGCTCTACAATGACGACATCCGGCAGCAGGGCTTTCCGGCACCGGCCGAGCGCCTGGGCAAGGCGCTGGGCGAGGCCGACGCGATCCTGATCGTGACACCGGAATATAATTTCTCCATCCCCGGCGTGCTGAAGAATGCCATCGACTGGGTCTCGCGCCTGCAGCCGCAGCCTTTTGACGGCAAGCCGGTCGCCATCATGGGCGCTGCCATGGGTCCGCTGGGCACGGGGCGCGCGCAATACGACCTGCGCAAGATGATGGTGTTCCTGAACGCCCACCCGGTGAACAAGCCGGAAGTCTTCATCGGCATGGCGCAGACTAAGTTCGATGCCGATGGCAAGCTGACCGACCAGCCGACGCGCGAGTTCATCCAGAAGCTTCTAGTCGCCTTGCAGGCCTGGACCGTCAGGCTGAAGGGGTAGGGAGTCTCTTCATATCATTTCGAGCGGGCGGGCCTTTTTCGGCGGCGGGAAAGCGGCATCGAGCGCCACCAGATCTTCCGCCGTCAGCATCAGATCGAGCGCGGCGTGATTATCGCGCACATGCTGTTCGGCGGTGGCCTTCGGAATCGAGATCACATTGTCCTGCCGCAGCAGCCAAGCCAAAGCGATTTGTGCCGGCGTCGCTGCATGCTTCTGCGAGATTGCCTGCAATGCCTTATGCCTTGCCAGGCGGCCCTGCTCGATCGGGGAATAAGCCATGACCGGCTGCTGTTGCTGGCGCTGCCAGGGCAGCAGATCGAATTCGATACCGCGGCGCGTCAGATTGTAGAGCACCTGGTTGGTGGCGCAGGCGGTGCCGCGCGGATCGCGCGACAGCTCTGCCATGTCACCGGTGTCGAAATTGCTGACGCCCCAGTGGCGGATTTTTCCGGCCTGTTGCAGGGTTTCGAAAGCATCCAGCGTCTCGGCCAGCGGCGGGCTGCCTCGCCAGTGCAGCAGGTAGAGATCGATCCGCCCGGTGCGCAGCCGCTTCAGGCTGCGTTCGCAGGCGGCCAGCGTGCCTTTGCGGCTTGAGTTGCTGGGCAGAACCTTGCTGACCAGAAACACCTCGTCGCGCCGACCGGCAATCGCCTCGGCGACCAGCTCCTCCGAACCGCCATCGGCATACATCTCGGCGGTATCGATCAGCGTCATGCCGAGATCGAGGCCGAGCCGCAACGCGGCGATCTCGGCCTTGCGCAGGCCCGGTTTCTCGGCCATCTGCCAGGTTCCCTGGCCCAGGCGAGGTATGGTCTCCCCGCCCGGCAGGCGCACAGTTCTGTTCGTCGTCATGGCGGCTCCGTCATTGGCCCGGATGCCGCCAGACTACCGCCGTTGCACGGGTCTTTCGAGCCCCGGTTATTCTGTTTCCGTCGCCACGGCGGTTGTCACCGTCAGGTGATGTACCAGGCCAAGGCTGTCGCTGGCCAGTTGGCGCACATCCTGGAAAAGAACGGCAAGTTCCAGTGTGGCGAGGAAGGCGAGGCAGTAGAAAGATGTGGCATGGCGGGCCTCCCAGCGCAGCAGCGGCTGTGCCAGCAGAGCCGGCCGCAGCAGCATGAAAGCCAGCTGCATGATCACTGCACCGATGGCGGCGCCGACCAGAATGTCGGTGGCGTAATGATAACCGAGATAGACGCGCGGCAGGCAGATCGCCATGGCGCTCCACAGAAAGGCCAAAACACCGAGCGGCCGATGCAGTCGCCATACCGCCATCGCCAGGGCGAAAAACAGCACGGCATGGTCGCTGGGGAAAGAGCTCCAGCCATCCAGCGTATCCGGATTGACCCCGACAGGCGTGATCATGGTCAGGCTGTCGGTGTGCAGCGGTCGTTCTCGGAACGGCAGCATGATCTGCAGCACACGGGCGACGCCGATGGCGAGAATGGCGCCGGCCAGGGCGGTGAGGATGGTTTGGCGGCGCTGCGATGTCGCTGCGTCGCGCTGAAACCATTGCCACCACAGGAAGGCCATGAACAGGCCTCCTTTCAGCATGGCGGAATCGGCGAGATTGTAGATGAAGCGATCGACGGCGACATGGTCGCCGGCGAACTGGTTGAGCCAGAGGCTGATTGCGTGATCCCAGGCGATGATGGGGGCGAGAAGCATGGCGAGGTCGGTCTGCATGGCGAGCACCGTTTGACTGCGTTTTCTGTCCCCAATCTGTCACGAATCTGACATCTCGACCGTAGTCAAACGACAGGAATGCGATGACCAAACGGTGACCGGACCAGGAGACAAAATATGGCTAACGAAAATTAATACTGGATCTGTAATTTGTTACGCAGCATTGCGGCATTCAGGTTTTGCATTTTTCGCCGATTACGTTGCGCTAGACCGATGGCGAACTCTTCGGAAGGAGAACAGCCATGGTCACCGCAGTCAGCTCCACCAGCACAACCTCCGCCTCGGCCGCCAGTAGCGCCTCCAGCGTGTTGGCCAGCGATTTCGATACCTTCCTGCAGCTTTTGACCACCCAGCTCAAGAACCAGGATCCGACCGATCCGATGGATGCGAACCAGTTCACCGAGCAACTGGTTCAGTTCAGTCAGGTCGAGCAGCAGATCAATATGAACAAGAACCTGGAAACCATGATTGCGATGCTGCAAAGCCAGCAGTCGAGCGCCAATCTCAGCTATATCGGCAAGGTGGTCGATTTCGACAGCAACGAGGTCGAGCTGGCCGAGGGTGGTACCGCCTTCTGGTCCTACGATTTGCCCGAAGATGCCCAAACCGTGCAGTACAAGATTCTCGATGAGGACGGTAATGTGGTGCGCAGCGGCAGCATGAGCGCGGAGGATGCCGGCGCAGGCACCAGTGGCCGCATTGAGGTCGCCTGGGACGGCACGGATGCCGATGGCAATGCCTGCGAGCCCGGCACCTATACGCTGGAAGTCACGGCCAAGGATGCCTCCGGACAGGTGGTGGATGGCACGAATGTTTATGCCCGCGGCTATGTCGAGGCGGTCGAGAGCATCGATGGCGAGCAGTATCTGATCGTCTCCGGCATGAAGGTTCTGCCCGAGGATGTGATTGCCGTCTTCGCCATGACTGATACCGACGAATCCGACGCCTGAGTGCAGTGATGTCGCGTCCGTTCGTTTTTGTCGCCACCCCCTGCTATGGCGGGCAGGTTCACCAGGCCTATATGCAGTCGATCATCGGGTTGATGCAGCATGCCCGCAGCAGTTTCTTCGACGTTACCCTGGCGATGCTGGGCAATGACTCGCTCATCACCCGCAGCCGGAATACTCTGGTCGCGGCCTTTCTCGACATGCCACAAGCAACCCATCTTCTGTTTGTCGATGCCGACATTTCCTTCGATCCCAGGCAGGTTGAGCGCATGCTGCGGTTCAGTGAGGATGTCGTTGCCGGCATCTACCCGCTCAAGGTGCTCGACTGGGATCATGTCCGCGCGACCCGTCAGCGCGACCAGGAAAGTAACTGGGGGGAGGAGGACGCGCTGCGCTACTGCGGTACGCCATGCGGCGCGAAGGACTTGGAAATTCGGGACGGTTTCATGACCGGGATTCATGCCGGAACCGGCTTCATGTTGGTTACCCGCACAGCCATCAAGCGCATGATTGGATTCTATCCGGAACTGCGTTACAGCAGCATGTTGGTGCACCCGCCGGTGCGTGGAAACCAGACCTATCACGCCCTGTTCGACTGCATGATCGATCCGGATACCGGTACGTATCTGAGTGAGGATTATGCCTTCTGCTGGCGCTGGCGCCGCGCCGGCGGCAAGGTCTGGCTCGACACAACCGGCCGTCTCACCCATACCGGCGCACATGATTTCCATGGCAATCCGGCGCCGCGTTATGCATCGCGGCTGCAGCCATGACGGCACATAGTGAAATCCGCCATCTGTTTGCCACGCCGCTGGTGCAGGTCGATCTGGCCGGACAGCGGGCGCTGTTGGATGCGTTGCATGCGGTAATCCTCGATCGATCAGCTGTCGAACCTGGTGTGCGGCACAGCAATCGTGGAGGCTGGCAATCGCGCGATGATTTTTTCGACTGGGCCGGTGTCGCAGGTAAGGCACTGTATGCCGTGATCGATGAGGCGGTTCACAACATCACCATGGTTTGCGGGTCGAATGGCCTGGAACGGCAGCGCCTGGCCTGGAAGGTGAATGGCTGGGCCAATATCAACGGGCCCGGGGATGGCAACGATATGCATTGCCATCCCGGAGCCTTCTGGTCGGGCTGCTTCTATGTCGATGACGGCGGTATCGCCGGTGCCGAGGGGCGCGGTGGCGCAATCGAATTCTACGATCCGCGCGGCCCCTTGCCTATGGCCTATAATCCATTGGTCAAGATGGCGATCAAGGGCTGCGTCACTGCCGGGCTTGGTGAGCGGATTTTTCCGCGCAGCGGCCTGCTGCTGATCTTTCCCTCTTGGCTGCTGCATGCGGTACAGGCTTACGAGGGCGATTCCAAACGGATTTCGGTTGCCTTCAATCTGTCGCTTTGAATCCTGCGCAGGTTGCGACAACGCGTCGCGATCTCTGCACGGAAAAGCCCCTCGGTGTGAGCACTGTCACCTTGGTAAACAAGCGTTAACTGCAGAAGGCAACACTTCGTTACAAACTCATGCTTTCGCATTGCGGCATCGACTGGCATCATATGCGGACACGAAACAGTGATTCCCGCAGTGCATATTCCGATGTCCCGTACACCTCACATTCTGATCGTCGATGACGACCGCGAGATTCGTACTCTCCTGATGCGGTTTCTCACCGAGCATGGATTTCGCGTCACCCCCGCTGCCGATGGTCGTGGCATGCAGTCGGCTCTCAAGAACGGCCGCTTCGACCTGATCGTGCTTGATCTGATGCTGCCGGGCGAGGATGGCTTGCAGCTCTGCCGCCGTCTGCGGCAGGAGGTTTCCATCCCGATTCTGATGCTGACCGCGCTGTCCGGGGAGGCTGATCGTATCCTCGGCCTGGAAATCGGTGCCGACGACTATCTGACCAAGCCGTTCAGCCCGCGCGAGCTGGTGGCCCGCATCAAGGCGATTCTGCGTCGTGCCGCCACGGCATCCGCCGACGAGATCGACCGGCCGCAGGCCTATGCCTTCGGGGGCTGGACGCTGGAGATCGGCAAGCGCCACCTGCGTTCGCCTGACGGCGCCCTGTTGCCGCTCACCTCGGGTGAATTCGATCTGTTGATCGCCTTTGCCGAGCATCCCCAACGGGTGCTGAGTCGTGACCAGTTGCTGGATCTGACGCGCGGCCGCTCCACTGTGCTGTTCGACCGCAGCATCGATGTACAGGTCAGTCGGCTGCGGAAAAAGATCGAACTCGACCCGAATATGCCTGAACTGATAAAGACAGTCCGCAGTGGCGGGTATATTTTCACGCCAGAGGTACAGGCACTGCAGGCGGCATAATGAAGTTCATCGGACGGTCGCTGCGCCGGTTTGGCAGCGATCGCATCGTCTGGCGCATCGCGGGAACGATTATTCTGGCGATCCTGTGTACCCAGGTCGCCACGGTGCTGCTGTTGCAGGCAACGCGCCCGCGCGACATCCCGCATTACAGCGTCGATGCGCTCACCGCCGAGATGCGGCGCCATGTTTCCGGCCAGCCGGCTGCCGACTCCGATATCCTGATGCGCCTGGTCGATCCGGGTGAACCGCCATCGGCGCCGGCCAACCAGTCTTTCCTGCTGCGTGAATTCCAGCGTCGCATCCAGCTTGCGCTGACCGACGGACTGGTGGATCACATGATGGTGGAACTGGATCTGCCACGGCCGGGCTACATGCTGCTCTGGTCGATGATGGGGCCGCGCATAGGGCCGCCGCCAGGACCTCCGCCCGGAGTGCCGCCCGGAACGCCGCTCGGACCCCCTCCTGGTCCGCCACCCGATTTTTCGCTCGGTGATCGGCCGCCGCCACCATTGTTCAGCGCTGGGGCGGGAGATGATTTCAGCGTGCCCGGCATGTTTGCCATCTGGATCCAGCAGAATGGTCGCTGGCAGGCGTATCGCGCCAAGATCAGTTTCGAGCCGTTATCCCCGCTTGTTGTCACCCTGCTGTGGTTTGTTCTGCTGACCAGTATCATCGCCGGCCTGGCTTTCTGGTCGACCTGGCGCATGTTGCGTCCGTTCAAGCAACTGGTGACAGCGGCGCAGGGCTGGCGGGCGGAACAGGAGCCGGTCAGCCTGCCCGAGAAGGGCCCGGTGGAATTCCGCGCCATAGCAGCCGCTTTCAACGACATGCAGGACAAGATCAACCGCTTTGTGCGCGACCGCACCGAACTGGTTATCGCCCTGTCGCATGACCTGCGCACGCCGCTGACCCGGCTGCAGCTGCGGGCGGAGTATGTCGATGATCCGGAGCAGCGCCAGCGCATGCTGGATGAACTGCATTTCATGGAAATGCTGACCGATCAGCTGCTGTCCTTCGCCTCCTTCAATCCGCGCAACGAACCGATGGAGAAAGTCGATTTTGCCGTGCTGCTGGTCACGCTCTGCGACGACCGCACCGATGCCGGCGCGGTGATCGAATATTCCGGACCGTCGCATCTGGCGCTGCACTGCCGGCCGACCGCCATTCTGCGCGCGATCGTGAACCTGATCGACAATGCGATCAAATACAGCGATTACGCGTATGTGTCGCTGATCCCCGAGATCAATGGCGTACGTATCTTCGTCCGCGACAGTGGTCCAGGCATTCCGGAGGACGAGATGGAAAAGGTGTTCCAGCCCTTTTACCGCGTCGATGCCTCGCGTAGCCGCGAGACCGGTGGCCTGGGCATGGGGCTGAGCGTCGCCCGCGCCATCATCCTGGAGCATCGCGGCGCTATCCACCTGCGCAACCGCCAACCGCATGGCCTTGAAGTCGAGGTGTTTCTGCCTTTCGGTCTGGCCTGACCGCACCACTCAGCCTTTCATATCCATCACCGTGCTCATCATGGCATTGGCGGTCTGGATCACCTGCGAATTCATCGAATAGGCCTGCTGCGCCACGATCAGTTTGGTCATCTGGTTGGCGGTATCGACAGTGGATTGTTCCAGTGCACCGCCAACGATGGTGCCGATTCCGGCCCGATTGGTGCCGGCCATCGGATTGCCGTAGACGGCCGCGCCCGAATCAGTGGTGGCGATGAAGGCATTGCCGTCCACGCGATCCAGCTTGTCGGGTTCGCGGAAATTTGCCAGCAGCACCTGGCCCTGGGCGGACGTCGTCTTGTCGCTGTAGTGCGCCGTGATTACGCCCCCGTCGCCGATGCTGACCCCGGTGAAGCCGCTGCCGGCGGCATTGTCGCCGGTATCGATGGTCAATACCGATGGCGTGGTGCCGGTTCCGCTGGCCGATCCCATCAGGTAATAGCCGGCGGAATTGACCAGGCGGCCGCTGCTGTCGAGGTGGAAGTCGCCCTGGCGGGTATAATAGACGGCATTTTCAAAGCCGGTCGGTTCACCGGTTTCCGGGTCCACGCCGGTCGGTTTGGCAACCGCAAAGAAGCCGTTGCCGCTGATTGCCGCCGAAGTGTCGCTGTCGTCGTCGACGATCTGGCCCTGGCCGCGATTGGCAAAATCAGCATAGGCGATAACACCGCCCTGCTTGGTGCTGCCCAGTACCGGACTGCTGGTGGCCTGCATGCCCTGCAGCACATCGAGGAACTGCGTCTCGACCGCCTTGTAGCCAACGGTGGTGGCATTGGCGACGTTGTCCGAGATGTTGCTGATCGCCATCGACTGTGCCGTGATCGCCTGCACCGCCACGCTCATCACACCATTGATCGTCATCGCTCTGCTCCGGTTTGTCCTGTGCCGGCAGGAGCAAGGCGCGTGCCGCAGGCCGCCATCACCGCGTGACGGCGGCAGCCGGGTTTTCGACACGGTCCGCAACATGATGACGGGGCGGCGGAAATGGCCTGTGCAGGCGCCGGTGCGTGGGAGCGGGGCAGGGCGCAAGATGCCGATAAGTCGTTCTCAGAGCATCGAAAATTGTTCCTGAAATATTCTTTCAGAATGTCCCTAACCGACCTTAAGCTTTCAGTCATGCTGTTAATATTTGTTACTGGAAACAGGACCGACATAATGTACGGAATAGTATTAAAATCATTGAAACTACGCATATTTTTCCCAGCCGGCAGTTTTTGCCGGGACGGGCGGAAAGGCCGAATCGTTAACGGCACTTCACCCTTTGGCAAGAAATCCCGCTTTCCCGAGAATTTAGGATCAGAGTCATAAAGCGGCACGCTCCTTGCTGAGGAGATCGGCGACACCGCCATCCAGCCAAGGAGCCAAGCCATGTCGATTACCGGTGCAATGCAGACCGCCATCTCGGGTATGACCGGCCAGTCAACCGCGATCGGCTACATCTCGGACAACGTCGCCAATGCCAGCACCACCGGTTACAAGAAGGTGGAATCGCGGTTCCAGACGCTGATCACACAATCGAGCGCGCAGTCGAATACGCATTCTTCGGGCGGCGTGCTGAACCAGCCCTTCTTCGCCAATAACGCGCAGGGGTCGATCACCCAGGTATCTTCCACCACCTCGATTGCCATTTCCGGCAACGGCTTCATTCCGGTGTCGAAGGTCACCGGCGTCGACTCCGCCACTGGCCTGCCGACCTTCGAGACCACGAGCTATTACACGCGCGTCGGCGACTTCAATCAAAACTCGGAAGGCTTCCTGGTCAATTCGTCCGGCTATTATCTCCAGGGCTGGTCGGTCGATCCTGTCACTGGCGTGATCGATACCTCCAGCACCACCGAGGTGCGGGTGTCCAATCTGCTCGATGCGCCGGTAGCAACCAGCACGGTGGATTACGCGGCCAATCTACCGTCCAATGTCCTAGATGCGAACGACAGTTTGCCGGCCACTCTGCCGGTCAGCTCGATCGAGATTTTCGATGCGCTCGGCAACGCGCGCACGCTGAACCTGACCTGGACCCGCATCGGCGACAGCGAGTGGACCCTGTCTGTCGAGGCGCCGGACAGCACGCCGTCCAGCTTCGGGCCGGCGACAGTCAGCTTCGGTGGCTCGATCAGCGGCGCCGGCCCAGTGGCGGCCGGCGGCACCATCGGAACGATGAATTCGGCCGGCGGTCTGACGGCGAGCTTAGGCGCCGCGCTGAACGACAATGCCGCTTTCAGCTTCTCGCTTGATTTCGGATCCGGTGCGCAGGATATCACTCTCGATCTCGGCTCTTACGGCAGCACGGCCGGGACCACGCAGTTTGCCGGCGACACATTGACGCTCAACGACTTCCATCAGAACGGCGTGCCGCAAGGCACCTTCAAAAGCCTGGCGATCGACGAGCAGGGTTTCGTCTCGGTCACCTTCGACAACGGCAATGTGAAGACCTTCTACCAGATTCCGATCGCACGATTTAACGATCCCACCGAACTGGATCGTGTCAACGGCAACGCCTTTGTCGCGACGCCGCAATCGGGCTCGCCCATTCTGGCTCAGCCCGGCTCCAGCGGTGTGGGCGATTTCGTTTCGGCCGCCATCGAAGGGTCGAATGTCGATATCGCCGATGAATTCTCCAAGCTGATCGTCGCCCAGCGGGCCTATTCCGCCAATGCGAAGATCATCACGGCGACCGACGAGCTGTTGCAGGAAACCATCAGCATCCTGCGCTGATCCGGAGCAATCTGAGGAGGCACCATCATGTCCCTGACAGCGGCGCTCAACACGGCGGTCACGGGCCTGGCCACAATCCAGACCCAGACCAGCGTGGTTTCGGCCAATATCGCCAATGCGCAGAATGCGAATTACACCCGCAAGACGGTCCAGCTGACCACGCCGACCGCCGGCGGCGAACCGCAGGCCGCTCTGGTGGCGGCGGTCACGCGGGCCACCGTGCCGGAATTCCTGCAGGATTATTATGACGCGATGGCGGATTACGGCCAGCTTTCCGTCTCGGCCGACCGCGCCCGTGCGCTGGCCGAGGCACTGGGCGCCGACGACACCAGCGGCGGTCAGACCACGCTGGAATCGATGCTGACCAATTTCGAGGAAGCATTGAAGAGCCTGGAGGCAACACCGGAGGATACCTCGCTCAAGGCGCTGGTGGTGCAGCGCGGGGAGGAGCTTGCAGGCGAGATCAATCGGATGGCCGGCCTGCGCAGCAGCCTGCAGACCCAGGCCTATGACGATATCGGCACCGGCCTGGAGACGCTGAACGAGGCGAGCAAAAATATCGCCAAGCTGAATGCCCAGATTGTCAGCCAGAAGGCGGCCGGTTATCCGACCGGCGATCTGGAGGATCTGCGCGATGCCGAGGTGACCAAAATCTCCGGCCTTGTCGGCGTGCGCACGGTGACCAGCGAAACCGGTGTGATGACGGTCTATACCGATTCCGGCACTCAGTTGGCCGGCAGCAGAGCGCAGACCTTCAGCTACGATGCCACCACCAACACGATCAGCAATGGCAATGGTGATAATGTCACCGCCGGTTTCCGCACCGGATCGCTGCGCGCCAATGTCAATTACCTCGATACCAGTGCGGCGGCGCTGGCTAATTCGGACGGAAATGTCGGCACGCTGGAGAAGTTTTTCAACCAGCTCGATTCTCTGGCGCAGAATATCGCCGATGTGGTGAATACCGCCTACGGTTCGAATTTCTTCAACTATACCGCCGGCGATGCCGCCGGCACGCTGGAGGTGGACGGTTCATTCGTGGCCGACCCAACCACGCTGGATGCCACGGTCATGGGTGACGTGCAGCAGGCGATGCGCAACACCACGCTGACGGCGGCTCAGGTCAATCCGGCCGGTGATCCGAACGGGCTGAGCGTTTCCAACGTCACCATCTTCGGTCTGGCCAGCGGCATCATGGCCTATAACGCCAGGCAGACCAGCGAAAACGAAACCAACCGCGACACCGCCGAAAGCCTGATGTCTACGGTAGAGCAGAAATTCCGCAATCTCACCGGCGTCAATGTCGATGACGAATTGGCGCAGCTGACCATGCTGCAGAACAATTATGCAGCGCTGGCGCAGATCATGAACGCCATTAACGAAATGTTCGATCAGGTTATCGCTATCGGGAGCTAAATCATGGTTGCCATCACCGCTACCACCCAACTGGCCAGCCAGCTGGCCATGAGCCGCAATATCAGCCTGCTGACCACCATGCTGAACCAGCAGAACCAGCAGCTTGCCTCCGGCCTCAAGCTCGATGGCCTGATCGGCGTGTCCAGTCAGGCGCAAGAGCTGGGCACGCTCAAATCCAAGCTCGGCACGTTAGAGACCTATAACAGTGGTGTGCAGACCGCGATCAACCGCACCGATCTCTATGCGCTCTCGATCGAGAAGATCATCGACCTGGCCACCGATGCCCAGAGCATGATGATCCAGAACCGTGATACCGCTTTTGCCGCCACCTCGGCGCCAGCGGTACAGGCCAGTACGCTGCTTGACCAGATCGGCAGTATCCTGCAGACCAAGGATGGCGACCGCTATCTCTTCTCCGCCAGCAATTACGGCGACAATCCGCTGAATGGCGCGTTGTCGGCGATCCCGACCGCCTACGCCGCTGGCGCAGTGCCGGGGGTGACGCCGGGCTATGACGACCCGTTGCAGGTGGTCACCAGTGCCATACCGCTGAACCAGCCGCCCTATCTGAACACTGCGGCTGCCGACGTGCAGAACTTCTACGACATCGGCGAGGTCGGCCTCTATGTCGATGACAAAGAGAAGGTGTCCTATGGCGTTTCGGCTGCCGAATCCGGATTCCAGCGCGTGATCGACGCGGTGGTACGCTTCCGTGATGCGACGGCCGACCTCGGCACCGACGACGTCAATTATCAGACCCGGGTCGACGATGCGATCAAGCAGCTCAACACGGCGATTTCCGAACTCAAGGGCATCGCTTCGCGCAACGGCTACAAGCAGCAGCAGCTGACCGAGGTGCAGGAGCGCCATCTGCGCAGCAAGGATCTGCTGACCATCCGGATCGGTAATATCCAGAATGCCGATACGGCCGCGGTCTCCACCAGCATCGCCAACCTGCAGACCGCGCTGGAGGCCTCCTATCTGGTGACGAGCAAGACCCTGGCGCTGTCCCTGGTGAATTATCTATAAGATACTCCGGGTTGCTTGTTGGCCGGCTGGGCCGGTCAGTCCGGGGGAGCATGAAAGCTGTCATCATATCGGCCGTCCTGCTGACGCTGCCCATCCTGGCGTTGCTCGGCGGTTGCAGTTCCGCGCCAGGACGCCCGCCGGAACCGCAGCCGATCGCCAGTCCGAATGGCGAGCCGCTCGGCTATGTCACCGATAGCCGGCGTTGCGAGGCCCTGCTTGCCGACTGGTTTCAGCGCACGGATACCGACCGCGACAGCACGATCTCGCTGGCCGAACTGGAAGCCGATGCCCGGCGCTGGTTTGCCCGCGGCGATACCGATGGCGACGGGGTGATCATCGTGACCGAATTGACGGCCCTGCGCCGCAGCCTTGAACCGCCGGCCGCGCCGCGTCCCGTACGACGGTCAGGCCTGTTCGACGACGGAGACACGACAGCCCGCCGCGAGGTCGATCTGGTGATGGCTGCCGATGTGAACCTGGATTTCCGCGTCACCCTGGACGAGATGCTGGCCCTGACGGCGCGGCGCTATGCCATCGCCATCCGGCGCGGACCGTATGATCGCTCTGTGGCGACGGCCGACTGCGAGCGTCGCCGTTTTCGCTAGACGCGCCCCGATCAGGCAAACAGGTTGAGCAGGTAGCTGTCGCCGCTGCCGCTGCTGGTGCCGGCACTGTCCTTGATGCTCAGATAGCGCAGCACCATCTTCTCGATCTGGTCCGGGTCGTTCTTCAGCTCGTTGACATCGACCTTCTTTTCCACCGTGGCGATCTGCGCCTCGGTTTCCTGATAGGCCAGTTCGTCCGGAATATAGTTGGCCTTGGTGATCACCTCGCGCAGCACGGAATCACCCAGCAGCTGCACGGTGGTGCTGACATCCTCCAGCCGCCGCTTGAATTCGATGGCAATGCGCACGCCGGGTGCCTGCTCATCGAGATTCTTTTCATAGGCGGTCTGCTGGTATTTCTCGGTGATGTTCTCGATGGTCGTTGCGCTGGTCAGGGTGGTGACGCCGGAGGCGAACAGGTCGAGGTCAGCGGCCAGATTCTCGTAGCGCGGATCGGTGAAGCGGTTGGCCAGTGAATTGCTGTCGGTGAGGTCGCTTTCCAGGATTTTCCGGATCTTGCCCGGATACTGCGCCTCGCTCTCCATATCATAGGCCTTGAGGATGAAATTGAGCAGGCGCTGGTCGGCGAACAGATCATCGACCGAAGTGACGCTGCCGATATTTTCTTCGAAATAGGTTACGTCCTTCTGGATATCGGTGCGCCGGGTGAAACGGTCGAAATCCTCGCCGGCATAGACGTAGGGCTCGTCGGCATCGGTCGGCGCGGTTTCCTCGGTCAGCAGCGTCTTGGTGCGGGCCTCGCTGTAGGCCGTGGCATCGTTCGTCTTCAGGTTCGTGCCGTAGATCAGTGCGCCATCATTGTCGAGCAGGGCCTGGCCACTGCTGTCGACGGCGAGGCCGCGCAGCTTGGCCAGACCGGCGGGCAGGGCAGTTTCCACTGTATCGTCGTTGACGATATTGCCATCGGCATCCAGGCCGACCGTATTGCCATCGACATCGGTCAGCGTGCCGGTGGCGCCAAAACCGTATTTCTGCGCCAGCTCCAGATCCTTCAAGGTGCCCTGACGCGCCACCGAACTGGCATCGCTCGGGTCGCTGGTCAGGATGTCGCGCAGCTTCTGCTTGTTGCTGAGATACAGGTCTTCATAACCATTGGCATAGGCGATGACCTTGAGAAAACGGTCATCGTTCATCAGCTCGTCCACCGTGGTGGCACTGGTCACCCGGTTCTGGAAATAGCTGATATCGTTGGAAATCTGTGCGTTGACCTGTTTGTACTGGGCATTGCGCGCCTTGATGACGGCATTGTTCATCTCGCGAATCTGCGTCTGGACTTTTTCGGCCTCGGCAGCCTCGCTGGTCGCGCTTTCGTTTTCCTCTGCCGTCTTCTGCAGCTTCTTGTACATGGCGAGCGCCGACATCGAGGCGGTGCTGCTTGTGCTGCTGGTGCCGTACAGAACGCTGAGGTCGATGGTCATGACAGGCCGCTCCTGCGGGAGTCTGAGGATGCGCCGATTTTACCGGCAGTAAGGATGGCACTGGCGGTTTCCGCATCCCTGACATGAAACGTAACAACGTTTCCGGCGCAGGTTTTGCGTTGGTTAAGCGGACATAAATTTTCCTATCACGTTGTAACGGCAGGTTTCTTCCGCCGTTTCGCGATTGTTGGCGTGGCGGCCGGTTTCTAGGGTGGCGCGGCTGAAAGGCCGCCATGACGGCGGCTTCGATCCTAGAAAGGGACTGTTCATCATGACGAATTCAGTCAACACCAATATCGGCGCGCTGGTTGCCCTGTCCTCGCTGCGCGGCGTCAATTCCGAACTCGACACCACGTCGAAGCGGGTGCAGACCGGCTACAAGGTGGCCGACGCCTCCGATGATGCAGCGGTCTTCGCCGTCGCCCAGGGCATTCGCGGCAATATCAAGGCCTATGCCTCGGTGCAGTCCTCGCTGGCGGCCGGCGAGGGGCTTGGCCAGGTGACGGCCTCCGCGCTGACCGGCATTTCCGACCTGATCGGCGACATCAAGGCGAAATTCGCCAACCTGGCCGATGGTTCGCTCACCTCCGACCAGCGCACGGTCTACCAGAATGACGTGAACCAGCTGGTCAGCCAGATTCAGAACTACATCGGCCAGGCCACCTATAACGGCAAGAACCTGCTGACCGCCGATACCTCAGTCACCTTCGTCGCCGATGTGTCGGGCACCACGCTCACCCTGCAGACCGGGTCGTCGCTGTCGGCGGCGGCAGCCAGTTTCTCCAGTATGTTCACCGGCGGTTATACCGCGGCGTCGAATTACAGCTCGGCCATGGCCGATCTCGGCACGCTGGAAACCCTGGTCAATTCGATCTCGGCGCAGGTCGCGGCGCAGTCGCGGTCTATCACGCTGCAGAAGGATTTCGTCGACGATCTGGTCGATGCCACCAAAACCGGTCTCGGTGCCCTGGTCGATGCCGACGTGGCCGCCGAAAGCGCCACGCTGCAGTCGCTGCAGGTGCGCCAGCAGCTGGCGATCCAGGCGCTGTCGATTGCCAACCAGCAGCCGAATACGCTGCTCAGCCTGTTCCGCTAAAGACAGAAGCAGACAGAGGAAAGGGGCCGTATGGCCCCTTTCCTTTTGCTCACTCGACCGGATGGTCGCCATGGCCGAGATGGTTCTGGTCGCGGCTGTCGGGCATCCACAGCACGGCGAGCAATGCCAGCACGGCCATGCCGCAGACATAATAATAGAACAGTTGCTCGCTCCCGGCCTGCTTGAACCACAGCGCAACATATTCGGCCGTGCCGCCGAACAGTGCATTGCCGATGGCATAGGACAGGCCGACACCGATGGCGCGCACCTCGGTGGGGAAGAGTTCGGCCTTCACCAGACCGCTGATCGAAGTGTAGAAACTGACGATGACCAGCGCGGCCAGGATCAGGGCAAAGGCGATCCAGGGATCGGTTACCTGGCCGATCGCACGCAGCAGCGGCACGGTGGTCAGTGCGGTCAGGATGGTGAAGCAGAGCAGGGCCGGCTTGCGGCCGATGCGGTCGGCCAGCGCACCGAACAGCGGTTGCAGCAGCATGTAGACGAACAGCACGCCGGTCATCACCAGGCTGGCCGTCTTGGCATCCATGCCGGCGGTGTTGACCAGGTATTTCTGCATATAGGTGGTGTAGGTATAGAAGGCGAGCGAGCCGCCGGCAGTGAGGCCGAGCACCTGCAGGAAGGCCTTGTAATGTTTGCGCAGGCCCAGGATGGTGCCGGCTTCCTTGTTCTGGCGATCCTTGGCCGAAAGGGTTTCGGGCAGCGTCCGGCGCAGGAACAGCGCCACGATGGCCAGTATGGCACCGAGGAAGAACGGTACACGCCAGCCCCAGGCCATCAATTCCTCATGGCTCAGAATCTGCTGCATGATCACCAGCACCAGCACGGCCATCAGCTGGCCGCCGATCAGCGTGACATACTGGAAGGACGAGAAGAAGCCGCGGTGTTTGGCCAGGGCAACTTCGCTCATGTATGTGGCGCTGGTGCCGTATTCGCCGCCGACCGACAGGCCCTGCAGCAGCCGGGCGATCACCAGCAGTACCGCAGCGGCCGCGCCGATGGTCTCATAGGTCGGCAGCACCGCGATTAGCAGGGAGCCGCCGCACATCATCAGCACCGACAGGACCATGGCGGCACGCCGGCCCTGGCGGTCGGCGAAGCGGCCGAAGAACCAGCCGCCGATCGGCCGCATCAGGAAGCCGGCGGCAAACACGCCGGCGGCGCTCAGTAGCTGCGTCGTGGTATCTCCCTTGGGGAAAAAGGCCGGCGCGAAATACAGCGCGCAGAAGGAATAGACGTAGAAGTCATACCACTCGACCAGATTGCCCGACGACCCGGCGACGATGGCCATGACGCGACGCCGTGTTTCGTGCTGGGCGGCAGCTGGCTTTATGGTGCTGGACATGACGACTCCTGAATAGCAAACCGGTATGAGGCAGAACGATCTAGGTGCCTTCGGGTTGCCGTATAGGCGGCGGATCGCCGCAGGCCAAGCAAGGGACATGATGGTGTCCGGCTGCTCTGCCGCGTCGGTGTCGGGCATCACAGTTGCGTTTCGCTTTTTGCATGGCACCTGCAACACCTGCGCATGCAGGCGCCGCGGTATTTACAGGAATTTTATACGCTGAGAATGCGACGTGTCTGCAGGGCGGCGTTTTCGACGCGAATACGATGCCACAGCAATGCGGCGTTGAGCAGGCTCCAGACCAGCGCCACCGGCCAGGCGCCGAAGGCAAGCGGCAGCACGGCGATCTCTGCCACCACCACGGTGTAATTGGGATGCCGCAGCCAGCGGAACGGGCCGCGCCTTACCAGTGGCGCATCATCCAGCGTGATGATGCGTGTGGTCCAGTAAGGGCCCAGAGTGGCCACCACCCAGATGCGCAGCAGCTGCAGCAGGGCAAACACACCGAGCAGGGACCAGTCGGGCTGCGTCTCTGCCGGCACGGTCAATGCCAGTGCTGCCAGCCACGAGGCATGCAGCAGCACGAAGAGTGGATAATGCCGGGCACCGATTTCGCGGCCGCCGCGCGCCAGCAGGCGCCGTGTGTTGCGTGCCGACCAGGCCAGCTCGGCCAGGCGCTGCAGGATCACGAAAGCCAGCACGGCGTGAAAAATCGTCATGGCAGGTCGATCACCTGCAATGCCGCGGTGAAGCCCGGGCCGAGCGCCGTCAGCAATTGCCGCCCGTGCAGGCCATCGGCCATGGCGGCTGCCAGCACGAACAGCACGGTGACGGATGACATATTGCCGTGCTCGCGCAGCACCGCGCGGGCATGCCGCATCGCGCCGGGCTCCAGGCCGAAACAGTCCTCCAGCGCATCGAGAACCTTGGCGCCGCCGGGATGGCAGAGATAGCCGTCGATTTCTTCTGCCGCAATGCCATGCGTGACGAAGAAGCGATCGATCACGGGCCGCAGGTCATGGCGTACCAGGTCCGGGATATTGCCGGAGAACACCACCTTCAGCCCGTCATCGGTGACATCCCATCCCATCACCCCCAGGCTGTCGGGCCAGGTATGTTCGGCAGCCGCCCCGAGCCGCGGCCGGCCGGCATAGAGGCTGCGGCAGCTGACCACGGCCGCCGCCGCACCATCGCCGAACAGGGCTGTCGCGACGATATTGCTTTTCGAACGGTCCTGCGCGCGGAAGGTCAGGCCGCAGAGTTCGACCGCCAGCAGCAGCACATGCGCTTCCGGCTGGGCTTTGGCCAGGGCTGCCGCGCGCGACAGGCCGAGTACGCCGCCGGCGCAGCCCAGGCCAAAAACCGGCAGGCGCTGCACATCGGGCCGCAGGCCGAGCCGACCGATCAGGCGCGCGTCCAGGCTCGGCGTGGCGATGCCGGACGAGCAGATGGTGATGACCATGTCGATCTCATCTGCCTGCAGGCCGGCGGCATCCAGCGCCCTGGTCGCGGCCTCCGCCAGCAGCGTTGTCGCATTGTCGAGGAACAGCGCATTGCGATCGCCGAATGTGTGCTTCTGGCTGTACCAGTCGATCGGCACGCAGGAATGCCGATGCTCGATCTCGGCATTGCGGTAGATCGGCGTCAGCCGCTGGAAATCCGCCACCATAGGCGCGAACAATTCACCGGCGCGGCGCGCCACTTCGTCCTGCGGCAGGCCGAAGCCAGGCACGGCGGTTGCCAGCGAAACCAGATATGGTGCCGGCTGCCGGGCGATACTGCTGTTCATGAGAGCTCCGATTGAGGGCACTCAGACTAACTCTGCTGCTGCTGCGCGGTTCCTCAAGCTTTGGTGATCACCCGGGGTTCGGCCGCGTCATTCCGCCGCGGCCTGCAGCGGGGGATAGTCAGTATAACCCTCGGCGCCGCCACCATACAGTGTAGCGCGGTTGAGCTGCGCCAGCGGCGAATCGCGGCGCAGGCGTTCCACCAGATCGGGGTTGCTGATGAAGGGGCGGCCGAAGGCGACCAGATCGGCGCGGCCGCTGGCAATCGCATTCTCGGCCATGGCGCGGTCATAGCCGTTGTTGGTGATCCAGGTGCCGCGAAAGCGGCTGCGCAGGGCGCCGTAATCGAAGGGCGCGCCATACTCGCGGTCGGCGCCGGTCGAGCCCTCGATGACATGAATATAGACGAGGCCGAGGCGGTCGAGCTGTTCGACCACATGATTGAACAGCGGTTGCGGATTGCTGTCGGCGGCATCGTTGGCCGGCGTCACCGGCGAGAGCCGGATGCCGGTGCGTGCGGCGCCGATCTCCTCCACGATGGCCTGGCTCGCCTCCAGCATCAGGCGGGCGCGGTTTTCGATGCTGCCGCCATAGGCATCCGTGCGCTGGTTGATGCCGTCGCGCAGGAACTGGTCGAGCAGGTAGCCGTTGGCGCCATGAATCTCGACGCCATCGAAACCGGCGGCAATCGCATTGGCCGCACCCTTGCGATAACCGGCGACAATGCCCGGCAGTTCATCGAGCCGCAGGGCGCGCGGTTCGGACACATCGGTGAAAGTGCCATTGACGAAGGTCTTGGTCTTGGCGCGGATCGCCGAGGGTGCGACCGGCGCCTGGCCGCCGGGCTGCAGCGACACATGGCTGACGCGGCCGACATGCCAGAGCTGCAGGAAGATGCGACCGCCTCTGGCATGCACGGCGTCGGTCACGCGCGTCCAGCCCGCAACCTGTTCGGCCGAATGGATGCCGGGCGTGTCCTGATAGCCCTGGCCTTCCGGCACTACCTGGGTCGCTTCGGCCACGATCAGGCCGGCGCTGGCGCGCTGCGCATAGTATTCCGCCATCAACGCGGTCGGCACATTGCCGGCACCGGCGCGGTTGCGGGTCAGCGGCGCCATCACGATGCGGTTGGACAGCGTGAGGTCGCCGAGGCGATAGGTATCGAACAGGCCGGTCATGTGGAATCCGTCGCGCGAGAGAGGAAGACAGGAGCCATACAGAAAGTGCGCACCGGCGAAAAAGCAAGCCTGACGCCGGCGGCAGGCCAATGGTTACATGGCGGTGACTTATGCGGCGGCATGCCGCGGCGGTGTCGCCGCGCTCTGCTGCTGCAGGTAGCTGTCGAAGGCGGCGCAGACCTGCCGCACCAGCGGTCGTCCTGTTTCGGCGATCTGCAGCCGGTAACCCTGTCGCGTCACCACGCCATGCTCTTCCAGCAGCGCCAGCCGCGGCAGATCGGCATCGAAAATACGCGGTGCCATGCCATGGCGGATCGCCAGATCGGCAAGGTTGACCTGCAGATGGCACATCAGCTGTTCGATCGCGGCGCGACGCAGGCGGTCTTCCATAGTCACGGCACGCATGCGGGCAACCGGCAGATGGCCGGCTTCCACCGCTGCACGCCACGGCGCAACGGCCGGGATGTTTTGCGCATAGCCCTGCGGCAGGGTGCTGATCGCCGAGGGGCCGAAGCCGAGCAGCATGTCGCCAGCCTCGGTGGTATAGCCCTGGAAATTGCGGTTCAACTGGCCGGCGGCGGCCTGCTGCGCCAGCGCATCCTGCGGCCGCGCGAAATGATCGAGGCCGACGCGGCAATAGCCGGCATCGATCAGCACCTCTGCGGCCGCCGCTTCCTGGGCGAAGCGTGCCGCGGTATCGGGCAGGGCGGCCGTATCGATGCGGGCCTGATGCGGTTTCATCCAGGGCACATGCGCATAGCCGAACAGCGCGATGCGGTCGGGCTGCAGGGCCAGGCTGGCGCGCACGGTCTCGATCACATTCTCCACCGTCTGGCCCGGCAGGCCGTAGATCAGGTCGAGGTTGATGGAGGGTATCCCGGCATCGCGCAGCGCGTCGGCGGTGCGCGCCACCATGTCGAGCGGCTGGTGCCGGTTGATCGCGGCCTGCACGGTTTCATCCAGGCTCTGCACACCGAGGCTGGCGCGGTTGATCCCAAGGGCTTTGAGGCCCGGCAGCAGCCCGGCATCGAAATGGCGCGGATCGAGCTCGATGGCGATCTCGGCATCCGGCGTGGCCCGGAAGCGGCGATACAGTTTATCGGCGACGCGCTGCAGCCCGTCGCTGCCCAGGATGCTGGGCGTGCCGCCGCCGAAATGCAGGCCGCTCATGCGCGGCTGCGCCGGCAGATACGGCATGGCGAGATCGATCTCGCGCAGCAGCAGACCGAGGAAACGTTCCAGCGTGCCGTCGCTTTTCAACACCTGCGTATTGCAGCCGCAGTACCAGCACATCTGGCGGCAGAAGGGCACATGCACATACAGGGCAAAGGCGCTGTCCGCCGGCAGGTCGCCGAGCCAGCCGCGCCAGATCCGGTCATCGGTGGCAGGCTGGAAATGCGGCGCCGTCGGGTAAGAGGTGTAGCGCGGTACCGGCCCGATACGGGCGGCCAGGGCAGCAAGCTGGGCGGAATCTATCATAACAGCAATAGAAGCATGCCAGGCTGACGGACGGCTTTGACCTGGCGCAATGCTGCCGATGGAAAAAGAACCAGACCAGTATGATATTGTAATGAAACGATTTTATGAATTGAGTGCAATTCTTGCGAGAATAACGATTGCCAAGAATTAACTACTGGGCAATGAACAACTGTTACTAGAGTTTTCTACCCAGAACTGTGTGAGCCTATTTCGGCATGAGCCTGATCGACATCGCCATCGCGACCATTCCGGGCATGATCCTGCTGCTGGCCATCGGCATCGGCGGCGATGCCCTGTCGCGCGTGGTGAAGACCATGGCGACCAATCGCTACGATCTGCCGCGGCTGACGGCGGCCACGGAGAGCGCCCGCCGGGTCTATCAGGAAGCGGCCGGACTGCTGGCGAACCGGAACAAGGACCTGCAGGCCGTGGAATCGCAGTATCTGGGTGTGTTCCGCGAGATACAGGCGCTGCGCAATGCCGAAGAGGCACTGCAGGATCCGCAGAACAATACCGTCTTCGAGATCGGCCGTCCGGCCGCGGATGCCAGCGGCTGGTATGTCCGTGTGCTGTTGCGCCGCAAGCACGGCATGTTCAATGGTCTGGGTACAATATCCAGCGGCAGCGAAGGCTATCGCATGGGGCGGCTGGTACTCTGGGGTGTCGATGGCGACACCGCGCGGCAGCTCTGCCGCCAGCGGTTCAACAAGGAAGCCTCGGTCCTGTCGATCATGCCCTTCCGCGGCAGACTGAAGCGCGCCGATGTTTGATTTCAACCTTGATGTGATGGCGCTGACCTACCTGCTGGTGCTGGCGGCGAATCTGGCGCTGATCCTGCTGATCGGCAATCTGACCTTCGAGCGTGCACGCGATGCCTGGTTCTCGGTCAGCAATCGTGCCGGTTCCCTGCAAGCCAATCTGACCCAGCTGCAGACCGCGACGGAGACCGCCGGGACGCAGACGGCAGAAACCGTCCAGAATATCGAGGCTGCGAAACAGAAGCTGGCCAATGCCGAGGTCGAGCTTGCGGCCTTGAAGAAACGCCATGAGGAAGAACCGCTGCCCTTCGTCTATTGTGTGACGCCGACGGAGAATTTCGATCCCGGCGGTGTGATCTGGGAATTCGTCGTCCATCACGACAGCGAAGGCCAGCAGGAAAGCGATCCACATCATCCGGCCCGGCAGTGGGCTGGTGGCCGGCGCTATCTGATTCAGGCGGCAACCCAGAAGGCGGCGCATCGCCAGCTCGAACGCCATGTACCGGAAGCGGTGGGCTTCCGCATCGCCCTGGTGAAGAACCATGGCGATGCGGGTTATGCCAAAGCCGGCTGATCTGCCATTTTATCCCCGGCCTGCTGCGCGGTTGCATGACGCCGGGATGACAATTGTCATGGGTTCCGCACACGCCGCCCGGCCTGTGACCGCGGTCACAGTCACAAACGCGTGGGGCATGGAATAAGTGGTGGGTCAGCGTCGAGGGATGACCCTCGTGTTCCCCAACTAGAGACCCCGGAGCCATGTGCCCCGGGGTTTTCTTTTTGCTGCGTCGCTGTTGCCGATCAGCCGACAGACTCAGCCACCAGATTCAGCCAAACGTGTCGGCGATGATGCCGGCATACCAGCCTTCAGTATGTTCGGCCTCGGACTTGCGCTGCGCCGCGTTCGCCTGTGCCGGCGAGACGCCGCCCGAGTTCGGCACTTCGGCCACGCCCTGCGGGCCGGGACGGTATGTTCCGGTGACCGAGATGCCGTAATCCGGCGTCACCAGGCTGTAGCAGGTATTATGAAACACCGTGGCCGGCGCCGCGGCGCCGCGCAGCGACGACACGACATTGGCCGCCACCACCTTGGCCTGGCTGTTGGCCGCGGTGCCGGATTTCGGCATCGCGCCGGCGATCGAGGCATCGCCCAGCACATAGACATCGCGCGCCTTGCGTGAGGCGAAGCTGGCCGGATCGATGGCGCACCAGCCATTGGCTTCTGCAAGTCCGGCATCGATGGCGATCCTGCCGGCGGTCTGCGGTGGGATCACGTTGATCACCGCGCCTTTCTCCTTGCCGAAGCCGCCGGTGATCGTCATGCCTTTGGGGTCGACGCTTTCCACCTTGCCGCCGTCCTTGCCGGCGATCCAGGTGATCATGCCGGGATACTGGCTTTCCCAGCCGGCCATGAACAGGCCCTGCTTGGAGAAGGCATCCTTGGCATCCAGCACCAGGATTTTCGACTTCGGCTTTTTGTTTTTCAGATACCAGGCGATCATGCTGACGCGTTCATACGGCCCGGGCGGGCAGCGGAACGGATTGGCCGGCGGTGCCACGATCACCGTACCGCCATCGGTCATCGCTTCCAGCTGCTTGCGCAGCAGCAGGGTCTGCGGCCCGGCCTTCCAGGCATGCGGCATCACGGTATTGGCGGCCTGTTCGCTCCAGCCGGGCACGCCGGCATAGTTCAGCTCGATGCCCGGTGCGACCACCAGGCGGTCGTAATTCACCTGGGTGCCATTCTTGAGGCGCACGCGTTTGGCTGTGGTATCCACGGCGCTCGCCTCACCGCGCAGGATTTTCACGCCATAGCGCTGCTGCAGAGGATCGCGGCGATGGGTGATATCCTCCAGCTGGCGAAAGCCGCCCAGCACGTAGTTCGAGAACGGACAGGTGATGTAGCTCGGATCGCGCTCGATCAGCGTCACCTCGGTATTGGGCGAGAACAGCCTGATGTAGCGCGCGGCCGTGGCGCCGCCGAAGCCGCCGCCGATCACGACGACACGGCCGGCTGCTGACTGGGCGCTGGCGAGATGGGGCAGGGCGAAGCTGCTGGCGGCAGCGGCGGCACCGGTGAGAATCTGGCGACGGGAAAAATGGGTCATGGCTCTGTCTCCCGCTCAGTTTTTCGACAGGTAGTCGGCCAGCGCCTTGAGCTGCGCATCGGAATAGCCGCGCGCAATCCGGCCCATGATCGTGTAGGGGCGCTTGTCGGTCTTGAAGTCGATCAGGGCGCCGTAGATCGCATTGGCATCGGCGCCATGGATCGGCGGCATGGTGGGTGAAATGTAGGAGCCGCTGCCATGGCAGACATTGCAGGTCTGTGCCGCCAGCGCGGTATCGTCCAGCACGGCGATGCGCTGCTGTGCCGAGACGGGTCCTGCCGCCAGCAGACAAGTGGCGGCCAGAGCATAAAACCGGATTCGCATGATGCGTCCCTCCCTCTCTTCTGGAAGGAGACTAGGCGCGCCGTCTTATTTTATCAAATCAATATGTTGTTGAATTCCATATACACATAAAAAGTGTTTTAATCCGCATGCGGCCGGTTCGCTTCGCCGCGCGCCGCCAGCAGGATGGCGCCGATGATCAGCCCGGCACCGACCAGCATTGTGCCGCTCAGGGCTTCATCATAGACCGCTACGCCGACGATCAGCGCGGTAACCAGCTCGCTGGCGCCGGCCACCGCCGTGCGTTCGGCGCCGGCGATCGGCGCGCCATAGAGCAGCAGGCCGAGCGCGAAGACCGTGCTGAGCAGGGCCAGCGCCACGGTCGCACCCCAGCCGGCCGGGCTGGCCGGTGCGACGATGCGGCCGTCGATGACGAGGCCCAGCACCAGCATGGCGATCAGCCCGCCGAGAAACACGCCGCCGAGCCGCACCGGGATCGCCATGCGGCTCAGCCGCCTGGCGGCGATATGCACGAACAGCGCATAGGCCGCCGGCGGCACGAAGGCCATGGCGATGCCGGTCATGTCGATGCTCTCTCCAAATCCTGCCGGCGCGAGAATCAGGATGGCGGCCAGCAGCACCAGCAGGGCAGCGACGGCATTCGGCCAGGTCAGCCTTTCGCGGAAGCCGAGCCAGCCGATCAGAATGGTGAACAGCGGATAGGTAAAGAGGATCAGCACCGTCAGCGCCACGGTCAGCCGCTGCAGCGCCAGGAAGTAGAACAGGTTGATGCCCATATAGCCGGCGCCGGCCAGGACCGCGACGAGAGTGTCGCGCCGTGCAGCCAGCAGGCGCGGCAGGAACGGCAGCAGGCAGAGGAAGGCGAAACCGAAGCGCCAGCTCAGCAGCGACAGCGGCGGCAATCCGTCGGCATAGGCGGTGCGGGCGAATAACGGCATCAGGCCGAAGCCGATGGCGCCGAAGGCGACCAGCGCCATGCCGGCGGCAGGAGTTCTCATCTGGCCCATTTTTACCGTCATGCCACGGCTTGGCCGTGGCATCCACGAGTTTTTATGCTTGCAGGTTGGCTCAGGCGGCGAAGCTCGCGGTGATCGGCGGCATGCCGGCGATCCATCCGGTCAGTGTCGTGCCCGGCTTGAAAAACCGCAGGCCGGTGAAGGACCCGGTGGTGACGATCTGGCCCGGCTGCACTCCGCCGCAGTGATCGCCGCAGGTCCGCACCAGATCGGCCAGAGCCGTGAACGGCGTGCCGCCGGGCAGTGTGGCGGGACCGGCGCAGAGTTCCGCGCCATCGGCCACCAGCCGCACCAGCGGCCGGTCGAAATCTTCTGCGCGCCAGTCGCTTTCGAATGGCGTGCCGTAAACCAGTCCGGCATTGATCTGGAAATCGGCCAGGCGCCAGAGCGGGCTCGCCGCCTGCGGATCGGCCAGTCGGCTGTCGACGATCTCGAAGACCGGCAGTGGCGTTACGGCATCGGCCAGCCGTTCCAGGAAATCCGGCGCATCGGCGGCCGGCAGCGTGGCATCGATGCGGAAACCGATCTCCAGTTCCAGGCCGCGCAGCCGTGCTTCGGCGGGTTGCCATACGGCCGGCGAGGGACGGATCGCGGCGGCGCGGATCGGTGCGCGCACGGCCGGCTGATCGGCAGCGGAACGTCCCACCTTCCAGCCGCCCACTGGTCCCAGTGCGGCCATCACGCCGGCCTGGATGGCATAGACGTCGTCGAGAGTCTCGGGGCCGGCCGTTGCATGCACCGCATCCACCAGCGGCCCGCCGCGCCTGGCCGCCAGCAGGCGGGAGATCACATCGGCTTGGCGCGGAGTGGCTGGGGACATCGCGGCGGCTACTTGGCGATGCCGCAGAAATCGCGCGCGGAAATCCACTCGCCGTGATGCGTGCAGCCCGCTTCGCCGAGCGCGACGAAAACCTCGGTGATGTCTTCCGGTTTCGGCAGGGTATTCGGGTCTTCGCCGGGGAAGGCTTCGGCGCGCATCCTCGATTGCGTGCCGCCCGGGTTGACCAGGTTCACCCTGATGTTGCCCTGCGCCACTTCCTTCGCATAGCCCAGCACCATGGCATCGAGCGCGGCCTTGGAGGCGGCATAGGCGCCCCAGTAGGCGCGGATGTCACGCGCCACGCTGGAGGTGACGAAGATCGCGCGGCCCGATGGCGAGGCATGCAGCAGCGGATGCACGGCGCGGATCAGGCGCTGGTTGGCATGCACGTTGAGCCTGAACACCTGTTCCCACAAGTCCGGCGGATACTGGTGCAGCGGCGTCATGCGGCCGAAGATGCCGGCATTGCCGACCACGATGTCGATCCGGCCGAAGCGTTCGTAGAGCGGCGCCGCCAGACCGTCGATCATCTCGGTCTTCAGCAGGTCCATCGGCACCAGCGTGGCCGAACCGCCGGCGGCACGGATTTCGTCGTCGAGTTCTTCCAGCCCGCCAGTGGTGCGGGCGACGCAGATCACATGCGCGCCCTCGGCGGCATAGCGTTTGGCAATCGCGGCACCGATGCCGCGGCTGGCGCCGGTGATCAGCGCGATGCGGTCTTTCAGACGCATGATAAGGCTCGCTTTCTGGAAGGCGGCGGTGCCACCCGACCGGGCTAAATAGCCCAAATGGCCGGCCCGGAGAAGCGCCGGGCCGCAGTCAGGGCTGGATGATTTGCCGCAAGGCCCCATTGCTGGCCATGCGGTCAAGGGCGGTATTGACCTCGGTCAGCGGCAGCCGGTGGGTGATCAGGCGGTCGACCGGCAGCAGGCCGCGCCGATACAGTGCCATGTAGCGCGGGATATCGCGCTGCGGGTTGCAGCTGCCGATATAGCTGCCGCGCAGGGTCTTGGCGCCGGTCACCAGGGCGGCGACATCCAGGCTGAACGGCGTTTTCGGGTCGATCAGGCCCACGGTCACCACCTGGCCGCCGCGCCGCACGGCATGATAGGCGGTCTGGAAGGCCCCCAGCGTGCCGGCGGTCTCGAACGCATGATCGGTACCGCCATGGGTGAGTTCGATCACCTGCGCGGCGCCGTTGCCGCCCTCGTCCAGTACTGTGTCGGTGGCACCGAGCTGGCGGGCGGTCTCCAGCCTCGCCGGATCGATATCGACCGCGACGATACGCTCTGCACCGGCCAGTTTCGCGCCCAGCAGGGCGCTGCTGCCGACGCCGCCGGCGCCGACGATGGTGACGCTGTCGCCGGGCCGCACAGCTGCCGTGTTCAGCACGGTGCCGGCGCCGCACATCACGGCGCAGCCGAACAGCGCGGCGATCTCCGGCGCGATGCCGTCGAGCACCGGCACCACGGATGCCTCGGAAACCACGGCATAGTCGGCGAAAGCGGACAGGCCCATATGATGATGCACCGGACTGTCGCCGCTGCGCAGCCGTGTGCCGCCGCCGAGCAGCCCGCCGCTGCGGTTGGCCTGCAGGCCGGGACTGCACAGATAGGCATCGCCGGATACGCAGCTGGGGCAGATGCCGCATTGCGGCTGGAAGACCAGCACGACGGCATCGCCGCGCTTCACCCGCGTTACACCCGGGCCGGTGTCTTCCACCACGCCGCTGGCCTCATGGCCCGGCACGATCGGCATCGGCCAGGCGCGGCGGCCATTCACCACCGAAAGATCGGAGCGGCACAGGCTGGCCGCCTGGATACGCACCAGCAATTCGCCCGCGCGCGGACCTTCGGTGCTGACCTCTTCGATGCGCAGCGGGCGCGACTGCGCATAGGGTTCCGGCAGGCCGGCTTCACGCAGCACCGCAGCCTTGAAATGCAATGGCATGGAATCCCCCGGATGATTTTTGCCGGGCGGTCTGCGCCGCCCTGTCTGCCGCCGTCTGGCTGTCGCCGTCGACTAGCCGGTTTCGGCGAGCAGGGTGAGCTGGCGCGGACCGCGGATACCGCGATTGACCTCGTCGGTCAGGCCGATCGGATAGTCGCCGGAGAAGCAGGCATCGCAGAAGGCCGGCTTCAGCGGATCGCGGGCCGGCTTGCCCATGGCGCGGTAGAGACCTTCCATGTTGAGGAAGGCCAGGCTGTCAGCCTTGATGAACTTGGCCATCTCGTCGACCGTATGGGTGGCGGCCAGCAGCTTGGAGCGTTCCGGCGTATCGACGCCGTAGAAGCAGCTATGCGTGGTCGGCGGCGAGGCGATGCGCATATGCACCTCCTTGGCGCCGGCATCGCGCACCATCTCGACGATCTTGGTAGAGGTGGTGCCGCGCACGATGGAATCGTCCACCAGGATCACCCGCTTGCCTTCGATATAGGCGCGGTTGGCATTGTGCTTCAGCTTGACGCCGAGATGGCGAATCTGGTCGGTCGGCTCGATGAAAGTGCGGCCGACATAATGATTGCGGATGATGCCGAGCTCGAAGGGGATGCCGCTTTCGGCCGCATAACCGATGGCGGCCGGCACGCCGCTGTCGGGCACCGGGATCACCACATCGGCATCGACCGGATTGGCGCGCGCCAGTTCGGCGCCGATCCGCTTGCGCGATTCGTAAACGCTGAGCCCCTCGACCTGCGAATCCGGCCGGGCGAAATAGATGTATTCGAAGATGCAGAAGCGGCGCTGTACCGGCGGGAATGGATGCAGCGAATGAATCCCCTCGGCATCGATCACGATCAGTTCGCCGGGCTCCACGTCGCGCACGAAATCGGCGCCCAGGATATCCAGTGCGCAGGTCTCGGAGGCCAGGATCGGGCAGCCCTTCAGGTTGCCCAGCACCAGCGGGCGCACGCCCCAGGGATCGCGCACGCCGATCAGCTTCTTTGGCGTCAGACAGACCAGCGCATAGGCGCCTTCGACCTGCTTCAGCGCATCGACGATGCGGTCGACCACGGTGGTCTTGCGGCTCAGCGCCACCAGATGGGTGATCACTTCGGTGTCCATGGTGGACTGGAAGATGCTGCCCTTGGCCACCAGTTCGTCGCGGATATGGCGGGCATTGGTCAGGTTGCCGTTATGTGCCAGCGCGATGCCGCCGAGTTCGAGATCGGCATAGATCGGCTGTACGTTGCGCAGCAGGGTGCCGCCCGAGGTGGAGTAGCGCACATGGCCGATAGCGCTGTCGCCGGGCAGCTCGCGGATCACTTTCTCGGAGGAGAAGTTCGGCGCCACATGGCCGAGCGCGCGATGGCTGTTAAAGCGGCCGTCGTTATAGGCGACGATGCCGGCAGCCTCCTGGCCGCGATGCTGCAGGGCATGCAGGCCGAGCACCGTATTGGCGGCTGCATCGGAGGTGCCGTAAATGCCGAAGATGCCGCATTCCTCATGCAGCTTGTCGTCATCGAAGGGGTTCGTCTGCATGTTTAACGGCTCCATCGCCACGAGGCCTGCTGGGGTATGTCCGTGGCTTGCGGCGGCTTCAAGGTTTGTCCTGCGTGCGGATCAGACTCTCGATGCCCTGGCGTTCCTCGGTCTTATAGCCGGTTTGGCCGCGCGAGTCAGTGCCGCCTCCCGGATTTGTAAGGGTCTGCACCGGTACCGACTGCGATCCGGTGGTCTTGCGCTCCGGTGCCCGAGTCGGATCGATCTGGCGCAGGATCATTTCGGCGCCCCAGGTATAGCCCAGTACCGCCAGCGGCCGGGTCCGCGCCTCGGCCAGCCAGGCCGGCTGGGTTTGTACCGGTATCAGCCGGTCGACGATCCACCAGGCAACCACCACGATCAGCGCACCCCGGGCCAGGCCGAACAGGAAGCCCAGAGAACGGTCGACGGCGGATACCGCCGACGCCCGCCGGACCTGCTCGGAAATCCAGTGAGTCAAGATCGAACACAGAATCAGGGTCGGCAGGAAGAGGGCGATGCCAGCCGCGATATCCGCGAAAATCCGTGACTCGATATAGGTGCGGGCAATGTCCCGGGCAAGGGGGAAGAAGAAGTAGGTCACCGCCAGCGCCGCTACCCAGCCCAGGATCGACAGCACTTCCTTCACAAAGCCGCGGAACAGCGCCAGCAAAGCCGACAGCAGCAGGACGACAATGACGATCAGGTCGACAATGTTGATCGGCAGCGACGACATTGGCTCAGCCCCTATTCATCGTCGCCGGTCCAACTGCCGCGACTGGCATTGGCCCGCTTGGCAGCCGCCCGGGCGGCAGGGAAGAGTTCGACCAGTTCGTTCAGCCGCATCAGCTCGCTCGTCCCGATATCCTTGACCTTGCTCTTGGTCCCGGCCGGCATGACGGCATGGGTGAATCCAAGCTTGGCCGCCTCTTTCAGCCGCGACTCCGACTGGCTGACCGGCCGGACTTCGCCAGCCAGGCTGACTTCGCCGAAGAACACCGTGCGCTCGGGCGCCGGCGTATCGGCGAGCGCCGAGAGCAGGGCGGCGGCGACGGCCAGATCGGCAGCCGGCTCGACGACCCGGAGGCCACCGGCGACGTTGAGATAGACGTCGCAGCCCGAGTAACGCAAGCCGCATCTGGCGTCCAGCACGGCCAGCACCATGGCCAGGCGACCGGAATCCCAGCCGACCACGGTGCGGCGTGGTGTCGCAAGCGGCGAGGGGGCGACCAAAGCCTGGATTTCGACCAGCAGGGGACGCGTGCCTTCCATACCCGCGAAGATGGCGGAACCGGCCACCGGTTCGCCCTTACCGGCTTCCGAGCGGCCGAGGAACAGTGCCGAGGGATTGGACACCTCGGCCAGGCCGCCATCGGTCATGCTGAAAACGCCGATCTCGTCGGTGGCGCCGAAGCGGTTTTTCACGGCGCGCAGGATGCGGAACTGGTGGCCGCGCTCGCCCTCGAAATACAGCACCGTATCGACCATATGCTCGACCACGCGCGGGCCGGCGATCTGGCCGTCCTTGGTGACATGTCCGACCAGGAACACGGCGGCATTCGACTGTTTGGCGACACGGATCAGTTCATGGGCGCAGGCGCGCACCTGGTTCACCGTGCCCGGCGCGCTGTCGATATTGTCGGCAAAGATGGTCTGGATCGAGTCGATCACGATCACGGCCGGCCCGCCCTTGGCCTGCGTCATCGCCACATCGATGCCGGCCAGGATATCGCGCAGGGAATTGGCTGCCGAAAGCATGACCGGCGCATCGGCAAGGCCCAGTCGCTGGGCCCGCAGGCCGATCTGCGCCACGGCTTCTTCGCCCGAGACATACAGCGCCGTGGTGCCTCGCCGCGCCCATTGCGCCACCGCCTGCAACAGGATGGTGGATTTGCCGATACCGGGATCGCCGCCGATCAGGATGGCTGAACCCGGCACCAGGCCGCCGCCCAGCACGCGGTCGAATTCGTTGATGCCGCTGATGGTGCGCACCACCTGGTCGGGCTGCGCGCTTAAGCTGGCGAAATTGATCGCCTTGCCCTTGCCGGCCGACAGGCCCTTGGGCACGGCGACTTTGGGGGCTTCCTCGAGAATGGTGTTCCAGCCGCCGCAGGCATCGCAGCGGCCCTGCCATTTGCGGTAGGCGGCACCGCAGGTCTGGCAGACGAAGGACTCTGTAACCTTGGCCATTAGGGCTTCAGCACTTCCATCTTGATCGGACCCTCGGCCCGACCGTGGATGAACTGGTCGACATAGGCATTGCCGGAATTGTCGACCTGGGCGGCAGTGCCGTGCCAGATGATCTTGCCCTTGTAGATCATTGCGACATAGTCGGCGATCTTGCGAGCGCTCGACATGTCGTGGGTGATGCTCAGCGTGGTGGCGCCGAGTTTCTGCACGCAGGATTTGATCAGGTCGTTGATCACATCGGCCATGATCGGATCGAGGCCGGTGGTCGGTTCGTCGAAGAAGATGATTTCCGGTTCGGCGGCGATCGCGCGCGCCAGCGCCACGCGCTTCTGCATGCCGCCCGAGAGTTCCGACGGCGATAGCTCGCCGACCTCGGGGCCGAGGCCGACCTGGCCCATCTTGTCCAGCGCGATATCCTTGGCCTCTTTGCGCGGCATGTTGCGGCCCTGGATCAGGCCGAATGCCACATTTTCCCAGACCTTGAGGGAGTCGAACAGCGCCGAGCCCTGGAACAGCATGCCGAACTTGCGCAGGGCCTGCTCGCGCTGATCGGCATTGAATTTCATCGAATCCTGACCGTCGATCAGGATTTCGCCGCTATCGGGGCGGATCAGGCCGAGTACACATTTCAGCATCACCGATTTGCCGGTGCCCGAGCCGCCGATCACCACCAGCGACTTGCCGCGCGGCACCTCGAGCGTAAGCCCGTCCAGCACCACCTTCTTGCCGAAGCGCTTGTGCACGTCCCGCAGGACTATCTTGTTCGGATCGTCGCTCATTTGCCCGAGAAGAACAGTTCGGTGACGAAATAGTTGGTGACCAGAATCAGGATGGAGGCCGAGACCACCGCATCGGTGGTCGCCTTGCCCACGCCCTGTGCGCCGCCCTTGGAATGGAAGCCGTGGTAGCAGCCCATCAGGGCGATCACGAAACCGAACACCGCCGCCTTCACCAGGCCGGAGACGACGTCGATCGTCTCCAGGAAGTCGATGGTGTTCTTCATATATGAGCCAGCATTGAAGCCGAGCTTGTGGGTGGCGATCAGATAGCCGCCCATCACGCCGATGATATCGGCCACCAGCACCAGCGCCGGCAGCGTCAGGGTGGCGGCCAGCAGGCGCGGCGCCACCAGGTATTTGAACGGATTGGTCGAGAGCGTGGTCAGCGCGTCGATCTGCTCGGTCACGCGCATGGTGCCGATTTCGGCCGCCATGGCCGAAGCAACGCGGCCGGCCACCATCAGGCCGCCCAGCACCGGGCCGAGTTCGCGGGTGATGCCGAGCACCACGATGCTGGCTACGGCGCTTTCGGCATTGAAGCGGCCGGCGCCGATGAAAATCTGCAGCGCCAGCACCATGCCGGTGAACAGCGCGGTAAGGCCGACCACCGGCAGCGAGAAGTAGCCGATGCTCATCATCTGCTTGATCAGCAGGCGCAGGTAGAAGGGCGGCGCAAAGATGTGCCGCAGGCCATGGAAGGTGAAGACAGTCACGCGCCCGATGGCGACCAGGAAGTCGAGGAAGACGCGGCCGATGATGGCGAGCGGATTCATGCCCGGTCTTCCATGTCTCTGGTCTTGTAGATGCGGCGATAGCGCTTGCCCAGCTGGGTCAGCAGTTCATAGCCGATGGTGCCGGCCTGGGCGGCCTGTTCGTCGAGGTCGATGCCGCCGCCGAGCAGGCTGACGGGCGTGCCGGGCGGGCAGTCTTCCGGCCTCAGCGCGGAGACATCCAGCGTGATCAGATCCATCGAGACCCGCCCCGCGATCGGTACTCGCACATGCCCCTGGCGACCTTTGATGATGGCGCTGCCGCGACCGGACAGCGCACGAGACAATCCGTCGGCGTAACCGACCGCCATGGTGGCGATTTGAGTCGGTTTTTCAACGATATAGCCGGCACCGTAGCCAACGGTCATGCCCCTGTCAACGGAACGGACCTGCAGGATTTTGCCTTGCAGGTGAACCACTTCCGCCATCTTGCCGGTTTCGTGCCGGGGTCCGGCCGAAGGGGCCAGCGGGTTGGCGCCGTAAAGCGCGATTCCCGGCCGCAGGATGTCGTGGTGCCAGTCGGTGCCAAGGAAGATGCCGGCCGAATTGGCCAGGCTGCCTTTCAGATTTGCAAAGCGCTGGCGCCAGGCGGCGAAGCGGTCGGCCTGCTGCTTGTTCAGCGGATGGTCCGGCTCGTCGGCGCAGGCCAGATGCGTCATCACGAATTCGAGTGCGATGCCATCCAGCCTGCCCGGATCGGCGGCCACGGCATCGGCCTCGGCATCGGTCAGGCCCAGCCGGTTCATGCCGGTATCGATATGCAGAGCGGCCGGCAGGCGGCGGTCGAGCCGTTTCGCCAGTGCCGACCAGGCCGCGATCTGCCCGGGCGTAGAGAGGACCGGCGTCAGATTGGCGGCAGCCAGCTCGGCTTCGCCGCCGGCGGTCGGACCATGCAGGATATGAATCACGGTCTGCGGATCGGGCAGGGCCTGGCGCAGGGCCAGGGCTTCCTCCGAATGGGCGACGAAAAAGCGGCGGCAGCCGGCGGTTTGCAAGGCTTTGCCGACCTTTGCAGCGCCAAGCCCGTAGCCGTCGGCCTTCACCACGGCGGCACATTCGGCCTGCGGTGCCATGGCGCCCAGCCGGCGCCAGTTGGCAACCAGCGCGTCGAGATCGATGTGGAGAATCGCCTGGTCGCCGGAGGTGAAGGTCATGGCCGCTGTTTAGCCCAGCCGCCGCCAAAGCGACAGGGTTAAATCCCGCCTGCGCTCTTGCCGTTACAGGGGGCGCAGGCGAAACTGTCCGGATTGGGGGGCGGGCCACGGAAGAGGGCGACGTCGCAGAAGGTGCAGCCGGCGGCACAGACGCCGTCCTGCATGTGTATCGCCCAGGGAAAAGTCATGTCCGCCCCGCCAGAGTCCCAGCCATCTTCCGGTCTTGCCGCCGGTCTTTTCGCCAATCCCTACCTGCTGCTGGTGCTCACCACCGCCATGTGGGGCGGCCATTCGGTGGTCAGCCGCCTGGCCGTGGGCGAGATTTCGCCAGCCTCGCTGACCTGCCTGCGCTGGCTGATCGTCGCCAGTATCATGTTCTCGGTCAGCGGCCGCGGCCTGCGCGAGCACTGGCCGGTGCTCAAGCCGCGCCTGGGCTATCTCGTGCTCATGGGGACCATGGGTTACACCGCCTATAACACCTTGCTCTACTGGTCAGCGCATACCACCACCGCCATCAACATCGGCATCATCAACGCGGCGATGCCGGCGATGATCTTCATCGGCGCATTGATGGTCTTCGGCCAGCCCGTGCGTCTGCTGCAATGGATCGGCATGCTGGTTTCGATGATCGGCGTGGTGGTGACGGCGGCAAAGGGCGATTTCGCCACCCTGCTGTCGCTCACCATCAACCGCGGCGATATCCTGATCCTGATCGCCACCGTGCTGTATGCCGGCTACTCGGTGCTCTTGCGCAACCGGCCGCTGGTGCCCAGCCTGGTCTTCTTCGCGGCGCTGGCGCCGGCCGCCGCTATCTCATCGATCATCCTGCTCGGCGCCGAGATCGTGGCCGGCGAATTCTTCCTGCCCAGCTGGAAGGGCTGGCTGGTGCTGCTCTACGTCGCGATCTTCCCGTCGCTGCTGTCGCAGATTTTCTTCATCCGCGCCGTCGAACTGATCGGGGCAGGGCGGGCCGGCCTGTTCACCAACCTGATGCCGCTGTTCAGCACCGCTTTCGCCATGCTGATCCTGGGCGAGGAACTGGCGCTGTATCACGTGGTGGCGCTGGTGCTCGTGCTCGGCGGCATCCTGCTGGCGGAGTGGAAACGCCCGTAGCAGGCCCTGGCCTAGGCGACCCGGAAGAAGCCGACCAGCCGCGTCAGTTCCCGCGCCTGCCCGGCGAGCGCCTGGGCCGAGGCACTGGTTTCTTCCACCAGCGCGCCGTTGCGCTGGGTCATCTCGTCCATGCTGCCCACAGCCGTATTGATCTGGTCGAGGCCGGTCGCCTGCTCGCGCGAAGCGGCGGCGATCTCGGCCACGATATCGGCCACTTTCTTCACCGCATTGACGATCTCGTCCAGGCTGCTGCCGGTCTGCTGCACCAGGCTGGCGCCGGTCCTCACCTGCGCATTGGAAGCCGTGATCAGCGCCTTGATATCCTTGCTGGCATTGGCGGAACGCTGGGCGAGGCCCCGCACTTCCTGCGCCACCACGGCGAAGCCCTTGCCGGCCTCGCCGGCGCGGGCGGCTTCGACCGAAGCGTTCAGCGCCAGCAGGTTGGTCTGGAAGGCGATCTCGTCGATCAGGCCGACAATGTCGGAAATCCTGCGCGCGCTCTCCTCGATCTGGGTCACCGCCGTCACCGCGTCGGCCACCACGCTGCCGCCTTTCTCCGCCGTGTCGCGGGCGGCCACCGCCAGCTGGTTGGCGGCCTGGGCGTTGTCGGCATTCTGCTTCACGGTCGTGGTGATCTCATGCATCGAGGCGGCGGTTTCTTCGATACTGGCGGCCTGCGATTCTGTGCGGCTGGCCAGATCCTGACTGCCGGTCGAGATTTCCGACGAGGCCTCGTTCACGGCGCTGGCCGCTTCGGCGATGCCGGTCACCGTGCCGGCCAGTTTTTCGTTGGTGGTATTGACGTTGTCCTTCAGCGTGGCGAACACGCCTTCGTAATGGCCGTCCACGCGCCGGGTCAGGTCGCCGCCGGCCATTGAGGCCAGTACGCGGCCCACCTCGTCGATGGCGGTGCCGACACTGCCGACCAGGCTGTTGATGCCGTCGCCCAGTTTGCGCATCACGCCCTGCAGGCTGGCGGTGTCGATCCGCTGGGTCAGGTCGCCGGCGACGGCGGCCTGCACCACCATGCCCACCGAGCGGTCGAGCTCGGCTTCCTGCGTGGCGCGGTCACGGTCACGCTGTTCGCGCTCCTTTTCCACCTGCTGGCGCAGCCGCTCGTTTTCCTGGCCGTTCTCCTTGAACACCTGCACGGCCTTGGCCATGCGGCCGATCTCGTCGCCGCGCTCCAGCCCGTTGACGGCGGCGCTGTAATCACCGGTCGACAGCACGCCCATCGTCTCGGTCAGGTCGACGATCGGCCGGCGGATCGAGCGGCCGATCCGGAAGGCGGCGATCAGGGCGGCGATCAGGGTAATCGGCGCCAGCACGCTGATCGTGGTCAGAGTGATGCCCAGATTGCCGTGCATGTCGGCGGCATTCCTGTCCAGCTCCTGGCTGCGCGTGGCCGCCAGCGTATTGGCGCGTTCGATGCCGCCGATGGCGCTTTTGGACATGCGGTCGGCCATGTCGGTGCTGATGCGGCCGATGGTGGTCATCACCTTGACCAGCCCTTCCGAATAGGCGGTGGTGGCTTCCTTCAGTTCCTCGCCAGCGGTCATCTGGCCCTTGGTGATTAGCCGTTCGGCCAGGGCGTTGCTCTGGGTGGCGATCTCCGTCGTCAGCTGCTGCACGCGGGCCAGCAGTTCAGGCCGCGGCCGATACAGATACTGATAGGCGGCGGCGCCGATGGCATTCAGCGTTTCCGAAACCCGGGTGGCCTCATAGGCGGTCTGGAAATCGCCGCTTGCCACCGATGTCTGGATCATTTGCGGCAGAATCTGACGGATCAGCGTGCTGGCCGGCACGACATCCTTCTGGAACACGCCGTTATACTCGGCCCGGGCGGCGACCGTTTCATCGATCACGGCGCCGAACTGGCGGATCAGCTCGCGCATTTCCTCCAGCACGCGCTTTTCATTGGCATCGGCGTCCTTTTCGGCGCCCTGCAGGGATTCCGGAATCGCCTGCAGCAGCTTGCGGGCTGTTTCCAGTCCCGGCTGGCTGTCGCGGTCGGTATAGAGCAGCACGTTGCGGCTCAGGTCGATGATATCGCGCTCGGCCCGCAGCACGGTGCGGGTGGCATCGGAGGTGGCGTCGAATTTATTGAACAGCTGGCGGGCGTTGTTGACACCGAAGATGCCGGCGCCGGCGACCACCAGCAACAGCACGATGACGATGCCGAAACCGAGATTGATGCGGCCGCCAATAGAGAGGGTTGCAGTCGAATTCTGCGACGCCATGATTCCTCCTGATAACGCATGGCTCTTTGGCCCGCGCCGTTTATCGTTGGTATTCCAGTGGGTGGCATTCTACAGCTTTGGGCTGCGGCAGGGAACCCGGACGTTCGCCACGGCTGCAGGGCGAAAGATCGCCCGGCCACGGCAATTCTAGCCCAGCGCCACGTCCAGATAGAGCATCACCACGAAGCCGCCGAACAGCGCAGTGGTCGCGCCGCGCTCGACGCCGTGGCGATGGGTTTCCGGAATCACCTCCGATGAGATGATGAACAGCATGGCGCCGGCTGCGAAAGCCAGTGCCCAGGGCAGCAGTCCGCCCGACAGCGCCAGCGCGCCGGCGCCGACCACGCCGCCCAGCGGTTCCAGCGCGCCGGTCAATGCGGCCACCAGGAAGGCCGCCTTGCGGGTATAGCCTTCGCCGCGCAGAGCCACCGCGACGGCCAGGCCTTCGGGCAGGTTCTGCAGCCCGATGCCGAAGGTGACGCCCATGCCGCTGGCGAGATCGCCGCTGGCGGCGCCGATGCCGACTGCAAGGCCTTCGGGGAAATTATGCAGCGCGATGGCGATCACGAACAGCCAGACGCGGGCCAGCCGCGAGGCATCGGCCCCTTCGCGGCCTTTCATGCCGAAATGCTCGTGCGGCGCCAGGCTGTGCGCCAGATGCATCACCACGGCGCCGGTCAGCAGGGCTGCAATCACGCCGAGGGCAGCACCGCTGGCATTGCCCAGACTCTGCGCGGCATGGTCCAGCGCCGGCAGCAGCAGCGAAAAGAATGTGGCCGCCAGCATGATACCGGCGGCAAAGGCCAGCAGCAGGTTGCGCGTGTTTTCCTTCATGCTGGCCAGGAACAGCACCGGCACGGCACCCAGCGTGGTGGCGCCGAAACCGGCAACCACGCTGGCCAGCACACCGAGCATGAAGGGGGAGACAGGCGGAACGGCAGTCGCGAGGTCCATGCCGTTTCTCTAGCACGGACCCCGCCGCCTGCGACAGGTCCGAAAAAAACGGGGCCCCGCAGGGCCCCGTCATGGCGACGGTGATCGCCGTTACAGGTCAGTGATGGCGCGGGCCGTGATGGCCACCCATCATGCCCTTGCCCATCGGGCCGCCCATGCCGCCACCTTGGGCGAGCAGCTGGTCGGCCGTCTGCTTCTGCTCCTCGGTCAGCGACTGGTAGAGCGGGCGGAAGGCGGTCAGGTAGCGGTCCTGCGCCGCGACGGCTTCCTTCATCATGGCGCTGCGCAGTTCCAGCTTCTCGAGCGCCGAGGCCGGAGTCTGCTTTTGCGCGCTGGCCTGCTGGCGCTGGGCATGATGCTCCTGCATCGCCGTGGCGCTGCGGCGCATCTCGCTGGCCAGCGTATCGAACAGCGGCGTCTGCTGCGGCGTCAGCTTCAGTTCGGTACGCAGGAAGGCGATACGGCCTTCGATGAAGCGGGCCGGGCCTGGATGGTTGATGTGTTGCTCCTGCGCTGCGGGCGGTGCCGTCAGGGGCGCGGGCTGCGCGAGGGCAAGGCCGCCGGCAAAACCGGTGGCGAGGACACTGGCAGCGATGAGCAGGTGGCGAGCGGACATGGGGGACTCCTGAGTTGGAAAGGGGCGATGGCGTTTCCGTCACCGTCCCCAAGCAACACGCGGCATGTCCGCAAATCCTGCGGCAGCAGAGTTTTTGGCGGTTAAGCCGCCTCGATCAGCTCCATCGCCGGAGCCGTGTTCGGTAATTGTGCGGGCATGCGGCTGCCGGTGAGTTTCTGCAAGGCCAGCAGCGGCACCAGGCGTTCGCCCACGGTGGCGATGCCATCGATCAGGCCCGACGACCAGGCTTCGCCCTGGTCGGCGCGGCTGATCTTGTCGGCCTCGATCTCGATGATATCCGAGACGCTGTCGACCAGCAGGCCGAGCGGCTTCTCGTCCATCACCGCCACCACGATGACATCCTGCGGCGTGGGCGGGGCAGTCGGTTTGCCCAGGATCGGCCGGGCATCGAAGACCGGCAGCACATGGCCGCGCAGGTTCAGCACGCCCAGGCAGGCGCTGTCGGTATTGGGCAACGGCGAGACCGGCGACCAGCCGCGGATTTCCTGGATCTGCAGCAGCGGCAGCGCATAGGTCTGGTCGCCGACATTGATGAGAAGGGCGTCAGTACGGTCGGTCATGATCAAAGCTCCAGCCAGTCAGTATGGCATCGGCTTACTCCGGTCCGGCCATGCCGCCGAGTTAATTTCCAATAACGGGTCGGAAGATTCGCGGAATATCCGGCTGCGAGGCCGGCGCTCAGTACGCGTCCGGCAGATGATCGCTCTGGATATGGTCGCTGAACTTGGTGAAAGCGCTCTCGAAATGCAGAACGACGCGGCCGATGGGGCCATGACGCTGCTTGCCGATGATCACTTCCGCCAGATTGGCGATACGGTCCATTTTTCCTTGCCATTCGAGATGCTCGGGCGTGCCTTCGGTGGGCTGCTTGCGCATCTCGTAATACTCTTCGCGGTACACAAACATCACCACGTCGGCGTCCTGCTCGATGGCGCCTGATTCACGCAAGTCAGACAGCTGCGGCCGCTTGTCGTCGCGGCTTTCCACCGCGCGGCTCAGCTGCGACAGCGCAATCACCGGGACATTGAGGTCCTTGGCCAGCGCCTTCAGCGCCTGCGTCACTTCGGAAATTTCCTGCACGCGATTGTCGTTGCGGCGCGAATTGCTGCCGCGCACCAGCTGCAGGTAGTCGACGATGATCATGCCGATATTGTTGGTGCGTTTCAGGCGGCGCGCGCGGCTGCGCAGCAGCGAGATCGAGATCGCGCCGGTATCGTCGATATAGAAGGGCAGCTGCGCCAGCTCCTTGGAGGCCGGCACGATCTTGCGGGTGAATTCGTCGTCGGTGATGTCGCCGCGCCGCAGCTTCTCCGACGGGATCTCGGTTTCTTCCGCCAGGATACGGGTGGCCAGCTGTTCGGACGCCATTTCGAGGCTGAAGAAGGCCACCGGCGTACCGGACCGGGCCGCGTTGAAGGCGATGTTGGTGGCCAGCGAGGTTTTGCCCATCGACGGCCGCCCGGCCAGGATGACCAGATCGGACGGATGCATGCCGCCCAGCATCTTGTCCATGTCGCGCAGGCCGGTGGTCACGCCGGAAAGGCCGCCTTTCTTCCAGGCCGCGTCGATCGACCGGACCGATTCCATGACGGAATCGCGAAACGAGACGAAGCCGCCTTCCGAACTGCCTTCATCGGCCAGTTTGAACAGCCGCTGTTCGGTTTCCTCGATCTGGTGCGTGGCCGCCTCGTCCACCTTGGGATCGTAGGCGCGGTTCACCATCTCTTCGCCGATGCCGATCAGCTGGCGGCGCAGCGCCAGGTCATGGATCACCTTGGCGTAATCCTCGGCGTTGATCACCGTGGTGGCGGCGGCGGCCAGGCGGGCGAGATAGGTGGTGCCGCCGGCCTTGGTGATCACCTCGTCGCGCTCGAAATAGGCCTTCAGGGTGACCGGGTTGGCGATCTCGCCGCGCTCGATCAGGGTCAGCGTCGCCTGGTAGATGCGGCGATGCGCCTCGTGGAAGAAATGCTCCGGCTGCAGGAAACCGGACACCTTCATGGCGGCTTCATTGTTGACCAGGATGGCGCCCAGCAGTTCCTGCTCGGCATCGAGGTTATGCGGCTGGATGCGGAATGTGGGTTCGGTCGTGGCTGGGTCGCTGGTGGCGGTCGGGGCGGTAAATGAAGTCACAACGGCCATTGCGAGTTCTTCCAAGCCTGAGTTCTGACGATCAGTTTCGATGACCGCACGATGACGGTTCTGTTTCGCCATGCTGGCGCGGGGCGCATTAACGGCAATCTGCCAGCGCAGTGCGAGTCAAACCTGAAATTTGTCCACCGGTTTCGATCCGTGGATAAGTCGAGTCGACTAATCAGTATCTTAGCACCAGTAATCCACAGGCGCCCTTCATATGTATAATAAAGCAAACGGGCCGGCATTTCTGCCGGCCCGAGTCGTTTCGCAGCTTGGCTTTGGAAGGGGCCAGGCTTACGCCTCGGCGGCCTCGTCCTCGGCCTCGGCGGCTTCCGCCGCTTCGGTTTCGAGCGTCACGCCCTCGTCGAGCAGGCTTTCGGCAGCCACCTGCTTCTCGGCCTCGGCCTCGGAGCGGGCGACATTCACCTTCACCTCGACGACGACTTCCGGATGCAGCGCAGCGGTCACGCTGTACACGCCGATCGTCTTGATCGGGGCGCCCAGGTTGATCTGCTGGCGGCTGATCGTGAAGCCGGCGGCGGTGACGCCATCGGCGATGTCACGGGCGCTCACCGAGCCGAACAGCTGGCCGCTGTCGCCGGCCTGGCGCAGCAGGGTGACGCTGACGCCGGCCATCTTGGCGGCGACCTTCTCGGCCTCGCCCTTCTTGGCCAGGTTCTGGGTTTCGAGCTGCACCTTCTGCTTCTCGTAAACCGCCTTGTTGGCTGTCGTGGCCCGGAGGGCCTTTTTGCGCGGCAGCAGGAAGTTACGGGCATAGCCGTCCTTCACTTTCACCACTTCGCCCATTTGACCGAGCTTTTCCACGCGTTCGAGCAGGATCACTTCCATTAGTTCTTCTCCTGGCTGGCTCCGGCCCCGGCGAACCGCCGGCGGAAACCCGCCCATTCTTCGATGAAACCCAGGATGACCACCAGTATACCGACCAGTGCGCCAGCCACGACCAAGACCGCGTAGAAAGCGGCCAGAACCAGACCGGGCAGGGCGACACGTGTCGCCAGCCCGTGCACCACCGCCAGCCCCTGCAGGAAAAAGGGGAAGGCGAGAATGGCAGCGACCGTGCCGCCGATGAAGCCGACATCGCCCGGCAGCAGAAAGGCGCCGAGCAGGGCCGCCACCAGCGCCACGGCCAGCGGCCGCGACAGGGTGAGGGCCCGGTAGACCGGCGTCGGCCGGCGGTTCTGCTTCAGCAGAGACGCCATGCCCTGTGCGAGCGTGCCGTTGATCGTCATCATCACCAGCCAGCTGACACCGAACACCGCCGGCATCAGGCTGGCCAGACGCTTGGCCACGGCCGGCAGATCGGCAGCCTGGTCGGCAGCGCCCTGCGGCATCGCCGCGAGGAACTGCACCAGCAGCGGCTGCAGCATGCCGGGCAGGCCGCCTTCGCGGTCCCCCGTCAGCAGCAGCGCCATGCCGAACAGGCCGAGCGCCCAGCCGGTGAGCCACAGCACCAGCCGGCCGACCGGATACCATTCCAGGTCATTGCTGACCTCGGCCTGGGAACCGGCTTCGGTGGCCGCCTCATGAGCCGGGCGGGCGAGCAGCGCCTGCCGCACCACCAGCACGACCGGGGCCGCGAAGGTGACGAGATAGACGCCGCCGGCCAGCAGTCCGTTCAGCGCGCTGATCAGCGCGCCGACCACGCCGGCGATCCCCACGGCGGTCACGCCATGGGTCAGGCCGGCGAAGAACAACGGCAGCGGCGCCAGGTAGCCGAGCAGGATACCGAGCGGACCGCTTGCGGCGGTCAGCACCAGCACCGCGCTCGCTGCACCAGCGAGGCTGCCGAAGATCAGACTGCGTGTCATCATGGCTGCAGGTCCGGTTCCGGTCCCCTCACAGGGCCCGGGGTGGCCTTACTTGATGACGAACGGCAGCAGGGCCAGGTTGCGCGCGCGCTTGATGGCCTGGGCCAGTTCGCGCTGCTTCTTGGCCGATACTGCGGTGATCCGCGACGGAACGATCTTGCCGCGTTCGGAGATGAAGCGCGACAGCAGCTTCACGTCCTTGTAGTCGATCTTCGGCGCGTTGGCGCCGGAGAACGGGCAGGTCTTGCGACGACGGAAGAACGGACGGCGGGCGCCACCTGCGCCGCCGCGACCGGCGGGCTTGCCGCCACGCTCAGTAGAGGTACCGGTGCTCGACATTAGGCGCTCTCCCCACCAGCGGCCGGAGCCGACTCTTCACGTTCGAAACGCGGACGACGCTCGCCGCGATCACCACCGCGATCACCCCGGTCGCCGCCGAAGCCGCGGCCGCCGCCGAAGCCGCGATCACCGAAGCCACGCTCCGGACGGTCGCCGCGTTCGCCGCGATCCTTGTTCTGCAGGATGGCCGACTGGCCTTCTTCCAGCTTGTCGACGCGCACCGTCAGGTAGCGCAGGATGTCTTCATGGATGCGCATGTTGCGCTCCATTTCGGCAATCGCAGCGCCCGACGCAGTGATGTTCAGAAGGACATAATGGCCCTTCTTGTTCTTCTTGATGCGGTAGCTGAGGTTGCGCAGGCCCCACTGCTCGGTCTTGGAGACCTCGCCGCCCTGGGCCTTGATGATATCGGTGAATTGCGCGGCCATCGCCTCGACCTGGGTGGTCGAGATGTCCTGACGCGCGATGAAAACGTTCTCGTAGAACGCCATCGGCAGCTCTCCTTCTGGCTTTGGCGGCCCGGCGGCGACGCACCATGCGGCGACGGATCGGGCCTAGCCGGGATTCACTGAATCCCAGCAAGGAGCTATGTGAGGGCGCGGACTATAGCGATTTTCCACAGGCTGGCAAGGTGGGTTTGCACGTTGCGCCCAAAGGCATCGGGTGCATCATTTAAGCTATTGAATTAACTATTAAATTGGCCGTAAGACGAGAATTAACTCTTGAGTGGCGTGACGAGCATTGCGGCCGCCATCGACTTCGTCGATGCCTGTGCCGCCCAATGTACTAAAAGTACTTTTCACTAGTCTACAAAGCGCTGAATCTCTTCGGACCGCTCCTCTTCATGCTGACGCTGAATTCCCAGATCTGCGGCGCGGGGCCTGACGCCTTTGGCCTGACGGCGACTGATGCCGCAGAGGCCTTTCAGTTCGATGGCTGGAATGGAAAGGATAAAGAAGCTTGGTTCAGGCTTGCGGCGATGGTCCTCCTCAGAGAATTTGACGGAATTCCAATCCTTCAACCATTGGTTCACTTTGAGTGCTTGAACGCGCTTTTTCTTTTCGCTGCTTGCCATTGTTTGCCCCCGATCCCAAGTCGCAGCCTAATATCTTCAAATGGCAAATGCTATTTTGGCGCTCAAGGCTTAAGCTTTTTTACCGCAATGCGGGACTGCCCAAGAAAGATAACTGGTCCGTAACGGTCATTTTCGACAGGGTGGCGGGTTGGAGTGGCGGTGTGGCCCGGATTACGATATTCTTGTTATGTTCTGATTTGGGCCTGCGAAGTGAGTAACATTGTATGTAATTGGTTTGGTCCACCTGAACGGGGAATAACCCGGAATAGCGCCGGGTAAGCCGGTTACAAGCCAGGATGAAGCCCCGGATAAGCCGAGGTTAAGCAGGGATAAGGCCGCAATAAGCATAAATAAGGTCAGATTAGGCAGTTTAAGCCGATTTTGATATCAGTGATATCAATGATATCATTTTGCTGAGAGGTTAAGCCCGATGGCCAGCATCGTGATCCGTAATATCGACGACGACCTGAAAAACCGGCTGCGCCAGCGGGCGAGCCGGCACGGCCGCTCGATGGAGCAGGAGCTGCGCGAGATCCTGCGCAGCACACTCGCCACCGAGCCGATGACCGGCGCCGATTTCTGGGAAGCGGTCCGCAAGCGGTTTGCCGGACTGGAGGATGTCGAACTGGAAATCCCGCCGCGCGAAATGGGACGCGAGCCGCCGAAATTCGATTGAGTGGCTGGCGTGATCATTCTCGATACCAATGTTGCTTCTGCCCTGATGCGACCGGAGACCGCGGAGCCGATCTGGGTCTGGCTGTTCATGCAGGATGCGAATGCGCTCTGCACCACCAGCATCACGGTGGCCGAGATGTTTTATGGTGCGCGCATTCTGCCGGCCGGAACGCGCCGTGAGCGTATGCTGGATGCGCTCAGCAATTATTTCGATAAAGAACTCGGTGGTCGCATCCTGCCTTTCGATGAGGCCGCGGCGCTGGAATATGCGCTGCTGATGGCCGACCGCCGCAGGCAGGGACGACCGCTGCCGTTTTTCGATGCACAAATTGCCGCCATCGCCCGCGCCCACGGCGCGGCGGTGGCGACGCGCAACGTGAGGGACTTCGCCGATTGCGGGATAGACATGGTGAATCCGTGGGAGACCGGACGGTGATCGCCTATCTCGCCGCCGAGGGTTTCGAGGAGCAGCTGCGCATCGAGCTGGGCGCCCGGCTGCGCTCGGAGCATGGTCGATTGATGCTGGCGGACGGGGAAGGAGCTTGCGCCTGGTCAGCCAACACCTGGTTCGATGTGCAGGAAACGCAGATCGCGTCCATCGGCGATGCGGCGACGAAGCTGAAAGGCATTCAGCGCAACTGGTCGGCCTATGCGCCACTGCATCATGGCCGGGCAAAGCTGATCACCGAAAAGCTGCCGCATGTCTCGGCCAGGCCGCTGAATTTCGGCACGCCGCTGCCGACCGCGCCGCTCGGCAGCTTCACCCTGCTGGCACCGGACCGCATGCTTTATGCCGCGCGGTGCAGTAGCCCGATGCCGAACGGCGAATTCGCTTTCAACGAGGATCGCGAGGGCCCGCCGAGCCGCGCCTATCTCAAACTTTGGGAAGGCCTGACGCGGCATCGCCTGGAATTCGGATCGGAACTCCCGAAGCCCGGTGATATCTGCCTCGATCTCGGTTCCTCGCCGGGCGGCTGGACCTGGGTGCTGGGTTCGCTCGGCGCGACCGTTACCGCCATCGACAAGGCGCCGCTGGCGCCGAATGTGGCGGCGATGAAAACCGTGCAATGGAAACAGGGCAGCGCCTTCGCGCTGGAGCCGAAGGAATTCCCGTGCGTCGACTGGCTCTGCTCCGATGTGATCTGCTATCCGGCGCGGCTGCTCAGGCTGGTGCAGCGCTGGCTCGCCTCATCCGATGTGCGCAATGCGGTCTGCACGCTGAAATTCCAGGGCGAGACCGATTTCGAGACGGCGCACGCCTTCGCCGCCATCCCCGGCAGCCGCCTGCTGCACCTGCATCACAACAAGCACGAGCTGACCTGGCTGTGGCGCAAGCCTCAATGACGTCATCCCGGGTCAAGCCCGGGACGACAATGAAAAGGAGGGTTGCAATTAACTGCGCGGTGCCTGGCTGATCACGCCGTACCAGCCCAGACCATCGTAGGTTTCGTAGCCGATGGTGCGGGCGAAGGCCACCAGCGTGCCGTCAGGCAGGTAGTAATAGCCGCGCTGCTTGTCTTCATCCTGCAGGGGGAAGGCCTGGTAGACATTCTGGTTGTCGGAGGAAGCGATGATGCGGCGTTTGGCATCCAGCAGCAGCACGCGCGTGCGCTGCCATTCTTCCGGGCTTAGGGAGGGTTCGTCCTTGACGATGCTCTTGCCCTGCTTGTCCCAGTCGAAGATCACGCCCAGTACGCCAAGCGGTTCGCCGTGAATCTGGCCACCGCTGCGCACCGCGGCGGCATAGACCGCCACCGCCTTGTTGTCGTGGCTGCCGCTCTGGCTGATGTCGTCGACGATATAGTCGTCGCCGCTGCGCGACTGCATCGCCTGCTGGAACCACGTGGTGCGCGAAACATTGGCGCGCGCGGCGCGCGGAAACTGCTGGGGGTTGGAGGTGGCGACGATCTGGCCTTTCGCATCGGCCAGCACCAGATTGAGATACACGGTGTAGAAACGGTTGATCATGCCCAGCCGTTCGCCGGCACGGGCGTATAATTCGTCGGAGGGAGTCTCCAGTGCCTGCCACATGGCATCGTCGGTGGCCCACCAGCGGCAGTCGCAAGTGCGTTCGTAGAGATTGCGCACGATCAGCTGCACCATGGTCTGCGCCATGTCGCTGAGACGCGGCCCTTCCAGATCCTTCACGATCTGGTCGACGATGGTTTCCGCCGCGCGTTTGGATTCATTGATGCGGGTCAGCACCACGTCGCGGAAGCGTTTGGAATTGTCCGAGGCCTGGTTGGCCAGCGCCTTCACCTCCTGGGCCACCACGGCGAAGCTGCGGCCGACCTCGCCGGCGCGTGCCGCCTCGATTGAGGCATTCAGCGCCAGCAGCGTGGTCTGGAAGGCGATATCTTCGTTATTGGCGCCGAATTCCTGGACGTCGCGTTCGATGCCGTCGATAAGCTGATGCACCTGCAGATGGTGAGTCTGTGCAGTCATTGTTTTTATAACTCTGGATGGATAGCGAGACCCGAATCTCAATGCAGGATACATGCCGCGTATACGGCCTATCCCCTGCGTCACTCTGCCCTTGTTCTAACGGATAGTGGGGCAGCATGGATTCGGGGTTAAGGCCAGCATTGTATTCAAATCGCTGACATGTCGACCCATATTCCTTGCGGGTTTTACAAATGGAATTCCGGGTGTGCCGTAATATTGTGCAACATGCCCGTCATAGATGGGCAATACCTAGGCATAATTATAACCCGCACCGCACTACCCTATCTTGGCAGAACAGACAGAAAGGACCCTCCCCATGCCGACCCGTCAGGAACGCGATGCCTTCGGAACCGTCGAAGTTCCGGCCGAACGCTACTGGGGCGCCCAGACCCAGCGCGCCCTGACGCTGTTCCGCATCGGCAGCGAGAAGTTGCCGCCGGCGCTGGTGCATGCCATCGGGTTGCAGAAGCTTGCGGCGGCGCAGGCCAATGCCGGGCTGAACGAGCTGCCGCCCGAGATCGTCGATGCGCTGCAGCAGGCCGCCCGCGAAGTGTCGGAAGGGAAATTCGACGATCATTTTCCGCTGCCGGTCTGGCAGATCGGCTCCGGCACCGCGACGAACATGAATGCCAACGAGGTGATCGCCAACCGCGCCAACGAGCTGCTGGGCCAGCCGCTCGGCACCAAGAAGCCGGTGCATCCGAACGACCATGTCAATCGCGGCCAGTCGTCGAACGACAGCTTCCCCACCGTGATGCATATCGTCACCGTGCTGGAGATCACCCATCGCCTGGTCCCGGCGCTGCAGGGCCTGCACAAGCAGCTGGCGACGAAGGCCGGCGACTGGAAGGACATCGCCAAGATCGCGCGCACGCATCTGCAGGATGCCACGCCGATGACGCTCGGCCAGGGCTTCGGCGCCATGGCGCGTCAGGTCGAACTAGGCATCGTGCGTGCGCAGGAGGCGCTGGTGCGCCTCTATCCGCTGGCGCAGGGCGGCACCGCGGTCGGCACCGGGTTGAATGCCAAGGCCGGTTTCGATATCGCCTTTGCCGCCGCGCTGGCGAAACTCACCGGCCTGCCTTTCGTGACCAATCCCAACAAATTCGAAGGCATGGGCGCGCATGATGCACTGATGGAAACCAGCGGCATGCTGAACACGCTTGCGGTTTCACTGGCCAAGATCGCCAACGACATCCGCTTCCTCGGTTCGGGGCCGCGCGCCGGCCTGGCGGAACTGGTGCTGCCGCATGACGGTCTCACTTCCTCGATCATGCCGGGCAAGCGCAACCCGACGCTGGCCGAAGCCCTGCTGCAGGTCTGCTACCAGGTGATGGGCAATCATGTGACGGTGACCCATGCCGCCGCCGCAGGTCATTTCGAACTCAATGTCGCCAAGCCGGTGATCGTGCACAACGTGCTGCGCTCGGTCGATCTGCTCGCCGATGCCGCCACGGTGTTCGGCAGCGACATGGTGGCCGGGATCGAACCCAATACCGCCACGCTGCAAAGGAATGTCGAACATTCGATCATGCTGGCCACCGCGCTCAATCCGCATCTGGGCTATGACAAGGTGGCGCAGATCGTCAACAAGGCCTTCACCGAGGGCACCAGCCCGAAACAGGCTGCCATCGATCTGGGTTTCCTGACGGCCGAGGATTACGATCGCCTGGCCGATCCGCGCAGCATGCTGGGGCCGCGTCCGTAACCACGCGCGGCTGTTATCGAATGTTAATACCGGTCCGCTATTCCTGATTGTGCTAGACTGGCGTCCAAGTCGCCCGGCATGAGGCGGCGCCGGAGGGTGGGAGAGGTCAATGATCGGCTGGTATGTCCTGGCCGCCGTCGTGCTGCTCGGTATGGGCACGATGAGCTGGTATTACATCTACGACCGCTGGATTCAGCGCGACCACGCGATCCGGCGCAATTTCCCGATCTACGGGCGCTTTCGCTACATCATGGAGAATCTCGGCGAATATTTTCGCCAGTACTGGTTCACCGCCGATTGGGAAGAACGTCCGTTCAATCGCCTGACCCGCGCCTGGGTCTACCGCTCCGCCAAGGGCGTGTCGAACTACGTCGCCTTCGGCTCCGAGGTCGATGCGCAGCAGCCCGGTCATATCTATTTCCTGCATTCCGCTTTTCCGGTGAATGACGAGGAAGCGGAGACTTTCACCGGCCGCTGGATCGGCAAGGGTATCGTCGGCAAGCCGTACAAGCCGAAAAGCTTCTTCAATATCTCCGGCATGTCCTATGGCGCGCTGTCATCGGCCGCCATCACCGCGCTGTCCGAAGGTGCGGCGATGGCCGGCATCTGGATGGATACCGGCGAGGGTGGCCTGTCGCCCTATCATGTCAAGGGCGGCTGCGACATCTGCTTCCAGATCGGCACGGCCAAGTACGGTGTGCGCGACCAGAACGGCAACCTGGACGAAGCGCGCCTGCGCAGGATCGCGGAACTCGACCAGGTAAAGATGTTCTGCATCAAGCTGAGCCAGGGCGCCAAGCCGGGCCGCGGCGGTATCCTGCCGGGTTCGAAAGTGACACCGGAGATCGCCGAAATCCGCGGCATCGAAGCCGGCAAGGCGTCGATCTCGCCCAGCCGCCATCACGACATCACCGATATTCCCACGCTGATCGCATTGATCAACCGCGTGCGCAGGATCGTCGACAAGCCGGTCGGCATCAAGATGGCGGTCGGCAGCTTCGAATTCATCGACGAATTCTTCGAGTATATGAGCACCCGCCCGACAGAAGCGCCGGATTTCATCCAGATCGACGGCGCCGAGGGCGGCACCGGCGCGGCGCCGGCGCCGCTCGCCGATTATGTCGGGCAGTCGATCGTGCAGGCACTGCCGATGGTGGCGCAGAAGCTGCGCAGCTACGACTTGCGCAACCGTATCCGCCTGGTCGCCTCGGGCAAGCTGCTGACGCCCGACAAGGTGGCCTGGGCGCTATGCATGGGCGCGGATTACGTGGTCTCGGCGCGCGGCTTCATGTTTTCGCTCGGCTGTATCCAGGCGATGAAATGCAACACCGGCCATTGCCCGACGGGCGTCACCTCGAACGACCCGCGCTTCATGCGCGGCCTCGATCCGACGCTGAAGGCCGTGCGCGTGGCCAATTACGCCAAGGCCGTGCAGCATGATGTGGAAGCCATCGCCCATGCCTGCGGCTGCCGGTCGGTGCGCGAACTGAAGGGACAGCATGTCCGCGTCCATGGCGGCGATCTTATCCTGTAGGCAGTGCCGCCGCGGGATCGACTTTCAGGTCGATGCCGCTGAGTTTGCGGCGGCGGGATTCGCGCAGCAGCCAGACCAGCAGATCGCTGGCCGCCGCATGACTCATACCGGCGCCATGGATATTGGAGATACAATTGCGCTCTGAATCCGCGCGGCCGCGGCGCGGCGCCCAGGTCAGGTAAATCCCTAAGCTGTCCGCCACCGACAGGCCGGGCCGTTCACCGATCAGCACGGCCACGGCCGCGGCATTCAGGCTTTCGCCGATCTCATCGCCCAGCGCGACACGGCCCTGTGCGGCCAGCACGATGGGCGCGATGCGCCAGCCTGCCAGCTTTTCCAGGCAAAGCCGCAGCACGGCTGCAGCATGGGTATCCACGGCACGCGCCGACAGGCCATCGGCGATGACAAAGGCCACATCATAGTCGCCACGCGCAGCTGACAGCGCATCGATACCGGCCGGATCGAGGCGGCGGCCGAGATCGGGACGGCGCAGATAAGCGGTGCGGTCGCTGGCCTGGCTGTGCACGGCGAGGCTGGGATGCGGTGCCAACGCGGCGGCGAGTGCAGCGAAATCAACAGCACCATGCACGGCATCGCGGGCGCGGCTGTGGGCGGCCTGGAATTCCAGCAAAGGTGCGGTGGGCAGCGCATCGCCGCTGCGGCCAAGACCGATGCGCGCCCTGGTTGTTGCCCGCCAGCGCGCCCAGATGTCTTTCGTCACGTCATTCATAGGAGATAAGTCGGCGGAGCGCGGCACTGTCGGCAGCCGGCGGCGGCAGGCGTCCGTCTTCGCTCAGCATGCCCATGCGGCCGAGCCAGGCTTCGAATTCCGGCGCCGGCCGCAGTTTCAGCAGATGGCGCAGGCCGAGCACGTCGTGGAACGACAGGCTCTGGTAATTCAGCATCACATCGTCGGCACCCGGCACCGCGATGAGGAAATTCACGCCGGCCGTGCCCAGCAGGGTCATCAGGCTGTCCATGTCGTCCTGATCGGCTTCGGCATGGTTGGTGTAGCAGACATCGACACCCATCGGCAGACCAAGCAGCTTGCCGCAGCAATGGTCTTCCAGGCCGGCGCGGATGATCTGTTTGGCGTCGAACAGGTATTCCGGACCGATGAAGCCGACCACAGTGTTGACCAGCAGCGGCTTGAACGCCCGCGCCACCGCATAGGCGCGCACTTCCAGTGTCTGCTGGTCGACACCATGATGGGCATTGGCCGACAGCGCGCTGCCCTGGCCGGTCTCGAAATACATCACGTTACTGCCGACCGTGCCGCGCTTCAGGCCGAGGGCTGCATCCTGTGCTTCCCTCAGAATGGCGAGATCGATGCCGAAGCCGCGATTGGCGGCCTCGGTGCCGGCGATCGACTGGAACACCAGATCGACCGGCGCGCCGCGCTGCATCATCTGCAGGCTGGTGGTGACATGGGCCAGCACGCAGCTTTGCGTCGGGATTTCGAAACGCTGGCGGATCGTTTCCAGCATGTCGAGCAGGCGGATGCCATCGGGCACGCTGTCGGTGGCCGGATTGATACCGATCACCGCATCGCCGATACCGAACAGCAGACCGTCGAGCAGCGCCGCCGCGATGCCTTCGGCATCGTCGGTGGGATGGTTGGGCTGCAGCCGGCTGGCCAGGCGACCGGGCAGGCCGAGCGTGGTGCGGAAGCCGGTGATGACGCGGCATTTCGCCGCCACAGCGATCAGGTCCTGGTTGCGCATCAGTTTGGAAACGGCGGCGACCATTTCCGGTGTCAGGCCGGGCGCCAGCTTCGCCAGCGCGCCCGTATCGGCCTGGTAGGACAGCAGCCAGTCGCGGAATTCGCCGACGGTGAGGTGGGCCACCGGCGCAAAAGCGGCGGCATCATGGCTGTCCGCGATCAGCCGCGTCACCTCATCCTCCTCATAGGGGATCAGGGCGTCATCGAGAAAATGGCGCAGCGGCAGATCGGCCAGTGCCATTTTTGCCGCCACGCGCTGTTCGTCAGTCTCAGCGGCAATACCGGCCAACTGGTCGCCCGAGCGCAGCGGCGAGGCACAGGCCAGCAGCGCCTTCAGATCGGCGAAGACATAACGGGTTCCGTTCAGCGTGGCGGCAAAGCCGGGCATCAGATCACCTTTCGGGTCCGGCAGAATTCAGCAAGAAGCATACCAGAAACCGTCCGTGGCTTGCAGGACGGTTTCAGCCGGGCCAAGCTGATCGACAGCAAGGGAGTGCGACATGAATCTCGGTATCAAGGGAAAACGCGTTGTGGTGGCAGGCGGCAGCCGTGGCATTGGCCGCGCGATTGCGCTGGCTTTCGCGCAAGAGGGTGCTGCCGTTTCGATCTGCGCCCGCGGCGAAGCCGGCCTGCGCGACGCGGAAGCGGCATTGAAACAGACGGGCGCCAAGGTGCACACAGCACCCTGCGACCTGGGCGATGGCCCGGCGGTGATCGGCTATGTCGAGGCGGCCGCCGCCGCACTCGGCGGCATCGACATCCTGGTCAACAATGCCTCGGGCTTTGGCACAACCGATGACGAGGCGGGCTGGGCCGCCGCGATCAATGTCGATCTCATGGGCAGTGTCCGCGCCAGCCAGACGGCGATCCCGCATATCCAGAAGGCCGGCGGCGGCAGCATCCTGCATGTCTCGTCCATTGCCGCCCTGATACCCACGGGGCGCAATCCGCCCTATGGCGCCATCAAGGCGGCTCTGGTCCAGCTGACCATGACCCAGGCGCTGAACCTGGCGAAAAGCAATATCCGGGTGAACTGTCTGGCGCCGGGCTCCATCGAGTTCGAGGGCGGTGTCTGGGACAAGGCCAGGACCGAGAATCCGGCGCTCTATAACAGGATGCTGGGCAACATTCCCTTCGGCCGCATGGGGCGGGTGGAAGAGATGGCCAATGTGGCGCTGTTCCTGTGCTCCGATGCGGCTAGTTGGGTCACCGGCCAGACCGTGGCGGCCGATGGCGGCCAGTTGCTGTCTTAAGTACTGGTGCTGTCTTAAGCGACCTTGAGCGCGGCATTGAGCGGCGCGAAACATTCCGGCCCGTCCGTCTTCACGCCATTCACCACCGGCGTGACGCGATAGCGCGCCATTTCGGCGGCCGGATAGCTCTGCAGCAGGCGCTGCAGGATCGGGCGCGGCGTGGCCGGGTCGAGCCACAGGCCGAACTGTTCGCGCGGCAGGATCACCGGCATGCGCTCATGCAGGGGTGCGAGGTAGTCATTCGCTACCGTCGTCAGGATGGTGAAGCAGTCCTCGTTGCCGAAGGCGGCTTCGGGCTGCCACAGGCCGGCAAAGGCGAACAGCCCGCCGCCTTTCAGGCCGATGCGCCATGGTTGTTTCTGCTTCTGGCCTTCGATGGCCTGCCATTCATAGAAGCTGTCGGCCGGGATCAGGCAGCGGCGCTGGGCGAAGGCCTCCGCGAAGGTCGGTTTGCTGCTGGCGGTTTCCGCGCGCGCGTTGATCAGCGGCGCATTGTTGGGGCCGGCGAAGCCCCAGCGCAGCAGGGCGATGTCGCGCCTGCCGGCCTGGGTCCGCACCACAGCGGTTTTCTGCGTCGGCGCGATATTCCAGCGCGGCTGCAGGTTGGGCTTCTGGAACAGCTCATACAGCTCGAAGAAAGCCGCGAGATCGTCGAGGGGCTTGGTCAGGCTGAAGCGTCCGCACATGCCTTCTGCATAGCGGATCGCGCCCGAGTCGGGCTAGAGCCTAGCTCAGATGCGGGCGCGCCTCGGCCCGGCTTTTCAGTTCGGCACCGGCGCGGGTGAGGATTTTCGCCACCCGTTCGGGCGCGAAGCCGAGGTCGAGCAGGGCCGGGCCGGCATTGGCCACTTCGCGGTAATCGGCGATCAGGCCGTCCTTCAGCGTGAAGATAGCGACGCCCTCGAACATCACGCGCCGGCCCTGCGCCTCGGGCAGCAGGGATTTGTATGAGAAGGTATAACGAGCATAGAGCGTGGTGCCGTTGCTCACCGGATCGTGCAGGTGCCAGCGGAAGTCTTCCGCCGTGCGGTAGAACCAGTCGTCGACCAGTTCGGCGATCTTCTGCCGGCCGTGAAAGGCGCCGTAGAAGATATCGTGATAGACGGCATCCTCGGTGAACAGCGCGGCAAAGCCTGTGCCGTCGCGGTTCTGCACCGCCGCGCTGAAGGCCCGCAGCATCGCCTGGGTATCCATGGTTTCCTCCTGCATTTTCCGGAATGCTAGAAGGAAACCATGGTGCCGTAAATGCCGACTAGCTGTTCACGCCCGGCTTGTAGTTCGGGAAGAACAGCTGCTCGCCCTCAATCTTGTAGGCGGCGATGGCGTCCTGGCCTTCCTTCGAGGTGATCCAGTCCATGAAGGCCTTGCCTTCGGCCACCTTCACATGGGCGTGCTTGGCCGGATTGACCAGCATGACGCCATACTGGTTGAACAGCTTCACGTCGCCCTGCACGCTGATGACCAGGTCGCCGCGATTCTTGAAGCTGAGCCAGGTGCCGCGATCGGTGAAGGCATAGGCATTCATCCCGGCCGCCGTGTTCAGCGTCGGGCCCATCCCTGAGCCGGTCTCGCGATACCAGCCGGTGCCGGCGGTCTTCACGTCGATCTCGGCCTGCTTCCAGATGCGCAGTTCGGCGGCGTGGGTTCCCGAGCTGTCGCCGCGCGAGGCGAAGGGTGACTTGGAGGCCGCGATCTTTTTGTAGGCGGCGATCACATCCTTGCTGCCGCCGACCTTGGCCGGATCGCTTTTCGGGCCGACGATGACGAAGTCGTTGTACATCACCAGGCGGCGGTCGACGCCGAAGCCGGCATCGACGAATTTCTGCTCGGCGACCGGATCGTGCACGAAGACCACGTCGGCATCGCCCTTTTCGCCGGTCTTGAGTGCCTGGCCGGTGCCCTGCGCCACCACGCGCACCTGGATGCCGGTCTTTTTGGTGAAGATCGGCAGGATATGACCGAACAGGCCGGAC
>NZ_JAOZVR010000094.1 GCF_025869515.1 Ferrovibrio sp.
TATACCCGTTACGTCAGCGGCCGGCGGTGATGAACCGCCGGCCGTTTTCGTTTGCCGGTCTGTCGTTTCCGCCTAAGATCAGGCGAAACGGAGGAGACGTCATGGCCAAGGTCCTGGTTGCCGGTGTCGGCATGATTCCATTCGCCAAGCCGGGCGGCAGCGCGCCCTATGATGAGATGGGCGCCGCCGCGGGCCGGCTGGCGCTCAAGGATGCCGGCATCGATTACGCCCTCGTGCAGCAGGCCTATGCCGGCTATGTCTACGGCGACAGCACCTGCGGCCAGAAGGCGCTGTATCGCCTCGGCATGACCGGCATCCCGGTCGTCAACGTCAACAACAACTGCTCGACCGGATCGACGGCTTTGTTCCTGGCGCGCCAGGCGGTGGCAAGCGGCGCGGCCGATTGCGTGCTGGCGCTGGGTTTCGAGCAGATGAAGCCCGGCGCACTGGGATCTGTCTTCACCGACCGGGCCAGTCCGTTCGAGGATTTCGATGCGGTGACCGACGATCTGGTCGGCATGCCGGACATCCCGCTGGCCCTGCGCTATTTCGGCGGCGCGGGCCTGAGCCACATGAAGAAATACGGCACGAAGCTGGAGACTTTTGCACGCATCCGCGCCAAGGCCAGCCGCCATGCGAAGAACAACCCGCTTGCGCTGTTCCGGCAGGAGGTGAGCGTCGACGACGTGATGCAGGCGCAGATGATCTGGCCCGGCGTGATGACGCGGCTGATGGCCTGTCCGCCCACCTGCGGCGCGGCGGCGGCCCTGCTGGTCTCGGAGAGCTTCGCGACACAACATGGCCTGCGCAGCGATGTTGAAATCGCCGCCCAGGCCATGACCACGGATTATCCCTCCACCTTCAAAGCGCGCGACATGATGCAGGTGGTGGGAGCGGATATGAGCCGCGCCGCGGCCGGCCAGGTCTACGAACAGGCCGGCATCGGGCCGCAGGATATCGATGTGGTGGAACTGCACGACTGTTTCGCACAGAACGAACTGATCACTTACGAGGCGCTCGGCCTGTGTCCCGTTGGCGAGGCGGAACGTTTCGTTGAAGCCGGCGACAACACCTATGGCGGCCAGGTCGTCACCAATCCGTCGGGCGGGTTGCTCTCCAAGGGGCATCCGCTCGGCGCCACCGGACTGGCGCAATGCTACGAGCTGACGCACCAGTTGCGCGGCACCGCAGAGGCGCGACAGGTGGAGGGCGCCCGCGTGGCATTGCAGCATAATCTCGGCCTGGGCGGCGCCTGCGTGGTGACGCTGTATCGCCGGGCCTGACGCTTGCGGCGCGCCCGGAGTGCTCAGGCAGCGGCAGTGTGGCGCGGCGCGATCTCCGCGCCTTCATGCTCCAGCAGCCAGCGCTTGCGCTCCAGGCCGCCGCCATACTTGACCAGCGTGCCATCGGCGCCGATGAGGCGATGACAGGGCACGACGACGCTGATGGGATTGGCGCCGTTGGCGGCACCCACCGCGCGCATCGCCGCAGGCGTGCCCAGCTTCGCCGCCAGCGCGCCGTAGGTCATCGTTTTGCCGGCGGGTATCTTGCGCAATGCGGCCCAGACTGTGCGTTGGAACGGTGTGCCGGCGGTCTGGCAGGCGATCGCGTTGATCTGTTTCAGGTCGCCGGCAAAGTATCCGTTCAGGGCGCGGCGCAGGGCGGCCGGCGCCGGGCTGGCGCTCAGGATGGTGTTTTCGCCGTAATGCAGCCGCAGCAGGCGCAACAGCCGGTCTTCATGGCCATCCCAATCCAGCGCCCGCAGCATGCCCGCCGCATCGGTGACCAGCAGCGCGGTGCCGATGGGGGTGCCGAGCTGGTCGCAGAGTAGATCCCGGGGGAGTTCAGACGGCTTGCGAGGCATCTGCGTCTCTTCTGGATAGGGAGTGGAGTCCATACCGGCAGTATGGTCGATCCGCCACCTCTGTCCGGCAGTTTTCGGGCCCGGCAGGCCGAAACCGGCACCGGCCTCAATTCAGCCGCGATTTCAGGGCATTAGGTGATTCGGGTTGCAGAGACGGCCCGTTCACCCCTTTTTAAGCATGCTGTTGGAGAGTACCGGTGCAAGTCTATGTCAGACTTGGGTTTTTCGGCCTTTGCCGGGACCCCGCCGGAGCGTGTACACTTATGGTTAAAGCACGGAAACAGCGGCGAAATTTCTGCGGAAGCGGGCCCCGATGGGCATGCCCCGCAGGCGAGAAGGGGTTTAGGCCATGACCAACGCGACGACCGGCGAATCGCGCCCGCGCGAGCGGGTCATCATTTTCGACACCACCCTGCGCGACGGCGAGCAGTCGCCCGGCGCCTCGATGAATCTCGAAGAGAAGCTGAAAATCGCCTCGGTGCTGGAAGGCATGGGCGTCGACGTGATCGAGGCCGGCTTTCCGATTGCATCGAACGGGGATTTCGAGGCGGTCAACGAGATTGCCAAGCGCGTCGTCAATTCCACCGTCTGCGGCCTGAGCCGCGCCGGCAGGAAAGACATCGACCGCGCCTGGGAGGCGCTGCGTCCGGCGAAGCGCGCCCGCATCCACACCTTCATCTCCACCTCGCCGCTGCATATGAAGTTCAAATTGCAGATGGAACCTGAAGCCGTGCATCAGGCGGTGATCGACAGCGTCTCTCACGCCCGCAATCTCTGCGAGGATGTCGAGTGGAGCTGCGAGGACGGCACGCGCTCGGACCGCGAATTTCTCTGCCGCGTGATCGAGAGTGCGATCAAGGCCGGCGCTACCACGATCAACGTGCCCGATACGGTGGGCTACACCGTGCCGGAAGAATACGCGGCGCTGATGCGCTACCTGATCGAAAACATCCCGAACAGCGATAAAGCCAGGTTTTCCGCGCATTGTCACAACGATCTCGGTTTGGCGGTGGCCAATTCGCTGGCCGCCGTGCAGGGCGGCGCGCGGCAGATCGAATGCACCATCAACGGTCTCGGCGAGCGTGCCGGCAATGCCGCGTTGGAAGAGATCGTCATGGCGCTGCGCACGCGGCCTGACGCCATGCCGTTCGAAACCGGCATCAAGACCACCGACATCATGAAAGCTTCGCGCCTGGTTTCGGCGGTCACCGGTTTCGTGGTGCAGCCGAACAAGGCCATCGTCGGCGCCAATGCCTTCGCGCATGAAAGCGGCATTCACCAGGACGGTATGCTGAAGCATGCCGGCACCTACGAGATCATGACGCCGGAATCGGTCGGCCTGAACCGCTCGACGCTGGTGATGGGCAAGCATTCCGGTCGCCATGCCTTCCGCAAGAAGCTGGAAGAGCTCGGCTTCAATCTGGCCGAGAACCAGCTCAACGATGCCTTCGGCCGTTTCAAGGACCTGGCCGACCGCAAGAAGGAAGTGTTCGACGAGGATCTCGTCGCGCTGGTCGACGATACCGTGGCGCATGACAGCCACCGCATCCGCTTCGTCTCGCTGCAGGTGATCGCCGGTTCGAAGGAGCCGCAGAGCGCCGAGCTGGAGCTGGAGATCGACGGCGCGGTGAAGGCGGTCAAGGCCACCGGCAATGGCCCGGTCGATTCGATCTTCAATGCGATCAAGGCCCTGTTCCCGCATACCGCCAATCTGCAGCTCTACCAGGTGCATGCCGTGACCCAGGGCACCGATGCCCAGGCCGAGGTGACGGTGCGGCTGGAAGAGGGCGGCAAGACGGTCAACGGGCAGGCGTCCGATGCCGACACGCTGGTGGCGAGCTGCCGGGCTTATATTCACGCGCTCAACAAACTGCTGGTGAAGCGAGAAAAGACCGCGCCGGCCGCCATGAGCGCGTAAGGTGGGTGCCTGATTTTACCGGGGCCGGCCCGGAGTCTGTCGGGTCCGGAAAATATGGGGGCTGGGGGTTGCGCTGCTCTGGCATCCGAGGCGATAACGGCGCGATTTTACGCTGGTGAGGTTTTACTCGATGTTCTCGCGTTTGATGGGTTTCATGTCGGCCGATATGGCCATCGACCTCGGCACGGCCAATACCCTGGTTTATGTCAAAGGTCGCGGCATCGTGCTGAACGAACCGTCGGTGGTTGCCATCGCCAATAACCGCGGCAAGAAGCAGGTTCTGGCCGTCGGCGACGAGGCCAAGCAGATGCTGGGCCGCACGCCGGGCAATATCGAGGCCATCCGCCCCCTGCGCGACGGCGTCATCGCCGATTTCGAGGTGGCGGAGGAAATGATCAAGCATTTCATCCGCAAGGTGCACAACCGGCGCAGCTTCGCTTCGCCGCAGGTGATCATCTGCGTGCCCTCGGGTTCCACCGCGGTCGAGCGTCGCGCCATCATGGACAGCGCTGAGTCCGCCGGCTCGCGCCGCGTCTTCCTGATCGAGGAACCGATGGCTGCAGCGATCGGCGCCGGCCTGCCGGTCACCGAGCCGACCGGCTCGATGGTGGTCGATATCGGCGGCGGCACCACCGAGGTGGCGGTGCTCTCGCTCGGCGGCATCGTCTATTCGCGCAGCGTGCGCGTCGGCGGCGACAAGATGGACGAAGCCATCATCGCCTATATCCGCCGCAACCATAACCTGCTGGTGGGCGAGGCCTCGGCCGAGCGCATCAAGAAGCAGATCGGCTCGGCCGCTCCGCCGGAAGACGGCAACGGCCTCTCCATGGAGATCAAGGGCCGCGATCTGATGAACGGTGTGCCGAAGGAACTGGTGATCAACCAGCGCCAGATCGCCGAAAGCCTGGCCGAACCGGTCGGCGCCATCGTCGAGGCCGTCAAGGTCGCGCTCGAACACACCGCCCCGGAACTGGCTGCCGATATCGTCGACAAGGGCATCGTGCTCACCGGCGGCGGTGCGCTGCTCGGCAATCTCGATCTCGTGCTGCGCCATGCGACCGGCCTGCCGGTGTCGATCGCCGACGAGCCGCTCTCCTGCGTGGCCCTGGGCACCGGCCGCGCGCTGGAAGAGATGAAGACGCTGAAGCACGTTCTGTACAACCCGCCGTACTGATCAAGACACGGCAACCGGAGGAGCTGACGGGGGCGCATGGCAAGACGGACCGGACGCAGTGCCTGGATTGCCGCGCCGATACTGGCGCTGCTGCAGCGTTTCGCGTTCCTGCTGCTGCTGGCTGCCGCCGTCGGCCTGATCCTGGTCAGTCGTATCGACCGCCCGGCGGTCGAGCGCTCGCGTGCCCTGGTTGCCGATATCTTCGAGCCGGTGCTCAGTGCCGTGGCGCAACCGGTCGGCGTGATCAACGCCGCAATCGGCTGGGTCGACGACATCCTGTTCGTGCATGAAGAGAACTTCCGCCTGCGCACCGAGAATGCCCGCCTGCTGCAGTGGCAGGAAGTGGCGCGCCGGCTGGAGCAGGATAATGCCAGCATGCGGCGCCTGCTCGCTGCCGGCCCCGACCTGACCAACACTTTCGTCACCGGGCGCGTGATTGCCGATGGCGGCGGATCCTTCGTGCGTACCGCGCTGCTCAACATCGGCGCCAAGGATGGCGTGCGCAAAGGCCAGGCGGTGATCGGCGAGGGCGGTTATGTCGGTCGTGTCGCCGAGGTCGGCTACCGCGCCTCGCGCATCCTGCTGCTGACCGACCTGAATTCGCGCCTGCCGGTGATGCTGCAGGAGGGCGGCCATCGCGCCGTGCTGACCGGCGACAACTCGCCCTTCCCGCGGCTGGAATACCTGACCGGCGCGGCCAAGCCTCTTGTGGGCATGCATATTGTCACCTCGGGCGATGGCGGTCAGTTTCCGGCCGGTATTCCGGTGGCCGAAATCGTCTCGACCGATGGCGGCGTGCGCGTGCGGCCGCTGGTCGATCTCGGCCGGCTCGATTTCCTGCGCGTCATGCAGTTCGACGAAACCCGCATCGATGCCGAGGATCCGGCCGCGGCGCTGCCGCCACTGCTGCCTCCGCAAAAGCACCCCGGTCAAAACCAGGGGCAGGGCCAGAGCATGGGGCAGGCGTCGCCACCGACGCCGCAGCAGCCCTAAGGAGGCGGCGGGATGTCCGCGCTGCTCCGCCAGACCAGCCGCCGCATCCGTGCCCTGCTGCCGATTTTCAGCAGCGTGATGCTGGTGCTGTTCGGCCTGCTGCCGATCGGCCTGCCGCATTTCGACAGCGTGGCGCCGGCTTTCGCGCTGATGGCGGTGTTTTACTGGAGCATCTTCCGCTCCGATCTGATGACCATGGTCGGCGCTTTCATGATCGGCCTGCTGCTCGATCTGCTATCGGCCGGGCCGCTTGGCCTGAATGCCCTGATCCTTGTGCTGGTGCATGAACTTGGCATGGCGCAGCGCAAGGTCTTCCTCGGTTCCTCCTTTATGGTCAACTGGGCGGCATTCGCCCTGGTGGTCGGTGCCGTGCTGCCGGCCGGTTGGGCGATCGTCTCGGTGCTGCACTGGCGCCTGCAGCCGACCGCGCCGCTGCTGGCGCAACTGCTGCTGTCGCTGGCGCTGTATCCGGCGATCTACTGGGGTTTGAGCAGGCTCGAACGCCGCTGGCTGCGCGCTTCTGTGACGGCCTGATGGGTGTATCCGCATGGCGATGAACCGGCGCGATAACGACCTGCAGCGGGTTTTCACCCGCCGTGCCCTGCTGCTGGGTACGGCACAGCTCGGCCTGTTCGGCGCGCTGATCGGCCGGCTCTATTACCTGCAGGTGATGGAATCCGACAAATACACTCTGCTGGCCGAAGAGAACCGCATCAACATGCGTCTGCTGTCGCCGCGGCGCGGTCGCGTGCTGGACCGCTTCGGCGTGGAGCTGGCGTCGAACCGGCGCAACTACCGCGTCATGATCGTGGCCGAGCAGACCCGCAATGTCGATGCAACGCTGGAGGCCCTGTCGAATCTGATCCAGGTCGACGACACCCAGCGCGCACGCGTGAAGCGCGAGATCGAGCGGCGGCGAAAATTTGTCCCTGTGGTGGTGGCCGAAAACCTGTCCTGGGACGATTTCGCCAAGGTCAATCTGCATTCGCCCGATCTGCCGGGCGTGCAGCTCGATGTTGGCGAAACCCGCGACTATCCCTACACCACCACGTTCAGCCATGTGGTGGGCTATGTCGGCGCCGTAGCCGAGAACGAGCTCGGCGAGGATCCGCTGCTCGAACTGCCCGGTTTTCGCATCGGCAAGAGCGGCGTCGAGAAAGTCTATGACGAGCAGCTGCGCGGTCGCGCCGGCCACAGCCAGATGGAAGTGAATGCATATGGCCGCGCCATCCGCGAACTCGCGCGGCATAACGGCCAGCAGGGCGATGATGTCGTCCTGACCATCGATGCCGATCTGCAGCGTTTCGCCATGGAACGGCTGGGCGAGGAAAGCGGCGCCGCCGTGGTGATGGATATCCATACCGGCGATATCCTGGCCCTGGCTTCCAATCCGGGATACGACCCGAACTGGTTCAATGTTGGCATTACCGGACCGCAATGGCGCCAGCTGAACACCGATAAATACAAACCGCTGACCAACAAGGCGATCCAGGGCCAGTATCCGCCGGGCTCGACTTTCAAGATGCTGGTCGGCCTGGCCGCGCTGGAAGCCGGCGCCATGACGCCGGAAACCAGGGTGTTCTGTCAGGGCCACATGGATTTCGGCAACAACACCTTCCATTGCTGGAAGAAGGGCGGCCACGGCTCGATGAACATGGCATCCGGCCTGGAAGAGAGCTGCGACGTCTATTTCTACGAGACGGCGCGTCGCACGGGTGTCGACAAGATCGCCGAGATGGCCAAGCGGCTCGGCCTGGGCAACTTGAGCGGCATCGACCTGACCGGCGAGCGGCGCGGCCTGATCCCCACGCGGGCCTGGAAACAGGCGGTGCTGGGCCAGCCCTGGGCGCAGGGTGAGAATCTCGTCATCGGCATCGGGCAGGGCTATGTCACCGCCACGCCGCTGCAGCTGGCGGTGATGACCGCGCGGCTGGCCAATGGCGGCTATGCCGTGCAGCCGCGCATCGTGCGCACCGACGATGCCTTGGGTCCCGCCACCGACCAGCGGCCCGCCTCGCAGCGCTGGCCCAGCATCGGCCTCAAGCGCGAGCAGCTCGATATCGCCCTGGAAGGCATGATCCGCGTCACCTCGCCGCCGCGCGGCACGGCCGCCGGCGCGCGCATCATGCAGGCGCAATATGCCATGGCCGGAAAAACCGGTTCCAGCCAGGTGCGCCGCATCTCACGTCTGGAGCGCGAAACCCGCGTACGCAAGAACGAGGAGAAGCCCTGGGAAGAGCGAGATCACGCGCTGTTTGTCGCCTTTGCGCCGGTCAGTGCGCCGCGCTATGCCTGCGCAGTGATCATCGAGCATGGCGGGTCCGGCTCCAAAGCCGCCGCGCCGGTGGCGCGCGACATCCTGCTGGAAACGCAGAAACTCGATCCCTCGCGTCGACCGCGCAGCGCGCCGGGACCGACTACGGCATCAGGACAGCCGGCAACCCGCAAGGAGGGCGGCTAAGATGGCGCATTGGTCCAGCCGCGGTAACGACCTGTCCTTCGGGCGCAAGCTGCGCGACGTCAACTGGGGCCTGGTGCTGCTGATCACGCTGATTGCCAGCGTCGGGTTTACCGCGCTGTATTCCGCAGCCGGCGGCGATATCGATCCCTGGGCGGACCGCCAGATGGCCCGCTTCGTCATCGGCCTGATCGTCATGCTGGCCATCGCGGTCACCGATATCCGTGTCTGGATGCGGCTGTCATACGTGATCTTCGGCATCGGCCTGCTGCTGCTGATCGCCGTCGAACTGTTCGGCCGCATCGGCATGGGCGCGCAGCGCTGGCTCGATCTCGGCGTCGTCCATATCCAGCCTTCGGAGATCATGAAGATTGCGCTGATATTGACGCTGGCACGCTATTTCCACGGCCTGTCCTATGAAGAAACCGGGCAGATTCGCTGGCTGGTCCTGCCGCTGGCGATTGTGCTGGTGCCGGTGGTCCTGGTGATCAAGCAGCCCGATCTGGGTACGGCCATGCTGCTGCTGGCCTCGTCGGGGGCGGTCTTCTTTTTCGCCGGGGTGCGGGCCTGGAAATTCCTGCTGGTGATCGTCGGCGGCGGTTCCGCCTTGCCGATCCTGTGGAATTTCCTGCACGATTACCAGAAGAAGCGCGTACTGACCTTCATGAATCCGGAGGAAGACCCGCTCGGCTCAGGCTATCACATCCTGCAGTCGAAGATCGCGCTCGGCTCCGGCGGCTTTTCCGGCAAGGGCTTCCTGCAGGGCACGCAGAGCCATCTCAGTTTCCTGCCCGAGAAACAGACCGACTTCATCTTCACCATGCTGGCTGAGGAACATGGCCTGATCGGCGCCCTGGTGCTGATTGCGCTGTATATCCTGCTGATCGCCTACGGCTATGCCATCGCCCTGCGCTCGCGCAGCCAGTTCGGCCGGCTGCTGGCCGGCGGCCTCACCACCATGCTGTTCCTCTATGTCTTCATCAACATCGCCATGGTTTCAGGGCTGGTGCCGGTGGTCGGCGTGCCGCTGCCGCTGGTCTCCTATGGCGGCACGGCGATGATGACGCTGCTGGTCGGGCTGGGCCTGCTGATCAACTGCTATGTGCACCGCGATGTGGAAATCCCGCGCCATATGAGCGGGCTCTGAGACCCGTTTCGGGCCGAATCGTGACGATTTAAGCCTTTGGGCGGTCGACGGAATTTCCCCCGAAAATCATCCGCCCGAAGCGCTTGCAATTCCGGCGAATCCGGGTATTTTCGCGCCTCGTTTTAAGGGTCGGGGCGCATAGCTCAGTTGGTAGAGCAGCTGACTCTTAATCAGCGGGTCCCAGGTTCGAGCCCTGGTGCGCCCACCATCCTTAAAACGCTAACGGCGCCCAGTGGGCGCCGTTTTAGTTTGCGGGGCGTCGTTCTGATTGAACGTCAGCGCAGCCCGTCCTCGCCCTTGATCTGATCCGCCGCCAGACCGCCGAGGCGGGCATGCGCCCGCCCGCCGGTCGCCATCGCCAGCGCATAGACGATCTCGTCCGGGCGCGGCGCATCGTCGATGCTCAGGCCGATGGTGTTGAAATGCGAGCGCACGTAAGCCGCGTTCACATGCCCGAGCGGCATCATCAGCCGCGCGCCCACCGCGCCAATCATCTTGCCGGCCGGCACGATCGCCTTGGTATCGCCCAGCACCGCGCGCATGCCCCAGCCGCCGGACGGATGCCACATGGCGCCATGTTCCATCTCGCCATCAGCCCCCACGATGGCACCCTTGCCATAGGCCTCGACTTCAGCCGGCGCGACATCCAGTGCCTTGAGCAGGCGGCGCGCCACCTCGCGACCGAGATCGTTCAGCGCCTCCATGCCGGGCATCAGGTCTGCTTCGTAACGCCCGGCATAGGGGTTGTTCACCACCACGGCCGCCGTGCCGATGCGCAAAGGCACGGGCAGGGCGGGACCGCGGTCGTGCAAAACCTCTTCCACGGAGGTGACGAATTTACGGACAGTCCACATGATGCTGCGCCTTTCTGTGCGATCAGGCTTCGTTGACGACCGGGTTGCGCAGCAGGCCGATCTTCTCGATCTCCACCTCCACCACATCGCCATGCTTCATGAAATGCGGCGGCTTGCGGCTCCAGCCCACGCCGGCCGGCGTGCCGGTGACGATGACATCGCCCGGCACCAGGTCGAAGATGGTGGAGCAGTAGTTTATGATGGTGGGAATCTTGAAGATCAGGTTGCTGGTATTGGACGACTGTTCGGTCTTGCCGTTCAGCCGCAACTCCAGCTTCAGGTTCTCCGGATCGGGAATCTCGTCGGCGGTCACCATCCATGGACCGAAGGCGCCGGTGCCGACGAAATTCTTGCCCGCCGCGATCTGCTTGGCGTGGAACTGCCATTCGCGGATGCTGGCATCGTTATAGCAGGCATAGCCGGCGATGTGGTTGAAGGCATCGGCCGGCGCGATATGCCGGCCGGGCTTGCCGATGATCAGAGCCATCTCGCCTTCCCAGTCGAGCTGTTCCGACACCTTGGGGCGGATGATCGGCTGGCCATGTGCCACCTGCGAACGCCAGACGCGCAGGAAGATCGGCGGGAATTCCGACAGCTCGCGATGCATGCCGGCGGCCAGCACCTCCTGGTGATGGTCCATGTAGTTGCGCACCATGCAGACGATCTTTTCCGGGCGCGGAATCACGGGCAGCAGCGTCACCTCATTCAGCGCCAGATCGGCTTTCATGCCAGCGACGATCTTGTCGCGACCGGCGAAATCGGCGCCGCCGATGAAATCGGCCAGCGTGGCGTATGTGCCGGCGAAATGGCGGCCGAGATCGACTACTCGGTCGCCCTGCACGGCGCCGAAGGATTCGCGGCCCTTAACTGTGAAGGATGCCAGCTTCATACTCACTCTCCCTGATCAACGCTTGGACTGATTGAAACTTATTCGGCCGATTCGGCTTCGGTCCGTATCTGTGTCTGGGCCTTCATGGCATTGGCGATGTTCTGCGCCGTCTTCTGCACATGCTCCCGCAGCCGCTCGGCGGCCAGTACCGGGTCACGCGACAGCACGGCGTCCATCAGCCGTTTGTGCTCGCCGCTCTTGTTATGGGCGCGCTTGCGTACCGAGGCGGACAGGCGACGATAGCGTTCAGCCTGATCGAACAGGCTGGCGCACATATTGGCCAGCCGCTTCGAACGGCCGCCGGACAGCAGCGCCATGTGGAAGTCGCGATGGCGCTGGCTCCATTCCTCGTTCAGCGGTACCTGCTCCTCGTAGATACGCTTTTCCTCGCGCTCCAGCCGGTAGAAGGCGGCAACGATGCGCGCCTCCCAGTCGTCGCCGCCTTCGGCGATCGAGGCTTCAACGGCTTCGCGTTCCAGCACGATGCGCAGGCCCACGAGGTCGTCCAGGTCGTCCAGCGAGACAGGCGCGACGCGGAAGCCGCGGTTGCCTTCCGCCGTCACCAGATTCTCGGCGGTCAGACGATTCAGCGCTTCGCGCAGCGGGCTGCTGGAGATGCCGTATTCCTTCTGCAGCAGGTCGATCTTCAGTTTTTCGCCGGGCAGCAGCGCGCCACGCACGATGGCCTGGCGCAACAGGGCATAGGCCTTTTCCACCAGGGTCGCATCGGTCGGGAAGGGGGTTTCGGAGCGGTCGACGGGTGTGGCGGGCTGGGTCATGCTCGGAATTGATTTATGCATTATTGTAGACATTATGCATAAAACTGGTCTTAATGCAAATACTACAAGGGTGCCCGCAGACCGAAATCAACCGGTTCGGAGCGGTAATCCGCAGAAAACGTCTAGGGAGATACCATCATGCGCAAAATCGCAGCGCTCGCCGGAGCCGTGTTCGGCTTTTCCGTTCTCGCCAGCCCGCTTGCCCTGGCGGCCGATTATCCGACCCGCCCGATCACGCTGATCCATGGCTTTGCGGCCGGCGGCACGGCCGACGCGATCTCGCGTCTGGTGGCCCAGCCGATGAGCGAAATCCTCAAACAGCCGGTGATCGTCGAGCAGCGCCCGGGTGCCGGCGGCAACAATGCCTCGCGCACGGTGGCCACGGCGGCACCCGATGGCTACACCATCGGCCTGCCCACCGGCGGCCATGCGGTCTCGGCCGGCCTGTACAAGAGCCTGCCGTTCCATCCGGTCGACAGCTTCGAGATGATTTCGACCGTGGTCTATTACGCCTTCGCCATCGCGGTGAAGCCGGATTTCCCGGCCAATGACATGAAGGCCCTGCTGGCCTATGCCAAGGCGAATCCGGGCAAGCTGGATTACGGCTCGGCCGGCGTCGGCTCGACGCATCACCTGACCGGCGAGCTGCTTGCTTCGGTGGCCGGCATCCAGTGGAACCATGTGCCTTATCGTGGCGAGGCGGCGGCTTTTACCGGCCTGCTGAGCGGCGACCTGCCGATTATCATCGCGACAGCGGTGACGGTGCAGCCGCAGCTCGCCTCGGGCAAGCTGAAGGCGCTGGCCGTGACCTCGCCGACCCGTTTCCGTGGCATGCCGAATGTGCCGACGGTCGCGGAAAGCGCCCTGCCGGGCTTCGATGTGCGCACCTGGGCCGGTCTGTTCGCGCCCAAGGGCACGCCGCGCGAGATCATCATGAAACTGAACGGCGCCGTGCAGCAGGCGCTGGCCCGGCCGGAGGTGAAGACGCGGATCGAGGAAATCGTCGGCGGCGATGTGCAGGGCAGTACGCCGGAAGCGATGAAGACCATGGTCGCTTCGGAAGCCGCGCGTTGGACCGATGTGATCAAGAAGGCGAATATCCCGCAGCAGGAATGATGGCGTGAAGACAGTCCTGATTCACAAGACCGGCGGGCCCGAGGTTCTCGAGTCCGCCGAAGTGGCTACCCCCGCACCGGGACCCGGCGAGGTGCTGGTGCGGGCCGAGGCGATTGGCGTCGGCTGGCCCGATGTGCTGATCCGCACCGGCGTCTACAAATGGATGCCGCCGCTGCCGACCAGCCCGGGCAGCGACATGGCCGGGCGGATCGCCGCGCTCGGCGCCGGTGTGGGCAATCTCGGCGTGGGCCAGAAAGTGCTGATCACGGCACGCGAACTGTCGCAGCGCGGCGGCTGCTATGCCGAATACCTGGCGGTGCCGGCAACAGCACCGTTTCCGTTGCCCGAGGCCGTCGATCTCGATGCCGCCGCCTGCCTGCCGAATTACCAGGTGGCCTGGGCGATGCTGCGCGATGTGCTGCAGAGCCGCAAACTGCACAGCGTTTTCATCGCCGGTGCTGCCGGCGGCGTCGGCTCCGCGGCGGTGCAACTGGCGCGGCACCTCGATCTCACCGTGATCGGCAGCGTCAGTTCGGCGGCGAAGGAGCGTTTCTCCCGCGAACAGGGCGCCGACCACATCATCAACTACAAGACGGAAAACCCGCTCGGCCGCGTGCTGGAACTGACTGACGGTCGCGGCGTCGATCTGGTGCTCGACCATGTCGGTGGGCCCGGCCTGGTCGATTGCCTGAAGATGCTGGCGCCGCTGGGCACGCTGGTCTCCTACAATGCCATTGCCGGTCTGCCGGCGACGGATATCTTCGGCGAGATGCGGGCGCTGCTGGCGAAAAGCCTGACGCTGCGCTGCTTCTCGATGCATGTGCTGGACAGCGACCCGGCTTTGCGCCGGCAGATCATGACCGAAGTGATCGATCTGCTGACCAGAGGCGCGATCCGCCCGGCGGTCAGCGTGAAACTGCCGCTGGCGCAGGCCGCCGAGGCCCATCGCATGATCGAGCGCGGCGACTCGCTCGGCAAAATTCTGCTGGTCCCGTAAGCATAGAGGACGGACATGGTCGAACCGATCATTCGCATCAAGGACATCGCCTGGATTCGGCTTCGCTCGCCCGATCTCGACCGGCAGGAAGAGTATCTCACCTCGTTCGGCCTGGTGCGGACCGAACGCACGGCCAATGCACTCTACATGCGCGGCACCGATCCAGTGCACCATATCCACATCACCGAGCAGGGTGACCCGGCGGTGCTGCGCATCGGTTTCTGGGCGCATTCGCTCGATGACCTGCACAAGCTGTCGCAGGAAGGCGAAGGCGCTTCGGCGGTGGAATCGCTGGACGAACCCGGCGGCGGCAAGCGCGTGCGGATCAGGGAACATAACGGCATGGAACTGGAAGTGGTGTGGGGCGTCGAGGGCGCCGCACCGCTGCCGGTCGAAACCCATACCCTGAATGCCGGCTACGACAAGCTCGCCCGTCCGGGTACGTTGCTGCGTGTCGATCACCGGCCCTCGCAGGTCAAGCGTATCGGCCATGCCGTGATCAGCACGCCAGAGATCGAGAAATCGGTGGCCTGGGCGCAACGCCATCTCGGCATCGTCGCCTCCGACGATGTGCATGCCGAGGACGATCCTTCGTTGCTGCTGGCCAGCTTCAACCGCGTCGATGCGGGCGAGGCTTACGTCGACCATCATGTGATGATGTTCGGCCGCCATGCCAGTATCGGCCTCAACCACATTTCCTTCGAGGTGCAGGATATCGACGATCTCGCCACCGGCCACGATGCGATGATGCAGAAATATGCCGACCTGCATCTCTGGGGACTGGGCCGCCATACGCTGGGGGCGCAGATTTTCGATTACTGGCGTGATCCCTGGGGTCGAGTGCATGAGCACTGGACCGATACCGATGTCCTGAACAACCGCCACGAATATCGCCGGCATCCGAAGAGCACCGGCCTGCATTCGCAGTGGGGACCGCAGGCGCCGCAGGCCTTTCGCGACGCCGCCAGCCGCTGACGGAACCAAGCCGGTTTTCCTGGAGTTCCGCCACCCGGGCAGGGAACGCAGGCCTGACAGCAACGTTAGGTCAGTTCAGCAACCCGGGTATTCCCTTGACGCTCCAGCAAGCCCTGTCCTTCGGCCTCATCGCCGTCATCGTCGCGCTGTTCATCTGGAACCGCTTCCGCTTCGATCTGGTCGCCCTGTTCGGCCTGCTGGTTGCGGTGGCGATCGGTGTCGTGCCGGTCGACAAGGCGTTCGACGGTTTCAGCGACCAGGTGGTGGTGATCGTGGCCTCGGCTCTGGTGATCAGTGCCGGCGTCGGCAAGTCCACGGTCATCGGTCGCCTGGTGCGCAAGGCCGAACCTTTCCTCACCACCACCACGCGGCAGGTGGCGGCACTGACCTTCGCCACCACGGTGCTGTCGGCCTTCATGAAGAATATCGGCGCGCTGGCCATCCTGCTGCCGATTGCCATCCAGATGGCGCGCCGTACCGACACCTCGGTTTCCAAGCTGCTGATGCCGATGGCGTTCGGTTCGCTGATCGGCGGGTTGATCACCCTGATCGGGACCTCACCGAATATCCTGGTGGCGCGCGTGCGCGCCGAACTGACCGGCACGCCGTTCACGATGTTTGATTTCGCGCCGGTGGGCATCGGCATTGCCATCTGCGGTTTTCTGTTCCTGGTCGTCGGCTGGCGCCTGCTGCCCAGCAACCGCACGCCGCCGGTTTCGGCCGAACAGGTTTTTGAAACCGATCCCTATCTGACCGAAGTGCAGGTCGGTGCGAAATCCACCCTGCTCGACAAGACGGTGGGCGATCTCGAGTTGCTGGGCGAGGGCGATGTCGAGGTAGTGGCGATCATCCGCGAGAATCGCCGTCGTTATACCCCGGCCTGGCACTGGCAGCTTTTTGCCGGCGACACGCTGGTGCTGCGCGCCGAGGCCATGGCCCTGCGCAAACTGATCGAGGAAGCCAAGCTCGATCTGAGTGCAAGTGCCGCCTCGGCCAGGAGCAGGGAGGCCGCGACCGCAAAAAGCGACAAGGCCGAAACGGAAGAGAAAGCCGACAAGCCGACTGGCGAAAAGGACAAGCGCGGCACACCGCCCAAGGATGTCGCCGTGGTCGAGGCGGTGGTGACCGGCGATTCCTCCCTGATCGGATCGTCGGCGCGTTCGCTCCGCCTGCGCGAGCATGAGGGACTGAGTCTGCTCGCCATCAGCCGCTCCGGCCAGCCGCTCAGCAAGCGCCTGAGCCAGATTCGCTTCCAGGCCGGCGATGTGCTGGTGCTGCAGGGACCGAGCGAGACGATGGCGGAATCCCTGCGCAATCTCGCCTGCCTGCCGCTGGTCGATCGCGCCATCGGCCTCGGTCGCCGACGTCAGGAATTCCTGCCTATCATCTTGCTGACCCTGGCCATGCTCGTTGTGGCTTTCAAGCTGGTGCCGGTGACGGCGGCGTTTTTCGGCGCCGCCGTGCTGATGGTGGTGTTTGGCGTGCTGACCCTGAAAGAGGCTTACGAGGCCATCGATGTACCGATCATCGTGCTGCTGGCCTGCCTGATTCCCGTCAGTGACTCCATCAGCAGTACCGGGGGCGCCGAACTGATTGCCGGCCTTCTGGCCGTGGCGGCGGATGCGCTGCCGGCGATGGGCGCGGTGACGCTGATGATGGGCAGCGCCATGCTGCTGACGCCGTTCCTCAACAATGCCGCCACTGTACTGATCATGGGGCCGATCGGCGCCAGCCTGGCGCAGAAACTGGGTCTCAATCCCGATCCCTTCCTGATGGCGGTGGCGCTGGGTGCGGCCTGCGATTTCCTCACGCCGATCGGCCATCAGTGCAACACGCTGGTGATGGGGCCGGGCGGTTATCGCTTCGGAGATTACTCGCGGCTCGGCCTGCCGTTGTCCGGGCTGGTCCTGGTCGTCGGCACTGTGCTGATCCCGATTTTCTGGCCGCTGCAGGGGTGATGCGGGGTCCGGTCTGGTGTAGCAATGGACGGTCACAGTGCTCCGGAGGCATGATGAAAGGTGTCATTGCTTGTGCGGCCTACGGGAACGGCCGTCGCCTGGCCGACCTTCCTTTCGAGGCGGATGGCGTCCCTGTTCCGTCAGGCGCGGAATTCATCTGGATCGGACTGCACGAGCCCGAACCGGCGGCGTTGGCGACGCTGCAGCGCCAGTTCGATCTGCATCCGCTGGCTGTCGAAGATGCGGAACGGGCGCACCAGCGGCCCAAGGTCGACACCTATGGCGATTCCCTTTTTGTCGTGCTGCGCACCGTGCGTCTTGTCGGAGGTGCTCCGGAATACGGTGAAACCCATATTTTCGTCGGCAAAGGCTATGTCATATCGGTACGCCATGGGGCGTCTTCTTCCTATGCTGATGTTCGCAGCCGGCTGGAGCGCAACCCGCGCATGCTGAAACAGGGCGAAGCGGCGGTGCTGCATGCCATCGTCGATTTCGTGACCGACAATTTCTTTCCGGTGATCGATGGCATCCAGGCTGAACTGATCGACATCGAAACCCATGTACTGGACGAAACGCTGGATCGACCGACGATCGAGCGGCTGTATCACCTGCGCCGGCAGTTGCTGGGCATGCGCGGTACTGTGCTGCCCCTGCTGGAGGTCAGCAATCGGCTCAACCGTCTCGAATCCCCGCTGATGCTGCCGGAGATCCGCCCCTATTTCGCCGATGTGCATGACCATGTGCAGCGCGTGGCCGAAGCGATCACCGGTCTGCGCGAGGGAGCATCTGCCGCTTTCGAGGCCGAGATCCTGCTGGCCAATGCAAGGCAGAATGATGTGGTGCGGCAGCTTGCCGCCTGGGCCGCAATTCTTGCCGTGCCCACCGCCATTGCCGGCATCTATGGCATGAATTTTGACGTCATGCCGGAACTGCGCTGGGTATATGGTTACCCCGTCGTGCTCGGGGGTATCGTTGCGGTCTGCGGCTTCCTGTATTGGCGCTTCCGGCGCAGCGGCTGGCTCTGACGCTGCCATTGGCAGTTCGGGCATCGGCCTATATCATTGTTTCTATTGTCTTTCAGGGGGCGTCCCGTGGCCACAGCGCAGACCGATTCGACCGGAACGAAGATTGGCGAACGTCCGCAGCAGGAAAATCCGCATCGTTGGCGTTTTTTCCGCGCCGGCGGTTTCGACCAGTTGCGGATCGAAACCGGCGAGGATCTCAGGCATCTCTCCGGCCTCGACCAGAAACTCTGGCTGGCGCTGAGCTGTCCGACCAGCGGCATCGATTTCGACCGCCGGACCCTCGAATTGATCGATACCGACAAGGATGGCCGCATCCGCGCCCCCGAACTGCTGACCGCCGTGAACTGGACCTGCCGGATGGTGCTGAACCCCGACGTGCTCTTCGCGGGGCATAGCGAACTGCCGCTCAATCAGATCAATCCTCACCATGAGGAAGGCGCGCGGATTCTGGCATCGGCCAAGCGCATCCTCACCAATATCGGCAAGGCCGATGCCGGCGCGATCAGCCCGGCCGAAGCTGCCGATGTCGGCCGTATTTTCGGCAAGACGCAGCTGAATGGCGACGGTGTCGTGCCGCCATCGGCCGCCGGCGAAGATGCGGACACCGCCCAGGTCATGAAGGAGATCATGAAGCTGGTCGGGGAGAAGCCCGATCGCGGTGGCGAGACCGGCATCGGCAAGGACGAGGCGGATGTTTTCTTTGCGGCGCTGGACGCCTATCTCGACTGGTGGGGCGAGGCGCTGGCCAAGCCCGATATTCTGCCGCTCGGTGAAGGCACGCTGCCGGCGGTCGAGGCGGCGCAGAAGCTGTCATCAAAGCTCGACGACTACTTCTTCCGCTGCCGGCTGGCAGCCTTCGATCCGGTGGCTGGCACGGCACTGAATGCCGATGACAAGGATTTCGCTGCAATCGCGGATGCCGACCTGTCGGCCGGTGCAGTGGCGGTTTCCGGGTTTCCGCTGGCGCGTATCGAGGCCGAGCGGCCGTTGCCACTCGGCCAGGGGGTCAATCCGGCCTGGGCCGCCGACATGGCCCGGCTGCGCGACGCTGCCGTGGCGCCGCTGCTGGGCGGCGAGCGCGGCTCGCTGAGCGAGGACGACTGGCGCGAGATACAGGCGCGGCTGGCGCCGGCAATGGATTGGCTCCGGCGCAAGACCGGTGCGTTGGTCGAGCCGCTGGGGATCGCGCGGCTGCGGGCCATCAAACAAGGCGGCGTGCAGCAGAAGATCGATGCGCTGATCGCGGCCGATACGGCGCTGGCCCCGGAATTCGAAGCCATCGCCGCGGTGGAGACGCTGGCGCGCTATGTGCGTGACCTGGTGCCGTTGCTCAACAATTTCATTTCCTTCAAGGATTTCTATACCCGGCGCGGCAAGGCGACGTTCCAGGTCGGGACGCTGTTCATCGATGGCCGCTCCTGCGATCTGTGCATCGCCGTGGATGATCCGGCCAGGCATGCAACCCTGGCGGCACTCAGCCGTATCTATCTGCTCTATTGCGACTGCACGCGGCGCGGCGCGGACGGCAGGCCGACGAAGGACAGGCTGACGATCGCCGCCGCCGTCACCGCCGGCGATGCCGATCAGCTGATGGTTGGCCGCAACGGCGTGTTCTACGACCGTGCCGGCAACGACTGGGATGCGGTAATCACCAAGATCGTCAGTCACCCCATCTCAATCCGTGAAGCCTTTTGGCTGCCGTTCAAGAAAGTCGGAAAATTCGTCGGCGACCAGATCGAGAAATTCGCCACGGCCCGCTCCAAGGCGAACGAACAGCAGATGACCACGCAGCTGCTGCAGACCGGCACGCAGGCGATTTCCGGCCAGCCGGCATCGGCGCCCGCTGCGCAGCCGGCCCAACAGCAGGCTTTCGATGCCGGCAAGTTCGCCGGTATCTTCGCCGCCATCGGCCTCGCCATCGGCGCCATCGGCACGGCCCTGGCCTCCGTGATCACCGGCTTCCTCAATCTGGCCTGGTGGCAGATCCCGCTCGCCGTGACCGGTGTCGTGCTGATCGTCTCCGGTCCTTCGATGGTTATCGCTGCGATGAAGCTGCGGCAGCGCAATCTCGGCCCGCTGCTCGATGCCAATGGCTGGGCGGTGAATGCGCGCGCGCTGATCAATATTCCTTTCGGCGGCAGCCTGACCCATCTGGCCAAACTGCCGCCCGGATCGGAGCGGGCGCTGACCGACCCCTATGCCGAGAAAGAGCAACCCTGGGGCCTGTATCTGGTGCTCGTCATATTGGTGGGAGTCGCAATTGCCGGCTGGCGGTATGGCTGGTGGGCCAGGCTGATCGGTTAAGAGTCGATTAGGCGGTTCTGGTTAACCAAGGGGGAGGCAAGACTCCGGGCCGCGAGGCGGCTAGAATATTGCCCAGAGACAGGCCATGACCCTTAACCCGCGCTTCTTCGCCCCTATCGGCACGCTGCGCCACGCCGACCGCCTCGGTTTTCTGACCCAGGACGTGCGTGCCGCAGGCACCGTGCTGGGATTCTTCGGTGCCGCCGCCGCCCTCGGGGCGCGGCCCGAAGAACTCGCGCTGCTGGTCTGCCGCCGCCACAGCCCCAATGACCTGCATCGCCAGATCGTGCTGGTTTTCCACAAGGACGCCGGTTTTGCCGACAGTCTGGCCCGTATCTATCGCGCGCATAATCGGCCCCTCGGTTTCGAGGCGCAGCGGCGCTGGTGCGCCATTCCCGAGCCGTCTTTCCTGCCCGACGAGACCTTTGCCCTGCTGGCGGCGCGTTTCCCGACCCTGCTGCTGATCGAGGAAGACACCGACGGCCGCGCCGACGTCGCGGTCTATGCCTCGGCCGGTTTCAGGGAGCATCCGAAGCTGAAGCTGGCGCCGCTGGGTCAGCCTCGCCCGGGTGCGAATATTGGCGCCAAGGTGATGGCGATGCCGCGCCGCGCGCCACCGCCGATTCTGCGACCGCAGCCACGTCCCACTGCCATGGCGGCGCCGGCAGCGGTCGTGCCGCTGCGGCCGCGCAAACTGAAAAGCGTGGTGGCGCTGAACGAGACTGTCGAGCGTCAGGTGGTGAACGAGTTCCGCCGCCTGCTCAAGACGGTGGCCCAACACAGCTAGCCGGTACGTTTAAGCTACGGGGTCAGCGGCCCGGTGCACATATAAGTGCCGTCCTGGTAGACCAGCGGCGCCACATCGGGGCGGCAGACCACACGCGTCACCCGGCCGATGCAGACCGAATGCGTACCATAGGCATGCAGGGCCTCGACCTCGCAGAAGATATTGGCCTGGGCATCGGCCAGATAAGGCACGCCTTCGGCATCGTTCAGCCAGTCGCCTTCGGTGAAGCGGATTTCGCCTTCAAGCGCGCCGGCAAACACTTCCGACAGACGCTGCTGACTGCAATGCAGCAGGTTGATACAGAGCCGGCGGCCAAGCCCGAGCTGGGCATGCAGCGCCGCCGAACGGTTGACGCAGGCCAGCACCGCCGGCGGATCGGCTGAAACCGAGGTAACGGCGGTGGCGGTCATGCCATGGCGCGAGCCGTTTTCCGCCGTGGTGGAAATCACGGTCACGGTCGCGGCCATGCGCCGCATGGCGGCACGGAAGGCGGTTTCGATATTGGGTTCCATACCCTTCATGTAGCGGAGGGGAAGCGCAGCTTCAATTCCGCCGCCACGGTTTCGGCCAGACTGTGCCAGTCGCCGGTGGCGGGCTGCCGCAGCAGGCGGGCGGTCGGGTACCATGGCGTGATCTCGCCATCGCGGGTCCAGTACCAGTGCGGCGAGATGCCATGATGCAGCAGCACCAGGGTCGGTTTGCCGAGCGCGGCCGCCATATGGGCCGTGGTATTGCTGGTCGAAACCACCAGATCCATCGCCGCCACCTGGGCGGCAAAGGCATCCAGATCCTTCATCTGGTCGATCGCCGGATCGGCAATCACGGTCACGCCATGCGCCTGTTTCAGCGCCGCGCGATCCTCGGCGCGGTTGCCGTATTGCAGATCGACGAAGCGCAGGCCGGGCAGGGTGAGGAAGGGCGCCAGATCGGTCAGTGCGGCTGATTTGGGCGCGCCGAGCTTGGGGCTGGTGCTGTGCCAGGCGATACCGATGAGCGGCGCGCCGCTGCCGTCCTGATAGTCCGCGCGCAAAGCCGCCGCACGGGCGGTATCGGCCCGGATCGGCAGGGCGCCGGTGCAGTCGGCCGGCGACTGACGGAAGACGCGGGCGAGGTCGAACAGGGTGGCCTGCATCGCCAGATCGGGCGCGCTGAAGCGGGGATGCGGCGGGTTGGCGCGACCATAGGCTTCGATGCCGGGGAAACTGCGTTCCAGGATCGGAATCATCCGCGGATCGCATTCCACGATCGGTGTGATGCCGCGCGCCAGCAGCTCCGGCAGCAGGCTCCACAGCACCAGCGACTCGCCCACCCCCTGTTCGGTGAACAGCAGCAGGTTCTGGCCTGGCGCCAGTGCCTCGCCCTTCCAGAACGGCAGGGTGAAGGGCCGCTTGTCGACATCGGTTTCAGCCAGGCTCCAGCGCGCCTCGAAATGCGGCCAGGCTTCGCGGTAGCGGCCCTGCACCATCAGCGTGACGGCGTAGCGGTTATGTGCCTCGCCATAGCCCGGGCGTTCACGCCAGCTGCGCTCGTACCACTGCATGGCGCCATCCAGATCGTTATTGGCGCGGGCGATGTCACCGAGCAGCAGATGCGTCTCCGCCGCACCGCCCGCGGGCCTGATCCGCGCGGTCATACTGGCCTTGAAAGCGGCTTCTGCACCGGCCAGATCCTGCAGCGCAGACAGCGCCAGGCCGAGATTGCGATGGATCATGCCCATATCGGGATTGAGCGCGGCGGCCTTTTTCAGCATCTCGGCGGCCCCGGCATGGTCGCGCCTGTCGATCAGCGCGGCACCCAGATTGCTCATCGCATCGGCATAGTCGGGCTTCAGCTTCAGCGCGATGCGGTATTCGGCAATCGCCTCGTCGCCGCGGCCGAGCTGGCGCAGCAGGTTACCGCGGTTGCTGTGGGCTTCGGCGTAATTGGAGTTGAGGCGGATTGCTTCATCCAGACTGGCCATGGCCAGATCGATCTGGCCATGCTGGCGCAGCAATTCGCCGAGGTTGTTGTGATACAGCGGCTGGCCCGGGTTGAGCGTGATGGCCATGCGCAGCAGGCTGATGGCCTCCTCGGCGCGGCCGGCTGCATGGCTTTGCAGGGCCTGGTCGTTGAAGCGGTTCGCCTCGCGCTGTACCTCCGGGGCCGGCACCGGTATCGCGGCTGCCGCCCCGCTTCGCGCCGGAACCGCCCCCATGGGCTGTTTTCCGGCCATCTTTTCCTGTGCCCGCCGCTGCTTCCGATTCACGCCACTGATCCCCGTATTCGACCCCAATATTAACCATTGCCCCAGAACCCCTTAAGACCCGGTTTAACCGGCTTGACTTCCCTGCGACAGAAATCATCTTGCATACCAGACCAAATTGGTCTTATTTGCCGCCGATGATCCGGACCGGATTGCTCCGGATTCCTAATTGCGAAGGATTTGCAACATGTTGCGCCTCAGCCGTCTGGCCGATTACGGCGTCATGGTCATGGCCCATGCCGCCGCCGATCCAGCCGGCGTGCATAATGTCAGCGATGCGGCTGCGGCCACCGGCCTGCCGGGGCCGACAGTGGCCAAGATCATGGCCAAGCTGGGCCGGGCCGGTCTGCTGGCATCGCAGCGCGGCGCGCATGGCGGCTACCGGCTGGCGGCGGCGCCCGAGCAGATCACGGTCGCGTCCATCATCACGGCGCTGGATGGCCCGATCGCGCTGACCCAGTGTTCGGACCATCACCAGCCCAGCGCCTGCGATCGCGAGAATCTCTGTGTCTCGCGCCGCGGCATCAACCGTATCAACACGGCGATCCGCAGCGCGCTGGAAGGCGTGACGCTGGCCGAGCTGGCGCGACCCGCCTACGACTTCCTCGGCCCCCTGCCGCCGCGCGCCGCCGCGCCGGCCCCCAGCAACGTTTAAAGTCGGAGCCACGCCCCATGGCTGCCAATGCCCAAACCATTGAAACCGTCGAAGGCCTGGCCGGCGACTATAAATACGGCTTCGTCACCGATATCGAATCCGACATCCTGGCCAAGGGCCTGAGCGAAGACACCGTCCGCTTCATCTCGGCGAAGAAGGGCGAGCCGCAATGGATGCTGGACTGGCGCCTGCGCGCCTATAAGGCCTGGTTGCGCATGGCGAGGGAAAAAGGCGAGCCGACCTGGGCCAAGGTCAGCTATCCCGAGATCGATTTCCAGGACATCCATTATTATTCCGCGCCGAAGAAAAAGACGCTGAAGAGCCTCGACGAGGTCGATCCCGAACTGCTGGCGACTTACGAGAAACTCGGCATTCCGCTGAAAGAACGCGAGATTCTCGCCGGCGTGGCGGTGGATGCGGTATTCGACAGCGTCTCGGTTGCCACCACCTTCAAGGACAAACTGAAGGATATGGGCATCATCTTCTGTTCGATGTCGGAAGCGGTGCGTGAGCATCCCGAATTGGTGCAGAAGTATCTCGGCTCGGTCGTGCCGGTGACCGACAATTTCTATGCCACGCTCAATTCGGCGGTCTTCTCCGACGGCTCGTTCGTTTACGTGCCGCCGGGCGTGCGCTGCCCGATGGAGCTTTCCACCTATTTCCGCATCAACGAGGCCAAGACCGGCCAGTTCGAGCGCACCCTGCTGATCTGCGACAAGGGCGCCTATGTCTCCTATCTGGAAGGCTGCACCGCGCCGATGCGCGACGACAACCAGCTGCATGCTGCGGTGGTCGAGCTGGTCTGCCTGGAAGATGCCGAAATCCGCTATGCCACGGTGCAGAACTGGTATCCGGGCGACAAGAACGGCAAGGGCGGCATCTACAATTTCGTCACCAAGCGCGGTGCCTGCCGCGGCGCGCGGTCGAAGATCAGCTGGACTCAGGTGGAAACCGGTTCGGCGATTACCTGGAAGTATCCGTCGGTGATCCTGCAGGGTGATGACAGCATCGGCGAGTTCTATTCGGTCGCGGTGACCAACAACGCCCAGCAGGCCGATACCGGCACCAAGATGATCCATATGGGCAAAAACACCAAGTCGACGATCATCTCCAAGGGCATCTCGGCCGGCAAAGCGCAGAATACCTATCGCGGCCTGGTGCGCGTGATGCCGGGTGCGGCGGGCGCGCGCAACTACTCGCAGTGCGACAGCCTTCTGATCGGTGACCGCTGCGGCGGCCATACCGTGCCTTATATCGAAGTGAAGAACCGCTCGGCCAAGGTCGAGCATGAAGCCACCACCTCGCGCATCTCCGACGACCAGCTGTTCTACTGCCGCCAGCGCGGCCTGTCCGAGGAGGATGCTGTATCGACCATCGTCAACGGCTTCTGCAAGGAAGTGCTGCAGAAACTTCCGATGGAATTCGCGGTCGAAGCCCAGAAGCTGCTCGGTGTCAGCCTCGAAGGCTCGGTCGGTTAAGATTTAAGGATTGCCCCCATGCTTGAGATCAAAAACCTGCACGCCACCGTTGATGGCAAGGAAATCCTCCGCGGCATCAACCTGACCATCAAGGCCGGTGAAGTACATGCCGTGATGGGCCCGAACGGATCCGGCAAGTCGACACTGTCCTACGTGCTGGCCGGCCGCGATGGCTACGAGGTCACCCAGGGCGATATCCTGTTCCACGGCCGCAGCCTGCTCGGCCTGGAGCCGGAAGAGCGCGCCCGCGACGGCCTGTTTCTCGCCTTCCAGTATCCGGTGGAAATCCCGGGCGTCGCCAATGCCACTTTTCTGCGCTCGGCGGTGAATGCCGTGCGCAAGCACAGGGGCCTGGCCGATATGGACGCCATGACCTTCCTCAAGACTGCCAAGGCCAAGATGAAGCAGCTGCAGATGGACGAGAAGTTCCTGCAGCGCGCCGTCAATATGGGTTTCTCCGGCGGCGAGAAGAAACGCAACGAGGTATTCCAGATGCTGATGCTGGAGCCCACGCTGGCGATTCTGGACGAAACCGATTCCGGCCTGGATATCGATGCACTGAAGATCGTGGCCGAGGGCGTCAATGCACTGCGCGGCCCGGAGCGTTCGGCGCTGGTGATCACGCATTACCAGCGCCTGCTGGATTACATCGTGCCCGATGTGGTGCATGTGCTGGCCGGCGGCCGCATCATCAAGACCGGCGGCAAGGACCTGGCGCTCGAACTCGAGGCCAAGGGCTATGCCGACATTATCGCGGATGCGGCGTAAGGATCAGGTGATGTCGGCTGTCCCCTTCATCGACCAGCTTGCCGGCGTCTACCAGGCTGCCGCCGCAGGCCTGCCGGGCGCCAGAACACCCGCCGTGGCCGCACGCCGCACGGCGGCGCTGGAGGTTTTCCGTCGCCTCGGCCTGCCGAACCACAAGCTGGAAAGCTGGAAATTCACCGGTCTGAATGCGCTGGAGCGCCAGAGTTGGTCGCCGCCGGCGAATGAAGGTGGCGTCGATGCCGCCCGCCTGAAGGCGGCGACACTGGATGCGGACAGTTATCGTCTGGTCTTCGTCAACGGCCGCTTCGATGCCGCTGCGTCGAGGATCGGTACCCTGCCCAGGGGCGTAACACTGCTGCCGCTCAGTGCGGCCAATACCGCACTGAGCGATGTGCTGGCTGCCGCCGGCACCGACCGCGCAGTATCGTTGAGTGAACTGAATGCCGCACTGGCCAGCGATGGGGTAGTGCTGTTGCTCGACGATGGCGTGGTGCTGGAACAGCCGGTCGAGATTCTCGCCTTCGGCGTCCCCGCGCTGGTCAACCTGCGTCATCTGATCCGGCTCGGCCGCAACGCGCGGGCCACCGTGCTGGAAAGCTATCGTGATGGCGGTATTGCCGCCCCGGGCTGGACCAACGTGTTTGCCCATGTCGCGGTGGGTGAGGGCGCCAGGCTGAGTCATATCCGTCTGCAGGGCGAGAATGCGTCCGCCTATCATGCCGCGCTCGGCCAGGTCTCCATCGGCGCCGGCGCGCGCTACGCCCATGCCTCCGTGCAGGCCGGCGCGGCCCTCGCCCGTCACGAGCTGCATGTCACTTTTGCCGGCGGCGCTGCCGAGGCCGATATCCAGGGTCTGGTGCTGGCGCGCGGCAAGGCGCATCTGGATCATACCCTGTTCCTGCATCATGCCGTGCCCGACTGCCGCAGCAACCAGCTGTTCAAGCATGTGGTGGATGACGCGGGCCATGCGGTGTTCCAGGGCGGCATTCGCGTTGCCCCCCATGCACAGAAGACGGATGCGCAGCAGCTCAGCCGCACCCTGCTGCTGGCCGACCGGGCGCAGATCGACACCAAGCCCGAACTGGAAATCCTCGCCGACGACGTGAAATGCAGCCACGGCGCGTCGATCGGCGATGTCGATGCCCAGCAGATGTTCTACATGCAGGCGCGCGGCATCCCGGCGGCGGAAGCCCGCCGCCTGCTGCTCAGCGGCTTTGCCTATGAGGTGGTGTCAGCGGTGCCCGAAGGCGCGCTGCGCGATCATGTCGAAGAGTTCGTCGAAGTCTGGCTGGCTGAAAAGGGAGCCGCGGCATGAGCGCGCTTCCGAAGAGCCAGGATTCCGGTTTCGACATCGAGCGCATCCGCGCCGATTTCCCGATCTTGTCGGAAAAGGTCTACGGCAAGCCGCTGGTGTTTCTCGACAGCGGCGCCAGCGCCCAGAAGCCGCGTGCGGTACTCGACGCCATGACGCGGATGTACGAACACACTTACGCCAATGTGCATCGCGGCATCTACAGCCTGAGCCAGCAGGCCACCGATGCCTATGAAAAGGCGCGCGAGAAGATCGCGCATTTCATCGGCACGCAGGATACCCGCGAAATCGTCTTCACCCGCAATGCCACCGAGGCGATCAACCTGGTCGCCCATAGCTGGGGTTGGAAGAATCTGAAGGCCGGCGACGAGGTGCTGATCACCCATCTGGAGCATCACGCCAATATCGTGCCCTGGCAGATCCTGGGTGAGCGCTACGGCGTCGTGCTGAAAGTCGCGCCGATCAACGACCGCGGCGAGCTGATCTGGGACGAGTTCGTCAAGCTGATCGGCCCGAAGACGAAGCTGATCGCGCTGGCCCATGTTTCCAACACACTGGGCACTATCCTGCCGGTGGCCGATGTGATCCGCACCGCCCATGAGAAGGGTGTCAAGGTGCTGATCGACGGCAGCCAGGCCGTGCAGCACATGCCGGTGGATGTGAAGGCGCTGGATGCCGATTTTTACGTCTTCACCGGCCACAAGCTCTATGGCCCCACCGGTATCGGTGTGCTCTACGCCAAGGCCGATATCCTGGAGGGTATGCCGCCCTGGCAGGGCGGCGGCGACATGATCCTGTCGGTCAGCTTCGAGAAGACCGAATACAACGACATTCCGCACCGTTTCGAGGCCGGCACGCCGGCCTTCGTCGAGGCCGTGGGGCTGGGTGCCGCCATCGACTACGTGCAGTCGATCGGCCTGGAGGCAATTGCCGCCCATGAGGCGGACCTGACCGCCTATGCCACCGAAAAGCTTTCGGCGATCAATTCGCTGCGCATCATCGGCACCGCCGGGCACAAGGCCGGTGTGATGTCTTTTGTGCTGGAGGGCATTCACCCGCACGATATCGGCACTATCCTTGACCGCGAGGGTATCGCGGTCCGGGTCGGCCAGCATTGCGCCCATCCGCTGATGGAGCGGTTCGGCGTGCCGGCCACGGTGCGGGCCAGTTTCGGGATGTACAACACGCGGGCCGAGATCGATGCGCTGTGCGCCGGTCTGCGGCGGGTCAGGGAGATTTTTGGCTGATGTCGGCGTCCGGCACGGAAAACAAGGCGGAAGCGGGCCAGAACCAGGCGTCTGGGAGCCTGGATGAGTTGCGCGAACAGGTCATCGAGACGATCAAGACCGTCTATGACCCCGAAATACCGGTTAACATTTACGAATTGGGCCTTATATACAAGGTCGAGGTCAACGAGGCGCGGGATGTCCAGATCGACATGACGCTGACCTCGCCGAATTGTCCGGCCGCCCAGTCGATGCCTGCCGAGGTGGAGCAGAAGACCCGCTCCATCCCTGGCGTCGGCGAGGTGACCATCGATGTCGTGTGGGATCCGCCGTGGGGCCCGGAGCATATGTCCGAGGCGGCCCGGCTTGAACTGGGTGTGATGTAATGGCGACGACCGAAACCACGACAGCAACGACCCGGCCGGCTTTCAAGCCGGTCACGCTGACCGATGCGGCGGCGGAGCGGGTGCGCACGCTGATCGCGCAGTCGGACAAGCCGGTGCTCGGCCTGCGCATCGCGATCAAGACCAAGGGCTGCTCGGGCTTCTCCTACGATATCCAGTATGCCACCGAGAAAGAGAAATTCGACGAGGTGGTCGAGGACAAGGGTGTCACCGTCCTGATCGAGGCCAAGGCGCAGATGTATATCTTCGGCACCGAGATCGACTGGGAGGAAGACAAGCTGCAGTCCGGCTTCGTGTTCCGCAATCCCAATGAAAAAGGCCGCTGCGGCTGCGGCGAGAGCTTCCACGTATAAAGGGTTCTGACCGGCCTCAGTGGGCGGTGTCGCGCCGACGGTAGATCGTGTAGCGGTCGAGGTCGAGCGCGCGGTCGTAGTCCTCGAACCGCTTGGCGAACAGCGGGTTGCGCGAGAAGTAATCTAGATAGTTGAACGCCTCGCCCTGGCAACGCGGAATGCCGGGCACATTGTCGACGATCAGCAGCGACGGCTTCTTCTTGTAGAAATCCTCGGCCACGCTGCGGAAGACGAATTCCTCGGCCCGGCTCATCGCGTCCGGCGGGTTGTACAGCGGCGCCAGCTCCTGGCAGTCGGCATAGGCGCCCTGCAGCAGCCACATGCTCTCGAAGCGCATCGTCATTTTCATGTTGAGATAATTGATCAGCGGGAAATGCGGATAGATACCGGGCGACAGCACCAGCATTCGGTCGTTGCGCGCTTCCTGCTTCACTACATGCATCAGTCGCTGCAGCTCGGAACCGCTGTATTCCAGCTGCTTGAAGAAGGGCCGGCTGTGCAGACCTTCCTGATAGAACACCAGCAGCATTAATGCGGCGGCGAACAGCTTGGCCGGGCGGTTGTCGCTGCGTTTGGGCCAGACGACATGGTCCATCACATGGGCGATGATCACGCCGGCCAGCAGCAGGGTGAGCGCCTGGGCCGGCAGGGCGTGATAGGGCCAGCCCTTGCCCTGGGCATAGCCCGAAAGCAGGCCGCCGATGCCGGCCAGGAAAATGATGCGCGCCATATGCGAGCGGACCGCCAGGAAGGCGGCGATGCCGAGCAGCGGCAGGATGAAGGTCGGCGGGCCGAGGTTGGCGCTGAGCGCCAGGTCGATCATGCTCCACTGGCTGACCTCGCTATAGAAGGCGCGGGCCAGCGGCAGGGCGATGGTGAAATATTCCGGCGTGACGATGATGGCGAACAGCGCATGGGCGACGCAGACGGCGAAGACCGACCAGGGTGCGGGGTCGGCCAGACTGCGCCGCAGGGTCAGCTGGCTGGCGACATAGAGTTCGACGAATAACGGCATCGCCAGGAAATACGGCTTCATGGCAAAACCCACGCCGGCCATGATGCCGGTGGCGATCTTCAGTCGCGTCGACAGGGCCTCGCCGTCGGCACGTCCACTGGCCACCAGCAGATAGGGCATCGTCAGCACCAGCATCATGTGTTCACGCTGAGCGAACATGTTGTTGGGATAGACGATCAGCAGGAACAGCAGCAGCAGTGGCAGCAGGGCATCGGCCGTGGCATGCGCCGGATCGAGGCTGGCGGCCAGCACCTTGCGGCAGGTTATGAAGGAACCGGCGATGCCCAGGCCGAGCAAGGCGACCAGCACTGTGGTGCCCTGGATGCCGGTCACCCTGGCGATAGCTTCCGGCAGGAGATGGACGACGAAGACCAGCGGCGTGTTGATGTCGATGGCATCGATATAGAGCCGGGCGCCGCCCAGCCAAGCCTTCGAGATATAGAGCAGGACCGCGGTATCGTGATTGATCGGCGGGAAGAAATAGCCGACAAGCCAGAGGGTGCAGACGGCCAGCACCAGGCCGTGCAGCAGGCGCGGCCAGTCCCATCCGCGCCGCAGCACGGTATCCTGAGGGTTGTAGTTCTTGTTCATCTTGACCGTCGGCAATCCGGACTGGCCTAACCTAGGGCGGTCTTGGTAAATCATTCGCTTACGTAGAAATCAATTGGAAAACCGGGAATCGGGCATGGAACGGGCGGAATACCACCGGATGGCGATGTTGGAGGCGACCATGTGGTGGTATCGCGCCCTGCATGCCGCCCTGCTGGCCCGGCTGGAGCGCCTGGCGCTGCCGGCCGGTGCCCGGCTGCTGGATGCCGGCTGCGGCACCGGCGGGCTGCTGGCGCGTTTGTCGGCCATGCGGCCCGATCTCGTCCTGCACGGCCTTGAATTCGATGCCGAGGCGGCCGAACTGGCACGCGGCAAGCTGCCGCCTGGTGCCGGTTCGGCGGTTCAGGTCGGAACGGTGAATGCGCTGCCCTATGAATCGGCCAGCTTTGATGCGGTGGTGAGCGCCGACGTGCTCTGCCATGCCGGTGTCGATGAAGCGGCCGCGCTGGCGGAATTTTATCGCTGCCTGAAGCCCGGCGGCAGCCTGCTGCTCAACCTGCCAGCCTATCAGTGGATGGCCTCCGCGCATGATGCCCATGTCCATAACCTGCGGCGCTATACCGCGGGGCAGGCGCGGGCCAAAGTCGCGGCGGCAGGCTTTACGGCGGTTTCCGGCGGCTATTGGAACAGCCTGCTGTTTCCGCTAATGCTGCTGCACCGGCTGGCGGCCGGGGCCGGCAGCGGCGAGGGCAGCGATGTGCGGCCTTTTCCGGTCTGGCAGGACCGGTTGTTCTTCGCCGTGACGGCGCTGGAACGGCACCTCGCCGGTTTCGGATTGCGGCTGCCCTTCGGCGGCTCGGTCTGGATCGAGGCAAGAAAACCATGAGGCAGGCGATCATGCAGGGCGAGATCATCAACGAGACGGGCAATGCACCGACCCAGGTCCCGGTCCCGGCTTTTGCCCTGTCGATCGTGGTGCCGGTCTATAACGGTGCCGTCAGCGTGCCGGTGCTGGTCGAGGCGCTGGCCCGGCTGGAGGTGCCAGGTGGTCTGGAGATCGTGCTGGTCAACGACTGCAGCCCGGACAATTCGCTCGATGTCTGCCGTGATTTGTGCCGGAAGAATGCCGTGGCGCTGACCGTTGTGAATCTCGCGCGCAATTTTGGTGAGCATAATGCAGTGATGGCCGGCCTGAGCCATGCCCGCGGCGCGTATATCATCAACATGGATGACGATCTGCAGAACCCGCCCGAAGAAGTGGTGCGGCTGTGGCGTTATGCCAGGGATAACAGCTACGACGTCGTCTACACCTACTATGCCGACAAGCAGCATGCCGCCTGGCGCAACCTGGGCAGCCGCTTCACCAACTGGTGCGCCGACCATCTGCTCGACAAGCCGAAAGGGCTGTATCTCTCCAGCTTCCGCTGCATGAGCGCTTTCGTCGCCCGCAGCATCCTCGCCCATACCGGACCGTTTCCCTATGTGGACGGCCTGATCATGCAGGTGACGCAGAATATCGGCCGGCTGGAGGTGCAGCACCTGGCCCGTGCCGAGGGCCGCAGCAACTACACGATCCGCCGCCTGGTGCGGCTGTTCATGTCAATGTTCCTGAATTTCTCGGTGATGCCGCTGCGCATCGGCACTCTGGTCGGTTTCGTCATGGCCGGGCTTGGTCTGCTGGTTTTCCTGATCATCCTGATCGAGGCCCTGAGCGGCCACACGCCGCAGGGCTATGCCTCGGTGATGGCGGCCATCCTGCTGCTGGCCGGTGTGCAGCTCATCATGCTGGGCCTGGTCGGCGAATATCTCGGCCGGTTGTTCCTGACCGTGAACCGGAAGCCGCAATTCGTCGTGCGCGACGTGGAGCGCAATGCGCGCGCCGTGCAGACCGAAAAGAAAGACTAGAGCATGACCTGGTATTATGTGGCTCTTGGCGTCAGCATCCTGCTCGGCCTTGCCGGCCAGCTGATGCTGAAGGCCGGTGCCAGCGGCGAAACCCTGCTGCAGCAGCTGCTGGCGCCGCAATCAATCATCGGCCTGATGCTCTACGGCACAGCGGCGTTCAGCTACATGTATGCCCTGCGCAGGATACCGGTCTCGATCGCCTTTCCGAGCGTATCGCTGTCCTACGTTCTGGTTGCGCTGCTCGGCTTCTGGCTTTACGGCGAGGCGCTGACGATGTCGAAGCTCGCGGGCATCGCCCTGGTCTGCGCCGGCGTCTTCCTGATCACCCGTACGGCCTGATCAGGACGTCCAGGCCGCCTTTACCGCGGCGATCACCATATCCACATCGGCATCCGGCAGCTGCGGGAACAGCGGCAGGCTGAGCACGCTCTTTGCCGCTCGCTCGGTATTGGGCAGACCACCTGGCCCAAGCGCGATCTTGCCCAGATAGGCCGGCTGCAGATGCACCGGCACGGGATAATGGATCAGCGTGCCGACGCCCCTTTCCTTCAGCTTCGCCTGCAGCTCGTTGCGACGCGAGCCGGCATCGATGACATAGAGATGATAGACCGGGGCCGCGCCGGCGCGGATTTTCGGCAGGCCAAGGCCCGACAGTCCGGCGAGGCCGGCGGAGTAGCGCGCGGCGATCGCGCGACGACGCTCGGTGTCTGCCGGCAGCGCGCCGAGTTTCACCCGAAGGATGGCCGCCTGCAGCGGATCGAGCCGGCTGTTCATGCCGGCGATGGCGCTGATATAGCGCTCGCGCCAGCCATATTCGCGCAGCGCCCGCAGCGTATCGGCCACCCCGTCGTTATCCGTGGTGACGATGCCGCCATCGCCGATGGCGCCAAGATTCTTGGTCGGATACAGGCTATAGGCCGCGGCCTTGCCCCAGTGTCCGACCATGCGGCCATTCAGTGTGGCGCCATGGGCCTGGGCATTGTCTTCCAGCAGGATCAGGCCATGCCGTTCGGTAATCGCGGCGATCTCCGGCATCGCCGCTGGCTGGCCGTAGAGATGCACCGGGATCACCGCCTTGGGCCCGGGTGCCCCGGCTGGCCAGTCTTTCAGTACCGCCTCCAGGGCGGCCGGGGCCATGGTCCAGTATTCGTCGGTATCCACCAGCACCGGCGTCGCGCCGGCCAGCTCGATGGCGGCCACGGTGGCCACCGCGGTATGCGACACGGTAATCACCGCGTCGCCCGGGCCGATGCCCAGGGCGCGCAGCGCTAGGATCAGCGCATCGGTGCCACTGGCGCAGGCCACGGCATGCCTGGCGTCAGCATAGGCGGCGAAGTCGCGTTCGAAGGCGGCGACCTCTTCACCCTGGATATACCAGCCGTTTTCCAGCACACGACGGATCGCGGCGTCAATGGCATCGCGCTGTGCCAGATAGGCGGCTTTGGGATTGGTCTGGGGAATCATGCCGGTCTCACGGATAAGAGGCTCACAGGTAATGCGCAGCGTGAGCGCGATAAAAGGCGATGGTCTGTTTCAGTCCATCGGCCAGCGCGGTTTTTGGCTGCCAGCCGGTCGCGGTACGGAAGGCGGTATCGTCAGCCACATAATCACCGATATCGATCTTCTTGCGCTCGGCGGGAAATTCCTTGCGTTCGAACCCGCCGCCGCCGCCGGTTCTGATCAGCAGTTCGGCCAGTTCCAGCAGCGACATCGGCGGGCAGCCGCCGATATTGTAGATTTGGCCGACGGTCGCTTCGGTCTCGGCAGCCAGAAAAGCGGCATCGACCATATCGTCGACGAAGGTGAAATCACGCTTCTGTTCGCCGCCCCAGACCTCGAAGCGGCTGTTCTCGATGACATGGCGGATCCAGATGCCGAGAAAGGTCTGCTTGGCGTCGCGGATGCGCATGCGCGGGCCGAACACATTGGTCAGGCGCAGCGCGGTGGTACGCATGCCATGCACCCGCGCATACAGCATGTGATAGGACTCGGCGGCATATTTGTGGATGCCGTTGATGTCGGGCGGCGCAATCGGATGCTTCTCGTCGACCGGCAGGTAATGCGGCGGGCCGTAGAACTGGCGCGTCGAGCTGAAGATCAGGCGTACCTGCGGATTGACCCGGCGCACCAGTTCGAGGAATCGCAGGTTGGCTTCCTGGTTCAGCCGCAGGTCTTCGAGCGGCTGTTTCATCGAATCCATATGCGAGGTCTGGCCGGCGAAATTGAAGATCACCGCCGCCTTGCCGATCGCCTCGAAGATCGCCGCTTCTGCACCGATATCGGCCTCGATCAGTTCGGGCTGCAGGCCGGACAGATTGAAGGGGTTGGCGCCATACTGCGCCAGCATGCGATCGATCACGGTGACGGTCGCTCCGGCATCGATCAGGCGACGGACCAGATTGGACCCGATGAACCCCATACCCCCGGTGACAATCACCGGCTTGCCGCGCCACGACATCACATCTCCAGGATTGTGTTGGCAGATCAGGCTATTCCGCTTTCAATTATGCCTGAAACCGGGCGGTTTTGTCAGGGCCGGGCTTGCCGTTATCGGTATGACGCGGCAAAGTGGCGCCATGGTCGGGACGGGAACATCTTTTCGGCGCAGCCTGGTCGCGGGCCTGCTGCTTGGACTTGCTGGCTGCGGCATCGTTTCCAGCGAGCCGTATATGCTGGGCCGCGCGCAGCCTGGCGATTCCGGACGGTTCGAAACCGGCCTGCTGCCGACCAGCAATAATTCGGTAACCGGGCGGCCGTATTTTTCCCTCTGCTATAACCGGCTGAGCCACAAGCCGGAGCAGATTCTGGCGCTGGTGCAGAAACACTGCAGCGACCCGCGGCTTTTCTACAACCAGGCTGACCTGTATTCCTGCTCGATCTCGGCACCGGTGCGGGCGACCTATAGTTGCACCGCCCTCAGCCGTACGGCCGAAGAGGCCCGGCCGAATCTGAATTCGTCCGGATCCTATCTCGGCGCTATCCAGCTCTATTAAGCTTTCACTGCCGCTTTACAAGGCGATACGCAGGCCGCTTTCCGGATCGAACAGATGCGCGCGGGCGATATCGATCATCAGGCCCGGACGGGAATGGTCGTGATAACCGGCATGGCTGGGCACCCGCGCGACCAGGTCTTCATCGCCGAGTTTGCCGTGCAGCAGGGTGTCTGCGCCCAGTTCTTCCGCCACATCGACATTGAGATGCAGCTGCGCCGTCTCGCCCGGCCGGGCGATGCGCATGGTTTCCGGGCGGATGCCGATCGTGTAATTGCCGGCCGGCGGCGTCCACTCGGCGGGCAGCATCAGGGCCGTGCCGTCAGCCAGCACGGCTTTCGGTCCGCCAGTACCGGTTTCGACCCGGCATGAAAGGAAATTCATCGCCGGCGAGCCGATGAAGCCGCCGACATAGGTGGTAGCCGGATTGCCGTAGACATCGAAGGGGGAGCCGATCTGGTCGGCGCGGCCCTGATTCATCACCACCAGGCGGTCGGCGAGCGTCATCGCCTCGACCTGGTCATGGGTCACATAGATCGAGGTGACGCCGAGCTGCTGGTGCAGGCGCTTGATCTCCAGACGCATCTGAACGCGCAGCTTGGCATCCAGGTTGGACAGCGGTTCGTCGAACAGGAAGACGCTCGGTTCGCGCACGATGGCGCGGCCCATGGCGACGCGCTGGCGCTGGCCGCCCGACAGTTCGCGCGGCTTGCGCTGCAGGTAGGGCTGCAGCTGCAGGATTTCGGCGGCGCGCTGCACGCGCTTTTCGATATTGGCCTTGTCCATGCCACGGATACGCAGGCCATAGGACATGTTCTGGTGCACGCTCATATGCGGATAGAGCGCATAATTCTGGAACACCATGGCGATGTCGCGATCGGCCGGCTCGATATCGTTGACCACGCGGTCGCCGATCACGATCTCGCCTTCGGTAATGGCCTCCAGCCCGGCGATCATGCGCAACAGGGTTGACTTGCCGCAGCCGGATGGGCCGACGATGACGATGAATTCGCCATCGGCGATTTCCATGTCGACACCATGGATGGCCTTAACCGGGCCGTAGTTCTTCTTTACGCTTTTCAGCGTCACCTTCGCCATGAGGGCGCTCACTTTTCCGTTTCAACAAGACCTTTGACGAACCAGCGCTGCATCAGCACCACGACCAGCACCGGCGGGAGCAGGGCCAGCACGGCCATGCCCATGATCACCGGCCATTCATAGAAGGCGTCAGGCGCCCGGATCAGGCGGCCGATCGCCAGCACGATAGTCTGATATTTGTAATCCGATGCGATCAGCAGCGGCCAGAGATACTGGTTCCAGCCGTAGATGAACTGGATCACGAACATCGCCGCGATGCTGGTGCGGGTCAGCGGCACCAGGATGTCCCAGAAGAAGCGCATCGGGCCGGCGCCGTCGATGCGGGCGGCCTCCACCAGCTCGTCCGGCACCGTCATGAAGAACTGGCGGAACAGGAAGGTGGCGGTGGCCGAGGCGATCAGCGGCAGCACCAGGCCGGTATAGGTATCCAGCAGGCCGAGATCGGCGACGATCTTGTAGGTCGGAATGATGCGCACCTCGACTGGCAGCATCAGGGTGATGAAGATCATCCAGAAGAAGAAATTCTTCAGCGGGAAGCGGAAGTAGACGATGGCGAAGGCCGACAGCAGCGAAATGATGATTTTGCCGACGGCAATCGCAATCGCCATGATCAGGCTGTTCATCATCAGCACGATGGCCGGGGTCGCGCCACTGACGCCGACCAGCTGCGGGCCGTCGAACAGGGCGCGCGCGGTATTGGTCAGCAGCTCGGCGCCGGGCAGCAGCGGCATAGGCGTCTGCGACACATCCTGGATCGTATGCGAGGCGGCGACCACGGCCAGATAGATCGGGAAGGCAACGATGATAATCATCGCCACCAGCATCAGGTGACCGAAGGCATTGGCAACGGGGCGGCGCTCGATCATCAGTAGTGAACCTTGCGCTCGATGTAGCGGAACTGGATTACGGTCAGGCCGATCACGATGGCCATCAGGATCACCGACTGGGCGGCCGAACCGCCGAGATCCTGCGCCTCGAAGCCGTCATACCAGACCTTGTAGACCAGGATTTCCGTGCTCTTGGCCGGGCCGCCGCGGGTCAGCGAATGGATCACGCCGAAGGTTTCGAAGAAGGCGTAGACCACGTTGACGACGACGAGGAAGAACAGGGTGGGCGACAGCAGCGGGAAAACCACGCTCCAGAAGCGGCGGATCGGGCCGGCGCCGTCGATGGCGGCCGCTTCGATCAGCGATTTCGGGATCGACTGCAGGCCTGCCAGGAAGAACAGGAAATTGTAGGAGATCTGCTTCCAGGTGGCGGCGACGACGACGACGAACATCGCCTGGTTGCCGTTCAGGTGGAAGTTCCAGTCGACGCCTGCCTGCAGCAGCAGCCAGGCGAAGATGCCCGGGCCGGGCAGGAAGACGAAGCCCCAGAGCGCGCCGGCCACGGCGGGCGCCACGGCATAGGGCCAGATCAGCAGGGTTTTGTAGGCGGTGGTGCCGCGCACCAGGCGGTCGGCGGTGACCGCGAGCAGCAGCGAGAGCGACAGGCCGATCGTGGTGACCAGCGTGCTGAACAGGGCGGTGATCTTGAAGGAGTTCAGGTAGTACTCATCCTCGAACAGGGCGAGGAAATTCTCCATGCCGACGAAATAGCTGCGGGTGCCGAAAGCATCCTCGCGCAGCACCGACTGCACGACCGCCTGACTGGCCGGCCAGAAGAAGAAGACAATGGTGATCGCGATCTGCGGAGCGATCAGCAGATAGGGCAGATAGCGATTTTGAAAGACGACACGTTTTTCCATGGGGCGCCAAAGAAAAGCCCGCGCCTTACAAAGTCAAGGCGCGGGCTTCCGTTAAGAGGACCGAATCAGCTCATTATGAGCGCTTGGCGTCGCGCTCGAACTGGCGGAGCAGGCGGTTGCCACGCTCCACGGCAGTGTCGAGGGCTTCCTTGGGCGATTTCTTGCCCGACCAGACCGCTTCCAGCTCCTCGTCCATCACATCGCGGATCTGGACGAAGTTGCCCAGGCGCAGGCCCTTGGAGTTGTTGGTCGGCGGCTTCAGCATCATCTGCTGCACCGAGGTATCGGTGCCCGGATTGGCCGCATAGAAGCCCTGCTGCTTGGTGGCTTCATAGGACATCGGGGTGATCGGCAGGTAGCCGGTATTCTTGTGCCACCAGACCTGATTCTCGGTCGAGGTCAGGTAGTCGAAGAACTGGGCAACGCCCTTGTATTCTTCGGCCTTGTGCTTGCCCAGAACCCAGAGCGAAGCGCCGCCGATGATCGAGTTCTGCGGGGCGCCCTGAACGTCGCTGTAATAGGGCAGCATCGCGATGCCCCACTTGAACTTGGCGCCGCGGGCGAAGGTGGCGTAACCGGCCGAGCTTTCCATATGGATGGCGCATTCGCCCGAAACGAACTTGGCGTTCGCCTCGTTCTTGCGGCCGCCATACACCATCAGGCCTTCTTTCATCCAGCCGGCGAGCGTGGTGATGTGGCGGACATGCAGCGGGCTGTTGAATTTCAGCTCGGTGTCGAAGCCATCGAAGCCGTTCGACTTGGTGGCAAACGGCACGTTATGCAGCGCGGAGAAATTCTCCAGCTGCACCCAGGTCTGCCAGTTGGTCTGGAACGGGCAGGTGCTGCCCGAAGCCTTCAGCTTGCGCAGCATCGGCTCGAATTCCTGCCAGGTCTTCGGCGGCTGGTTCGGATCAAGGCCGGCCTTCTGGAAGGCATCCTTGTTGTAATACATCACCGGCGTGGAGGAATTGAACGGATAGGACAGCATCTTGCCATCCGAGGTGCTGTAATAGCCGGTCACTGCACTGATGTAGGAACCCGGGTCGAACTTGTAGCCGTTCTGGGCCATCAGCTCATACACCGGCTTGATCGCGGCGCGCGAGGCCATCATCGTGCCGGTGCCGACTTCGAAGACCTGCACGATATGCGGGCCCTTGCCGGCCCGGAAGGCGGCCATGGCGGCGGTCAGGGTTTCCGGATAGCTGCCCTTGTTGACGGCAACGATCTTGTACTTGTCCTGGCCCTTGTTGAAACCTTCGGCGATTTCGTTGACGCGCTCGTTCAGGGCGCCAGTCATCGCATGCCACCACTGCAGCTCGATGCGATTATCCTTGGCCTGCGCCAAGGCGCCGCCGGCGCTGAAGGCAATAGCGGTGCCAGCCAGCAGCGCGAACGCGGCGCGCGCGAGTTTCCCTGTCGATTTCATTGTTCAGTCTCCAGTGCTAAAGAAATCCGCCCTGAGTCGGGGGTGGCCGACGTTTTTATGGTTCCTACGATGACGTTCGCACGTAAGATTTGTTACGGTTATATGACAAGGGGCCGGTATTGACCAAGCCTTATTCTGCGCCTGTGGAAATCGGTCCGGACAGCCTGACCGTCGGGGCGCGCAGCTTCCCCTTTCTCGTAAAGCGTGATTCCCGGGCCAGGCGTATGCTGTTGCGGGTAATGCCCAGGGATGGTTCGGTGGTCCTGGTGCTGCCGACTCGGGCAAGCCTGAAATCCGGGCAGCAATTCGTGACAGAACAGGTCGACTGGATTCTGGCCCGTCAGGAAGAACGGCCGGAAACCCAGCCCTGGCAGGACGGGGCGGTGCTGCCGCTTTATGGTGCGCCGCACACGATCCGCCACCGGCCGGCGGCGCGTGGTGGGGTCTGGATACAAGAGAGCGAAATCCATGTCACCGGTCAGGTCGAGCATCTGCCGCGCCGGCTGCGCGACTGGCTCAAGCGCCGGGCGCGCGAGGAATTTGGCACAGCAGCCCGCGAGATGGCGGCCGGGATCGGCGTCAGCGTCCGCCGTGTCACCGTGCGCGACACCCAGAGCCGCTGGGGCAGCTGCTCGGCGCATGGCAACCTGTCCTTCTCCTGGCGTCTGCTGCTGGCGCCGCCGACCATTGCCCGCTATCTGGTGGCGCATGAAGTGGCGCATCTGAAGCATATGGATCACAGCGTCGCCTTCTGGTCGCTCTGCGCCCGCCTGCTCGGCAGCGAGAGCGAATTGCGCGCCGCCCGGTCCTGGCTGCGCCGCCACGGTGCCGCCCTGCATCTGCACGGGTGAGAATGATGCTGCGACCCCTGGCGCGCGACTCTGCGGCCCTGGTCTTTCTGCTCGGCTGCGCCATCGCGCTCGGGCCGCTCAGCACCGACATGTATCTGCCGTCGCTGCCGGTGCTGATCGGGCTGTTCGGCACCGACGCTGCCACCGTGCAACTCACGCTCAGTGTCTTTCTCGCCGGTTTCGCATTGATGCAGCTGGTCTACGGCCCGCTCTCCGACCGCTTCGGCCGCCGCCCGGTGCTGCTGGCCGGGGTGGCGCTCTATACGCTGGCCTCGATCGGTTGCGTTTTTGCCGGCAGCATCGAATGGCTGATCCTGTGGCGTTTCGGCCAGGCGCTCGGCGCCTGTGCCGGGGTGGTGCTGGGACGTGCGATTGCGCGAGACCTGTTCGAGGGTGCCACCGCCGCCCAGGCCCTGTCGATGATGGCGATGGTGCTGGGCCTGACCCCGGCGGTGGCACCGATCCTGGGCGGCTATCTGCACAGCTGGTTCGGCTGGCAGGCCAACTTCCTCGCCATGGCGGCGGCGGGCGGCATCTTCGGTTTCTGCGTGCTGGTCTTCCTGCCCGAGAGCAACCAGCGCCGCAATCCGCTGGCCACCCGCATCGGCCCGATGCTGCATAACTTCGCCACGCTGGCGCGGCATGCAGGCTTCCGCGGTTATGTCGCCTGCGTTGCCTTTTCCTATGGCGGCATGTTCGCCTTTATCTCCGGCTCGTCGTTTACGCTGCGTGTGGTCTTCGGCGTCGACGAGACGATGTTCGGCTACTGCTTCCTGCTGATCGTGGTCGGCTATATCTGCGGCGGCTTTATCGGCACGCGGCTGACGCACCGGTTTGGCGTCGATCGCATGCTGCTGCTTGGCGCCGGCCTCTGCGCGCTGGGTGGCCTGGGCATGGGACTGCTGCAGCTGCTGGCCTGGATGGCGGGTGGCGGCTGGCACTGGTTCAGCCTGATCGGCCCGATGATGCTGTTCACCATGGGGGTCGGTCTCACCATGCCGCAGGGCCAGGCCGGCGGACTGCAGCCCTTCGCCCATATGGCCGGTGCCGCCGCTTCTTTGATGGGCTTCGTGCAGATGAGCGTCGCCGCTGTCACCGGCATCGCCGTCGGCCATGCGCTGAATGACACGGCGCTGCCGCTCAGTATCGCCGTCGCCGCCATGGGCGTGGCGACGCTGCTCAGCTATCTGCTGCTGATCCGGCGGTCTGGCGCGGCCGTCTAGGGCGCGAGCTTGCTCAGCAGCCAGGTGGCAATGCGGTCGGTCAGCGTGGGATCGATCTCGCCTTCGATACCCGAATCCTTGTCGTCCTGCAGCGGTTTCAGATTGTGGCTGGTGCGCGGCAGCAGGATCAGGGTGTGGTCGTCCTCGCTGCGTTTCTGCAGGGCGCGGTCCAGCGCCACCGCATCGCGCTGGGCCGAGACCTGGATATCGGCATCGCCCTGCACCAGCAGCACCGGCCCCGGATAGCGCTGGGCCAGTTCGGCCGGGTCGAGCTTGAGCTGCGCTTGCCAGAACGGCCCGCTGTAAGACGGGTACAGTCCGTTCAGCGCCTGCGGCAGTTTCGCCGGCACCGTCCCGGTATCGCGGATCGCCTGCGAGATGCGATCGTTCTCGGCCAGGAAGGCGCGCTTCTGCCCGGGTTTGAGGCTGCCGAGCTGGCGGTCGAGCTGTTCGCGCACGATCACATCGAGCCGGCGGCCCGCGGTTGCCATCAGGATCAGGAAGGCCGGCTTCTCCCCGGCCTGCAGGCGGCTGCTGAGGTCGAGCGCGATGGTGCCGCCTTCGGAGTGACCGAGCAGGCCGGTCTTGTGCAGGTCGACGCCGGGTTGCGCGCGCAGGAAGGCATAGGCTGCATAGGCGTCGTCGACGAAATGGCCCCAGTTGAAATAGGCGGCATAGTCGGCCGGATCGGCTGGCCGGCCGGCGGCATTGGCATGCATGCCGCGCTTGTCGTAGCGCAGCGTGGCGATGCCCTTCCGTGCCAGGCCTTCGGCGATCTGGCGCAGCAGGTCGGTGCGCAATACCGGCGGCTGGTTGCCGTCGCGGTTGGTCGGTCCGCTGCCCTGCAGCAGCACCAGGGCGGGGACGCGCTCGGTCGTTCCGGCCGGCAGGGTGAGCGTGCCGGCCAGCACGCTGCCGTCATTGGAGGTGAAGCTGACCTGCTGACTGACCACACCCTCGGCCGCCTGCGCCGACGCGCAGAGGCCGAAGACGAACAGCAGGGACGCCAGCCACCGCCGCATTACCGGCCCACCGGCTGCGGACCGACCTGCCAGATCATCTGCGGCTCGGTGCTCGGCTGTGTATTCGGTGCCATTTCGTTGGGGGGCGGCGCCGCCGGCTCGATCGTGCTGCGGGGCGGGGGCGGGACCGGTGCGGCCTGATGCGCTTGGGCCGGGCTGCCGCCGCCGAAGCTGCCGACGATGCGGTCCCACAGCGAGGGCAGGCTGAAATTGCGGCTTGGCGCCTGCGGCAGGTCGCTGACCGCACGGCCTTTCAGGGCATCGGCCATGAAGCTTTTCCAGATCTGGGCGGGCAGACCGGCGCCGCTCACCTTTCTGGTCGGCGAATTGTCGTCGTTGCCGACCCAGACGGTGGAGATCAGGTCCGGCGTATAGCCGATGAACCAGGCATCGCGGTAATCCGAGGTCGTGCCGGTCTTGCCGGCGACCGGCCGGCCGATCTGGGCGGCGCGACCGGTGCCACGTTCGACCACGCCGCGCAGCAGGTCGTTGAGATCGCCCAGCACTTCGCTGCCGATCATATGCGCGTAAGCTCCCCCGGTCTGGCGACGGAACAGCACCCTGTTCTGACTGTCGCGGATTTCCAGAACACCGTAAGGCTGTATCGCATAACCGCCGTTGACGAAAGCGGCATATGCGGCGGTCAGCTCCAGCACGCCCACTTCGAAGGCGCCGAGCGCCAGCGAGGGATGCGGTTTCAGGTCGCTGGTTATCCCCAGGCGGCGTGCCGTCTCGATCACCTTCTCGCGGCCGACCTTTTCATCCACCTGCACCGCGATGGTATTGATCGAGCGGGCCACTGCCTCGCGCATCGTCATGGTGCCGTGATACTGGCCGTCGTAATTGCGCGGCTTCCAGCCGCTGATATCAACCGGTCCGTCGACGAACTGATCGTCGGGCCGGATGCCCTGTTCCAGCGCGGTCAGGAAGACGATCGGTTTGAAGGCCGAGCCGGGCTGCCTGCGGGCTTGCGTCGCACGATTGAAGCTGCTGTCGAGATAGTCGCGGCCGCCGACCATGGCGCGCACCGCGCCGTCGGGCGCCAGCGCCACCAGCGCGGCCTGTCCGACATCCTGCTTCTCGGCCTCGCGATCCATCAGGGTGTCGATCGAGCGTTCGGCGCCACCCTGCAGGCGGCTGTCGAGCGTGGTGTAGACGGTCAGATCGGCATGGTCGCGGCCGACCAGCTGGTAGACTTCCTCGATGGCCCAGTCGGCGAAGTAGCGCGCATTGGGCAGCGGCAGGCGCGAGCGTGCCAGCTGCGTCGGCCTGGCAATCGCCGCCTCGGCCGTTTCGGAAGTGATGAAACCGGCAGCCGCCATGTTGCGCAGCACCTGCGCGGCGCGGCTCTGCGCCGATTTGATATTGCCGGTCGGCGCCAGTTTCGACGGCGCCTTCAGCAGGCCGACCAGCATGGCGGACTCGCCCAGCGTCAGTTTCGTTGCCGGCTTGTCGAAATAACGTTGCGCCGCCGCTTCCACGCCATAGGCGCCGGCGCCGAAATAGACGCGGTTGAGATACATCTCCAGGATCTGATCCTTGCTGAATTTCTGCTCCAGCCGGAAGGCCAGCATCAGCTCCTGCACCTTACGTTTCAGCGTGCGGTTCGGGCTGAGGAAGACGTTCTTGGCGAGCTGCTGCGTCAGCGTCGAGCCGCCCTGCACGGTGCGGCCGGCGCGCAGGTTGGCGAAGCTCGCGCGCGCCAGGCCAAGCGGGTCGATGCCGATATGCGAATAGAAACGGCGGTCCTCGGTGGCGATCAGCGCCTGCGGCAGATGCGGCGGCAGGGCTTTCAGCGCCTGGTGCTCGCCATAGAGGTCGCCATAGGTGGCCAGCACCATGCCGTCGGCGGCTTTCAGCGTGACCGAGCTTTTGCGCTCCACGATATAGAGGTCGTCGAAATCGGGCAGGTCATAGGCATACCAGGCAAATAGCGCGCCGACCGCGATGCAGCCCCAGATGCCGACGACCAGGGCCAGGCTGCCCAGCCGGCCAAGCCAGCTGCCGGAGGCGTTGAAGGAGAAAAGCCGTTTCAGCCGGCCACCGGAAGTCTTGCCCGGCTTGCCGCGGCCCGAGGTGGACTTCTTCTGCGGATTGCTGCGGCGTGGCGAACGGGCCATGGAGGATCGAACTCGGTTTTGCACAGAAATGACTGGCCAGCCGGCCGGTGCGGCGGGTTTGGCAGCGGAATGTGACCGGTTTAGGGCATGGCGGTTGACGGGAGGTGAATACTGCATGTTATAAGATAACATCTAGGATCATCGCCATGCCCGACCACCAGCACCATCGGTCCGCCGCCCAGCGGCCGGCCCGCCAGCGTCTAGCCTTCGATCTGCCGATTGCCGTGCTCACCGCCGGCATCGGCCTGCGCATGGCTGCGCTGCTGCCGCTGATCGCCGCGCTCTGGGCGGCGATCTGGTGGGCCCTGGGAGCAGACTGATGCTGCCAGGCGAAATCCGGCTCACCGATGTGACGGTCGCCTATGACCGTCATCCGGCGGTGCATCATGTCAGCGGCCGCTTTGCGCCCGGCTCGCTCACCGCCATCCTCGGCCCCAACGGCGCCGGCAAGTCCACCCTGCTGAAGGCCATTGTCGGCCAGCTGCCGGTGGCGGCGGGCAGCATCGAGCGCGGCCCGCTCAGGGCCCGCGACATCGCCTTCCTGCCGCAGCAGTCGAGCCTCGATCGCGGCTTTCCCATTTCGGTTCTGGAACTGGTGCTGCTCGGCCACTGGCAGCGCGCCGGCGCCTTCGGCCGCATCGGCAGGCAGGGAATCGAAGCGGCGCGGGCAGCCCTCAGCGCCGTCGGTCTCGAAGGTTTCGAGCAGCGTCCGCTCGGCACGCTCTCCATCGGCCAGGCGCAGCGCGCGCTGTTTGCCCGCGTGCTGGTGCAGGATGCCCGCGTGATCCTGCTGGACGAGCCGTTCAATGCGCTGGATGCGCGCACCATCGCCGACCTGCTGGCGCTGCTGCGGCGCTGGCATGCCGAACGGCGCACGGTGATCGCCGTGCTGCACGATTTCGAGCTGGTGCGGCAGAACTTTCCTGACGCGGTTTATCTCGCCCGCCGTCTGATCGCCTGGGGCCATATCGAAGATGTGCTGACCCCGGAAAACCAGCTGGCGGCGCGCCAGATGTCGGAATCCTGGGACGAAGACGCGCCGCTCTGTGCCATCGACGATCATGGTGATGATCATCATCACCACGATCACGCGGCCTGATGCTCGTATGCTGACTCGCCGGAGACCCGCATGAGCGCGGCCTATGAATTTCTGTTCGGACCTTTCGCCGAATTCGCCTTCATGCGGCGTGCGCTGATCGCCTGCTGTGCGCTGGCGCTGGGCAGCGCGCCGATCGGCGTGGTGCTGATGCTGCGGCGCATGAGCCTGTTCGGCGAGGCGATGAGCCATGCCATCCTGCCCGGTGCCGCCATCGGTTTCCTGGTTGCGGGATTTTCGCTGCCGGCGATCAGCATCGGCGGCGTGATCGCCGGCCTGGTGGTGGCGCTGGCCGCCGGCGCCGCCACGCGCGCCACCGACCAGCGCGAGGATGCCAGCTTCGCCGCCTTCTACCTGATCGCGCTGGCGCTCGGCGTCACGCTGATCTCCACCCGCGGCTCGGCGGTCGATGTCATGCAGATTCTGTTCGGCTCGGTGCTGGCGGTCGATGAACCGGCATTGCTGCTGCTGGGCGCGGTGGCCAGTATCAGCCTGCTGGTCTTTGCCGTGATCTACCGCCCGCTGCTGGCCGACGGTTTCGACCCGGAATTCCTGCGCAGCGTGCAACCCGGCGGCGGCGCGCTGTACCATTTCATTTTCCTCGGCCTGGTGGTGGTCAACCTGGTGGCGGCCTTCCAGGCGCTTGGCAGCCTGATGGCGGTCGGCCTGATGATGCTGCCGGCACTGGCGGCGCGCTACTGGTGCCGTTCGCTGGTCAGCGCCATGCTGGTAGCCGCGCTGATCGCGGCGCTGTCGGGCTACTGCGGCCTGCTGCTGTCCTTCCATGCCGATCTGCCATCCGGCCCGTCCATCGTGCTGTTTGCCGGCGCGGCCTACATCCTCTCGCTCGGCTGCGGTCGCCAGGGACTGTTCCTGCTCTGGCACCGCCGCCGTCATCTGGAGGCCTGAGATGCGCTTGTTTGCGGTATTGATCCTGGCATTGCTGGTCGTCCTGCCGGCCCGGAGCGAGGCGCAGCAGAAGCTGCGCGTGATCGCCAGCTTCTCGATCCTGGCCGATGTCGTGTCCCAGGTCGGCGGCGAGCATGTCGCGGTTGCGACGCTGGTGCCGGCCATGGGCGACGCGCATGTCTTCCAGCCGACGCCCAGCGATGCCCGCAGCGTTGCCACCGCCGGGCTGCTGGTCTCGCATGGCCTGAATTTCGAACCCTGGCTCGACCGTCTGGTGGCAGCCTCGGGGTTCAACGGCCCGCGCGTGGTGGCCACCGCGGGCATCACGCCGCGCCGCATGGGCGCGCAGGCCGGCCACGATCACGGCCACAATCATGGCCATGAAACCAGGGCCGGCGCGGTCGACGATCCGCATCTGTGGCACGACCTGCAGCGCATGCAGGCTTACGTTGCCACCATCGCCGCCGGCCTGGCGGCGGCCGATCCGGCCCATGCCGAACAGTATCGCCAGCGCGGTGCCGCCTACGCGGCCGAGCTGAAGGCGCTGGATGACTGGGCGGTGGCGCAGTTCGCGCCCTTGCCGGTCGCCTACCGCAAGGCGATCACCCAGCATGATGCCTTCGGCTATCTGGCCGACCGGTTCAGGATCGTGCTGCTGGCGCCGCAGGGCGTCACCACCGATGCCGAAGCCTCGGCCGAAGCCGTGGCGCGGCTGATCCGGCAGGTCAAGCGCGAACGGGTGCAGGCGCTGTTCTTCGAGAATATCGCCAATCCACGACTGATCGAGCAGATTGCGCGGGAGGCGAAGGTGAAGGTGGGCGGCCGGCTCTATTCCGACGCGCTCTCGCCGCCGGGCGGCGAGGCCGACAGCTTCGTGAAGATGTATCGTCTGAACATCACGCGTCTGGTCGCGGCAATGCAGCGAGACTGAGCAGGCCCGTTCGGGAACCGGAACGCGGCCTGATGGTTGAACAGGGATGCAACACGAAGGATGCATCCGAT
>NZ_JAOZVR010000095.1 GCF_025869515.1 Ferrovibrio sp.
AAGAATTCTTCCTGTCGGTCAATTTACAGGATCATGGCCGTTCCAGACAAGGCCGAAACCTGCTTAAAGGGCGCAAATCTATGGTTAATACGGGTTGTTCCCGGACCGGGTTTGCCGCTAAATTAGTTTCAAATGTAACAAAATCCGACCGAAGAACTCGAACCCTGGGGAGGGATTATGGCGGATTTCGCTTATCCGTCTTTCGGCTACCGGCCGCCGCCGGGCGGCCCGGGCAGCACCGAAGCCTGCCGCGTCGCCATCGTCGGCGGCGGGCCGGTCGGCCTGTCGGCGGCGCTCGACCTCGCCCGTCAGGGCATCGCCTGCGTCCTGCTGGATGAGGAAGACAGTGTCAGCGTGGGCAGCCGGGCGATCTGCTACGCCAAGCGCACGCTGGAAATCTGGGACCGGCTCGGCGTCGGGGTGCGCATGCTGGCCAAGGGCGTGACCTGGCAGCTCGGCAAGGTGTTTCACGGCGGCGAGCAGCGCTACAGCTTCGATCTGCTGCCTGAGAGCGGGCACCAGTTTCCGGCCTTCATCAACCTGCAGCAATATTACGCCGAGCTCTATCTGGTGGAGGCGGCGCGCGCGCAGCCGCTGATCGAGCTGCGCTGGAAACATCGCGTCGCCGATATCACGCCCGAGCATGCTTCCGGCAACGACCCTGTGCGGCTGACGGTCGAGACGCCCGAGGGCGAATATACGCTGCTGGCCGATTACGTGCTGGCCGCCGATGGTGCGCGCTCGACACTGCGGCGCAGGCTCGGTCTCGATTTCAAGGGTCAGGTCTTCGAGGACCGTTTCCTCATCGCCGATGTGAAGATGAAAGCCAATTTTCCGGTTGAGCGCTGGTTCTGGTTCGATCCGCCGTTTCATGGCGGCGGCTCGGCCCTGCTGCACAGCCAGCCCGACGATGTCTGGCGCATCGACCTGCAGCTTGGCTGGCAGGCCGATCCGGAAGCCGAGCGCCAGCCGGAACGCGTGATTCCGCGCCTGAAAGCCATGCTGGGCGAGAGCACGCAATTCGAACTGGAATGGGTGAGCATCTACACCTTCCAGTGCCGGCGGCTCGAACGCTTCCGTCATGGCCGCGTGATCTTCATCGGCGATTCCGCGCATCAGGTATCGCCCTTCGGCGCGCGCGGCGCCAATTCGGGCGTGCAGGATGCCGACAATCTGGCCTGGAAACTGGCCCATGTGCTGCGCGACGAAGCGCCCGATGCCCTGCTGGATACCTATGACAGCGAGCGCAGTGCGGCGGCGGATGAAAACATCCTGAACTCGACGCGCAGCACCGATTTCATTTCGCCCAAGGGCGCGACGGCGAAAGCCATGCGCGATGCCGTGCTGGAGCTTGCCGCCGATTATCCCTTCGCGCGCCGGCTGGTGAATTCCGGCCGCCTGTCGCTGCCCAGCACCTATCGCGATACGCCGCTGTCGACACCCGATCGCGATGCCTTCAGTGCCGGTCCGCCGCCCGGCGCGCCGGCGGTGGATGCGCCCGTCGGAGCGGGCGATGCCGACTGGCTGCTGCGCCGCTGCGGCAGCGGCTTCACCCTGCTGGCCTTCGGCCCGGAGTCTGGCCCTGGGCCGGAGTTGCCGGCCGCCCTGCGGCAGCGGATCACCGTGGTGACCCTGCCCGCGACCGGTCTGGCGGCCCGGCGCTATGGCGCCGCGCCGGGCAGCGCCTATCTGCTGCGTCCGGACCAGCATGTCGCCGCGCGCTGGCATCGCCCGTCAAGTCAAGATATTTCAATGGCTTATAAGAGAGCTCTGGCTTGGACGGCCTGAGGCCGACGCTTGACAGGGCCGGGCCGGGGCTTATGACTGGCGCGGCTTTTTTTGCCCCATCAGGTCCATCAGCAGGAGTCTCCGATCATGAGCCGTGCCTTCTTGTTCCCCGGCCAGGGCAGCCAGGCCGTCGGCATGGGCAAGGACCTGGCCGAGGCCTTTGCCACGGCACGCCAGGTCTTCGAGGAAGTTGACGAGGCCCTGTCGCAGAAGCTTTCGAAACTGATGTTCGAAGGTCCGGAAGCCGACCTCATGCTGACCGAGAATGCGCAGCCGGCGCTGATGGCGGCCAGCATGGCCGTGGTGCGTGTGGCCGAAAAGGATTTCGGCGTCGACCTGGCCGCCAGGGGCGCCTATGCCGCCGGGCATTCGCTCGGCGAATATTCCGCGCTGTGTGCCATGGGCGCGCTCACGGTCGGCGATGCCGCCCGCCTGCTCAAGCTGCGCGGCCAGTCGATGCAGAAGGCCGTGCCGGTGGGCGAGGGCGCCATGGCCGCGCTGCTGGGCGCCGAGCTTGAACTGGCCCAGCAGGTGGTGGCCGAGGCCGCCCAGGGCGAAGTGCTCGGCTGCGCCAACGACAATGGCGGCGGCCAGGTGGTGATCTCGGGCAAGAAGAGCGCCGTCGAGCGTGCCATCGAAGTCTCCAAGACCAAGGGCGTGAAGCGCGGCATGCTGCTGCCGGTCAGCGCGCCGTTCCATTGCGCCATGATGCAGCCGGCTGCCGATGCGATGGCGGAAGCGCTGGCCACGGTGCGCATGACGGCGCCGAAACTGCCCGTGGTTTCGAACGTTACGGCCAAGGGCGAGTCCAATCCGGATGACATCAAAAAACTGCTGGTGCAGCAGGTGACCGGCCTGGTGCGCTGGCGCGAAGGCGTGCAGTGGCTGAAGGCGCAGGGCGTGGCGCAAGTGGTCGAGCTCGGCGCAGGCAAGGTGCTGGCCGGTCTGGTCAAGCGCATCGACAAGGAGATCGAACCGCTCAGCGTCGGCGCGCCGGCTGAGCTGGAAGCCTGGGCCAAGAGCCTGTGATAGTCGGGCCCCCTGATAGTCTGGGCCTCTGAGTTCCGAGAGATAAGGAAACCATCATGTTTGACCTGACCGGCAAATTCGCTCTCGTCACCGGCGCCACCGGCGGTATCGGCGGCGCCATTGCCCAGGCACTGCATGCCCAGGGCGCCACCATCGGCCTGTCGGGCACGCGCGAAGCCGTGCTGCAGGAGATGGCCGCCAGGCTGGGCAGCCGCGCTCATGTGCTGCCGTGCAACCTGGCCGATGCGGCTGCGGTGAACGCCCTGGTCGGTCAGGCCGAGGCGGCAATGGGGCAGGTCGATATCCTGGTCAACAATGCCGGCATCACTCGCGACGGCCTGGCCATGCGCATGAAGGATGAAGACTGGCAGACCGTGCTGGATGTCAATCTCAGCGCCGCCTTCCGTCTCGCCCGCGCCTCGCTGAAGGGCATGATGAAGCGCCGCTGGGGCCGCATCATTTCGATTACCTCCGTGGTCGGCGCAACGGGCAATCCGGGCCAGCTCAATTACGCAGCTGCGAAGGCCGGCCTGACCGGGATGACCAAGTCGCTGGCCCAGGAAGTGGCCTCGCGCAACATCACGGCGAACTGCGTGGCGCCGGGTTTCATCCAGACCGCGATGACCGATGTGCTGACCGATCAGCAGAAGGAAATGATTTCGCAGAAGATTCCGGCCGGTCGACTCGGCCAGAGCCCGGAAATTGCCGCCGCAGTGGTTTATCTGGCCTCGGAGGAAGCTGCCTACGTGACCGGACAGACCTTGCATGTTAACGGCGGTATGGCCATGATTTCCTAAGGAAATCCGGTCACGAATCACCCCGTTCCAGAGCACTGGAACGGCTTGGAAGCGTGGGGTTTCTATGGTAAGGGAGCCCCCATCTGCCCGCTGCCGCCGCATGAAAAGCAGGCGCTGGCAGCCACAACCACAGGGATTTATGAAATGAGCGACATTGCTGAGCGCGTTAAGAAGATCGTCGTCGAGCATCTCGGCGTCGAAGAAGAGAAGGTCACCGAGGCGGCAAGCTTCATCGATGACCTGGGCGCGGACAGCCTGGATACGGTCGAACTGGTGATGGCGTTCGAAGAAGAATTCGGCGTCGAAATCCCTGACGATGCGGCTGAGAAGATCCTGACCGTCAAGGACGCGATCGATTTCATCAAGGAGCGTTCGGCGTCGTAATCGCTGACGCCGCCGTATCCCCTTTATCCGTTCGTCACGAAAGGTACCGCTATGCGTCGTGTTGTCGTCACCGGCCTCGGCCTGGTCACGCCACTCGCCTGCGGCGTCGAGGCGACTTGGCAGCGTCTGATCAACGGTGAATCCGGCCTCGGCCGGATCACTCGTTTCGACCCTTCCGAGATGCCCGCGAAAATCGCCGGCCAGGTTCCGCTCAAGGCGGATCATCCCGACCGTACCGATGCTTTCGATCCTGACGAATGGATGGAGGCCAAGGACCGCAAGCGCGTGGATGATTTCATCATCTTCGGGCTGGCGGCGGCCAAGCAGGCGGTGAGGGATTCCGGCTGGGTGCCGGCCGATGAGGAGCAGCGCTGCCGCACCGGCGTGCTGATCGGCTCGGGTATCGGCGGCCTCAACGGCATCGAGGAAGCGGCGATCCTGCTCAAGGAAAAAGGCCCGCGCCGGATCAGCCCGTTCTTCGTGCCTGGCCGCCTGATCAACCTGGTCTCCGGCCATGTCTCGATCGAGTATGGCTTCAAGGGCCCGAACCACGCGGTGGTGACGGCCTGTTCGACCGGCGCGCATGCCATTGGCGATGCCGCCCGGCTGATCATGTGGGACGATGCAGATGTGATGGTGGCTGGCGGTGCCGAAGCCACCATCGGTCCGCTCGGCGTGGCAGGTTTCTGTGCCTCGCGCGCCCTGTCGACCGGCTTCAATGACGAGCCGACCAAGGGCTCGCGTCCCTGGGACAAGGGCCGCGACGGTTTCGTGATGGGCGAGGGTGCCGGCGTGGTGGTGCTTGAGGAACTCGAGCATGCCAAGGCGCGCGGCGCCAAGATCTATGCCGAAGTGGTGGGCTATGGCCTGTCGGGCGATGCCTATCACATCACCGCGCCGCATGAGAGCGGCGACGGTGCCTTCCGCTGCATGCAGATGGCGCTGAAACGGGCCGGCATGCAGCCGACCGATATCGATTACATCAACGCCCATGGCACCTCGACGCCGCTGGGCGACGAGATCGAACTGGGGGCCGTGAAGCGCCTGTTCGGCAATGCGATGGGCAGCCTGTCGATGTCGTCGACCAAGTCGTCGATCGGCCATCTGCTCGGCGCGGCCGGTGCGGTGGAGGCGATCTTCTCCACACTGGCGATCAAGACCGGTATCGTGCCGCCGACGCTGAACCTCGACGATCCCAGCGATGTCGCGGTCGGCCTCGACCTGGTGCCGCACAAGGCCAAGCAGCGCGACGTGCGCGCGGCGCTGTCGAATTCCTTCGGGTTCGGCGGCACCAATGCTTCGCTGATCCTGAAGCGGTACGACGCCTGAATTTCCGATGAACCGGCTGCTGCGCGCCCTGCTGGCAGTCCTGCTGGCGGGCGCCATCGGCCTGTGCGCTGCCTGGCTGTGGTATGCCGACTGGCTCGACAGTCCGGGTCCGCTGGCGCAGGAGCGCGTCGTGCTGATCCCGCGCGGCACGCGCGTGGCCGGCATTGCCGAAAAGCTGGCCGAAGCTGCGGTGGTGCGCTATCCGCGCCTGATCGAACTCGCGGCCTGGCAGACCGGCACGGCAGCCAGCCTGAAGGCCGGCGAATACCAGTTTGTCCCCGGTGACACGCCGCGGCAGGTGCTGGAGCGCATTGCCGCCGGCAAGGTCTTCGCGCGGCGGCTCACCGTCCCTGAAGGGCAGATGACAGTGGAGATCCGCCGCATCGTCGAGGCCGGCGAAGCGCTGGCCGGCACCTGGCCGGCGGCGCCGGTGCCCGAGGGCAGCCTGCTGCCGGAAACCTATCAGTATATCCACGGCGACAGCCGCAGCGATCTGGTTGCGCGCATGCGCAAGGCGCATGAAGACCTGCTGGCCGAGCTATGGCCAAAACGTGCCGCCGGCCTGCCGCTCGCCAGCCCGGACCAGGCCGTCATCCTGGCCTCCATCGTGGAAGCCGAGACACCGATCCCGGCCGAGCGTGCCCGCGTCGCCGGCGTCTATCTCAACCGCCTGAAGCGCAGGATGAAGCTGCAGGCCGATCCCACGGTGGCCTATGGCATCACCCGTGGCGAGCGCGAGCTGGAGCGGCCGCTGACGCTGAACGATCTGGCGCAGCCAAGCGCGTGGAACACCTACACCATCGACGGCCTGCCGCCGACGCCGATCAACCATCCCGGCCGCGCCAGCATCGGCGCCGTGCTGCGGCCGGAAAGCCACGACTTCCTGTATTTCGTCGCCGATGGCAAGGGCGGCCATGTCTTTGCCCGGACCTACGATGAGCATCTGCGCAACGTGGCGGCCTATCGCGCTTCGCAGCGGCGCTGACTATTTCTTCGGGCTGCGGCGCAGAATCCAGTCGAGCAGCGGATAGGGCAGCATCGCCAGGGCGCGGATCATCGCCAGCATCGGCCAGGGGAAGGCGATGCGGCCCCGATCGCGTGCCAGCCCATCCCGGATGATGCCGGCGGCGCGCTGCTCATCCATCAGGAAGGGCATCGGGAATTTGTTGCGCGCGGTCATCCGCGAGGTGACGAAGCCGGGGCAGATGGCGGACACGCGGATGCCCTGCGGTGCCAGCATGCCGCGCAGTTCCTCGGCATAGGAACGCGCGAAGTGCTTCGATGACGAATACGGGGCGGCGCCCGGCATGCTCAGGAATCCGGCCAGCGAGGCGACGATGGCGATCTGGCCGCCGCACTGCTTCACCATGATCGGCACCGCCGGGTTCACTGTGTTCAGCACGCCGCCGATATTCACATCGGTGATCGCACGCACATGGGCATCGAAACCATCCCAGTCCCTGAAGCTGCCCGAGACGCCGGCATTGGCGATCACCAGATCGAGACGGGATTTCGCTGCGATCCTTTCGATGAAGGCCTGCATCGCCGCACGGTCGGTCACCGGCACCGGCTCGGCCTCCACCGTTGCGCCGCGCTGGCGGCAGGACTCGGCCACAGTCTGCAGTCGCGCGGCATCGCGGCCGGTCAGCGCCAGCAGCACGCCCGGGCGGGCATAGGTTTCCGCCAGCGCCTGACCGATTCCGCTTGAGGCCCCGGTGATGACGATGCCGGAAAGCAGTGTTTGATCCATGGCTTAGCCTCGACCCCCCGGCGGTTTTTCACTATAGTGCCGCGCACCGTAACACTTTCGGGGGAATCGTGTCGCTTGTCAGCATGACCGGCTTTGCCCGCGTCGACGGACGCGCCGGCAACAAGGCCTGGATCTGGGAACTCAAGTCGGTCAACGGCCGCGGACTGGAACTGCGCTTCCGTCTGCCGCCGGGTTTCGACTCCATCGAGGCCGAACTGCGCAGTCAGGCGCAGGCCAGACTGGTGCGCGGCAACATCAATCTCAATCTGCAATTCATCGAGAATGCCGAAGCCTCGCCGGCCTACAGGCTGAACGAGGCGCTGCTGGAACAGCTGCTCGCCATGGCGAGCAGACTGGAATCGCGCGGCATCGGGGCGCCGCGGCTGGACGGATTGCTGGCCGTGCGCGGCGTGGTCGAGCCGGTGGGCGTGGTGGATGATGAAGCGGCCCGCGCCGCTCTCGAAGTCGCGGTGAAGCAGAGCTTCGGCACCGCATTGAAGACGCTGGCTGAGAGCCGCGCGGCCGAAGGCGCCAAGCTGGCCGAGGTGCTGACCGGCCAGTTCAACGAGATTGCCGCGCTCACCGCCCGGGCCGCCGAAGTGGAAGCGGTGCGCCCCGAGGCCCTGCGCCGCCGCCTGCAGCAGCAGCTTGCCGATCTGCTGGCGCAGAATCCGCCGGTGACGGAAGAGCGCCTGGCGCAGGAGCTGGCCCTGCAGATCACCCGGCTGGATATCCGCGAGGAGCTTGATCGCCTGCGCGCCCATGTCGAGGCCGCGCGCAGCCTGATCGGCAGCGGCGATGCCAAGGGCGTCGGCCGCAAGCTGGATTTCCTGATGCAGGAATTCAACCGCGAAGCCAACACGCTGTGTTCCAAATCCTTCGATGCCGGGCTGACCGCCATCGGACTCGATCTGAAACTGGTCATCGACCGTTTGCGCGAGCAGGCCCAGAATGTCGAGTAAAGCGCATGTCGACTAAAGCCAAAGCCGCGCCGATCCCCGTCGCCCGCCGCGGCCTGATGCTGGTGCTATCCTCGCCATCGGGCGCCGGCAAGACGACCATCTCGCGCCGGCTGCTGGAGATGGATGACGAGCTGCATCTCTCGGTCTCGGTGACCACGCGGCCGCGCCGGCCCGGCGAGGTGGATGGCACGCATTATCACTTCATCGATTCCGAAAGCTTCGGCCTGATGGTGAATCGCCAGGAGCTGCTCGAACATGCCAAGGTGTTCGACTATTACTACGGCACGCCGAAGGAGCAGGTGGAAAAGCGGCTTTCGGCCGGCCAGGACATCCTGTTCGACATCGACTGGCAGGGCACGCAGCAGTTGCGCCAGCGCGCGCGCGACGATCTGGTCAGTGTGTTCATCCTGCCGCCCTCGACCCGCGACCTGGAAAAACGCCTGCACACCCGGGCGCAGGATTCGGCCGAGACGGTGGCCAAGCGCATGTCGAAGGCGGCCGATGAAATCAGCCACTGGGCGGAATACGACTATGTCGTGATCAACGACGATGTCGACCGCTGCCTCGCCGATGTGCATTCGATCCTGCGCGCCGAACGGCAGAAGCGCCATCGCGGCGTCGGCCTGGTCGATTTCGTCAAGCAGCTCCGCGAAGGCCGCTGACTACAGCAAGCGCGCCAGGGCGCAGAACTCCTCGATCGACAGCGTTTCCGCGCGCCGGGTCGGATCGATGCCGGCCTGTGCCAGCTTGGCATCCGCATCCGGCCACAGTGGCCGTAGGGCTGCGCGCAGCATCTTGCGGCGCTGGTTGAAGGCCGCTGCCGTCACCCGTTCCAGCTTAGCCGGTTCGGCCTCGGCCACAGCAGGACGTGGCGTCAGTTCCACCAGTGTGGACGTCACCTTCGGCGCCGGCACGAAAGCCTGCGGGCCGATATCGAACAGCAGGCGCACGCTGGCGCGCCATTGCGATGCCACGGCCAGGCGGCCATAGGTCTTGCCCCCCGGCTTGGCCGCCATCCGTTCGGCCACCTCCTTCTGCACCAGCACGGTGATGCGGGTGAAATTCTGCGGCTGGGCCAGCCAGCCGAGCAGCAGCGGCGTGGCGATGTTGTAGGGCAGGTTGGCGACCACCTGCCAGGGCGGTGGCGCCAGCGTGGCGAAATCGGTGTCCAGCGCATCGCCGGCCTGCAGCGTCAGGCGCCCGGCGGCCGCCTGCACGACGTCCTGCAGGGCGGCGAGGCAGCGCTCGTCGCGCTCGATCGCGATCACCTTCGGCGCGCCTTCCAGCAGCAGGGCACGGGTCAGGCCGCCGGGCCCGGGGCCGATCTCGATCACCGGCGCGCCGGTCCACGGCATGGCGGCGCGGGCGATCTTGCGGGTCAGGTTGAGGTCGAGCAGGAAATTCTGGCCCAGCGCCTTGCGCGCGGCCAGCTCGTGCCGCGCGATCACCTCGCGCAATGGCGGCAGCGCCTCAAGCACGTTACTGGGCGTTGCCGACATCGGTCCCCGGAACGGTCCTGTGTGCGGCCATGGTGGCGGCCATGCGCAAAGCGGCAATCAGGCTGTCGGGCCTGGCGATGCCCTTGCCGGCAATGTCGAAAGCGGTGCCGTGGTCGGGCGAGGTGCGGATCACCGGCAGGCCGAGCGTGACATTGACGCCGGAATCGAAATCCAGCGTCTTGATCGGGATCAGCGCCTGGTCGTGATACATGCAGATCGCGGCATCGTAACCGGCGCGGGCCTCGGCATGGAACATGGTATCCGGCGGCAGCGGGCCGCGCGCATCAATGCCCTCGGCACGCAGGCGTTCGACCGCCGGCGCCACGATGGTGGCGTCTTCCTTGCCCATGCTGCCGGATTCGCCGGCATGCGGATTGAGTCCGGCAATTGCCAGACGCGGCCGGGCAATGCCGAATTTCTCGCGCAGGTCATGCGCGGTGATCCGCGCGGTCTCGACGATCAGGTCGGCGTCGAGCAACTCGATGGCGCGCTTCAGCGCCACATGAATGGTGACGGGAACGACGCGCAGCCGTTCGGAGGCCAGCATCATCACCGGGCGCGGCGTATCGCACAGGGCGGCGAGGAATTCGGTATGGCCGGGATGGCCGAAGCCCGCATCGTAAAGCGCCGCCTTGTGGATCGGATTGGTGACCATGGCCGCGGCCTTGCCGTTGCGGCACAGCGTCACCGCCAGTTCGATGGCATGCAGCACGGCGGGGGCATTCAGCCGGTCCGGAATACCCGGTTGCGGGATTGCCGGCAGCGGCACCGGCAACACCGGCAGGGCGCGGTCGAACAGCGCGATGGCAGCCTCCGGCTCGGCCACGGCCTGCACCGGCACGGCCCAGCCATGCAACCGGGCGATGCTCTGCAGGCGCTGCGGATCGTCGAGCATCAGGAAGGGGTTCAGGCCGGCTTCATGCCGACGCAGCCAGGCCTGCAGGGCGATTTCACCGCCGATGCCGGCGGGTTCGCCCATGGTCAGCACCAGGGGGGCCTGCAGAGGCGGAGGTCCGGCCCGTTCGGCGGACGTCGTCTTACCTGAATTCAATTGTGGCATCGCGCCGCAATTCGCGGATATAGCGCTGGGCCATCAGCTCGGCGCGGCGTGCCAGGATGCCCTGCCGGATTTCATTGCGGTTCAGACCGGCGGCTTCCTGCTTGGCGCACAGGGTGAAGATATGGACCGCGCGCGAGGCCCGCACCGGCTGCGAGGTCTCGTTGATAGTCAGCGGAGCGACCGCCTGCCGGAAGCTTTCCGGCAGATCGCCCATGCGCAGCGTACCCAGGCTGCCGGAGCCGGGGGCTTCGTATTTCGCGGCAACGGTTTCGACGTCGTCACAGCTGCGGATGTCGTTGCGGGCCTCGCGGGCCTTGGCCATGGCGGCATCGATCTCGGCCTGCGGCGCCTCGGTCGGCAGCGGCAGCAGGAGCTGCTTCAGGGTGACGCGGTTTTCCTCGATGCCGGGCAGGGAGATGCGGCGGCGATCGCGCAGCGCCACGATCTGCCAGCCGCCGACCGTGCGGATCGGCGCCGATATTTCGCCCTTGTTCAGCTTGGCGATCGCGGCTTCGGTTTCCTCACTGAGCGTGCCGCGCTGTATCCAGCCGACATCGCCGCCATTGGCGGCGGTGGTGCCTCGGCTGAACTGGCGGGCCAGGGCCGGGAAATTGGCGCCGCCGCGGATCTGCTCGATGATGCGTTCGGCCAGCTGGCGCTGCGGGGCCTCCTGATCGGGATTGTCCATCGGCACCAGAATTTCCGAAATCAGTTCTTCGGTCTGCCCGGCATTGGCCCGCAGCTTGGCGATGGCTTCGTCGATTTCCTGCTCCGTGATGGTGATCTGGGCGCCGACGCGGGCGCGTACCATGCGGCTCCAGGTGAGTTCGCTGCGGATCTGGTTGATGGCGGCAGCCGGATCGACGCCGGAGCGCCGCACATATTCCTCGAAGCGGCCGGCCGGAATATTCATCTGGCGTTCGACGGCGGCGACTGCGGAATCGACATCCTGCTGGTTGGTCGTGATGTTACGCCGCTTCGCTTCCTGCATCTGCAGGCGATCGTCGATCAGCGAGCGCAAGGCCTGTTCGCGGACGGCCCGCAGGATTTCCGGATTGTTGTCCGGCAGGCGGGTGGTGGCCATGATGATGCGCATGCGCTCATTGAGGTCCCGCAGCGAAATGACCTCGTCATTCACCAGCGAAACGATGCGCTGCTGATCCTGCGCGTGCAGGGGGGCTGCGATCACGCAGCAGATGAGAAAAGCGAAGGCGATCAGGCGATGCATGGGCAAACTCAGTTGAACGATGCGATCCTGAAGCGGATGCCGACCGTGGTTTCTGGTTGAATGTCACGATTGACCGTGAAGGTGCGTTCGGCGAACAGAATGATATCGAAACACTCGTCAGTATAGCGCAGACCGACAAAGTTCAGCAAAGACCCGTCATCCTGCAGATCGCGGGTATGGCGGATTTCCGTGGCCCAGTATTTGGTGACCTGCAACCGGACGGTTGCGGCGATGGCTTCCTGGCGGTCGGTTTCGCGCAGAAAATCGGTATTGATCAAATCGGCATAGGAGACCGACACATAGTTGGTGCTTGAACCGAGGGTTGCGCCCATTTCATGGCGGCGAACCTCAAAGTCGCTGTTCTGGGCGAGACGCACCCGGTCAACCAGCTGGATATAGCGGCCGGGAGAAATGGTCAGGCGGCCGACATAGTCCGAGAACTGATCACGCAGGCCGGAGGTTTCGGTGAAGGTATCGTCGGTCTTGGCCCGCAGGGACTGACCGGCCAGGAATTCGACATAGCCGCTGGACTCGCCATAGGCTGCCATGCGCATGCCGTAATTCAGCTTCGGCCCGCCATCCCAGCGGTCGTAACCCGGGAAACGGCTGAGCGAGAACAGGTTGGTTTCGTCGAATTCGAAACTGACCGAATCCTCGTTGGGAATGTCGCTGCGATTGCCGCCATAGGGGCTGATCACGCCCATGACGATCGGTTCGACCAGCTGCCGCATGCGGCCCTGGTCGCGCACCATCGGATAGCGCCAGTCCAGCGCGACGGCGGGCAGAACGCGGCCGGTCGTGGCTGAATCTCCTGCCGAGCCTGGAACCAGATTTTGGTTCGCATCGTCGGTCCAGTATCCGTCGGCGCGGACCATTGCCGTCGCCGTGATGACTTCACCGCTCGGTGCATAATAGGGCTGGACCCAGGAAACGGTGGAGGTCAGCCGGCGCGTGTCAGTGCCCTCGCTGCGCATCAGCGAAACCATATTGGCATCCAGCGCCCAGCGTCCGCCGTAATCGCCGGGCTCGAAAATCGCCGAATAATCCATGACCGGAACGGCCACCGGCACAGTGCCGTTGCGCACCCTTTCCAGCTGGTTCTGGAAGGAGAAGGCATTCACGCTGGCGAAGTGCCGGTTATTGATCGCCTCGCCATAGACGCGGCTGACCAGGGTGTTGCCCGATGGCCGGTCCTGGATGTTGTAGCGGCTCATGTAGGTATCGTCGGTCGAGCGCAGGATATTCGCGCCATAGGTGATGTCGTCCGTGGCACGGAAGGCCGCGTTGGCGCGGATATGGCCGCGCGTCTCACCGGAGACATCTTCATCCGCGATGCTGCCGTCGACCTGGAATTCGCCGGCGGCGATGCGCTGGCGATAGTCGAGTCCCAGGTAAGGGCCCTGCTTGGTCGAGTATTGCGGCGAGATCGTCAGGTCGCTGTAGTCGTCGATTGCGTAAAAATACGGAGCCTGCACAGCCTGCTGGAAGAACGGGTTGTTGGTATACCGTGGCGGCAGGAAGCCGCTGCGACGATTCACCGTCGGATCCGGGTGACTGAAATACGGCGAATACAGGATCGGAACGCCGAACAGTTCGAATATCGCGTCGCGATATTTGATTTCCTGTTCAGCCTCGTTGTGCTCCACCTCGCGGCCCTTGACCTGCCACAGCGGCGCGCGCGTCGGGTCGCTCTCGCACAGCGAGCAGGTGGTGTAGACCGCTTTTTTCATGATCGTGCGGTTGCCGTCCTTGCGCTCGGCTTCCGCTGCGGCGCCGCGCGACATATCGCTCAGCAGGAAGGAAATATCGCGGATGAATCCGTTCCGCATGCCGCCGGTCAGTTCCATGTAATCGGCGAAGATGACATTGCCGCTGGCTTCCAGCAGCGACACGTTGCCGCTGGCTGTAACCTTGTCGTCGCGTTCGCTGTAGCTGACCATGTCGGCCAGCAGCGTACGGTTGCCTTGCGACAATTCGACTTTGCCCTCGGCGGTGATCATGCCGAGATTCTGGTCGTAATTCAGGCGGTCAGCCGTCACCAGAACCGGCGCAGTCGAGCCGGTTGCCGGTGTTGCCCCGCTTGTCTGGGCCTGGGTTTGGGCCGCATAGCTCAACAGCAATGCAAGGATTGCCGCCTGCAGCAGGCCGCCGCGCCGCGCGCTCATCCGTCCTCCAGATGAAACAGCAGCGAGACACCGAGCATGATGAAGACCGCCGTGGGGGCCCAGGCGGCGAGCGGAACCGGAAGCGTGCCGTTCAATCCGAACGGCTGCATCAGTTCGACGGTGAAATACAGCAGGAAGCCGGCCGCGACGCCGCCGGCCAGCATGACGCCGATGCCGCCGCGCCGGGTCAGGCGCAGGCTGAAGCTCGCCGCGATCAACAGCATGGCGCAGAGCAGGATCGGCGATGACAGCAGGGTATAGAAATGCAGCCTGTGCCGCATGGCCGAGAAACCGGCGGCTTCCAGCGTGCCGATGAAGGAGGGCAGTTCCCAGAACGAGATCGTGGCCGGCGAGGCAAAGCTCTCCTGGATGCGGTCGAAGGTCAGGGTCGTCGGCACGGTCAGCCGCTCGTGGCGCTCCGCCCCCTTGTTGGGATAGCTGACAACGGCATTCTGCAGCTGCCAGTGGCCCTGCTCCAGCAGGGCAATCGACGCATCGATGCGTTTCACGAAGGTGTCGCGGCCTTCGTAATAGAACAGGATGGCGTCGCGCAGTTCGACGCCCTGCTGTGCGACCCGCAGGGCATGCACCACCACCTGGCCTGTGGCATCGGCTTCGCGCAGCCACAGGCCGCCCGAGGAAACCGCCAGCATGCTGGTGCGGCCGCGCATCACCTTGGCATCGATGCTTTCATAGCGCGCCAGCATCGCGGCACTGAGCGGATTGTAGACGGTGACCAGGAAGATGCCGAGCAGCAGGGCGAGCGCGATGCCGGGGAACAGGAACTGCCAGACCGACACGCCGGCGGCGCGGCTGACCGTCAGTTCCTGCGAGCGCGTCAGGCGGCTGAGCGCGAGCATGCCGCCGAACAGCACGGCGAACGGGAACAGCTTGGTCATCAGGGAGGGCAGTTTGAGCACCGACATCTCGAAGACCAGTCCGAGCGTCGCATCCGCCCGACCGCTGGCACGGCGCAGCATTTCCACCGCATCGAAACTGAAGGCCAGCACGGCCAGCACGACGAGAACGGTCAGGATCGCCATCAGGAAGTGGCGGCCGAAATAGAGCGAAAGCGTAACCGACTGGCGCATCAGGCGGTCCGCAACCGTTGGACCGGTTCGCGCAAGGCAACGATCGCGGCGCCGATGGTCAGCACGGGCACCAGATACATCAGCGGAACCAGGGCGAGGGTTTTGACCGAAAGCTGGGTCACGCTCAGGCTCATCACCTGGACCAGGATGGCAAAGGCGGCGCCGAGCACCAGGCGCTGGCCATGGCCGCGCCGGTTGAATTCGCCGCCGATCACGCTGGCGATCGCGATCAGGATTAGGGCCGGCGCATAGAGCGGCGTCGCCAGGCGGCGGTGGCCCTCCACGATCAGCTTGGCATACTGGTTGACGTCGTCTGCGTTGCTCATGTCCGGCTGGAACAGCTCATGCAGGTAACGTTCGGATGGCTCGCGCCAGGCTTGGCCCTCTTTCTGGGCGTAGCTGTCGAGATCGAGGCTGTAATTGTCGAAATACAGCAGCGACAGTGATTTATGCTCGGCATCGATTTGCTGCCGGTTGCCGCGCACCATGTACAGCCGGGGCCCCTGCGGCGTACGCACCAGCGTGGCGCGCTCGGCCAGCATGGTCACCGGGCTGGCGGAATTGCGGTTGTCGTGCACCAGCACGCCCAGCATATCGCCGTTGCTGTCGCGCTCGCGGATATAGACCGTCAGGTTGGGGGTCGGTGTGTTGAACACGCCTTCCAGCAGTGCCATGCCGGCCAGGTCGTTGCGGAATTCGTACTGCGTGGCGCGCAGGGTGCGCGAACCCAGCGGCATCAGGAAGAGCAGGATGACGTACATCGCCACCATGACGCCGAGCGAGATGTAGAGCGCCGGGCGGGCCAGCGACAGGCGGCTGAAGCCCGCCGCTGACAGGATGATCACTTCGGAATCGCTGGCCAGCCGGTGAAAGGCATAGAGCGTGGCGCAGAATCCGGCCACCGGCAGAATGATGGCGACAATGCTGGGCAGCACCAGCACGGTCAGATAGAGGAAATCGTCGAAGGCGAGGTTGTTGTTGACGATGCGGTCGATGAAGCGGAGCGACTGGGTCAGCCAGATCACCCCGGTGAGGGTGAGGGTGGCAAATCCCAGTGGCCAGGCGATCTGGCGCATGATGTAAGCAATGACCCCGCGCATGGCGCGCAGTATAGCGATTCTGCCCCCGCTCGCCACAGCCTCGGCCTGAAAAGAACGACTTGGTCCGTAAGGCAGAATCAGCGATTCGGGGGGCTGTGCCGATTGATCGGCCAAGCCCCGGGCCGCTATAGTCCCCGACCGGTCCATCACAGCATTTCGCCCGGATTGGAGCATCATGAAAATCGAGATCGTCGACAGCAAAACCCCGAAACGCGGCAGCCTGGTTCTGGCGGTGGGCGAGGGCCGCCAGCTTGGCCCGTTCGGCCAGCAGGTCGACAAGGCCTGCGGCGGGGCGCTGGCCAAGGCCATGGCCGCCGCGGCGCGGTTCACCGGCGGCAAGGGCCAGTGGCTGGACGTGCTGGTCCCGGGCGGCGGCCTCAGCCGCGTCCTGCTGGCCGGCCTGGGCAAGACCACCGAGATCAAGGCGATGGCCTACGAGGCACTGGGCGCCGATGCGGTCAAGCGGCTGGCCGTCTCGGGCGAGACCGATCTGGCGATTGCCGCCGAGGTGCTGAAGGGCACCCTGCTGCCGGCCGGCGAGGCGGCGGCGCGGGCCGCGCTCGGCGCCCGCCTGGGCAGCTACCGGTTCGACAAATACCGCACCAGGCTGAAGGACAAGGACAAGCCCTCGCTCAAGGCGGTCAATGTGCTGACGGCCGCCGCGCCGGCGGCCAAGAAGCTGCATGCGCCGCTCGACAAGCTGGCGGCGGGCGTTGAACTGACCCGCAATCTGGTGACCGAGCCGGCCAATATCATCTATCCGGAAAGCCTGGCGGCGGAATGCCGCAAGCTGGCCAAGCTCGGCGTCAAGGTCGAGGTGCTGGGCGAGCGCGAGATGAAGAAGCTCGGTATGGGCGCGCTGCTCGGCGTCGGCCAGGGCTCGGCGCGGGAATCCAAGCTGGTCGTCATGCAGTGGAATGGCGGCAAGAAGGGCGGCAAGCCGGTCTCCTTCGTCGGCAAGGGCGTCTGCTTCGATACCGGCGGCATCTCGATCAAGCCGTCCGCCGGCATGGAAGAGATGAAATGGGACATGGGCGGCGCCGGCGCGGTGATCGGCGCCATGGCGGCGATTGCCGGCCGCAAGGCCAAGGCCAATGTCGTCGGCGTGGTGGCGCTGGTGGAAAACATGCCGTCGGGCACCGCGCAGCGTCCGGGCGACATCGTCACGTCAATGTCGGGCCAGACCATCGAGGTGCTGAATACCGACGCCGAAGGCCGCCTGATCCTGTGCGATGCCATGTGGTACACGCAGCAGCGCTTCAAGCCGCAGGCGATGGTCGATCTCGCCACGCTGACCGGCGCGATCATCATCGCGCTCGGCCACGAACATGCCGGCCTGTTTTCCAACAACGACCGCCTGGCCGAACAGCTGGCCGCGTCGGGCAAGGTGGAGGACGAGCAGCTGTGGCGCCTGCCGCTCTCCGATGCTTACGACGAGGGGCTGAAGTCGCCGATCGCCGACATGCAGAATATCGCCGGGCCGGGCTTCGGCGCCGGCTCGATCACCGCGGCGCAGTTCCTGCAGCGGTTCGTGGTCGACAAGACCCCCTGGGCGCATCTGGATATCGCCGGCACCGCCTGGAGCAAGAAGGACCGACCGACGGTGCCCAAGGGCGCCACCGGTTTCGGCGTCCGCCTGCTGAATCGCCTCGTCGCCGACCATTACGAAGATCGGTAAGTGACCGAACTGCTGTTCTACCATCTGACCCGGCGGCGCCTTGAACAGGTGCTGCCGGAGCTGCTGGAAAAGACGCTGCAGAAGGGCTGGCGCGCCGTGGTCAAGGGCGGCAGCGCCGAACGCATCGAGGCGCTGAACGGCGAGCTGTGGACCTGGGGCCGGGCCAGCTTCCTGCCGCATGGGCTGAAGGCCGACGGCTTTCCCGAGCGGCAGCCGATCTATCTCACCATCGAGGACGAGCGGCCGAACAATGCGGATGTGCTGTTCCTGGTCGATGGCGCCGATGCCGAGGATGTCTCAGCCTATACCCGCGTCTGCGACCTGTTCGACGGCAACGATGATGCGGCCGTCGATGCCGCGCGCGCGCGCTGGAAAAAAGCCAAGGATGCCGGCCACACGCTGACCTACTGGCAGCAGTCTGAGGACACCGGCGGCTGGGTCAAGAAGGCGGAAGGCTGAGGCTCTTATACAAAGCCGTCATCCTCGGGCTTGACCCGAGGATCTTTCTCCATTCTGCATGAGATGCCCGGGTCAAGCCCGGGCATGACGAATGTGGTGCAGGCAAACGTCTTTACGCCGCTTCCGCCTGCGCCTCTTCGAGTTTCGCCTGGGCGTCGAGCCAGGCTTCCTCGGCGCTTTCCAGCTGCTTCACCAGCTCGCCATGCTGCTTCTGCAGCTCGGCCTGTTTCGCGGCCGACAGCTTCGTATAGGTGTCGGGATCGGCCAGCGTGGCGTCGAGCCGCATCTTCTCGGTATTGAGTTTCGCCATCGCCTTTTCGGCATTGGTGACGGCGATGCGCAGCGGCGCCAGCGCCTGGCGCGCGGCGGCGGCGGCCTTGCGGTCGGCTTTCCGGTCGGCGGACGCATCCGCGACCTTGCCGCCGCCTTTCAGCTTCACCGTGGAGACCGTGGCGCGGCGGCGGTCGGCCAGCAGCCGGGCGTAATCGTCGAGGTCGCCGTCGAAATCCTTCACCGTGCCGTCGCCGACCAGCCAGAAGCGATCCGCGCAGGCCTCGGCCATGTGGCGATCATGGCTGACCAGGATGACGGCGCCCTTGAACTCGTTCACCGCCTGCACGAGGGCATCGCGCGTATCCATGTCGAGATGGTTGGTCGGTTCGTCGAGGATCAGCAGATGCGGCGCATGGTAGGTCACCATGGCAAAGAGCAGCCGCGCGCGTTCGCCGCCCGAGAGCTTGCCGGCCACCGTCTGCGCTTTGTCGCGGACCAGGCCGAAGCTGCCGAGCCGGGTGCGCAGCTGCTCGATGGTCGCGGTCTTCAGCAGGTCCTGCATATGCTCGACCGGCGTGCGGTTTTCATCCAGCACCTCGTCCTGGTCCTGGGCGAAATAGCCGATGCGCAGCTTGCCGCTTTTCTGCAGCTTGCCGCCCTGCGGTTTCAGCGTGCCGGCGAGAATCTTGGCCAGCGTCGACTTGCCGTTGCCGTTGGCGCCCAGCATGGCGATGCGGTCTTCCATGTCGATGCGCAGATCGAGGTTGCGCAGCACCGGCTTGTCGGTGACATAGCCGGCGGTGAGATGATCCAGCACGATCAGCGGCGGCGGCAGCTCTTCCGGATCGGGCAGGCGGAAGATCACCGTGGGATCTTCGATGGCCGCCGTGATCGGCTGCATCTTGGCCAGCATCTTGAGCCGGCTCTGCGCCTGGCGTGCCTTGGAGGCGGAGGCACGGAAGCGGGCGACGAACTCTTCCATATGCTTGCGCTGTTCGGCCTGGCGCGTCGCGAAAGCCGTCTGCTGTTCCATGCGCAGGCGGCGCTCGGTCTCGAAGGTGTCGTAGTTGCCGCGATAGAGCACGAGCTTGGTATTGTCGATATGCAGGATGTGTTCGATGGCGGAGTTGAGGAAATGCCGGTCGTGGCTGATCAGCAGGAAGGTGCGCGGATAGGTCTTCAGATAGCCTTCGAGCCACAATGAGGCTTCGAGATCGAGATGGTTGGTCGGCTCGTCCAGCAGCAGCAGGTCCGGCTCGGAGAACAGGCAGGCGGCGAGTGCCACGCGCATGCGCCAGCCGCCGGAGAAGCTTTCGAGCGGACGGTTCTGCGCCGCCTCGTCGAAGCCGAGGCCCGCCAGGATGACGGCGGCGCGGGCGGGTGCTGTATGGGCATCGATCTCGGCCAGCCGCATGTGGACTGCGGCGATGCGCTCGGCATCCTCCATGCTGGTGGCGTTTTCAAGCTCGTCGGCCTCGATCAGCAGCGCCTCGCGCTCGGTATCGGCGGCCAGCACATAGGCGATCGGCGTCATCTCGCCGCCCGGCGGCTCCTGCGGCAGCTTGGCGATCCTGCAGTCGTTGGGCAGCTCCACCCCGCCGGTCTCGGTCTGCAGCTCGCCGCAGATGATCTTGAACAGCGTCGATTTTCCGGTGCCGTTGCGCCCGACCAGGCCGACCTTGTGCCCGGCCGGGATGGTGGCCGAGACATGGTCCAGCAGCACACGGCCGGCGATCCGGTAGGTCAGTTCGCGAAAGGCAAGCATTTATAACAACTTAAAGTCGGGGCCGGGCTGGGGAGAGCGGCGGTTGCGGGGAGGCCGATGGTTGCGGGGGCGGAAAGGAGCCTCTATATACCCGCCACCGATTTTTAGCCAAGACCCAAAGGACCTGTAACATGGCGCTCGAACGCACCTTTTCGATCATCAAGCCGGACGCGACCCGCCGCAACCTGACCGGCGCGATCAATGCCAAGATCGAGGCCGCCGGCCTGCGCATCGTGGCGCAGAAGCGCCTCCACATGAGCAAGGCCCAGGCCGAGAGCTTCTACGGCGTGCACAAGGCCCGCCCGTTCTTCAACGACCTGGTGTCGTTCATGATCTCGGGCCCGGTCGTCGTGCAGGTGCTGGAAGGCGAGGGCGCCATTGCCAAGTATCGCGACGTGATGGGCGCCACCAACCCGGCCAATGCCGCCCCGGGCACCATCCGCAAGGATTTCGCCGAGAGCATCGAAGCCAATTCGGTGCACGGCTCGGACGCCGCCGAGACCGCGGCCGTCGAGATCGCCTATTTCTTCGCCGGCACTGAAATCGTCGGCTAAAGACATCCTTTCAGTCTCCGGACTGAGCGAAGGCCCGGCAGCAATGCCGGGCTTTTTTTGTTGGGGGAGCCCCTTCCACTTCAAAAACCGTCACCCTCGGCCTTGTGCCGAGGGTCCATCCCAACCCTCCGCGCCTCGGCGCGCGCAGACAGACCCTCGGAATAAATCCGAGGGTGACATGGGGGCTGCGGGGAGAGGCGGCCCGCCGGCGTGATATCACCGATATCAAAATGACCGTTTGAGTCCCGTTCATATCCATTCCGATACGAGTGAGTCCCATTCGGTGCTGAATGCGTCCCATTCAGTGCTGAGTCAGGTCCATTCGGTGCCGAGTCAGGTCCATCGGCGCCCGAACCTCATTCCGGCCCGTTTGCGCCCGTTTCGCTTCGTTCGGGTTCGTTTTGGTTCGTTCCGCCCCGTTTGAGGCTCGTTTGGGTTCGTTTGGGCTCGTTCGGCTTCGTTGGCGTTCGTTGCGGTTCGCGGCGCACCCTTCGCGCGGTCGTTGTCCAGGCGGGCAAAGCATTCCCGCGCCGCGCCCTTGTGAGCCGGGCGGGTGAACACATCCGTATTCACGATGTCCAATACACTCACACAGTATATTCTCTATTTGTTCTTTTTCAACCGGAAAAACTATAGTAAAAGAGGAATTCCAGTTTCTTCCCCACTTTGGGGCATTCAAAGCCATGGGCACTGCTTGGGTCGCTCCTTGGTGCCACAGTTAGCGCGGATAAGATGAACATCGACGAATACTGTCAGATAGGGCATGCACGCTACGCAGAATTTTGCGAAGTCGTAGCTGCTATTCTGACAGCGGCAATTACGGCACATGATCAAAAGATGATGTTCCAGCCTATTCAGCGAAGAGCAAAAGATTCTGAATCGCTGCGCAAGAAACTGCCCCAAAGATCAAAGATCGACCCTGAGAAGATTGAAGACGATATAAAGGATTTGGCGGGTTAAGGCGCAAATCTCCAGCGGCGATCAGGAGGCTCTAATATTTGTTGCTTTGCTGCTGCGCGAATATGATGGGGACCCGGCAATTGATCCGATCTGCATGGATGTAGTTAACGCGCTTCCAGAAGGTGACAAATTACTTGGTGAAGTCCGAGTGGCGATTGAGAGTAGTGGTGTGCTTCACGGTGAGTTCGGTCGTGTCGAAATGTTGAAAGACAGGAAGCGGCGGATAACGGCTTGGTTAAGCGATCCTCGCGAGAAGGTCAGGCGTTTTTCTGATGCCTTCATCAAGCAACTCGACAACCAAATAGCATCGGAACAACAGGCTGTTGAAGATGAAGTGGCTGCGATGAAACATAAGTACGGTAAAGATGAATCAGGTGCGATTTAGAGGCTCGGGTTAATTAGCGCTTCGTCCGTCGTAACTGCCTGTGACCCGCACCCGCTGCTCGTCGATGCTCAGTCGCCCCTCGGCCAGCAGGCGCAGCGCCTGCGGATACAGCACATGCTCCTGTTCCAGCACGGCCGCCGCCACAGCCTCGGCCGTCGCCTCCGGCTGCGCGATGATCGGGCCTTCGTCCATTTCCGGGCTGACGAAATGTACGCTGCAGCCGGTGAAACGCACGCCGCTGGCCATCACGTACTCATACACCTGCATGCGTCATAGACCGGTCCGTTTGTCGCCCTGCGCTGCCGCGCGATGTGGGATGATCTCGACGGCAAACTGCGGCAGGATGGAGTGCTGCCAGCCAGGTGAGCGGTCATGCGAAAACTGAAAATCGACCAGCCCGAGATTGTGAAGGTCCAAAGACTGATGCGTCCCTCGATGCTCAGCCGATATGTCTGCCTGAGTCCGCTGGACTGGAAACTGTTCGCGACGGCGTTGGAAGATGCCTTCCCGGATGCGATCTACAGTCGCAAGCTGACCATCGAGGAAGAAATCGGTGCCGAGCGGCCGGAACCCCGCCTTGAGCGCAAGCTGTGTCGCCCGGACCCGGATGGCCCTGCCGGCATCGCCGCGAAGGGGCCGAACCAGATGCATTTCGGGCCGGCGACGGAACTTGTTGTGGAAAAGGACGGCCGCTGGCTCATCACTGTTGACGGATTATTCTGGCCGAAAATGTTTGTGGGACGACCAGGCGAGCCTACGCCGGCTGATGCGCATGGTCCCGAGCGGCGGCGGGAAGGGCAAATTCAGATTCACTTGGCCCCGCACCACAAAGGCCATGCGCGTTTTGCGCGGCAGATCTATCGGCTGCTGGCGCAGTTCACCACGAACGAACGACAGGTTCTGGTGGGCTATCCCCATTACGACGTGCTGCCGCAGCCGCCGCGGCCTTTGTTTGGGCTCTGGATCGGCCATGACGCACTGCGCTGGGCGCGCGAAGACCCGAAGCGGTTGCTGGCTTATGAATGGTCGCCGATGTCAACGCGCACGCCTGACAATCTGGGATACGGCTATCGGCCGAAAGACTGAGGCAGGGATCGGACGTGAGACTGCGCATGGTGCACGCACCGACAAGAGGCAGTCCCGAATAAACCAAACGCGTGGATGCCCGGGGCAAGCCCGGGCATGACGGTGGGGAGATGGAAGAGAGCGTGATGGCCAGTCCATCCGCGATGCGGAATGCGCAGATGGACCCTCGGGTCAAGCCCGAGGGTGACGAGTGGCGGGTGGCCGAGATTAGTGTTGTGCCGGAGACAGCGCGGTCAGGCTTTCACCCGCACCCTTTGCCCCTCGATGCTCAGCCGTCCCTCGGCGAGCAGCCGCAGCGCCTGCGGATACAGCACATGCTCCTGTTCCAGCACGGCCGCCGCCACAGCCTCGGCCGTCGCCTCCGGCTGCGCGATGATCGGGCCTTCGTCCATTTCCGGGCTGACGAAATGTACGCTGCAGCCGGTGAAACGCACGCCGCTGGCCACCACGCGCGCATGCACATCGGTGCCCTTGAAGGCCGGCAGCAGCGAGGGATGGATGTTGATCATGCGGCCGTACCAGGCCTGCACAAACTCAGTCGTCAGCAGCCGCATGAAGCCGGCAAGACAGAGGAGTTCGATGCCGTTTGCTTTGAGCGCCGCATCCATTTCGGCGTCGAATTCCGCGCGGTCTTTACCCTTGCTCGGGATCACCAGTGTCGCGATGCCGGCGGCGCGCGCGATCTCCAGCCCTTCGGCCTCGGGTTTGTTGCTGAGCACCAGGGCGATGCGGGCCGGATAGTCGTCGGCTGCGGCGGCGTCGATCAGCGCGCGCAGGTTGCTGCCGCGCCCGGAGATCAGCACGGCGACAGCACGTTTGCCGGCAGTCATGGAGCTTAGTTCCAGGCCGTGTCGCAGTTGCGCATGCTGACCATCGGCTCGGCCTGCGTGTCCTGCTGCGCCTCGATCACGCCAAGCCGCGACACCGTCTCGCCGGCGGCTTTCAGCTTGGCGATCACGGTGTCGGCTTTTTCCTTGGCCACAACCACAACCAGCCCGATGCCGCAGTTGAACGCCCGCGCCATCTCGGCGTCGTCGATCCTGCCCGCCGCCTTGAGCCATTTGAACACCGGCGGCAAAGTCCAGCCGGCGGCATCCACGATGGCATCGGTGCCGTCGGGCAGCACGCGCGGGATATTGTCGACCAGGCCGCCGCCGGTGATATGCGCCATCGCCTTGATCAGGCCCTCGCGCACCAGCGGCATGCAACTTTTCACGTAGATGCGCGTTGGGACCATGAGGATTTCCGCCAGCGGCTTCGACGGCTCGAAGGGGGCGGGAGACTCGAAGGAGAGGCCGTTATCGGCAATCACCTTGCGCACCAGCGAGAATCCGTTCGAATGCACGCCCGACGACGCGAGGCCAAGCAGCACGTCGCCCGGCTTTACATTCTGTGGCAGCAGGCGGCCGCGTTCGGCGGCGCCGACGGCAAAGCCGGCGAGGTCGTAATCCTTGGCGGCATACATGCCGGGCATTTCGGCGGTCTCGCCGCCGGTCAGCGCGCAGCCGGCCTGGCGGCAGCCCTCGGCGATGCCGGCGACGACGCGGCGGGCGACGTCCACTTCCAGCTTGCCGGTGGCGTAATAGTCGAGGAAGAACAGCGGCTCGGCGCCCTGCACCAGGATGTCGTTGACCACCATGGCGACCAGGTCGACGCCAACGCCGTCATGGCGGCCGGTCTCGATGGCGATCTTCAGCTTGGTGCCGACGCCGTCGGTCGACGAGACCAGGATCGGGTCGGTGAAGCCGGCGGCCTTCAGGTCGAACAGCGCGCCGAAGCCGCCGAGCGAGGCATCGGCGCCCTTGCGGCGGGTGGAGGCGGCGAGCGGCTTGATCGCATCGACCAGGGCCTCGCCAGCGTCGATATCGACACCAGCGGCCTTATAAAGCGGCGACGTGTTGATGATGGCCTCCACGGCGGGTAGACTGAAGGGCGCTCGGCAATTGTGGCAACATACTTATTCCCCCTGTGTTTGCAATGCTCCTCCGTAGCCCGCTAAGGGCCTGTATTCATGTGCTTTTCACGTCATTCCTGGCCCTGGGCGCGGGTTTGGCCGCCCATGCCCAGACGACTCCGCAGACCAGCCGGGCCATTGATCCGTTCAGCGTGTCGGGCATTGCCGTGGATGCCAGCGCCGACAGCGCCGCCGCGGCCCGGCCGCTGGCGCTCGCCGAAGGCCAGCGCCGCGCCTTCACCGTGCTGCTGCGCCGCCTGACCCTGCCCGAGGATGCCGGCCGGCTGCCGCGCCCGAGCGAGGCCCTGCTCAACGAGGTGGTGGCCGGTTTCGGCATCGACGAGGAACGCACCTCGGCGACCCGCTATATCGGCAAGATCACCGTCACCTTCCGCGCCGATGCGGTGCGCCGCCTGCTGCAGGACAACAAGCTGCCCTATTCGGAAACCGCCAGCCGGCCGGTGCTGCTGGTGCCGGTCTGGCAGGCGGCCGAGGGCGCGAAACTGTGGGAGGCCGACAATCCCTGGCGCGAGGCCTGGCTGAAACGGCCGGAGACCGAGGGCGGCCTGGTGCCGCTCAGCATCGCGCCGGCCATGACAAATGGCCCGTCGCTGGAGCGGCTGTACGGCAACCCGGACGAGCTGCGCGGCCTGATGCGGCGCGGCAATTTCGACGATGCGCTGCTGGTGGCCGCCACGCTGCAGCAGGCCGATCCGGGCAATATCCGCGTCGATATCCAGATCCAGCACCAGGGCGAGGCCGGCTTCCTCGGCACGACGGAAGCTTTCACCGCCCAGTATAGCTTTACGGGCGGCACCCAGGAGGAAACGCTGCTGAGCGCCGCCATCGAGATCGGCCGCCGCATCGAGGCGCGCTGGAAAGCCGCCAGCGTGATCGACCTGGAAAAGCAGGGCCAGCTCAGCGTCGCCGCCGGCTTCGACGGCCTGGCCGACTGGAACCGGCTGCGCAACGCGCTGGCCGCCGTGCCGATCGTGCGCAAGGTGGAGGTGCTGCAGGTGTCGCATCGCGATGCCCAGCTGCTGCTCGATTTCTATGGCGAGGTTGCCCAGCTCAGCACCGCGCTGGCGCAGCGCAACATCGTGCTGCAGCAGCGCGACGGCTTCTGGGACATGCGGAGCCGCAAGCCATGACCCGCCGCCAGCAGATGATGGCCTGGGTGGCGATCATCACCGTCACCTTCGCGCTGCTGGTGCTGCTGCGCGACATGCTGCTGCCCTTCATCGCCGGCATGGCGATCGCCTATTTCCTCGATCCGGCCGCCGACTGGCTGGAACGCCGCCGCGTGCCGCGCTGGCTCGCCACGCTGCTGATCATCCTGCTGTTCTTCGTGGTGGCGATCCTGGCGGTGGTGCTGCTGGTGCCGCTGGTGCAGGACCAGTTCGTCAAATTCCTCGATCATCTGCCGGAATACGTCGCCTTCTTCAACGAGCGCATCCTGCCCTATGCCAGGGGCTGGGCCGAGCGTTTCGGCATCGACCTGAGCGCCGATCCCAAGGCGGCGCTGAACGGCAATGCCGAACAGGTGATGAAGGTGATCGGCGGCGTGCTGACCGGCCTGCTCGGCGGCGGCCAGGCGATCTTCAACGTGCTGTCGCTGCTGGTGATCACGCCGGTGGTCGGCTTCTACCTGCTGCGCGACTGGGACCGCATGATCGCGCGCATCGACGACTACCTGCCGCTCGACCATGCCGACACCATCCGCGAACAGGCGCGCGAGATCGACAAGGTGCTGGCCGGCTTCGTGCGCGGCCAGATGCTGGTCTGCCTGTTCCTCGCCGGCTTCTACGGTATCGGGCTGACGCTGCTCGGCCTGCAGTTCGGCCTGTTCATCGGCGTCACGGCGGGGATGATCTCATTCATTCCCTATGTCGGCACCACGCTCGGCTTCGTCGTCGGCCTCGGCGTGGCGATCGCGCAATTCTGGAACGAGCCGCTGTGGATCGCGCTGGTCGCCGGCGTCTTCGTGCTCGGCCAGATGATCGAGGGCAATGTGCTGCATCCGGTGCTGATCGGCGACCGCGTCGGCCTGCATCCGGTGTGGATCATGTTCGCGCTGCTGGCCGGCGGCAGCCTGTTCGGCTTCGTCGGCATCCTGATCGCGGTGCCGCTGTTCGCCGTGATCGGCGTGCTGGCGCGGTTCACGCTGGAACGCTACCGCGCCAGCTATCTCTACCGTCCCGGCGCGCCGCCGAAGAAACCCGAGTAAGCGGCGATGGCAGCGGACCAGCTGAGTCTCGGCCTCGCCTTGCCGACGTCATGGGCGCGCGAGGATTTCCTCGAAGTGCCCGGCAATGCGGCGGCGCTCGCCGCGGTCGACCGCGACGGGCAGCCGGCGCTGGTGCTCTACGGCCCGGCCGGCTGCGGCAAGACGCATCTGGCGCAGATCTGGGCGGCGCGGACCGGCGCCCGCATCATCGCGCCGCCGGAGCTGACGGCGGCGGCCGTGGATGTCCTGGCACAGCAGCCGCTGGCGCTCGACGATGCCGACCGCCATGCTGACGGTAGGGGGGCCGATCCGGTGGCGCTGTTCCATCTCATCAACCTGATGCGCGAGCGCGGCCATGCCCTGCTGCTCACCGGCAGCGCGCCGCCGGCGCTCTGGCCGTATACGCTGCCCGATCTGATGTCGCGGCTGAAGGCGATGCCGGCCGAGCGGATCAGCGAACCCGACGACGCGCTGCTGAGCGCCGTGCTGGTGAAATTGTTCGCCGACCGCCAGCTGCAGGTCGGCGAGGAGGTGGTGAAATACCTCGCCGCGCGGATCGAGCGCAGCTGCCACGCGGCGCGCCTGATGGTGGCGGCGCTGGATGCGGCCTCGCTGGCGGAAAACCGCGCCGTCACCGTGGCGCTGGCGCGCCGCCTGCTGGAGCAGCAGCCGGATTAATCGAGTTTCTTGCCGTCGAGGTCTTTGGCCGCGCGCGCAGTATCTTTGCGCGCTTTGTCGCGTAACGGCCTGGGCTGGCCGAAGGTGACGCGATTCTGCGCTGCCTGGTCTTTCGCGTCGCGCCTGGCCTTCGCCTTGCGCGCCTTGTTCAGGTTGATCGGCTCGGCCATGGCCGCACTATAGCGGCCGGCCGGTTCAGTTGTCGATCTGCCAGGCCAGGGCCAGGGTTGCCAGCACGAGGCTGCGGGCAAGCTCGGCCGCCAGCGCATCAGGCTGGTGCCGCAGCACGATCCGGTCGGAGATTTCGGTGAAACGGCTGCGACCGTCGAAGCCGTGGCCGACATTGGCGAAGCTGTGGAAACGGATCTGTCCGCCGGCCTGCTGGTGGCAGCGCCGATAGGCGCCGCGCTGCATCCCCCAGTCGTCAGCCGTGCCATAGAAGATATGCACCTGCGTCGGGCCATCCGCCGCGTAGTCGATCGGGCAGTGATCGGCACAGCCGGGATAGAAGGCGAAGATCGCCGTGGGCGGGATGTCGCCGCGCGCAAAGGCGCCGGCGCCACTCAGGGCCTGGGTGCCGCGCCGGCCGGCCCCCATGATGGCGAAATGTGCGGTGTCGATGCGGGGCTGCGTGGCGCGGGCCAGGTCCAGGACCGCGCGGATATCCGGGGCGGAGGTGCTACACGCGCCATTCAGCCAGTCCTGCCGGCCCTGGGGGTCGTTCTGGCGCACCAGCGCGACAGCAATCCCCTGGCGCAGCAGCCAGTCGATCCAGGGACTGCGGCCGGTCAGCCGCGCATGGCTGGTTTCTTCCAGCAATACCACCACCGGCACCTGGCCTTGCCCCTGCGGCAGGTGCCACAGCACCGGATCCTCGCGGTTCTCCATGGGAGTCGAGGGACAACTGGCCAGGCTCATGGTGATAGCGAGGGCCAGACAGAGCAGGACGGGCGAGAGCAGGCGCAGGGCGGTCATGGGGGCATCACAGCCCAGGCGACGTCAGTGCGGCGTGACAGGATGCCGGCTGCCCTCGTGAATTCCGCGTGAATTCACCCTCAGGGCTGCGCGTTCCGAGGATGCGGCTATGCCGGGGGCTCGACTCTGGCTAGAATTTTGCCCGGAGGCAGGTCGCGGCCGTGTCGATTTTTGCAGTTCAGGACGACGAAACAGCCGGACGGCAATCCACCGATCCGTCCGGTCCGGATTCGCCCCGCCCAGACGCGTCGCATACCGTGGTCGTGGCCCGCCTCGACCTGCTGGGTCCGTTCCGGGTTATGGCCGCCGGGGGTGCCGTCGGCGACGGCCTCGGCCGCAAGGCCCAGGCACTGCTCGCCTATCTTGCCGCCACGCCGGGCCACCGGGCCTCGCGGGAAAGGCTCGCCAGCCTGCTGTGGGGTGAACGGTTCGACGAGCAGGCCCGCCAGAGCCTGCGCCAGACCCTGATGGCACTGCGCCGCAGCTTCCACGATATCGTACCGAATCTGCTGGTCGTCGAGCGGATGGACGTGGCGCTCGGCACGGCGCTGTTTGTCACCGATCTGGCTGAATTCGACCGTGCCGCCGCCGATGCGGATATTGCCCGCCTGCGCCAGGCCGCCGGCCTGTGGCGCGGCAGCTTCCTGGCCGATCTGGATATCCCGTCGCCGGATTACGAAGACTGGCTGCGCGGCGAGCGCGAGGCCTGGCGGCTGCGCATGGTGGCGGTACTGATGCGGCTTGCGCATCTCCTGCTCGAGGCCGGCGAGGGCGGCGAAGCGCGGCTGACCGTCAACCGCCTGGTCGAGCTCGATCCGCTGAACGAGGCGGCGCGCCAGCTTGAACTGGCGGTGATTGCGCGCTTCAGCGGTGCCGCTGCAGCGCTGCAGAGCTATCAGGCCTTTGTCGCGATGCTCAATCGCGAGCTCGGCGTGGCGCCCGCGGCCGAAACCCGTGCCTTGGCCGAGCGGCTGGAGCAGGCGGTCGGGGTGGCCGCCACCGATCTCGATCTGGTGCCGCCGGCGGTTGTCCCCGCGGCGCTGCTCGCCGGGCGCAAGCCGCGCTGGCGCCGCGTCCTGCCGGTGCTGACCGTTGGGCTGGCAGTGCTGGCTGCAGGTATCGGCGGATGGTGGTGGCAGGCTGCGCGCGAGACACTGCCGACGGTCGCCGCCGCGGCGATCAGGCCCTCCGTGCTGTCCTTCCATATTGCCAATACCGGCGGCGAGGATACCGGCAGTGCCTTCCGCGAAGACCTCAAGACCCGGATCGCGCTGTTGCCGGTGACGTCGCTGGCGGCGGATCGCGCGGTGGCGGCCTATGTGATCGAAACAGCGGTGCAGGCGGCGAGCGGCAATCGGCAGGCGGTCAATCTGCGCCTGATCGACTCCGCCTCCGGACAGACTCTGTGGGCCGATAGCCTGACGATGCCGCAGCCGGCCGATAGTCGCATCGCCGCCGAGATTGCGACCAAGCTCTATGCCGAACTGCTGGTGGTCTTGCAGCATCGCCGCGGTCCGCCGCCGCCGGTGCCGCCGGCGCTGCAGGCCGGCTGGGATGCCACGGCCGGCAGCATCACGCGCGAAAAGGTCACGCAGGGCCGCCGCATTTTCCAGGCCGCCCTGGACGCCGCACCCGATGACACGGCCGCCCAGCTGGGGCTGGCGCATTACATCGCACTCGATCTGGTCAATCGCTGGTCGCAGCAGCGCGAGGCCGATGCGATCCTGGCCATCGACTATCTGGAGCGCGTGATCCACCAGATGCCGCGCAACAGCACGGCGTATCTCACGCTGGGCATGGTGTATAAGGCGCGTCGCGATTATGGCCGGGCCCTGGCCGCCTGGCAGGTCGAGTTGGCCATCGACCCGCGCGATGCTTCAGCGCATGCTCAGGTTGCCCATGTCAATCTGCTCATGGGCAATATCCCTGAAGGAATCGAGCGCGCCGAAATGGCGATCCGGCTGCATCCCAAATCGCGCGCGGTGGATCGCGCCTATTTCTATGCCGGCATGGGTTATCTGCTGGCCGGCGACTATGGCCAGGCGGAACAGCGTCTGGCCAGTGCGATTGCGGCCAACCCGGTCCTGCCGGACGGCTATGCGTGGCGCGTGGCGGCGCTGGCGCAGGCCGGCCGCCAAGCCGAGGCCGAGGCGTTGTATGCCGATATGAAGCGGAGGTTTCCCTGGTGGAATGTCGACCACCATTTCACCCAGGCCGTCGACCGCAGCATGATGGAGCGCTTCACCAGCGGACTGGGTAAAGTGCTTCAGGCCAGTCGCTGAACAGCGGGCGGGGCTTTACACCTCGATGCGGCCGGGCGCGCTGAAGGCATAGCCACGGCCGTAGATCATCTTGATCGGCGCCTCGATCTGCGCGTAATCCTTGATCTTGCGGCGCAGGCGGTTGACCACGGCATCGAGGTGGCGGTTGTCCCAGCTGGTCTGCGGCCGCGCCAGCAGCTGCGCCAGTTCCTCGCGCGAGCAGGGCTGGCCGGCGCGTTCCAGCAGGGCGGTGACGAAGGCCAGTTCGGTGGCGGTCAGCTTGATTTCGCTGCGGTTCGGCGCCACCAGGTTCCAGGTCGCGGTGTGCAGCCGCCACTGGTCCGGCGCGCGGCCCACGGCGCGATTGCCCGGATCCTGCAGGCGGCGCAGCAGGCTCTGCACCGTGGCCTCGATCTCGCGCAGGGACGAATGTTTCACCAGATAGATATCGGCGCCGCTTTCAAAGCCGCGGATGCGGTCGTCGGCCTCGCCCAGCGCCGTCAGCATGATGATGCCGCAGTCATGCCGGGCGCGAATCTCGCCGGCGAGATCGAAGCCGTTGCCGTCCGGCAGGCCGATATCGAGAATGACGATGGCCGGCTTGTCGGGTTTGGCGAGTTCGGCACGCAGGTCGCGCGCCGTGCCGACACCATCCACGGCAAAGCCCTGCATGGTCAGGTATTCGACCAGGTCGCCACGCAGCGACGGTTCGTCCTCGACGACCAGAATACGATTCACGCGACCTCCGTACGCACATCCGGCATCACACCCGGCAGCGGCAGGCGGATGGCGGCCACGGTGCCGCCGTCCGGACCGGCCTGCAGATCGAGGCTGCCGTTATGATATTCGAGCAGGCGCCGCGTATTGTACAGGCCAAGGCCGGTGCCGGTGGCCGGCGTGGTATTCGAGGCGCGGAAAAAGCGCCGGCCGATCGAGGCCAGTTCGGCCGGCGGAATGCCGATGCCGTGATCTGCCACGGCGATGACGATGGCGTTGCCTTCGGTGCGGGCGGCAATCTCGACCGGACTGCCGTCGGGTGAGTATTTCAGCGCGTTGTCGATCAGATTGATCAGCACGGTGGTCAGCATCTCCGGGTCGCCCAAATAGAAGGGCAGGCCGGGTTGCGGACTGAACCGCAGGCGCGATTCCACCTCCATGCCGGCGAAATGCTGTTTCACCCGGTCCAGCAGACCGGCGATGTCGATGCGTTCGGTCTGCAGGATATTGAAATCGCGCCGCTCCACGTCAAGGAAACGGTCGATCAGCTGCACCAGCCGCTGCACGGCATCGCGGATGGCGGAGAGCCGGCGGCTGACGGTTTCCGGCGGACGTTCGAGCACCACGCCGATCATCTCGGTGGCGCGGTCCACGACGGCCAGCGGCGTGCGGAATTCGTGCGTCACCATGCGCAGCAGCTGCTTCTGCTCCTCATGCAGGGCCTTTTCGGTGGCCAGCGCGGCCGACAACTGATCCTGCAGGTTGCGGCGTTCTGCGACCTCGCGCTGCAGCGCCATGTTGCGCAGCCGCAGGTCGGAGGCCAGGCGATTGCCCACCATGATCAGCAGGATGATGAAAATGGCGGTGACGATGATCTGGAAGGTAAAGAAATACCAGGCCTGTATCACCACGTCGTAGGCCGGGTTGGGTGTGCGCATCAGGTCGATGGTGATGACGCTGCGGGCCAGCAGCGCGACGATTTCGATGACGAAGAGCCCGATGGCCGGCCAGCGCAGGATGGGCGGCTGGCTGCGGTCGACCGCCATGATGCGGATCAGTCCGGCCACGGCGACGATGGTCAGGGCGTTGCTGACCAGCACCCGCAGGCCGACATTGTCCGGCGCCACGATCAGGGCGGCAGGCCAGAAGATCGCCGCGACGACGACACAGCCAGCCATCAGATAGGGATAGCCGCGCTGGCCGAGGAAGCTGGCCACACCCTGGGTCACCATGCCGTTGGCTGCGATGATCAGCACATTGTGCAGCACGATGATGGCGGGCGAGGGGGGAGTCATGGCGTCGCGCGACACCAGCATCACCATGGTGACGGCATAGACCATGAATCCGCCGGCCATCATGGTCAGCTGAAAGACATGCCGTTGCGTCAGCCAGATCAGCAGCCAGCCGATGCTTTGCAGCAGCATGGTCACGGTCAGCAGCAGGACGCTCGTCGTCAGATCCAGCATGGCCAGGCGATGTGGGATGGCATGATCGCGATCATGCTAGCGCCAGCCGGGGGCATGGCGCCACTCTGCCACCGGGGTTGGCGCCGGCCCGGATGCAGAAATCACTCCGCCAGCTGTGCCGGCACCACGAAGCTGGCGAGGAAGCCGCCCTTCGGCGCCACCTGACCCCAGCTTTTCGCCGTGAAGGTCAGTTCGGCCAGGCCGCCGGTCGGGTATTTCTGCTGCAGCCGGTCCAGCGCATCGCCGGCGCTGGCCCCGCTCAGGCTGGCGGCGAACTCCTCCAGCCCCGGATTATGGCCGACCACCAGCAGTTCGCGGATGGCGACGGGGGTGGCGCGGGTCAGCGCCAGCAGCGTGCTGCTGTCGGCCATGTAGAGCGACGGCTCGAAGCGGGTGCGCGGCTCGCCCGGCACGCGCGGCGGCTGGCCGGCGGTCAGGCGTTTTTCCAGCCGTTCCCAGGTCTGCCGGGTGCGGGTGGCGGGCGAGCACAGCACCAGGTCGGGCTGCAGGCTGCGTTCGGCCATATGGCGGGCCAGCGCCCGGCAGGCTTTCTTGCCGCGCGGGCTTAAGGGGCGGGCGAAATCGTCCAGGTCCGGGTCGTCCCAGGCAGACTTGGCGTGACGTAAAAGCCAAAGGCGGAGCATAGGGTTATCCTTTATTGCGGCCGGCCGGCCGGGTTGTCGCCGCTTTGACATAAACGGTGGTTAGACCTATACCCGAAGGCGTCGACCGGCCCATGGCCCGGACAGGCGGCCGATACCCACAAAGGCGTCCGACTATGCAGCAGATTGCGGAAAATCTCCGGATGGTGATCAGCGAGGCGAATGCCACCCCGCCCGGCACCGGTCTGCCGGACCGTCCTGCCATCACTCTGAGCCCGCGCGACCGCTTCATCAACCGCGAGCTGTCCTGGCTGGCCTTCAATCTGCGGGTCATGGAAGAGGCCAACAACACGCGCTATCCGCTGCTGGAGCGGCTGCGCTTCCTGTCGATCTCGGCCAACAATCTCGACGAATTCTTCATGGTCCGCGTTGCCGGCCTGCATGGCCAGATCCGCGCCGGCATCGAGGAAATCAGCCAGGACGGGCTCAGCCCCGCCCAGCAGCTGGCGCAGATCAACGACGCCGCCGCCGACCTGATGAAAAAGCAGCAGGCCTGCTGGCAGTCGCTGATCGGCGAACTGGCCGAATCCGGCATCCATGTGCTGGAGCCCGAGCAGCTGAGCGCCGACGACAAACGCTGGCTGGAGGATTACTTCCTCGCCCATGTCTTCCCTGTTCTGACGCCGCTCGCCATCGATCCGGCGCATCCGTTTCCGTTTATCCCCAATCTCGGTTTCGCGATGGTGATGCAAATGCGACGGATTCGTGACGGCCGCAGCCTGAATGCGCTGCTGCCGCTGCCGAGTCAGGTCGACCGCTTCACCCGCCTGCCGGGCGACGGCATCCGTTTCCTGTCGCTGGAAAACCTGGTCGGGCTGTTCCTGAACAAGCTGTTCCCGGGCTACGAGATGCTCGGCACCGGCCAGTTCCGCATCACGCGCGACAGCGATATCGAAATCGAGGAAGAGGCGGAAGATCTGGTCCGCCTGTTCGAGACGGCGCTGAAGCGCCGCCGCCGCGGCAACGTGATCCGGCTCAAGATCAATGCCGGCATGCCGGAAGACCTGCGCAAATTCGTCTGCGAGGAGCTGGAAGTCAGTTCGCAGGCGGTGATCGTGGTCGACGGCATCCTTGGCCTGGCCGATACCAAGCGGCTGATCGTGGACGACCTGCCGGAGCTGAAATTCCCGCCCTTCAGCCCGCGCTTCCCCGAACGCATCCGCGATTTCGGCGGCGACTGCTTCGCCGCCATCCGCGCCAAGGACCTGGTGGTTCACCATCCCTATGAAAGCTTCGACGTGGTGGTGCAGTTCCTGCGCCAGGCCGCGGCCGATCCGCATGTGGTGGCGATCAAGCAGACACTGTACCGCACCTCGGACGACAGCCCGATCGTGCGCGCCCTGATCGAGGCGGCCGAGGCCGGCAAGTCGGTGACCGCCCTGGTCGAGCTGAAGGCGCGCTTCGACGAGGCGGCCAACATCAAATGGGCGCGCGACATGGAGCGCGTCGGCGTGCAGGTGGTCTACGGCTTCATCGAGCTGAAGACCCATGCCAAGATTTCGCTGGTGGTGCGGCGCGAGAGCGGCCATCTCAACACCTATGTGCATTTCGGCACCGGCAACTATCACCCCTACACGGCGCGGGTTTACACCGACCTGAGTTTCTTCACCGACGACAACGATCTCGGCCACGACGCCACCTATCTGTTCAACTTCCTGACCGGCTATGCCGCGCCGGAAAACCTGAAGAAGGTGGCGATCTCGCCCTATACGCTGCGGCCGCGCCTGCTCGAACTGATCCACGAGGAAATCAAGCATGCCGAGGCGGGGCGTCCGGCGGCGATCTGGGCCAAGATGAACAGCGTGGTCGATCCGGTGGTGATCGACGCGCTGTACCAGGCCAGCCAGGCCGGCGTGCAGATCGACCTGATCGTGCGCGGCATCTGCTGCCTGCGACCGGGCGTGAAAGGCTTGAGCGAGAATATCCGCGTCAAAAGCCTGATCGGCCGTTTCCTCGAGCATTCCCGCGTCGTCTGCTTCGGCAGCGGCCATGGCCTGCCGTCGCCGGAAGCCAAGCTGTTCATCTCCTCGGCCGACTGGATGCCGCGCAATTTCGACCGCCGCGTCGAGGTGCTGATCCCGATCGAGAACCAGACCGTGCATGAGCAGATCCTCGACCAGATCATGGTGGCGACGCTGAAAGACCAGGCGCAGAGCTGGAATCTCGGCGCCGATGACCAGTATACCCGCGCCTCGACCGATCCGGATGCCTTCAGCGCGCATACCTATTTCATGACCAATCCCAGCCTGTCGGGTCGCGGCAAGGCGCTCAAGAAGACCGCGGCCCTGCCGCGGCTGCAGTGGAAAAACGGGTAGAACCTGCGTGGCCGTCGCACAATCGCTTGCCAAGTCTGTCAGTGCGCCGGCCGCGTCGCCGCTGCCTTTCGGTGTTATCGATATCGGTTCCAACTCCGTGCGCCTGGTGGTGTTCGGCGAGCCGTTGCGCATGCCCACCGGCATGTTCAATGAAAAGGTGCTCTGCGGCCTCGGCCGCGGCCTGGGCCAGACCGGCGCGCTGGACAGCGACGGCGCCAAGCAGGCGCTGGCGGCGATCCGGCGTTTCGTCGTGCTGGCGCGGCGCATGGATGTGCGCGCCCTGCAGATCGTCGCCACCGCCGCCGTGCGCGATGCCAGCAATGGAGCGGATTTCGTCGCCCAGATCGAACGCGACACCGGCGAGAAAGTGCGCGTGCTGAGCGGTCAGGAAGAGGCGACCTATTCGGCCTATGGCGTGCTGTCGGGTATTCCCGATGCCTGCGGCGTGATGGGCGATCTCGGCGGCGGCAGCCTGGAGCTGGTGGCGCTGGACGGCCACAAGCTGGGCGACAGCATCACCCTGCCGCTCGGCCCGCTGCGCATCGCCAATCTCGATTCCTATCCGGTGGTGAAGGCCTATATCGACGAGAAGATCGGCGGCGTCGCCTGGCTGAAGCGGTGGAAGGGCAAGTCGCTCTATGCCGTAGGCGGCTCGTGGCGCGCGATCGCACGCGTGCATATGGCGCAGATGCACAGCCCGCTGCACATCATCCACCAGTATACGCTGGCGCGCACCGAGGCCGGCGACTTCACCCGCCTGCTGGCCAAGCAGAGCCGGGAATCGCTGGCCCGCGTCGAGGGCGTGCCGCGCAAGCGCCAGGATGTGCTGCCGCTTGCCGCCCTGGTGATGCGCCGGCTGCTGAAATTCCTGGAGCCGAAGGAGGTCGTCTTCTCGGCCAACGGCCTGCGCGAAGGCCTGGCCTATGCGCTGCTCGACGAGCGCCAGCGCGCCGAAGACCCGCTGCTGGCCACCTGTCGTCACATGGCCGAGCGCGAAAACCGCTTCGGCGATCATGGCGCCGAGCTGGACCGCTTCATCGCGCCGCTGTTCGAGCGCGACACGGCCGAGCGCAAGCGTCTGCGGCTGGCCGCCTCGATCCTGGCCGATACCGGCTGGCGCGTGCATCCCGATTACCGCGGCGAACAGTCGCTCGGCACCATCCTGCATGCGCCCTTCGGCGCCATCACGCAGTCTGAGCGCGCCCTGCTGGCGCTGACCGTCTTCACCCGCTATGTCGGCACCGCCAGCGATCCGATTGCCGCGCCGGCCTGGCAGCTGCTGAATGTCGAGGAAATCGATTACGCGCAGCGCGTCGGCCTGGCGCTGCGCCTGGCGCAGACGCTGTCGGCCGGTGTGCCCGGCATCCTGACCGACTGCAAGCTGCGCCCGAACGGCAACAGCCTGCTGCTGGAACTGCCGGCGCAGCATGCCGCCCTGGACGGCGAAGCGGTGCAGCGCCGCGTCGAGGCTTTGGGCAAGGCCTTCAACCGCGCCGCCGAACTGCGCGTGCTGAAGCCGCGCTAAGGGGGCGTGCCGCCCCGACTTCGACGGCCTAGAGGGTATTGCAGAAGAAGTCGACGATCACGGCACTGAAGTCGGCATGTATGGCGGCGCGATCGATACCGGCGGCGTCTTCGCAAACCTCAGGCGCCTCGGCCCGTAAGGCCAGCGAGCAAATATCGGTAAAGATGAAATGCCCGCCGGCGACAGGCCGAAGCTGCGGCGGCTGCGGCAGGCTGGTCATCAACAGGCGCACATTGTCCTCGCCCAGCCGGCTCTGCTGCGGGCGGACCAGAAGTATCGGCATGGTAACGGCCGCGAGCTCGTCGCGCTGAAATAGCATGGCGAATGGATCGAGCAGAACCAACGATTTCACGGGTAGGCGGGGGAGTGCCGTTCCGCCGGGCGATGGTGCGGTCGGAGCTGCATTGCCGCCGCCGGGACCGGCATTGCATGATTGCGTGTCGTCGGGATGCGTCGCGCAATAGGCGGCCAGGTGCCTGGCATTAGGCACGCCGCCGGCGAGCGTGAGAGCAACCGCGCCGCCCAACGAGAATCCCAGCATCCCGGTCCTGTTTACGGCGACATGGGACTTGAAGCGGGGATCGGTCATGACGGCCGCGAATGCCGCCCCGACTTGCTGTGGCCGTTGAAGGAACTGCGTTTTGCCATGGAAGGGGGCGACCACGATGAAGCCCGCGCGGGCCAGACGTGCGGATAGATCGCCAAGTAGGTACGGGTTGCCGCCAGTGCGGCCGCCACCATGGGACAACAGTATGACGGGAAATTGGCCGGTGGCGATGGCGGTATTCTGGCTGGCCGCGATGGTGAATGGACCGATCTGCCATGGGGTCTCTTCCACGGGCGCAGGGTACCATACCAGCGTATCGAAAGGCGGCTGAGCTTCCGCTTGGGTCGGCACGGCGAGGCGCGCGATCCCAGCATGGAATGCGGCGATCTGCGCCGCTGCGGGTGTAGCGAAGCACAGCCAGGAGATGGCAACAAACACGAAAGTCGCGCGCATATATATCCGTGTCTTCGGCCGTCAAAAACTTTTCCGACGTGGCGAACTCGCCGGGCGACCGGCCGGAGGCTTACGGAACGCCAGCCTACTTCTTCAGCTCGACCAGCTTGATCTTGGTGCCCTGGGCGGCCAGCGCCAGCTCGCCGCGCTTGAGCCGCAGCGCGTCGTTGCCGAACAGCTCGCGGCGCCAGCCATGCATGGCCGCCACATCGGCATTGTCGTCGGCGGCGATCCTGTCGAGATCCGAGGTATTGGCCAGCAGCTTCTGCGCCACGTCGTGGTCGTCGCATTTCAGCTTGAGCAGCACCTTCAGCAGCTCGACCAGCGGTCCGATGCCGCGCGGCAGTTCCGGCTCGCGTTCCAGCACCGGCCAGGTCTCTTTCGGGCTGGCCAGTTTGGCGGTGATGGCGGCGAGCAGGCCCTGGCCCATCTTGCCTTCGGCAAAGCCCTTCGACAGGCCGCGCATGCGTTCCAGGTCGTCGGCCGACTTCGGTGGATGCGCGGCGATTTCCATCAGGGTCTCGTCGCGCACGATGCGCTGGCGCGGAATGTCGCGGCTGCGTGCTTCCAGTTCGCGCCAGGCGGCGGCGGCCTGCAGCACGGCGAGATATTCGCCCTTGGTGGTGCGCGGCTTCAGGCGCTTCCAGGCATTGTCCGGCGCCACCTCGTAGGTGGCCGGATCGGCCAGCAGCGCCATTTCCTCCGACAGCCATTCGGCCCGGCCGGTCTTCTGCAGCTTGGCATTCAGCTTTTCGTAGATCTTGCGCAGATGGGTGACGTCGCCCAAGGCATAGACAACCTGCTTCTCGGTCAGCGGCCGCCGCGCCCAGTCGGTGAAGCGCGAGGATTTGTCGACCTGGGCGCCGGCCAGCTTGGCCACCAGCTGCTCGTAGCTCACCTGGTCGCCGAAGCCGCAGACCATGGCGGCCACCTGGCTGTCGAACAGCGGGGCGGGGACCTCGCCCATCAGCTTGGTGAAGATTTCCAGGTCCTGCCGGGCGGCATGGAACACCTTCAGCACGGCTTTGTTGCGCAGCAGGTCGAGCAGGGGATCGAGCGACAGGCCCTCGGCCAGCGGGTCGATCACCCGGGCCTCGTCGGGCCCGGCGAGCTGGATCAGGCAGACCTTGGGCCAGTAGGTGGTTTCGCGCATGAACTCGGTGTCCACGGTGACGTAATCAACCGTGGCCAAAGAGGCGCAGAACTGGGCAAGGTCTTCGGTGGTGGTAATCGGGGCGAGATCGGTGGAAGGCATGGTTCCGCTTTAGCATGCCATTCCTGCCGGCCCAACCCTGCCGGACCGTCCGGGCCGGGATTTTGCGGTGAAACCGGTATGAAATTCCGCCCGCATCGGTCTTGACTTTCCGGCCCCGAACGGGCCTGTTCCCCCTTTGATTTCCCTAGAGATTTGCAACGGATTTGGCGATGTCCCGTTACCGTACCCATACCTGTGGCCAGCTGCGTCCCGACCAGGTCGGCAGCGAGGTGAAACTCGCCGGCTGGGTCCATCGCAAGCGCGACCACGGCAACCTGCTGTTCATCGACCTGCGCGACCATTACGGCATCACCCAGTGCGTGGCGCAGAGCGGCTCCGATGCCTTCAAGCAAATGGAAGCCCTGCGCTCGGAATACGTGGTCAGCGTCACCGGCAAGGTGGTGGCGCGCACCGGCGACACCGTGAACCCGAACCTGCCGACCGGCAGCGTGGAAGTCGTGGTGTCGTCCATCGAAGTGCTGGGCGAGGCGGCCGACCTGCCGATGCCGGTGTTCGGCGAGCAGGAATACCCGGAAGACATCCGGCTCAAGTATCGCTTCCTCGACCTGCGCCGCGAACGGCTGCACAACAACATCATCCTGCGCAGCAAGGTGATCTCCTCGATCCGCCGCCGCATGACCGATCAGGGTTTCATGGAATTCCAGACCCCGATCCTGACCGCCAGCTCGCCGGAAGGCGCGCGCGACTTCCTGGTGCCGAGCCGCATCCATCCCGGCCGCTTCTACGCGCTGCCGCAGGCGCCGCAGCAGTTCAAGCAGCTGATCATGGTGTCGGGCTTCGACCGCTATTTCCAGATCGCGCCCTGCTTCCGCGACGAGGACGCCCGCAAGGACCGTTCGCCCGGCGAATTCTACCAGCTCGATGTCGAGATGAGCTTTGTCGAGCAGGACGACGTATTCAACGCCGTCGGCCCGGTGATCCATGGCGTGTTCCAGGAATTCGCCAACGGGCGCGACTGCGGCCCGCTGGAATTCCCGCGCATCCCGTATCGGGAGTCGATGCTGAAATACGGTTCCGACAAGCCCGACCTGCGCAATCCGATCATCCTCGCCGATGTGACCGAGGTGTTCCGCGGCTCGGGCTTCGGTGTTTTTGCCAGGAACATTGAAAACGGAGCGGTCGTGCGCGGCATCCCGGCGCCGGGTGCCGCCGGCCGGCCGCGCAGCTTCTTCGACAAGATGAACGACTGGGCGCGCCAGGAAGGTGCTGCCGGCCTGGGCTACATCATCTTCGACAACGGCGAAGCCAAGGGGCCGATCGCCAAGTTCCTCGATGCCGACCGCGTCGCGCTGCTGAAGCAGCTCGGCAACGTGAAGGACGGCGACGCGATCTTCTTCGCCTGCGACAAGGAGCTGCCGGCCGCGAAACTCGCCGGCCAGGCGCGTATCCGCATCGGTGATGAGCTGGATATCTGCGAGAAGAACGTCTTCAAATTCTGCTGGATCGTCGACTTCCCGATGTTCGAGTATAACGAGGACGAGAAGAAGGTCGATTTCAGCCACAATCCCTTCTCGATGCCGCAGGGCGGGCTGGAAGCGCTGAACAATCAGGACCCGCTGACCATCAATGCCTATCAGTACGACATCGTCTGCAACGGCGTGGAACTGTCGTCGGGCGCGATCCGCAATCACAAGCCCGAGATCATGTACAAGGCGTTTGAAATCGCCGGTTATGGCCCCGACGTCGTGGAAGGCAAGTTCGGCGGCATGCTGAATGCGTTCAAATACGGCGCACCGCCGCATGGCGGCATCGCGCCGGGCATCGACCGCATCGTCATGCTGCTGGCCGATGAGCCGAACATCCGCGAGATCGTGCTGTTCCCGATGAACCAGCAGGCCCAGGATCTGATGATGCAGGCGCCGAGCGAAGTGACGATGAAGCAGCTGCGCGAGCTGCATATCCGCGTCGTGGCGCCCGACACGGACAAGAAGTCCGGCTGACGCGAGGCGATGCGGTCATGCTCGATACGGTCGACTATGCCCGCTTCGCCCTGACGCTGTTTTCGATTCTCGATCCCTTCGCGGCCATTCCGCTGTTCCTGATGCTGACCGAGGGACACAGCCGCGAGGCGCGCGCCAAGACCGCGCGTACCGCCGCCATGGCGGTGTTTGTCGTGCTGGTGATTGCCGGCTTTTCCGGCGACCTGATCCTGCGCCTGCTTGGCGCCAGCCTGCCGGCCTTCCAGGTCGGCGGCGGCATCGTGCTGTTCCTGATGGCGCTCAGCATGATCAACGCGAAAATGAGTCCGCAGCAGCAGACGCCGGAGGAGGAAGCCGAGGCCGCCGACAAATCCTCCGACGGGCGGCTGGCGGTCGGCGTGGTGCCGCTGGCGATGCCGCTGCTGGTCGGCCCCGGTTCGATGTCCGCCACCATCATCTATATGGAGCGCGGCACCGGCTGGCAGCACAAGGGCTTGAGCATCGCCGTTCTGGGCCTGATCTGCCTGAGCATCTGGCTGGTTCTGCAACTTGCGCGTCCGATCGGCGACCGGCTCGGCCGCACCGGATTAAACATCCTCAACCGCATTTTCGGCTTGCTGCTCGCCGCGGTTGCGGTTCAAATCTTTGCCAATGGCCTGCGGGGATTGTTTCCGGCCCTGGGCTGACAACAACAGAGATTGCCTCGCCATGCTGGACCCCGAAGCCAAACTGTTCCTCGAGGCCGTGAAGGCCGCCGGCCGGCCGGACGTCTCGACGCTGACGCCGCCCGAGGCGCGCCAGCTCTACAAGGAAACCCGCGGCGCGGTGACGCCGGAGCCGCCGGAGGTTTCCGAGCTCGACAATATCGCCGCCCCCGGCCCGCATGGCCCGATCCCGCTGCGCTACTACCGCCCGGCCGGCGTCGACAAGCGCGAGCCGATCCCGGTGCTGGTCTTCTATCATGGCGGCGGCTGGGTGATCGGCGATCTCGACACCCATGACGTGGTCTGCCGCAGCCTCGCCAACGAGGCGCGCTGCGCCGTGGTCTCGGTCGATTACCGCATGGGGCCGGAGGACAAGTTCCCCGCCGCCGTCGACGATGCCTATGCCGCCGCGCACTGGGTGGCGGGCGAGGCGAAAAGCCTGCGTATCGATCCGACACGGCTGGCGGTCGGCGGCGACAGCGCCGGCGGCAACCTCGCCGCCGTGGTCTGCCTGATGGCGCGCGGCAAACGCAAGGACGGCGACGAAACGGCGCCGAAGATCGGCTACCAGCTGCTGATCTATCCGGCCACCGACATGCATATGGCGACCGGGTCGCACCAGCGCTACGCGAAGGACCATCTGCTGACACGCGACAGCATGGACTGGTTCCAGCAGCAGTATCTCAACGGCAGCGCCGACCGCGACGACTGGCGCGCCTCGCCGCTGCGCGCCAAAAGCCTGGCCGGCCTGCCGCCGGCCTATCTGCTGGTCGCCGGCCACGATCCCTTGCGCGATGAAGGCGAGGCCTATGCGGTGGCGCTGAAACAGGCCGGCGTGCCGGTGGTATTTCGCGAATTCCCCGGCCAGATCCACGGCTTCGTGGTGCTGGGCAAGGTGGTGCCGCAGGCGACCCAGGCGATCGCCGAAATGGGCACCGCGCTCAAGCTGGCCTTCGGGCAGGGATAGGCTCAAAAAATCGCGAGCAGGACACAACATCTGTCATCCTCGGGCTTGTCCCGAGGATCCATTGCCCTCTCGGCTTGGTCATGACCCGGCAAAACTGACAGATGGACCCTCGGGACAAGCCCGAGGGTGACGAATGGGAGGCTACTCCCGCCCCATCACCAGCACCCATTGCTGCCTTCGTAAATCCGCCGCATCGGCGCGCGTATCGGCGCCCAGTTCGCTGACATCGGGATCGAGCAGGTTGCGGCGGTGGCCGTCGCTCAGCAGCCAGAGCTGTACCACGCCGGCGGCATCGCAGGGACACAGCGCCAGATTTTCCGAGATGCGCCGGAAGGCGTAGCCGGCTTGGGCGGCGCGCTGCGGCAGGCTGTTGCCGTCGCAGCCCTCATGGGTCAGTTGCCGGCAGCGTTGCAGGTCGGCGGCATGCGCGGCTGCCGTGGCGGCGAGCCGGTCGTTCCAGTGCAGCGGTGGCAGAGTCTGCGCGGCGCGCGCGGCATTCACCTGGAACAGGATGTCGGCCTGCCAGATCGCCTCCATCGCCTGCGGCGACGGTGCATGGCCGAGCAAGGCGATCGCGATCAGCAGGACAAAGCGGCGAGGCGATACGATGGCATGCAGCATCACTTATCCTTGCACTGATCGTCCGGATCGCAAGCGGCAACATTACCGGAATGTAATGCCAGGTTGCCAAGCCGTAACCTGCCGCTTCACACCGGGAAGCGTATCCTGATCATCACAGGGCGCGGCCAGCCCCTCTGGACCGGCCCTGCGAATTCAGTATGCGTTTCCTCCCTGATTAACACCTCAGCCCCTGCCCAACGGCGGGGGCTTTTTTTTCAGGGTGCCGTCCGGCGTCAGGCGCGCAGATAGTTGGCGAGGCCGAAGCCGCTGCTGCTGCTGCCGCCGCCCATCAGGCTGAGCAGGTAGGAGGTGTTATTGGCGCGCATCAGCTGCTGCATCATGTATTTGCTGTAGACGCCCTGGGTGTTGTAAGGGTCGTCGGTCTTGGTCGTGTCCGTCTTGGTGTCGGTTTTTTTCGTGTCGGCCGTCTTGCTGGTATCGGCGGGAATGGCCGAGGCCGGCAGATACTGCTTCAGCTCGGCATAGGCGGCGCGCTGTTCGTTGGCGGTGTAGCGTTTCGTCTCGTCATAGACGATGGCATTCAGCTCCTCGCGGGTCAGGCCGGCGAAGGGATTGGCCTTGTCCCAGCCATTCACGTAGCGCGTGGCCGAACGGGCGCGGGCGACGGCGTCCTCGCTGGCGCCGGCAATGGTTTCGCTATTGGCCTTCAGCTTCTCGTCCAGCGTCAGCGTCTTGGCCGATTTCGCCAGCACGGCCTTTTCCAGCGTGTCGCGCTGCGCCAGCGCGGCGCGGCGTTCGTTCACCGTGTAATCGCCGGTATCGTCGGCGATGATGGCGGTGAGCTCGTCGCGCGTTTTGCCCTCCATCGGGTTCTTCACCTTGCCGGCGCCGTTGAGGAAGTCGGTGGCCTTCTTCGCGGCGGCCTTGCGCTCGGCGGTGCCCGACTGCGGCACTTCCGCATCGTTCGCCTTCTTGTCGAATTCGGTTTTCGGCGTCAGCTCGTCCATGATCCGCGCATTGTCCTGGCGGGCGAATTCACTGTAGGCGGCGCGGCGTTCGTTCACCGTGTATTTGCCGTCCTTGTCGACGATGATGGCGGAGAGTTCGGCCGCCATCCTGCCCTTGAAGGGATTGGCCGCCTTGCCGTCGAGGAAATCGCTGGCCTGCTGCGCGGCCGCCTTGCGTTTGGTATCGGCCGCCTCGTCGCCGCTCAGCGGCGGCAGCGCCTTGTCGGCGGTCTCGGCCTGCTTGGCGCTCTCCAGGAAGATCGCCGACAGCACCTGTTTCATCTTGTCGGTGACCTGGTTCTCCTCGTCCACGGTATTGGCCGCGGCGGCCTGCTGCGCCAGCGCCTGCAGGGCGGCCGGCGACAGCGTCACCTCGACGCCGACATCCTGGCGCAGATCGGTCGCCACCATCACCGGCTTGGGCGTCGTGGTGCCCGACGCGGTTCCGGTTCCGGTCGTCGTGTCGGCCGGCTTGGCGGTGCCGGGGAGGATCGTGCTGCTGTAGGCAGTGATGATCGTGGTCATGGCCTGTCCTTTTCTCAGGACACGGACTTGCAAGCCGCAGGCCACCGGATGTTTCCGGTAACCTGTTGAAATGTCATTGCGATCTTCGGCTTCCGGATGGCCGTTTCTGCCGGCCGGGACGCTGACCCGGCAGGATTTGCCGGGCGCAAGAAAAAGCCCCGGCATCCGGAGATGCCAGGGCTGCTCTCTGGAGGAGAGCTCAGGGCGTTACGAGCAGCCGCCTTACGAGCAGCCTGTCGTGCTGCCGCAGCTGTCGCATTTCAGGCAGGTGCCGTTGCGCACCAGGGTGAAGTTGCCGCATTCGGGGCAGGCATCGCCCTCGTAGCCCTTCATGCGCGCCTCGGCGATGCGTTCCATCACCCGGCTATTGCTGCCCAGCGGCGCGGTGACCTCGACATGCGTGTGGCTGTCGGCGGTGACATGCATCATCGGCCCATCCGTGCCGGTGGCCTGCAGTTCGGCAACGGCGCCCCGGTTCTGCCCGCCCTTGAGCACATAGAGGTTGGAGCGGATATAGCCGTTCGAGGCCACCTTGATGATCTCGTTCTCCACCTGCACGGTGGCCGGCGCCTGCTTCGATCCCAGCGTGTCGTGACGCAGGTCGTCGGGCTGCACATGGGCGAGGTCGGTACGGCCGAGATAGCTCACCGCCAGCTCGCGGAACACGTAATCCAGCACCGAGGTCGACATCTTGATGACGTCGTTGCCTTCCACCATGCCCGAGGGCTCGAAGCGGGTGAAGGTGAAGGCATCGACGAATTCCTCCAGCGGCACGCCATACTGAAGGCCGATGGAAATCGCGATGGCAAAATTGTTCATCAGGCTGCGGAAGGCGGCGCCTTCCTTGTGCATGTCGATGAAGATCTCGCCCAGCTTGCCCTCGTCGTATTCGCCGGTGCGCAGATAAACCTTGTGGCCGCCGACCACCGCCTTCTGGGTATAGCCCTTGCGGCGCTGCGGCAGCTTCAGGCGGCCGGCGATATGCTTCTCGACGATGCGTTCGGCCACGATCTGGGCGCGCGCCGCCGCCGGCGCCTCGATCAGCTGTTCGGCCATGCTGTCTTCGGCGGTGTCGTCGTCCAGCATCTGCGCCTGCAGCGGCTGTGACAGCTTGGAGCCGTCGCGATACAGCGCGATAGCCTTGCAGCCCAGCTTCCACGACAGCATGTAGGCGGTCTTGCAATCCTCGACGCTGGCGAGATTGGGCATGTTGATGGTCTTGGAGATGGCGCCGGTGATGAAGGGCTGGGCGGCGGCCATCATGCGGATATGGCTTTCGGCCGACAGGAAACGCACGCCATCCTTGCCGCAGGGATTGGCGCAGTCGAACACCGACAGGTGCATGTCCTTCAGATGCGGGGCGCCTTCCACCGTCATGGCGCCGCAGCAGTAAAGATTGGCCGCGGCGATCTCGGCGGCGCGGAAGCCGAGCGCGGTCAGCAGGTCGAAGCCCGGATCGTCGAGCTGCGCATCGCTGAAGCCGAGCGCCTTGCAGGTATCGGTGCCGAGCGTCCAGCGGTTCAGCACGAACTTGATGTCGAAGGCGCCGCGCAGGCCGGTTTCGACCTTGGCAATCGCGGAGTCGCTCAGGCCCTTGGCCTTCAGCATCGCGTGGTTGATGCCGGGCGCATCCTGCAGCGTGCCATGGCCCACTGCATAGTCGATGATCGCCCCGATCTGGCCGTCGTTATAGCCCAGCGTCTTCAGCGCCAGCGGCACGGTGCGGTTGATGATCTTGAAATAGCCACCGCCGGCCAGCTTCTTGAACTTCACCAGCGCGAAGTCGGGTTCGATGCCGGTGGTGTCGCAGTCCATCACCAGGCCAATGGTGCCGGTCGGCGCGATCACGCTGACCTGCGCGTTGCGGAAACCGTGTTGCGTGCCGAGTTCCAGCGCGCGGTCCCAGGCGGCCTCGGCGGCGTTGAGCAAAGCCTGGTCGGGGCAGCTGGCATGATCCAGCGGCACCGGCGGCGTGGTCAGGCCCTCATAGCCGAAATGATCGCCCTGCGCGGCGCGGCGATGGTTGCGGATCACCCGCAGCATGGTGTCGGCATTCGGCGCATAACCGGGGAAGGCACCCAGCTCGCCGGCCATCTCGGCCGAGGCGGCATAGCTCGCGCCGGTCATCAGCGCGGTGATGGCGCCGCAGATCGCGCGGCCGGCATCGCTGTCGTAGGAATGGCCGCAGGACATCAGCAGGGCGCCGAGATTGGCGTAGCCCAGCCCGAGCGTGCGGAACTTGTAGCTGCGTTCGGCGATCTCACGGCTGGGGAACTGCGCCATCAGCACGCTGATTTCCAGCACCACGGTCCACAGCCGCGTCGCATGTTCGAACGAGGCCGTGTCGAAGCGGCCGTCAGCCTGACGGAAGCACATCAGGTTCATCGAGGCGAGGTTGCAGGCCGTGTCGTCGAGGAACATGTATTCCGAACACGGGTTCGACGCATTGATGCGGCCGTCG
>NZ_JAOZVR010000096.1 GCF_025869515.1 Ferrovibrio sp.
GTTCCCGGCCGAAATGATCTTTACGCCAACCATATCTCTCGGCTCTGCCACAGCAACGAATATCACTGGCATTGCTGCAACCGGCATCAATACCAAGGGCTGCGGCGCGGCTGGTACCGGCACGACAGGAAGCCCGACAAATAGTCTTTTTTCCGTTTCGTACACAGCAGATGCGAGGCTTTAATCCATGTGCAGGGAAATGATTACCGCGGATCGCATCTATTATGTCCGTCCCGACGGCAACGATGCGAATACGGGGCTAGCCAATACCGCAGCCGATGCGTTCCGAACGATCCAATGCGCCGTCGATGCAGCCCTTTCGATCGATTGGGGTCGGTTCACGGTAAAAATCGTCGCGCAATCCGGGACGGCAGGATCGCCGACCGTCTATACCGATTCAATCTCGGTTATCGGCACCGCGCCGGGACAACGAACAGCACTTGTCATCCAGTCATCGGACGCGACATTTTCGAATGCTTGCATATCCGTCTCGGGCAAAGACGCAATCGCGGTATCGTTCGGTGCATGGGTTCGGGTGACGGGCTTCACGATTTCCGCGCCTTCTACGCTCCCTGTGACAGCGTCATGCATCAACGTCACGGCTGGCGGCAGATGCGACTTCGGAAACATCGCGTTCGGCTCGGCAACTTACATGCATGTCAATGTTGCCGGTACCGGGTCGACAGCTGCCGCCGTGGCAAACTTTGCGATCTCTGGCGGCGCTCAAGGCTTTGTCCATGTCACAAACGGGGCGCAAGTGAGCCTCAACAACGTAACGGCATATCTCAGCGGTACGGTTCCATTCAGCGCATATTTTGCGGGTCTGGCAGCTTGTGGGATCTTGCAGGCTTACAACTTCGTGGCATCCGGGGCCGCTACGGGGCCGCGCTTTACGGTCCACAAGAACAGCATCATCGATACCAGCGGCCAATCCCCGTTGACGTATTTCCCGGGATCATCGGCCGGCGTCGAGGCGACTGGCGGTCGGTGGGTCTAAATCTGGCTATCATACCAGTCGTCGGCAACCTGCTCCGGTGATCGGGTATCGCGCCGCTTGTGGCCTTTGAGCCATTCGATAGCCCGTCTGAAAAACGCCTTGACGCGTGAAAACATGGTGCCTGTCTCTCAATGGGAAGAGGCGGGATTCTAGACCTGCGATCAAGGCTACGCAAGCAACATCACAAGGAAAACGATATGGACCACAATTTCGCGCGGGCGCTTTCGCTCGTCTTGAAACATGAAGGTGGATGGTCTGATCACCCCGCTGACCCCGGCGGTGCGACCATGAAGGGCGTCACACTCGCCAACTTCCGCCGCTATGTGAAGCCGAACGCCACAAAGGCGGATCTGAAGGCCATCACTGACGAGCAGATCGCCACTGTCTACCGCCGCTTCTACTGGGATGCGGTCGCCGGCGCGGAACTCCCGGATGGGGTCGATTATGCCGTGTTCGACTTCGCGGTGAACAGCGGCCCGTCGCGGGCGGCGAAGTACCTGCAGGCGGTCGTTGGCGTGACACAGGACGGCAAGATCGGCCCTGCCACCGTCAAGGCATCTCGCCAGATGGCTCAAGCCTCCATCATTCACAAACTCTGTGACGACCGGCTCGCCTTCCTCAAGCGCCTTTCGACGTGGCCCACGTTCGGCAAGGGATGGGAGCGCCGGGTGAAAGAGGTTCGGTCGGGTGCGCTCTTGATGCTGGGGCAGCCGTCCTCAGCGGTCCTCGCTCCCCCTGTGGTCGAAACGAAGCCGATCACGGTCGAGGCCCAGCCCGTCGAATCCGGCAACTGGCTCGCCATGCTCATCAACGCCATCGCCAAAGTTCTCGGAGGCAAGAAATGACGCCCGTTCTCGCTCGCATCGCCCTTCGCTACGTTGCGGCCTCCTTGGCCACGGCCGGTTATCTCGATGCAGACATGGCCAGTCAGATCGGCGTTGATCCAGATCTTGTCATGATCGTTGGTATCGCCATGGGCGCCGGAATTGAAAGCCTTTACGGGCTTGCGAAAAAGTTTGGCTGGCGCACGTGATCTCCGCGATTCTCAACCTGCTAAGCGGCGGCCTGCTGAAAGCCTGGGAGGCAAAGCTTGCGGCTGACAGCAGCGAAAAGTCGCTGATCGCAGACGCTGCCATTCAGGATATCAAGGCCCAAATGGCGGCGCGCGACGCGGCCAAGGAAATCCGCCTGTCTACCGTGGGCTTCTGGGAAATGCGCGTGGCAACCGCGCTCATCGCATGGACCGTCTCGGCCCATATGGCGCTGATCGGCCTCGATACCATCCTCACCACTGTCAATCTCGGCATTCCTCCGCTGCCCCAGCCAATGCAGGAGTGGGAGGCGCAAATCATCCTGTCTCTGTTCGGCCTGCAGGCGGCGCAGGGCGGAATATCGGCAATCGCATCCGCTATCAGGGGGCGCAAATGAATCTTATCCTTGGCCTCGCCCTTGGCAGCCCGTGCACGATGGGTGGGGGAGAAGCGGTAGTATTGACAGCCGCATCAACCCGTATCCGCGTTCCGAACCGTACTGCGTTCCTGAATACGGGGTCGTCGTTCATGTCCGCGCTGAATCGGATCTCAGCCGGCTCTCCCCCATGGGATATCACCGACGTTCGTGTCTGCATTCCCGGGTTCTACTGCAACAATGCCGGCGGTACTCCCACTGAACGCGTCATGCCGAACAACTTCGATGCGGCCTATTGGCTGGAGGTCAGTGGAACTCGTCACCGGGCCAAATTCGGGGGCAACGGATGGACGAGCCGCGGCGGGACAGGTGCATCGCGCGGCTACTCGACACCCTTCGATTGGGGCGTTTGGTCCGACATCATCGCGGATAAGGCCTTGGGGACGCCTCTCGTTGTCCCGGCAAATACGAACATTTTCCATTGTTCGCTGATCCGTGTCGCGACGGTCGGTGATCTTTTCCCAGCCTCACAATATCTCGCATCGACAGTTGGTGACGCGTGCCGTAACTCGACGGAATCGACTGGCGCAACGCTGGAGGCACTGGCCGATGGCTCTGGCGCTATAACTACCTCTGGGTCTTCCCCTGCGCAGCAGTTCACGCCGATGTACATGGTTGGCCGCCGCGTAGATAATGGAGCGGTCGTCTCCATCCTTCTGACTGGTGACAGTCGCGCCTATTACGCAAACGACTTTGGCTCTGGGCTGCCATCTACCGAGCCGCGCGGCGCGCTGGCGGCTCTTGAGCGCGGTCTTGATTCTCTCACTGGCGGTCGCATCCCAACCATCAGCATTACCATTCCTGGCTCTGGGCCGGCTCAGAGCTACAACGGCGTCTACGGATCTACCGACTACGCCCCCGGTCTGACACATCGCGTCGAACCATTGCTTGTACTCAAGGCCATGACCGGGGCACTGCCTTTCACCCATATTCTCGACCAGCACGGAAATAACGGCAACCCGACATATGCCACTCTGATTGGAGCGCATGTCAGCACGGTCAAAGGGTATTTCCCCGGAATCCCCTACGGGAAAGTGTCGCTTCCGCCGCGCGTTGGCAGCACGACAACAGATGCATACAAAACACTCGCTGGCATGTCTCCAGCCGCCTATGACACCTACCCGAGCGGAGGTCGCGCCGTCTACAATGATGCGATCCTGGCGAATGCATCAAGCGACTTCGACTTTGTTTTCGATGCTGGTATTTATGGCACGGCAGCCTATAACCCAAGCACCGGGGACAAGCTTCCGCCGTCAGATCCTGATTTCAACGACAAGCGCTCGAAATTCATGACTGCGCCGCGAACGGCGACGGTAGCGACAACGTATTCCGGCACCACAGCGATTGTTCTAAATTCCTCTCTACAGGTCGGCGACACAATCGCAGTCGATGACGATCGCACGCATATCTGCGGCCCGATCAGGCTGATCACCGATAACGGAAGCGGAACGTGGACCCACACGATACAGGTGGGCGGTAATGCTTCCGGGGCTGCCGCAGCTGTTGGCGCAACGGTTACTGTCGTGCCGACGACTGACGGCACCCACGAAGAAGCTTGGCTGCATAAAGTCGAAGCTCAAGCCTATATCGACATGAAGACCGCCGGCATGTTCGGTGTCATCCCGGCCTAATTCCATACCGCATTCCCACGATCCAACATGAAAAGGAAATCACATGGCACGCACCAAGGAAGAAATCACTGCTTCATTCGTCAAGAACCATGCCGTCGCGGAACGGGCGCTGAATACCGCCTACAAAGCTGCTTTGAATATGGCGAAGGATGTCGAAGAAGGCATCAAACTCGGCATGGTATCCGGCCTTGAAGCCAAGTCCTTCATATGGGAGCATCGCGCTGCGCCGGGCAAGGTTGCGGAAGCCGCCGCATATCTCGCCACCCTGCATAAGGCGGGAACATCGATCGCGCAGGCTAATGGCGTTGACCTTGGACGCATCGAGGCCGTCGGCGGCGTGACGATCCCGGTTCCGGAGTTCACCACAATGGACGGTGGGCGCAAAGCGTAGGATTTCAGCGATGCAGTGGTATCACGAAGCTCTATTGATCATGGCGTCAGTCGCGGCGGCGACCGCATGGAGGGTGCCACGGGCTGCCCTGTGGCTCTCTCTCGGGGCATTCTCCTACATCACCTCTGCCATCTGGCATAATTACGGTATGCCATATGCGACGGTGTACGGAGCCTCGACAAACTTCGTGATCTGCCTGCTTTTATCCAGATACGCGGCGATGAAATGGGAAATGCTGCTCTTCGACGCGTTCATAGCAATGCTTCTCGTCGATTTCCTATTCGTTACCGGGTTCATCCCAACACAATATTGGTTCGCCGTTTCATTGGAGATCATAAACGCCGCCGCAATCCTGCTGGTGTGGTCTACAGGCATCACGGAAATGGTTCAGCGGAATGGATGGTCTTTCAGTGGGTCTGGTCGCAATTTTCTTGGTCGCTGCCATCGCGCTCTATTCTCGCAGAGAAAAGCATATCCGAGATGGTGGGAGCACCACTAATGCCCGTAAACGAAATCGCAACCGGGATACTCATTAAGTTCCTCGGCTCTATTGCCGGCGCTATCCTCGCCCTTCTTCGCTTCCCTCCTCGAACTCGCTCAGAAGCCGCCAGACGGATTTCCTCATCCATCATCGTCGGCGTCATTTCCGCCTCTGTCGTCGTCTATAAAATCGGCCTTGAAAACGA
>NZ_JAOZVR010000097.1 GCF_025869515.1 Ferrovibrio sp.
GCAGTCCATCACGTTCGCCAGCAGCAGCGGCATGATCGGGGTCCGCAGCTGCGAGATTTCGGTCACCGACGAGGCCAGCGTCACCAGCAACGTGGCGGTCCAGCATGTCGCGGTCGGCGCCGGCAGCAGCCAGAACGCAATCGCTGGCACCACAGGCAACGACACCCTGAGCGGCACCAGCGGCAGCGACTTCCTGTTTGGCGACGCCGGCAACGACACGCTGGCCGGTGGTGCGGCCAACGACATCCTGGCGGGTGGCGCAGGCGACGATACCTACGTGATCGACCGTAGCGACGGCAGCGACAGCATCACTCAGGGCGACATCGCCGATGCCTCGACCTCAACCGACATCCTGCGCTTCTCTACCGGCGTGGCCTTCGACCAGTTGTGGTTCCGGCAGGCCGGCAACGACCTGCGCATCGACGTGATCGGCGAGGCCGCCAGCAGCGTCTACCTGAAGGACTGGTACGGCGACAGCAGCCGCCGGATCGACAGCATCGAGACGGTGGATGGCAGCCACAGCCTGTCGGCGGCCAATGTCGCCAATCTGGTCTCGGCGATGGCGAGCTTCAGCCCGCCGACGGCCGGCCAGATGACACTGGCCGCCGCCGGCCTCGACGACGACCTGAACGGCGTGCTGGCCGCGAACTGGGGCTGAGGCTGCGGAATGACATTTATGGTTCGCGAATATTTTGTATGCGCCGTTCTCAATCGCCCGGCAGCATCGTGATATGGCCGGGCTGGCTGGCCACGCGGGCGAGCCAGGCGCGCAGGGCCGGGTAGGGCGCCAGGTCGTGATCGGCCTCGTCGGCGCGGTGCGTATAGGCGTAGAGCGCGATGTCAGCGATGGTGTAGCGGTTGCCGACGAAGAAGTCGGTCTTGGCCAGCTGCTGCTCCATCACGCCGAGCGCGGCGCGGCCCTTCTCCAGCCGCTCGGGCATTTCCGCCATGCGCGGATGCGTGCGGCCCAGATGGCGCAGGATCCAGCGCGGCGTGGCGACGTAAGGCTCATGGCTGTACTGCTCGAAGAACAGCCATTGCAGCACCTGCGCCTTCAGCAGGCGGTCGGACGGCCAGTAGGGCGTGCCGTCGGCGAGGTAGCAGAGAATGGCATTCGACTCAGGCAGGACCGTGCCGTCGTCGAGTTGCAGCGCCGGGATGCGGCCGTTCGGATTCCTCGCGAGGAAGTCCGGCCTGCGCGTCTCGCCCTTGTCGAGATCGAGTTCGATGCGGGTATAGGGGATGTTCAGCAGCGCCAGCAGCAGGCGGCATTTGTAGCCGTTGCCGGAATCGAGATAGTCGTAGAGCGTCAGCATCAGGCGGCGGCCTCCACGCTGCCGCTCTCGCGGCCATGGGCATAGGCGAGGCCCTCATCGGCCCAGCCGGTCATGCCGCCGATCATGATCTTGACGGCATAACCGAGTGTGGCGAGTTTCAGCGCGGCCTTGTCGGCGCCATTGCAATGCGGCCCGGCGCAGTAGGTGACAAACAGCGTATCGGCCGGCCAGCTGCGCGCCATGCGGTCCGCCGTGATGTCGGCCTGCGGCAGGCTCAGCGCGCCGGGCACATGCGCCTGGGCATAGGCGTTGCGGCCGCGCACATCCAGCAGCACGAAATCCTGCTGGCCGTGACTGAGCGCGAGATGCACGTCGGAACAGTCGGTCTCGAAGGCGAGCTTGCCGCTGTAATGCCGGATTGCCTCGGCGGCGGGGGCGGCGGAAGTGGCGGCGACGGGGCTGGGCATGGCTTGAATCCTTGAATCGGCAGTGACGCTGCAGCCTCGCCTAAGCCCCGCTAATCGACAACCGAGAGTTTCTCGCTGGAAGGCTTAGGAAAGCTAAGCCATACTGGGCCATGCGCCGTCGCCTGCCGCCCCTCAATGCCCTGCGCGCCTTCGAGGCCGCCGCCCGCCATGGCAGTTTCGCGCTGGCCGCCGCCGAGCTCGGCGTCACGCCGGCGGCGGTCAGCCAGCAGGTCAAGGCGCTGGAAGAGCAGCTGCAGCTGCCGCTGTTCCTGCGCCAGGCGCGCGGGCTCAGCCTCACCAATGCCGGCCGCGCCTATCTGCCCGGCCTGACCGAGGGCCTCGACCGGCTCGCCGCCGCCACCGCGCACTTACGCGAGGGTCAGGCCAGCGGCACGCTGACGCTGACCATGCTGGCCTCGTTTGCCGCCGGCTGGCTGGTGCCGCGGCTGGGGAACTTCCGCCGCCAGTATCCCGGCATCGACCTGCGCATCGACACCACGCGGCGGCTGGTCGATTTCGCCCGCGAGGATGTCGATCTGGCGATCCGCTTCGGTGCCGGGCCGTTCAAGGGGCTGGACGCCGTGCCTCTGCTGGACGAGGAGCTGTTTCCGGTGGCGAGCCCGGCGCTGCTGCATGGCGCGCTGCCGCTCAACCGTTTCGCCGATCTGGCGCAGCACCAGCTGCTGCATGACATGGACGCGCATCCCGCCCAGCCGTGGATGAGCTGGCCGCGCTGGTTCGAGCGCGAAGGCCTGGCCGCCGCGCCGGCGGAGCGCGGCCTGTTCTTCACCGATTCCAACGTGCTGGTGGCGGCGGCCGTGGCGGGCCAGGGCGTGGCGCTCGGCCGCGCGCCGCATCTGGGCGAGCATCTGGCGAAGGGCCGGCTGGTGCGATTGTTCGAACAGAGCTGGAAGTCGGACTGGCGCTATTACATCGTCGGCCCGGCGGCGCAGTTCAGGCGGCCGCTGGTGAAGGCGCTGGTCGACTGGCTGCTAGAAGAAGCCAGTCACCGCGCCGATTAGTCACCACGATTGAGCAGCGCCAGCTGCGGCGTGCCGCGCAGATCGCTGTCGACACCATCGACGAAGCGGCGGAAGCGATCGTATTCGCGGCCGTCCAGCTTGCGGCCCGAGGGGAAGCGCACGCCGGTCGGATTGATCTGCTTGCCGTTCTGCATCACTTCGTAATGCAGATGCGGCCCGGTGGAGCGGCCGGTGGTGCCGACCGAACCGATGATCTGGCCCTGGCGCACGCGCTGGCCGTTCTTCACGCCGAGCCGGCTCATATGCGCATAGGCGGTGGCATAGCCGTTGCCGTGCTTGATGCGGACATACTGGCCGTAGCCGCCGTTCCAGCCGGCCATCTCCACGACGCCGTCGCCGGCGGCCTGGATCGGCGTGCCGGTCTGCGCGCCGAAATCGACGCCCTTGTGCATCAGGCTGAAGCCGAGGATCGGATGGCGCCGCATGCCGAAGCCCGAGGTGAGCCGTGCGCCGTCGATCGGCGTGCGCAGCAGCGCCTTGCGCACGCTGGAGCCCGCGGGCGTGAAGTAGTCGGCGTCGCCGCCATCGGTGGGCTGGTAGAAGTAGTAGCGCAGCTCGCGGCCCGACAGCGTCATCGACGCGGCGGCGATGCGGCCGGTCTTCATCGTCTTGCCGGCATCGTCGTGATGGCGCTCGAAGAAGAGTTCGAAGCGATCGCCGGGCTGCACTTCGCGCTGGAAGTCGACATCGTAGGAGAAGATGCGGATGAATTCGCTGAGCAGCGCGTTGTTCAGTCCCGCGGCGATGCCGGCGTTATACAGACTGTCGTCGATCTGGCCGGCGACGCGCGCGCGATCGACATTGAATTCGCGGATCACTTCATTGGCGCGGAAGCCGGTGTCGCTGCGCACCACATTCACTTCGCGCTCGATGCTGGGCGACAGCGACAGCTCGAACAGACGATAGCTGTCGGCATCGTTGCGTTCGAAGGTGAGCGTGATCTCCTGGCCGACTTTCAGTTTGCGCGGATTGAATTTCGCATGCAGGGCATTGATCGCGGCCTGGCTGTCGGACGGTTCCGCGCCGGCTTCGGTGAGCAGCTGCATCAGCGTATCACCGGGCGCGACGGCAACCTTCTTCAGCACCTTCGCCGGCAGCAGATCATCGGGATTGAAGGCGCTGGGCCACCAGGAATCCGGCTCGCTGACGAAATTCTCGAGCGCCGGCGCCAGGCGATAAGCATCGGCCACGGCCTTTTCGACGGCCTGGCCGGGATCGAGCGCGGTAAAACTGCGATGGACGGGGCTGTAGATCAGCGACGCGGCAACAATAACGGCAGCCATGGCGGCGCCGGGCAGAATCACTTTCGGGTTCCGCAGGGCCCTGGAAACGGCTAAGCGGTTGGAATCAAACAACTTAGGCAATACGAATCCCCCGTATCCGGTACGCGCCCCCCGTCGGGCGCTAAGACTATTGCCGGCGGGGAGTCGGGGGTCAAGAAATTATCGCCGCGGCCCCGGCGGGGCGCCGGGGAAATTATCGGCCTGACCGCCAGGGATTCGGCGCAATCTCCTTACCAAATCTTGTGGATAAATCGGCACTTATCCCCATTTCGTGGGGTATGTATTTTTTTTGAAATTAGCCGTTGACGGCATGGGGTGATCTGAATATAAACCGCCCCACGACGCGGCCGGACGGTGGTCCCAGAGTAGCGTAAGGGACACACGGAACGGCAGCGTCTTTTCTGTCTCTAAAGGGTACGAACCCTGTGGATGACGGGGATGCCGCAAGGCAGACAAGCCCACACTGGTGGGTGAGCCGGGAAACCGGTTTGTTGTTGGACATCGTAAATCGGAATGGAAGAGATGCGTGGGCGGCGGTGCCGATCACACATGATCTCTAGACCTTCGGGTCGACAGATCGAGTGGATCAAACCGATTGCTCAAGCATCACTTAGTAAGGTGTCGGTGCTGTCTCACGACGGTATCGACAAATGCTATGCGATCTTGCCATGACCCCCGGCCCCAGTCTGGAAACAGACGCAAGGCTGATCATGGTGAGTACAGTAAGAGTAATCGGGATATCTCAAGTCAACTTGAGAGTTTGATCCTGGCTCAGAACGAACGCTGGCGGCAGGCCTAACACATGCAAGTCGAACGCTCCGCAAGGGGAGTGGCGCACGGGTGAGTAACGCGTGGGAATATGCCCTTCGGTTCGGAATAACACAGGGAAACTTGTGCTAATACCGGATACGATCTACGGATGAAAGATTCATCGCCGAAGGAGTAGCCCGCGTAGGATTAGCTAGTTGGTGAGGTAATGGCTCACCAAGGCGACGATCCTTAGCTGGTCTGAGAGGATGATCAGCCACACTGGGACTGAGACACGGCCCAGACTCCTACGGGAGGCAGCAGTGGGGAATATTGGACAATGGGCG
>NZ_JAOZVR010000098.1 GCF_025869515.1 Ferrovibrio sp.
CATCGGCGTGAATGCGGGCCGCTATAACGCCAACCACCTGCTTCGCTGGCGGGCGACGCTGTGGGTACGGCGTTGGCAGGAACTGCGACAGGCTGCCCGCCGGCACGTACTCCTGCGGTGTGGTGTCGTCGGCGAGTCGCTCGGTGATGCCTACTCTGCCGAGCTTCGATGCGGTGACGCATCTGACGCGGCGTCTGGTGCCGTCGCGCGCCGTATAGGTGGCGAACAGCAGTGGGAGTGGATCGCGCTTGCCGTCCGCATAGTTGTCGTTGTGGTGGATGGCGAAGAACGGAACGAGCGGCGTGGGTGTGGCGGTGACGAGCATGGTGTGCTCCTGGGGATGGTGGTGTGGGTGATGGGTGGCGTGGCGCTACCCCAGCAACCGCTGGCAGATCAGCACCACGGCGATTGCGGTCCAACCGACGAACGGGCCGGCGAGAAGCCAGAAGCACCATGCGGGCGGGGTCATTGGAGTGCACCCTGCGCGATGCGGCGAGCCTCGGCGTGGGTGACGGCGGAAGCTACCGCCCGCAGCGCTGCCTCGTACCGTTCGGCTTTGCGCTCTACGATGCGCAGTTGCTCAGCGAGCAACCGGGCCGTCGTCATGGCCATCTCGTGCTTGCCCATGGTCAAATCTCCACCACGCGGCGCCCGCAGCGCCACTTAGCCAGCCGGTATCGGGGGTGTTGCACGGCCCATTCCTGGGCGGCTGCGAAACACTGCGCTGGCAGTTGGGCCGTGGTGGGGATCTGCTCGGTGCGGCACTGGTTGGGCGCCGTGGCAAGGCAGATTAGAAGGAGGAGGGTCATTGTGGATCCTCCATAGCGGAGGAGGGGATTGCCCACGTCTGGCCCCGCCAGCGATACTTGGCGTAGGTAAGCTCGCCATCCCATACGGTGTGTAGGTACTCGCCAAACGTTCGCGCCATCGCGAGCGTCGCTACGATCCTGGCGGTGCTCGCCAGTTTTTTCAGCGTGCGCATCGCTATCTCTCCCGCCTTCCAACCAGCGACACCCGCATGCCCGCCGCGATTGCAGCCGCAAACACTGGCGCCGCCCGTTCAATGCCGACGGGAGACAACGGCACGCCGTCGAGGATGATGGTGTAGGTCATGGCGGCCTGGGGACTGTCGTGCGGGGCCATGTCGGGGCTGGCCATGTCACTGCCCTCCCGTGGCGCGGCGGCGATGCCAGATTGCGCCGGCCGGGCTGAAATAGACCTCGTAGTCCGCCGCCATACCGGGGTAGTAATGGCCCGGAGGGAGCCCCGGCACCCACGGCCCCGCCGTATGCTTCTGCTCGGCGGACATCACGCGGCCTCCCGCATATCGGCCAGCCGAAGCTCGGCAATGCGTGTGTCACATTCCGTGGCGTTCAGCAGGTACCGTACTCGGGAAGCGCCGTGCGCGCTCTTGGCGCGCTGCCGGTTCCACTTGGCGGCGGCCGCAAGGATGTCGTCGGGCGCCGCCATAGGGGCGCGACGGTGGGCGATGTCGACGGGGGTGGCGTTACCCGCCACGGGCATGTGCGTGGCCATGGCTCAAGCCTTCCCGCTGTCGAGCTTGGAAAGGCGAGCGGCCGACATAGCGTCGGTGGGGTGGTGTTCGACGTGTTTGCGGTGCGCATCGGTAGCGGCGCGCTGGCGCCGCGGGGAGGTGGACTTTCCGGCCTTAGCCGCCTGGCGTCCGTTGGGGTGGATGGACTGGGCAGAATTGCGTCTCGCGGGCTGCATCTTGCTCTCCTCTGGCCGGCGACTCTGCCGGTGTTGAATTGGACAGTAACCGAAACAGTGACCTCGTCAACAGAAAACGTATCGAATTTGGTTACTCAATTGCTGCGCCGCATGATCGATCGCAAATTAGCGATGCGGTAACGTCAATATTTTTCTGACGTGGATAGGTGTTTGCCTGCCACCAAAATGTCGTCATATGTTTGGCCTGCCGGGGGATGCCGGCTAGGACCAAACCGTCAGGCAGTGGAATTTATTCCCAGTGCGGGGAAAATGTTCTTGTTCTGTTCCTGTAGGTGGATTAGTGTCTCGTTAACCCAGGAGGGGAGCTCAATGAAACACAGAGAAAGCAGCCAGCCGCTAACCAATTCGATACAGAACGACCCGTATGCGCAGCGCGAGCGCATGCTCAAGCTCATGGCGTTACAGGTTGTCGGACATCTTCCATCGAACCAGGCGGATGCGCACCGAGTCCTAGCTATGGCTGCAAGAGTAATCGACGGGTTTCTCGTCCCAGGCAGTCAGATGGGAACAATCTGAGTCGCTAGCATCGCCATTTTTTTAGAGATGGCCGGGGGCAGGCACTCCCAATCGCCATCGATGACGAACTCGGGCGGCACGCCGGCGGCGCGCGCGACCTGATCCGCAAGGGCTCGGCTGAATGGGCGGTAGCCCTCAGCGATCTCCGCCCACTCATCATCGGCAATCCCGGCGCGCTGCAGTACGCCATCCACTGCGCGCACAAGCACTACGGCGCGCCGGAGCATGTCGCGATTTACTGCAGCTGGCAGAGTCTGAACCAGCACGGGTGCAGCTACCCCGGTGATGGCCTCTAATGCTTGTATCTCTGCCGGCTTGAGCTGCCGTGGTTTGCCGCCCCCGTCTTCCGGGGTGTGCTTGATTTTGTTGATCGACTGCTTGGTAAGGCGCCCGCCGGGGATGCGCGCGTTCATTTCTTCGGCGAGTTGCACGTAAGACCTTTTCATATCAGCGTTCTTCCAACGCTCGATAGCGGCCTTCGCCCACCTGTTTGCAGCAAAATCATCCATAGGCCCTCGTAACCTATCCGGCTACGGTTTGCAGTAACTATGATGGATACGATTTTGGTTGACGTGGTAGCGAATCTGGTTACATTCGCGATCATCAGCCAATCACGGAGCGACTCGATGCCCGGACACTTCGACAAGTACCTAAGACTATGCCCCTCGTGCCTACCTCAACCGCCGTAGCAATGAGAGGACGCTGGTCGCTGAAACGCGACCGGCGCTTTCGTGCTTGGCAAATGGAGGAGGCGAACGTGGCACTATCCACGAAACAACGAGACAGCATAAGACGCCGATTGCGCACGCACCAGAACGGTAAGTGCTGCTATTGCGGCCAAGTCATGCGTACGGGGAAGCTGGGCTCTCCGTATGCCGAGACCATAGAACACCTGCAGCGCCGCGCTGACGGCGGGTCTGACGGCATTCACAACCTAGCTTTGGCGTGCAGATCCTGCAACGAGGGCCGCGGCACCATGAACTGGCTCGTCTATGCGACCTATAAGGCGGGCGAACTGTCTATCTGATTTTTATTTCTCCCTCCCAGTAGCGCCACACGCCCGACAAAGCCAACTACAACACGGCGCCATATCTGCGCCACTAGCAGCCGCCCGCATAGGGCACCGCCCACCCCAGCGCATAGGGGATATGATGAACAAGCCCAAGTACGACATCGGTGACGACGTAGTTGCCGTGATCAGCGGAAAAGTCACCGCCATCACCGAATATGGCAATGGCTACTACTCCTACCGCGTGACGGGCAAAGAGCCGACCGGCGACCGCTACCACAAGTTCATCGACGAACAGTTCGTGCTGCCGGCTTCTGCGCCTGACACCACGCCGTTGCCCGCGTTCGTCACCCGCGCCGCCTGACACCACCAGGACACACACCACATGACGCAGTTCAGATTCGCGCTCGGCGAACCCGTGCGCATTGCGAAGACTGGCGAGCTCGCCACGGTGCTGAAGCAGCACCGCACAGACTATGGCGACTTCTATACCGCCCGCCGCGTCGTTGACGGGGCACAGCTCGAACTTCCCGAGGAGCACCTGCGCAGCTCGGCGCCGGCTAGCAACGTCATCCCGATCCGCGCCGCCGTGGCGGTGCACTGATGCTGGAAACCATCGGCAATTTCATGTGGGCCGGCGCATTGCTCCTGGCTGCTATCGGCGTGCTCGCCGCTTGCAGTGACGGGCGCGGTCCGGACGCGATGGCGTAGGGGCGGGTAGATGGCGATATCGTTCGACAAATTGCGTCGGTCAATCGACGACACCAAGCCGCCCATCACGCTAATCTATGGCGTCGACGGCATCGGCAAGACCAGTCTTGCCGCTGAATTCCCGAACCCGGTTTATCTGCCCACCAAGGGCGAGCGCCCGCCGTCTGATGTCGATATCGACATTCCCGGCACGCTTGAAAGCTGGGCAGATGTTGAGGCCGCGTTCGGTTTCTTGCTCTCAGGCGAGCACGATTATCAGACCGTCATCATTGATAGCCTGGATGGTCTGGCCCCTTCCATCGAGCGTATGACAGCCGACCGGATCGGCGCGGCTTCGATCGACGACAACTCCAAGGGCTCGCCGGCATCCTACGGCAACGGCATGAAGGAGTCCGAAGTCGAGTGGACGGACTTCATGGATGGCTGCGACGCCTTGCGCGCTGCGGGCATGTTCGTGGTGCTTATCGCGCACCCCGAAATCAAGCGCTTCGATAGCCCGCTCACGGATCCTTACGATCGGTACCAGATCGGCATCAATAAGCGCGCTGCCCCGCTGGTGCGTTCCAAGTGCGACATCGTCGCCTTCATGAACAAGCGGGTTTCCATCAAGGAAAAGGAAATCGCCCCGAAGAAGAGCATCGCGCACGCCGAAGGTGGAAAGGAAATCCTCATCCACCTGAATGAAGGCGCAGGCTTCGTAGCGAAGAATCGCTACTCCATGCCTGACAGCGTTGTCTATCGAAAGGGCAACGGCTTCGCCGAACTGTCGAAGTATTTCCCGCAGTCAGCAAACGACACCGCGCCGACGGGCGCAGCAACCCGCCGCAAGGCAGCGTGAGGAGGAGATGATGAATTATCAAGGCAACATCAGGGCCAAGGTCGGCGAAGTTATCACGCCGATCGATTCGGCGCTCGGCTATACCGAGGGCAATAACTACGTAGTCCGTCGCGTAGCCTGTGACGGCGAGCCGTACTTTATCGATGACGACGGAAAAGAATGGGGCGCTTGGGGCAATGAATGGGCGCTCGTCCCCACCCTCTACCCCAACGACACCGTCCGCCTGAAGTCCAGCGAGCCCTTCACCACTGGTAACTATACGGCCTGCGTGGACTCGGTGCGCGACGATATCGTGCTGCTCAAGCACGGCTCGTGGCTGCCGCTGGATGCCGTAGAGAAGGTGGAGGGGCTGACCGTCGAAGTCGGCAAGACCTATGTGGCCGCAAACGGAGAGCTCGTGACGATTGTCGACGCGTTGGCAGTAGATGGCTTCATCCGCAAGGTAGGCGACGGGTTCGTTTGGAATACCAATGGCGCCTGCCGCCATGCGAGGGATGGCGACGCCAGCCCATGGCGCTTGGTGCGTGAGGCCCCGGCTGCGGGGCCCGGTGACGCCACCTCCACCGACCTGATCGTCACCCTCTCCGTCGACACATCGTCGCTCACCAACTACCTCGCCGACCAGTTCCAGCGCATTGCCGACGCACTGCGCGCAGCCTGACATCACACAGCACGGAGCACACACCACATGGCCAAGATTGGCGTGACTACTGGCGTTGACTACCAGGCGGACTTTGACGCGACCGAAAAGCAGGGTGGCTCGTTCCAGCTTCTTCCGCACATGTACGCGCTGTTGCAGGCGGAAAGCATTGATCTGAAGGAGACGCTGGATGGCAAGGGCGGCTGGCAGGCGAACATCTTTTTCGAAGTGATCGAGCCGATTGATTATGCCGGCCAGAAATTCCCGGTTTACTGGACCATCGTGCACCCGGAAGGGTTCCAGAATGGCCAGTACAAGTACGGCAAGGGCAAGTTCGACGCCTTTGGCCGGGCCATCGGCGTCGATCTGCACGCCGATACCGACACCGACGACCTCACCTTCCGCAGTTTCGCCGCTGAGGTGGACATCGAGATCGGCGGGCCGAAGAAGAACGGCGCGCCGGGAGAGAAGTACAAGGACCGCAACGCCGTTCGCAAGTTCTTCTATACGGACGACATGGCCAAGGAGCCGGTGCCGGAGTTCGGCCTGATCGAAGGCGCGACTCCCAAGCCCGCCGCGAACGACAACCGTCAGGTGGCCCGCCCCGCGCAGGCTGCTGCCACGCAGCAGCGTCCGGCGGCCACCGGCGCGAAGCCGTGGGCCAAGCGCGCCGCCTAGCCTAGTCCACTGCGCAACCTGCCGGGCGGCCACACCACATAGCCGCTCGGCAATCACCACACACACTGCAGGTTGGATAGATGAACACAAACGCCAAGGCAATAGCCGACAGGTACGTGCCACCGGACGGTGCGCCGCACCTGAGCCACGTCCCGGACTCCTGGACCCAGCCCACGGTTGGCCACAACAACCCACCCCCGTCGCCCTACGACACCATCAAGCAGGAAATCGAGGATCTATTCCTCGAGGCCAAGAATTGGGCGGACGGCGAGCCGATAGCCGACCAGAAGCAGGCCGACGCGGTGACGGAGCTGCTGGAGCTTATCGCCGACGCCATGAAGCGCGCCGACGAAGCCCGCAAGGAAGAAAAGCGCCCGCTGGACGAAGCCGTTGACGAGATCCAACGTCGATACAACGCGCTGATCGGCAAGACCACGAAGCTGACCGGCCGCGCCGTCATGGCCAAGGAAGCCCTGCAGACGCTGCTGACGCCGTGGCGCAACAAGCTGGAGGCCGAACGCCGTGCCGAGGCCGCCCGGCTGGCCAAGGAGGCTGCTGACGCCGCTGCCGAGGCACAGGCCGCCATGCAGGCCAGCCGGGGCAATCTCGAGGAGCGCGACAAGGCCGAGGAACTGTACCAGGCGGCGCAGGACATCGCCCGTGTGGCCAAGCGTGCCGACAAGGCGGCGACCACCAAAACGGGGCTGCGCAGCGTGTGGAGCGCCGTGATGGTGGACGAAGGGGCCGCCATGGACTGGGGCTACGGGCTGGCGTCGGAACGGTTCCGCGACCTGACGCAGCAGATTGCCGATGAGGCGGTGCGCAGCGGGATGCGGAAGGTGCCGGGGTTCAAGGTGACAGAGGAGCGCGTCGCCCGATGACCAAGCGCAAGTCGTATATTGCGGCAGCGGCGGCGCAGAGTGTGGCTGAGCACGCAACGAGCATGAACACCGCCGACATCCAGACCCTCATCAACGCCTTGCCGGCCCGCATGGCCGACAAGGGGCTGCGGCAGCCCGAAGTCAGCTTCCGGCTGGTCGCGAATGAGCGCCCCGTGACCGTGCTCTGTTGGCTTAAGGGGACGGAAACCTACAACTACGCCTATCAGCATTGCGGCGCCGACACCCCGCAGGACGCGCTCGACGCAGCGGTAAAGTTCATCGCCGCACTGCCGAGCGCCGAGGAAACCAAGCGCAACACGTTCCTCGCCGCTCTGGCGAAAGTCGTGGATCTCGGCAACGAGCTTGGTCAGGACGTCGGGCCGCTGGCGAGCGAGATGAAGCGGCTGTCTGAGAATGTGATTACGGACCAGCGGGACCAGAGGAGGGCCGCCTAATGGGCCGCATGCCCGACCTCACCCCACTCATTTACTTCGCCATGTTCGGCATCGCCTGCGCAGCACTTATTGCCCTGATCGGCGGCAGTTGGCTCGCCTATCACCTGTACATGGCCATGGCCATGTATCTCGGCGCCTGACCCGTCCCCAGTCCTAGGACACATCACATGAACATCACCGTGCAGCGCGCCGATTTGGCGCGCGTGCTTGGCGCCGTTACGCGCGTCGTCGAGCGCAGAAACACCATTCCGATTCTCTCCAACGTGCTGCTGGATGCCAGCGCAGACACCCTGACCGTGCGCGCCACCGATCTCGATATCGAGATCGCCGCCACCCTGCCGGCCTCCATCACCAAGCACGGCTCCATCACCGTGGACGCCGGCAAACTTGGTGATTTCGTCAAGCGCGCGGCAGGCGAGACGATCGACATCGCGCTCGCCGACGATACGCTGTCGCTCAAGGCTGGCCGCAACCGCGCCAAGCTTCCGACGCTGCCGGCCGACGACTACCCGACGCTCAACGTTGGCGAGTTCACCACTGAATTCGATCTCGATCTCGCCGAGTTCGTCGCGCCGATCGCCTATGCACAGTCGGATGAAGCTACGCGCTATTATCTCTGCGGCACGTTCCTGCACTCCACCGCCGACGGGCTGACCGCCGTGGCAACCACCGGCCACGTTCTGGCCCGCCGCACTGGGGCTGACGTCGGCGAAGTGCCTGCGTCGATCATCCCGAAGAAGGCCATCGCGGTGCTGCCGAAGGGACCGGCCACCGTGTCGCTGTCGTCGTCGAAGATCCGCGTTGCGACGGGCGACACGGTGCTGACCTCCAAGCTGATCGACGGCACCTTCCCGGACTATGGCCGAGTCATCCCGCTCGGCAACGACAAGGTGGTGCGCGTCGACAAGGTCGCCCTGAGCAAGGCCGCCGATCTCGCCATGACCATGTCGGACGGCGTGTCGAAGACCGTGCGCCTGGAAATCGCGCCCGGGGGCATTCAGGTTTCGGCGCGCGGTCCCGGTGGTGAAGCCGGCGCTGACATCGCCACCGAGTACAGCGGCGAGCCGATCACTATGGGTTTCAACGGCTCCTATCTGGTCGCCACGCTCGCCGCGTTCGCAGGCGCCGAGGTGGACATGTGCCTCGCCGATCCTATGGCGCCGGCCGTGTTTCAGGCGGGTGTGGGCCTGCTGGCAGTTTGTATGCCGATGAGGGTGGCGTGATGGGCGAGAACGCACAAGTGGACTTCATCGGCCGCGCCGTTGGACTCAATCGGTCGGAGGCAGCCCGCAACCGCGAGTCCATCCTAGACGCACTCATCATGCTCAAGACCGGGCGCGTCGACGACGGCATTGCCGCGCTCGAGGCCGAGTTCTTCCCGCACTACGCCGATGAGGCGGAGTGTCGGCGCGAATACGAGAAGGTGATGGGGCTGGAGAAGGGGAGGGTGGGGTGATGCGCGACCTTGCAGAGAAGATCGTCAACGAAAGTTACGACGGCACTGGCTACGAACTCGATCATTACACGCTGATCGACAAGATTGCCGCTGCGCTCGAAGACTCCAAAGAGCTTGGACGCCACGAAGTCCTATCCGCCATCACTTTTGTTGGCCCTGACGGCGGCGTCTATAACGCAAAACTAGACTTTGTCGACCTCCGCGAGTTTCTGTCATGAACCTTCAGCGCTACCGCGTCCGCTCCATTACATGGGAGCAGGACGAACGGGCCGCCGTCCCTGTCGCCGGGCTTGATGCCGAAGACGCCGTGCTCGAATGGTGCGGCCATCAGGACGGCCTTGGCAGTTTCACCGAGGGCTATCCGAAGGGTGACGAGATCGAGGTGATGCACCCGTGTGGGCTGCGGACCCGGCACGTCGTCCATACCGATTTCACGCCGTCGTTCCATGTCTATGACAAGGCGGAGACCGCGTGATGCTCGGCGAAAAGTACTGGGGCAGCACCGTCAAGGAACTCGTCAAGTCGCGCGCCGACCTGAGCCGGTGGGCCTCGGCCAATGAGGCGTCAGCCATCACCTTCGAACGCATGGGCGCCCCTGTCGAGGCCACCATGATGCGCAATGCCGCTATCGAGCAAAACAGGGAATGGGTGCGTGTGGATGAAATGATCCAGGCCCTGCGAAAGTCTAATCCGCATTGCGAGGACTGCCCGCCTGCCGGCTACGCGACAGACGTTACGCGGTGCGATGAATGCCCACGCTTCGGCTTCGGAGGAGAGTGATGTCCGAAAAACCTATGCAGTTTTCTGACACATGGCGACTCATCCAGGTCGTATGTCTCGTCGGCGCGAGCAACCAGAGACCCTACCGCCTCATCGAAACTTACACCACCAGCGAAGGGCCACGCACCCGCGTCTGCTCCGGCGCATATCGAACTTTCGATGAGGCAGACCATAGGCGGATCGAACTGGAGTCAGGCTCATGCACCACGAATCCATGACCGTACCCGGTCAGTGCCCACGCTGCAGCGAACAGTGCGAGCAGGACAGTGTCGACGTGGGAGTCGGCGTCATCTATGGCCCGTGGGGCTGCACGTCGTGCGCATGGTCCGAGAATGAAGCCTATGACGGCGCGTTCGGCGGGGGTGTGCAGGAAGACGGTTCGTATCTGGATCCGATGGGCGGCCTATATCCGGCGGCGAGTCCTATTGCTCAGTTCATTCGGGCTGGCGGCTAGCCGTGGTCGTAATCCCCAAAGCCCAGCCCAGCACCGTCACTGCCATCTACCGCGCATATGAGGAGCGGGCAGAGAAGCGTGACGGGCGGTCCATATCGGTAAGCACGCTCGCGGAGGAATGCCAACGCAAGCTTTGGTACGACTTCCGCTGGTGCTCGCCGCAGGAGGAGGTACCGGGCCGAACGCTGCGCATCTTCGAGACCGGCGTCCGGGAGGAGGAGCGTTGGATAGAAAACCTGCGCATGATCGGGTGTGAGGTTTGGGACCGCGACGAGAACGGCAATCAGATAAAGGTGGAGGCATGCGGCGGACATGTGCGCGGCTACCTCGACTCGGAAATCCTTGGTCTGCCCGAGGCGCCGAAGACGATCCACGTCGGCGAAATCAAGTCGCACAACGCTAAGTCGTTCGCCGGGGTAAAGAAGGACGGTGTGCGCAAGGCCAAGGAACTGCATTTCGGGCAGTTGCAGACCTACATGTATCTGCGCGGCCTGGATCGTGGAATCTATCTCGCGGTCTGTAAGGATACTGACGAATTATATGCGGAGAGGCTGCACCTGGACGTCGACTACGTGTTGCGCCTTCTCGCCAAAGCACAGAGAATTATCGACAGCCACGACACGCCTCCACCAATCAGCGACAAGCCTGATTTTTTCAAGTGCCAGTGGTGCCGTCATAAGCCGGTTTGCAAAGAGAACACTCAGCCGCGCGTCAACTGCCGGACGTGTCTGTTTTCCGCGCCCGAGATTGGCGGCAGTTGGTCCTGCGCACGTCATGCGAAACCGCTGTCAATAACCGAACAAGAAGAAGCCTGCCCGTGCCATCTCTGGCTCCCGACGCTGATCGATGGAGAACAGGTAGATGCAGATGATGAGGCCGGCACCGTGACTTATCGCATGGCCGACGGCACGCTCTGGATAGATGGCGCGCATGAACAAGAGGCCGCCTAGGCGGTACCACACCACAGAGGAGCACCACCCATGGCCTATGAAGCCGAACGCAGACAGATCATGTCTGCCCTGCCCCTGCATTTCGACCATGCCTATGTTGCCGGCGGCGCTGTCACCAGCGTGTTCACCGGCGCCAAGATCAACGACGTCGACCTGTACTTCAAGTCGCGGCAGGCGTTCGAGCTTGGAGTATACCAGGCATATGAAGACGGCCTGTGGTGCGTGGCCGCCAGCAAGCGGGCGGTGACGTTTGCCGACCAGTCGAACAACATCGCCCAACTCATGCACTTCGACTTCTTCTCGACCGCGGAAGACATTTTCGCGGCGTTCGATTTCACGGTGGTGATGGGCGCGCTGGATCTGGGTGACGTGCCGCAACCCGCGTACCGTGGCCCGCTGATTATCAGCCCGGACAGTACGCACCCAGACTCCGGCTTCGTCCTTCACGACGACTTCCTTAAGCACAACAGCCAGCGCTTCCTGCGCTTCAACCCTGGCACCCGCTATCCGCTCGCCTCGGCCTGTCGTGTGCTGAAGTACCAGCAGCGCGGATACACCATCGGCAAGGGCGATATGATGAAGATCGCGCTCGCCGTGCGCGGGGTGAAGATCGAAACGTGGGATGACCTGAAAGACCAGATCGGCGGCGCCTACGGCGATAAGGTTGTGCTCGGCACAGAGGGCACGCCGTTTAACCTGGCGGCCGCGATCGATGCCCTGACGGTCGACGATGCCAAGGATGAGCCATGGCGGCAGCCGGCGAACGACAACATGCCCGGGACCGCGGAGGGCCTTCTGCGGCATATCGCGGGGCTGAAGGGCGAGCAGTTCGTGCCGCCGGCGCTCGATGCCGATGGCTGGCCGGTTGCGGCCTAACCCACACTACCAGGCGGGCCGTACACCACACGGCCCGCCTTCTGCCATATCACCACGAGGACACACCACCATGCGCAAACACACACATGCCAACGACAACCAGCCGCGCCCCGCCGCGTTCGATGCGATGCTGGTCGAATATCGCGCCGGCCTATCGCATCTGGCACATAAGCTAGGGTATTCCGGCGAGGCCAGATCCGACCTTGTAACTGATACGATCGTTTATTGCCTACGCAATTGGCGAAACTACCGGCCGGGCCAGAGCGCCTGGTCATATCTCTATTGGACGATGCGCAGTGTAGCATCGAACAAGAAAGATCTGTTGAAGCACCGCGTCGTGCTGGTCGAGGACCCGGACGACAGGCTTGCCAGCAGCATGTCGTGCCAGCCGAACCAGATAGACTATGTCGAACTGTCTCAGGTGGTCGGGAAGATCGACGGCATGGGTGGTGAGATCATTCTGCGCCGGGTCATCAACGGTGAGATATTCGAGGATATCTCCAAGGAGGTCGGACTAAGTCGCGCACGTGTTCAGCAGATCGAAGCTGCTGAACGCCGCCGTCTTGCTGTGGCGTGCGGGCGTGGTGACGCGGTGCGCCATGCCGCTTGAGCTTAGGCCATATCAAGCAGATGCCGTACAGGCGGTCTTTGACTACTGGCAGGACAAACCAGGTAACCCGCTAGTCGATCTCGCGACTGGATGCGGCAAGAGCCTTGTCATGGCCGAGCTCATACAGCGCCTATTGACCGGCTGGCCCGATCTTCGTGTGTTGGTGGTCACCCACGTCGCAGAGCTAATCGAACAGAATTACCTCGAGCTCCTCGGCGCATGGCCATTTGCGCCTGCCGGCATATTCTCAGCGGGGCTCGGCCGGCGCGACGCTCATTCGCGTATCTTATTCGCTGGAATCCAGACGGTCTGGAACAAGGCCGATCGCATCGGCCACGCCGACGTGTTGATGGTCGATGAATGCCACCTCATCCCGGCCAAATCAGAGACGATGTACGGTAAATTCATCTCTGATCTGTGGAATATCAACCCAGACCTAAAAATAGTTGGACTTACAGCAACCCCATTCCGCCTCGATAGCGGGAGACTTGTAGGGGATGGGACGTTATTCGATGATGCCGTCTATGAATACGGCATAGGGGACGGCATCGCTGACGGCTGGCTGGCCCCACTCTCCAGCAAGGGCACTGACACCGGCTTTGACCTCACCGGAGTGGGACGAGTCGGCGGGGACTACAAGCAGAACGCGCTGCAGGCTGCCGTGGACAAGGAGGCGGTTACTGCCGCAGCAGTTCAGGAGATCGTCGCCAAAGGCCACAATCGTCGCTCCTGGCTCTGCTTCTGCTCCGGCGTCGAGCACGCCATCCATGTCCGTGACGAGATCCGCAGGCACGGAATCAGTTGCGAGACGGTGACGGGCGAGACTCCGAAGGAGGAGCGCCGGCGCATCATCGAGGACTTCAAGAGCTACCGCCTGCGTGCCGTCACAAACAACTCGGTCTTGACTACCGGCTTCAATCACAAGGGTGTCGACCTCATCGCGGCCCTTCGCCCGACGCTGTCCGCGTCACTTTACCTGCAGATGATGGGGCGCGGCACAAGGCCAATCTATGCTCCCGGCATGCCGCAAGGAGACGTTGACGAACGACGTGCCGCCATCGCTGCTGGTCCGAAACCGGACTGCCTGGTTCTCGACTTTGCCGGGCTAGTGCGCAAGCACGGGCCGGTTGACATGGTCAAACCGAAAGAGCCAGGCAAGGGACAGGGTGAGGCGCCTGTCCGCCTGTGCCCGCAGTGCGAGGAACTGGTCCACATCTCGGTCATGACCTGCCCGTGTTGCGGGCACGAGTTCCCCCCGAGTGAAGAGGTGAAATTCACCGCTCAAGCCGACATCGCCCCGATACTCAGCACTGCCGCCCCAGTCTGGCATGCCGTCACCGCCCGCACCTTCCGTCGCCATGAGAAGCCTGGCGGGCTGCCCTCTGTGCGGTGCGACTATATGCTGGGAATGACGGCGGAGAAGGAGTGGCTGTGCCCGGAACATACAGGCTACCCCAAAGCAAAGGCCGACCGCTATTGGGCTAAGCACGGGGGCCAGCGGCCGTTCCCAAAGACAGTCGACGAGTGGATTGACCGCGTGGACGAGTTGTTCATCACGCGCGAGATCAGCCTAAAGCCGCGCCCCGGCACCAAGTACACCGACGTTAAGGATTGGCTCCCCGGCGCCGCGAACGACAACTATCCGGCCATGGGTAAGCCGCTGCAGCGTAAGCGGGTGATGAATGCGCCGACGTGGTCGGGTGATTTGGACGATTCCATACCTTTTTAGGCCGCGCCATACGCGAAGCCGCATAACCCGGAAATATACTCATAGGGGTATAGAATGAACCCAACCGTCATCATCGGCGACGCGCGCCTGTATCATGCGGATTGCCGCGATGTGCTGCGCAGCCTGCCGGACAACTCCGTTGATAGTTGCGTCTGCGACCCTCCCTATGCGCTGGTGTCGATCGTCAAGCGGTTCGCCAATAGCCCGCGCAGTGAGGCGACGGAAAACACCGAAAACCCATATGGCCGTACTGGGCGCGGGTTCATGGGCCAGAAGTGGGACAACGGTGAAACTGCCTTCGCCACCGAGTTCTGGGCTGAAGTCCTGCGGGTGCTCAAGCCGGGGGGGCACGTCGTCGCGTTCTCGGGCACGCGCACCTATCACCGCATGGCTGTCGCGATCGAGGATGCTGGTTTTGAGATCAGGGACCGCATCAGGTTCGAACAGTCATTCGACACCAAATATGGCCCGCTACTCGACAGCATGAATGATGAGCAGCGCGGGGCGCTCCTGGAGTTGCTGAACGACTATTGCGACGGCGGCTCGGAACTGGCGTGGGAATACGGGTCGGGGTTTCCGAAGAGTCACAATCAACCTGGTGGATATGGAACAGCGCTGAAACCGGCATACGAGCCTATCTGCCTCGCCCGCAAGCCGCTCATCAGCACCGTGGCCGCCAATCTGGCGCTGCACGGCACTGGGGCGATCAATATTGATGGGTGCCGGGTTGAGGGTGAGTTCGTCAGCGGCTGGTCTAAGTCCGGCAGCAAGGAGTCCGAAAATGGTTCGATGAGCGGAAAGAACTACGCTCGACCGGCTAAGCCAGACTCATCATCAGGCCGCTGGCCCGCCAACATCGTCCACGACGGCAGCGATGAGGTTGTGGCGGCGTTTCCCGACAGCAAGTCCGGGGTTGAGACTGCCGCCCGTGGCACGGGCGGCATATGGTCGGGTGTTAGCAACGCGCCGTGCGGCCCTCAATATGGAGACTCAGGCTCCGCCGCCCGCTTTTTCTATGCCGCCAAGGCCAGCCGCGCCGACCGTGAGCAGGGGTTGGATGGGTTCACGAAAGGCGTAACAAGCGACGGCCGGGCCGTCGCTGCTGACAACGCATATCAGCGCGGCGCTACCGAACGCGCCAACACCCACCCAACCGTCAAGCCCACCAGCCTCATGCAGTGGCTGTGCCGGCTGGTCACTCCTCCCGGCGGTGTTGTGCTGGATCCGTTCATGGGCTCGGGCAGCACCGGTAAGGCTGCGCTCTTAGAGGGCTTCCGGTTCATCGGCTGCGAGCGCGAGGACGAGTACATGCCGATCGCCGAGGCACGCATTCGCTGGGCTCTCGACGAGATGGCGCCGAAGCCTGCCGCCGACAACGACAACAGCCCGCAACTCTCGCTCTTTGGTGCGGCTCCAGCGCAAGCAGGTGCGGCATGACCCAACCCCCCTCCACACACCCCGACCCCACCCGCCGCCTCGGCAACTACCTGGTCTGCGCCGTCTGCGCCCGACCCGGCACCGGTCACGGATGGGCGCCGCCACCTACGTGGGGCAGCCAGCCGCCCATAGCGTGGCTGTGTGACGACCCGGCCTGCGTTCAAATTGCAAAGGACACCTACAGCATGCGTCAGGAACAGTTCGCCCGGGTGGATAGCCTGGCTTCGGGGCAGGGCGGTGAGGCGGCCGGGGCGTATCTCGATGAGATCGGGAAGTCCGACATGGCCGAGCTTGCCGAGGAAGAGTGGTTCGAGTTCTGCCGTCGGATGATCGCGGGGTATCGGGTGGCGTTGACTACGAGTCTCGCGAACGAAAGTCCGTTCTGATGGGTGGCAAACGCAAGCTGATGCCGCAAGGGCTTCGATTCAATGTGCTTCGCCGAGACGAGTTTCGTTGCACCTATTGTGGCAGGGAGTCGCCAGAGGTGGTTCTGCACGTCGACCACGTCAAAGCCGCCGCTCTCGGCGGGACCGATGATATGGGCAATCTGACCACGTCATGTTCAGAGTGCAACCAAGGAAAAGGTGTGAAGGATGTAGATGTGTCACCGCGTGAACGTGGTTCTCTGGATGGCCTGATTGGCATGTATGGGCACAGCTTGGACGCCGATGGCAAAATCCACTGGCAGTTCAAGGTAATTAGATCAGTAGGTAATGACGCATATGCAGTTCAGCTTTTTTCATGGATATGCGGCGCGCCCACAGATGTGAAGATCATCGATACCGAAGTCCTCAGATCTTCGACATGCAGGCTTTATGGGACGCGGCAGGCATGGATGGCCGCCGCTGATTTAGCCACTGACTGGGTCGAGCGTCGCGCCCATCTCCCCGATCTTCTGCCTATTGCCAGGAGCGCAGCATGACTCCCCACGAACTTGCAATCTCATATGCCGAAATGGGTTGGCCGTGCTTCCCATGCAGATCAGCGCCGGAAGAGGTGACGGACACATCCACCGGAGAGGTTATCCTGGCAAAAGAGAAAACGCCAAATACTCCAAACGGCTTTAAGGGGGCTACAACTAGCCGACGTATTCTGGATATTTGGTTCCTAGAGCGCTACCCGTGCGCCATGGTCGGTATTCCGACAGGGGAAAAGATCGGCGCGTGGGTCCTCGACGTAGATGTCGATCCTGATAAGGGAATTGACGGCTATAAGACGCTCGCGGCTCTTGAGGCCGAGCACGCCCCCCTGCCGGACACGCGCCGGGTGCGGACACCACGCGGAGGCACCCACCACTACTTCAAATACACCGGGCCGGTGAGGAACCGCGGCGCCCTCGGTGCTGGCCTGGATATTCGTGGAAATGGCGGATTCTGTATTTCGGCTGGATCCGTCATGGCCGACGGCCGGTCCTACGAGTGGATCAACCCCGACGCGCCCATCCTGGACGCGCCGCAGTGGCTGCTCGACATCGTGGTGCGCAAGCCAGCACCCGCAGTGGCTGCCCAGCCTCATGTCGGCCCCTATGCCAACGATGCCTATGTCGAGGCGGCGATCGACCGCATTCTGTCCGAACTCTCGTCAGAGCCGCCTGGCAACCGCAATAATGCCCTGAACGATGCGGCCTTCGCTGTCGGCACGTTCGTCGGTGCTGGAGCCATTCAGGAATCCAGCGCTCGCGGCTGGCTGGAGGATATCGCCCGGCAGTGGCCTAACTTCCCGAAGTCCAATGGCACCATCAGCAATGGCCTAAAGGCTGGCATTCTGCAGCCCCGCAGCATACCGGAACCCCGCGCCGCTCGTGATGAGGGCACGCCGGAACTCGACGCCGCGCTGATCGTGCAGAACACGCTTGCGAAGATCCGCGAACGCAACCTGGCGACCATCGCCGAGGAGCGTGCCATCGACACGCCCCGCCCCCCCGCCAAGCTCGACATCGAGCCGCTGGAGGCATTCACACGCCCCGGCGGACTCATCGAAGACATGGTGGATTGGATCGTATCGTCATCGGAATCCCCGTGCCGTCCTTTGGCACTGGCGGGCGTGCTGCCGCTGCTCGCGGCCCTGATGGGTTCGCGCTACAGCACCGGAACGCGCGACACGCGGCCCAACATCTACACCGTGGCGCTCGCCGGTTCCGGGTTCGGCAAGGATCACGCCCGCAGCCAGATCAAGCGCTTGTTTATGCCGGAGGTGTCACACGATGTATTCGCCCTGTACGGCGGGCCGGCGCGCATCATGTCGGCCTCGGCGCTGCGTGAGTCCCTGGAAAAACATAACTCCATCATCTGTCAGATTGATGAGTTCGGTGGCTTCATCCGCAACATCACCGATCGACGGGCGGGATCGCATCAGCAGGCTATTTCAGCCGACCTACGCGACTACTACAGTGCCAGCGCCACCTATTTCGAGGGGGCGGCATACCGAGGGGCGCCGGCCAAGAAGATCTACAACCCAGTGCTGTGCCTGCATGGCACGTCCACGCCGGAGCAATTCTGGTCCGCGCTGTCCTCCGCCTCGGCAGAGGACGGCCTATTGCCGCGCTTTCTGCTGTTTCATGTCACGGACAAGCCAAAACCGGCAGCGCCCGCCCGTGAGGTGGTGGACGTTCCGACGTTCATCCTCGAGCGCATGGCGTTGCTGGCCGGCATAGACGTGGCCAGCAAGCGGGGCTTGGGGCGCGTCATGGCAGACGCTGGACAGGTGCCGCACAAGGTCATCCGCATTCCCTGGGATGACGCAGCCACGGCAGCATTCGAGCGCTTGCGGCTGCAGCTTGAGGAGGCGGAGAACACCGTCTCTGCCGAGGTACAGCCCTTCGTGCGCCGCGTTGCAGAGAACACGGTCAAGCTGGCCATGATAGCGGCTGCGGGCACTAATCCCGGCCAGCCGTGCATAACGGGGCGCATGATGGATTGGGCCGGGCGGCTCGCGTGGACATGTGCGTCCACGATGATATCGCAGGGCGAGCAGTACCTGTCAGACACCTTGCGCGAGGCTAACTACAAGCGCATCGGGGCTATTGTAAAAAGAGCAGGCAAGGCGGGCATCCCCCGCGGCAAACTAATCCAGTCCTTGCGCGGCGTGGATACACGGCAGCGAGAAGAAATAATCAAGGACATGGTGGAGGCGGGCACGCTCCTTGAGGAAGTCAAAATGCCAGGTCCGAAGGGCGGGCGGCCCACCAAAATGCTGTTTTGGGTCGACGAGATAATGGACCGGGCCGCATAAAAGCCCCCCGGTTCCCGCGCATCTCGAAACTGGTTTCTAGCGATACACGAAACCTCGGGAGGAGGTTTCAAGCAACTAGAAACCTCCTCCAAAAACTGAAAACCTCATTCAAAATTCTATACTGAAATCAATATCTTAATACTCTATATATAGGTTTATAGGTTTTAGTTAAGTGTATAGTAGATTCAGTAGTTTTCGTCTGATTCAGGGGGTCTATATAAGGACCCCCGTGCTTAACCCCACAACCTTGGACCAACCCCAGGACCGCACCCCATGCCCCGCACCATCACCCGCCGCAAGACCACCACGACGGCGAACGGCACGAAGGTGGTGACGTTGCGCAAGGTCGAGGCGCCCGATCTCGAATGGCGCCTGCAGGCGGCAAGTGTGCGCCGGCTTCGGGCCCGGCACGACTACGACCTGGAGTTCACCCTCGCCGGTGACTTCGCGGCAGGCCGTCGCAGCCCGCAGGAGGCAACCAAGGCCAAGGCGACCGGCCTGACGCCCGGGGACCCCGATCTGCGCGTGTACGCAGCCAACGGCCGGCTGCTCATGATCGAGCTCAAGGCGAAAAGCGGCAAGCCTAGCGACGACCAACTTGAACGGCATGCCCTGCTCATCGGGTTCGGCTACATGGTGGTGACGATCCACGCCAGCACTGAAGACGAATGCGCGGACCTCGTCGAGGCGACCGTCGAGGAGTGGCTGGCGATGGGCGGTGTGGTGGCGAATGATGGCGAGCCCTGCCGACTGGCCGCATAACAATATTTCACCCGACCAGTAGCGCCGCGGCCAGAATAAAGCCAATTACACTACATGCAGTACAGCGCACACCCATCATCCACCAAGGAGCCAGCCGTGTGTGCTGACAACGACAACAACGCCGAGAAGTGGACCGACGACGATCGCGCCAAGGCCAGTGCCGCACACGCCTCGTACCGTGCCGGGCTTGCCGCCACACGTAAGGCTGAGGCGAAAGCGTGTCGCCGAGCCGGGGCGCCAGCCCGTCATCGGCAGATACTCGGCGATGGATGGGACGGCAAAGCGGACAACGACAACATCGGCTGGCCGCTCGCCAAGGCGCTGAAGGCTGACGGCAAGGAGCATCTGCTGCGAGCCGCGATGGAATACCGGCGCATTGAGGCAAGCGCGAATAGCGGATCACAGCTTGGCGGCACGGCGCTGGGGCTGGAGCCTGTACGGCTTGACCAAAAGACGTGGGTTAACCGCGAGGGCGAGGTGGTTACCAAGGGCGAGCGCAAGCTGACGTCAGCCGCGTATGCCGACGTAGCCCCGACGCAGGCCGGACGGCAGACGGAAGGCATGATGCGGCCCGCACAACCGGCGCCGAAGCCGTGGAATGGCGATGCCAAGGTAAACGCCATGATCGACGACAAGGACAGGTTGGCGCGCCTGCGTGGCGTTCTCGGACCCATGGTAGACGCTTTCGAGGATGCCGTGTTGTCAGGACGTACGCTTGAGGATATCGGTCGCGGAGTTGGTCGTGCGTCGAGCAAGTCAAGCGCCGCCCCGGCCGGAAAGGCGATCGTGATCATGGCGCTGTATGTCGTCGCCTCCGAACTTCAACGTATCCGCATGGACGAGGCGGCTCCGTCGCTACGCGCAGCGTAGTTGGTCCGACCAAATTGGGGCCGGAAGCGGGTATATGTAGGAGGACATGCAGCCTCCGACGAGATTGAGGCGTCTGCGTCGAGCACGCGAGCCAACGGGCAGCCAATACTACGACCCGCCTCATACCTAATAGACGCAGTGAGCCACGGCGATATGTTCGTCATGCAGTACCTGGGTCTACCCATCACCGCTGGCGCCTCCTCTCGCCGCGGTGACTGCGCCGGCCTCCCTGCGTTCGCGAGTGTGGTCGAGGCCGGCGCGTTTAGGATTGCATCCCGCCATGTGCGGGATGCGCATTCGAGGTCGTCACGTTGGCGACTTCAGCGAAGTAGGCTCCGATCCCTGCCGTCCGCAAGGATTCAGGCATATCAACGCGTGACAACACGGTGCATCCGGTGGCGTGGCCACAATACCGGATGTGGAGCCATCGATTCAAGCGTGGAGCGCCGCGAGCGGCGGAAGCTGGTGGTTCGTCACTGGCTGGCAAGCCCGAAGCCACACCGGCCCTAGCGTGGGCCGGGAACAGCGGCGGTTATTTTGGAGGCGGACATGACAGACGATAGTCGACCGCTACCCACGACCTATCAGGGCGTGGCGCAGTTGGTAGCGTGCCGGTTTTGGAAACCGGAAGCCGCGGGTTCGAGTCCTGCCGACCTGACCATTTAGCCCCTCGGGGCAACGAGATGACCGGCACCTCGGACAGCCGAGGTCAGGGTGTGGCGACCCGGCGGAAAGCATAGCTTCTGCGAACAGCACCGGGCGAAAGCCCGGCCCGGTCATACAGTTCGACGCGTTGCTTGCTGAAATGGCCCTCGGGCCGTGCCGCCAAGCTTAGGCAAGACGGTTGCGGATTTCGCCCGCGTCGATCAATTAGCCGTCTTAGCTCAATGGTAGAGGCGCCGCATTGTAGGCGGCGGACGCTGGTTCGATTCCGGCAGGCGGCTCCACTACTACAGCAGGTCCACATGCTCCCACCCTTCGCCCTCTGGTTCTGGCTAATGGCCGTCGCGTCCGGCGTCAGTAACCTACAGCCTCATAATCTCGGCAGGTCACCTTGCTCAAGTGTTCCCACGCCCTCGCACGATTCCTGACGAGTAACCCGCAGACTGGCGGCCCCGGCGTCATGCTTATCTGTACGGCTACCGGCGCGATGATCTGGCCAATGGTGCCGGCAAACGCACCGTCGGCCGCATGTTGACTGCCCTGGTGGCCGTCGGCTGCGCCCTGATCGTAACCGCCTATTTCGACACCCGTAGATGTTTGAGGAGACTCTATGATCCACGATGACGAATACACGCCGACGCCTTGGGGCTTGTTCCCTGCCGTCGGACCGGAAGTTGGCGACGTTGTCGCCCTGGTGTCCGGTGGGTGCCCCATGACCGTTGAAAGCTACTGTGAGGACTGCGGCACGGTCGACGTGGTGTGGTTCGAGGGCAGCGACGAGGATGGCTGGGTGGGCCCTCTGCGTGATCAGCTCGCAGCCGAGATGCTGGTGCTGCTGTCCGAAGATGACGAGGACGACATCGGCGACTGCGCTGGTCATTGCTGATGTATGGCTAAGTACGATAGACGGGCCGAATGGACGCGACTTTATCACACTTCAAGGTGGCAGCACATCAGGCAGGCAAAGCTGAGCGAGCAGCCTCTTTGTGAGTGGTGCCTCGAGCGCGACCTGGTCGAGCCGGCAACCGAGGTGCACCACGCCGTGGCGCATAAAGGCGACCTAGACCTGTTCTGGGGTGGTCCATTCATCAGCACATGCAAGTCGTGCCACTCCTCGCGCGGTCAGCGCGAGGATAGAGGACAAGTAGTGGTGACGTATGGACCTGATGGGTGGCCAGTGTAGGGCACGCTATGGCGGACACTACACTAAGGCAGGCACAAGCATATAAGCGTTGCCGCCACGGACGCATTTCGTGGTATATCAAATACAACATGCAATACATCATCAATGCGCAATAAAGTTGCGTTTATTACGCGTTCCGCGCAATATTCTTTCGTTTGTTCTTGGTATACCACATACCTGGGGGTGGGTCGATTCTTTTGGGCGTTTTGGCCTCAGGACCGGCGTGGGTGTTTCGCGCACGTAAAGCCAAATCAAAAGTTGGGTTAATATTCTTATGGCGCGCCCAAGGCTGCCAATAGCCAAGGCGAAGGCGCTTGGCTCTGATGTCAAAAAGAAGTCGCGCTTTGAGGGCCGAAACGAGCCGATCGTCAATGACGATCTGGGCCCCGCGTTTGACTGGCTGACCGATACGGACGGCAGCAAACAGCGCCAGGCATGGGCGACTATTCGCAAGGAAGTGCCGTGGCTCAACTCGAGCCACCGAATACTTGTGGCTGAGGCTTCCGTAGTACTCGGACGGATGATCGCGGGACAAGAGGTCGGCATTCAAGCCATGAACCTTCTCCGCCAGTGCCTGGGTCAGATGGGCGCAACGCCGGCCGACGCAAGCAAGGCCGGGGCTAAACCGAATGAAGACGAAAAAGAGCCCGGCGAAGAGTTCTTCGAATAGACCATCGCCCCGCAAGAGCAGCACGCACGCGCTGCTGCACGACCCTGTAACCTTGTATGCCAAGGCTGTATTGGCTGGCGACATCATCGCCGGCCCGCATGTGCGGAATGCCTGCCGCAGGCATCTTGACGATCTGGTCAAAGGTCATGAGCGCGGGCTGCATTTCGATATTGAGGCTGTCCACCGTGTGCTGCGGTTCTGCCGCACGGTCTGCAGGCTGAAGGACGGGCAGTTCGACGGCAAGCCGTTCATTCCGCACGCCTCGCAGGAGTTCATTATCGGGTCCATCTTCGGATGGAAGAAGGCGGACGGATTCCGCCGTTATCGCCGCGCCTATATCGAAATGGGCAAAGGCAACGGCAAGTCGCCCATGGCGGCGGCGATCGGGCTTTATGGGCTTGTGGCGGACGGAGAGGCATCCGCAGAGATTTACGCCTGCGGCAAGGACAAGGCGCAGGCGTTCGTGCTGTTCCGCGACGCGGTGTCGATGGTGCGCCAGTCGCCGCTGCTGTCGAGCCGCATCGTGTCGTCTGGCGGCACCGGGGCGTTCGTCGAGAACTTGGCCTACCTAAAGACGTCTTCGTTCTTCCGCGTCATCTCGCGCGAGGGTGCATCTTCTGGCCCGCGTCCGACTGTTGCGCTGTGCGACGAGTTGCACGAGCACCCGAATGGCGACGTCATCGAGATGCTGGAGCGCGGGTTCAAATTCCGCCGCCAGCCGCTCCTGCTCATGATTACCAACTCCGGTAGCGACCGCGGGTCGATCTGCTGGGATGAGCACCAGCACGCCGTTGCCGTTGCCGCGGGCGTGCCGAAGGAGCAACTGGACGAAGACTTCACCTACGTCGGCGAGACGTGGGACGGTAGCGACAACACGTTCAGCTACGTGTGCGCACTGGACAAAGACGACGACCCTTTTACGGATCCTTCGTGCTGGGTCAAGGCAAACCCGCTACTTGGCGTGATCCTCGATCATAAGTACATGGAGGGGAACGTTGCCCAGGCGCGGGACATTCTTTCCAAGCGCGGCGGCATCCTTCGCCTGCATTTTTGTGTCTGGACTGAGTCCGACACGACATGGATTCCCCGTCCTCTTGTCGAGAGGGTTATGGAGGAGTTCGATCCGTATGAGGTTCACAAGGGCCGGCGCATCAACGCGGCAGGACTGGACCTTTCTGGCGCCATCGATCTGACTGCGGCTGCGTTCGTCGTTGAGTCCGGCACGAAGCGCGTCATGCGCGCCGACGGCACAGATACGGACCTGCCGACCTACGATGCGTGGGTTGAGGCATGGACGCCCCGCGACACCATGGACGAGCGCTCCAAGGCGTCGAGCCTGCCATATCGGCAGTGGTATGATTCCGGGTATCTGCACGCGCCGGAAGGCGCGCGCATCCGGCACGATCATGTCGCGGCCTTCATCGCGAAGGTTCACGCCGACCACGGCATCGATGTGCTAGCGTTCGATCGATACACCTTCGACAAGTTCGAAGACGAGATCGACCGATACGGCGTCGACATCAACTGCGTGATGCACCCGCAGGGCGGGCAGCGACGTGCGAAGGCGAACCCAGCCAAGGTTGAGGCCGCGCGCAAGGCTGGCGAGGAGGCCCCGCTGGGGCTCTGGATGCCGGGCAGCATGTCGGCGCTGGAAACGCTCATTCTTGAGGAGCGCATCCGTATCCGGGCGAACCCGATTGTGCTTGGCGCCATCATGGCGGTGCATGTCGAAACGGATCCGCTGATGGGCAATCAGTGGCTGTCGCGCAAGAAGTCAACGCAGAAGATCGACGCGGCGATTGCGCTTTGTATGGCGGTCGGTGCGGCGGTGGATGGGGCGGCGCCTGACACCACAAGCGTCTACACAAAACGCGGGTTCATAGATTTTTAGGCGGTAAATTAGGGGGATAACGTGACCTTCTACATTTACACATGGACCAGGCCTGATACCAACGAAGTATTCTATGTTGGAAAAGGTTCTGGTCGGCGCGACATAACACCAAAGCTTAAGAACCCGCTGTTCTCAAATGTCGTGAACAAGCTTAAGCAACTTGGTTTTGAGCCCATAGTCGAAAGAATTCACGAAGATCTCAGCGAGTCCGATGCCTTCGAGATAGAGAGGCGCGAGATTGCCTTGCGTGGGCGCAGAGACTTGGGCGCCGGCCCACTCACCAACCTTACTGATGGCGGCGAGGGTATGGGTGGGCTTGTTCACCGTGCTGATAGTCGCGCAAAAATGTCGGCCTCTAAGCGGGGGGTGACGCGTTCGGCCGCATCTATTGCCAAGGGCGCCGCCTCCAATACCGGGCAGAAGCGCACGCAAGAGACTAAAGAAAAAATGCGGGCCACGCAAACCGGCAAGACAATGTCTCCTAAATCTCGTCGTAAAATTGGAGATGCGGTACGTGGCCGGCTATACTCCGAAGAACATAAGCTTTCGTTGGCATCAATTGTTCAGCGTAGGGCGCCTCGCTCTAGTGCGACATCGCCGTTCAAGGGTGTTAATCTCCACCGCTCAGGTCGTTGGGTAGCAAAAATTACCGTAGGCGGCAGACAGCAATATCTCGGCATATTTGATGATCAAGTGGAAGCGGCTATCGCATATGATGTAGCTGCACACAAAGCATTTGGTGCTGGTTGCTACATAAACATCCCCGACAAACCGGCGCGAGTACTATGACCTTTATGAATAATATCAAGGTTATCGTTCGTGACGGTTTCGGGTTACTTGGAGCCGCATCTATTTCATATGGCTCATGGCTGATCTATGAACCGTCAGGCTTCATAGTTGTCGGAGCTCTATTGCTCGCCGGCGTACTAGCATTGTCCAGGGGTAGCTAATGGCGGGACTTTTTGGCGCCATCGTCAACTCTGGCACTGTCGAGCGTGGCATAGAGAACTCGCGCGATGCGCTTCTGGCGCTTGGCGCGGGCGTTGAAACCGACACGGGCATTGCCGTTTCGCCGGAAATAGCCATGCGGTACACGACCGTTTTGGCGTGTGTCCGCGTTCTCTCCGAAAGCCTGGCCAGCCTGCCGTGCATCCTGTACCGGCGCCGCGCCGACGGTGGTAAGGACCGCGCGACAGATCACCCGCTCTATCATGTTCTGCATGATCGCGCGAATGGGTGGAACACCTCCTACGAGTATTTCGAAGGCCAGATGATTAATCTGGCCACGCGCGGCAACGGTTATGCATATGTTGAGCGTGATCGGGATGGTCGTTGCATCGGCCTTGTCCCGCTGAACCCTGACGGCGTCACCATTGAGCAGGCTCGGGACTGGTCGCCGATCTATACGGCCACCATGCCGGACAACAGCCGATCGAAGATGCGGCCATCGCAGATCCACCACATCCGAGGCCCGCTCCCGAAGGGCTATGTCGGGCAGTCGCTGATTACGCTAGCGCGCGAGGCGGTCGGACTCGGCATGGCCGCCGAGAAGTTTGGCGCGCACCTCTACAAAAACGGTGTGAAGCCAAGCGGTGTCCTGAAGCACCCGCAGAAGATCGGACCAGAGGCAACAGAGACGCTTCGTCAGCAGTTCCAGGACAAGTACGGCGGACTGTCGAACTCCAGCAAGCCGCTCCTCCTCGAGGAGGGCATGGAGTGGGTAGCGCTCTCCATCAACCCGGATGACGCGCAGTTTTTGGAGACTAGGAAGTTCCAGCGCAGCGAGATCGCAGGTATTTTCCGCGTTCCGGCCCACATGATCGGCGACCTTGAGCGTAGCACCAACAACAACATCGAGCACCAGTCGCTGGAGTTTGTGAACCAAGTGCTGCGGCCTTGGGCTAAGCGTATTGAGTCCAGGATCGGCCAAGACCTCCTGGCTCCGTCTGAGCAAGACGAATATTTCGCCGAGTTTTTGTTCGACGACATTCTGCGTGGCGATATTAAGACTCGGTACGAGGCTTATAGCTCGGCCATCCAAAACAAGATCATGAATGTGAACGAGGTTCGCCGTCGCGAGAATATGGACCCGCGCGAGGGTGGCGACGTCTACGAGAACCCGGCCATTCAGGTGAACGAGCCTGCCGCTTCGGCCAGCACAGAGCCCGCCTCGGCAACGCCCGGCGCGGCTAAGGCCGCTTAGGAACATCAATGGACAAGATAGACATTGCAGCGCCGGCGGGCGAGCGCCGGGAGCGGTTTTTCGCGCGCGCCGTCGGCACCAAGTTTGCAGCGAAAGCCGGCGAGGCCATCACCGAAATCGAACTCTATGACGAGATCGGTTACTGGGGCGTCACGGCGAAGGGCTTCCGGGCTCGCTTGAAGGAAACCACTGGCGACATCGTTCTGAAGATCAACTCGCCTGGCGGCGACGTGTTCGATGGCATCGCCATTTACAACGACTTGCTAGCCTACGATGGCAAGGTGCGGGTGGAAGTCACCGGCATGGCGGCCTCGATCGCCTCCATCATCGCGATGGCTGGAGATGAGGTTATTCTGGCCGAGAACGCCTTCCTGATGATCCACAACGCTTGGACCATCGCGGTGGGCAATCGCCACGACTTCGGCGATACGGCGGCGGTGCTCGCCAAGATCGACGATGCGCTGGCCCGGACTTACGCGGCGCGGACCAAGTCAGGCATTCGTGAAATCAAGCGGATGATGGATGACGAGACCTGGATGACGGCCAAGGAGGCTGTGGAGTCCGGGTTTGCAACGTCCGTTGCGGCGCATGTCGTTACACCTTCAGCCATGTTCGACCTGTCCGTCTATGCACACGCGCCCAAGGCGCTGTGCTGGGACGAAGAGACGGCTGACGAATACGACACCGAAGAAGACATCGAAAAAGTGCTCATGCGAGACGCTGGGCGCACACGGACGCAGGCTCGTTCCCTGATCAAGGACATCCGGGCCGGCACCACGACGAGTAAACCCGAAGTCAAGCCTGGCGCTGACGACGTGGACCTCACCGCACTCGCCGCCGCGCTTTCACGCGCACGTGCGGCTATCCACTCTCAGAGCTAGGAGGGCCGAATGGCCACCATCGACGATATCGCCAAGGACATCAACAAGTTCGGCGACGATTTCAAGGCGCTGCGCGACGACACCCAGCGCGACCTGAAGGCCCTGCGCGACGAACTCGACGCGGCCGGCAAGAAGCTCGACCCCATCGTCTCCGAGAAGGTCAACAAGATCTCCGAAGCGGTTGACGTCAAGCACGACGTGCTTCAGAACGGCATCAAGGCCCTGACTGAACAGGTCGAGAAGATCGACGCCGTTCTGAAGCGCCCCGGCGCGAATGGCGGCTGGGCCGGCGACGAGGCCGCGGCTGAAGCCAAGGCGGCGTTCGACTTTGCCAAGGCGCGGCTGATCGCCGAAGGCAAGCTCGGCGTCAACACCAAGATCGAGCCCGACGCCGAGGCTTATGCTGCGTATGCCGCGGCTTTCCCGTCGTATCTGCGTGCCCGCACCGAAGCCGCCATGCCGCGTGACTTCCAGGCTGCGATGCAGACCGGCTCCGACCCGGACGGCGGCTACCTGGTCCCGACCACGGTGAGCTCGCGCATCATCAAGAAGGTCTATGAGACCTCCAACCTGCGCGCCCTGGCCACTGTCGAGACCATCGGCGGCAAGGAACTTGAGATCCCGCGCGATGAGGGTGAGTTCGGGTACGGTGGCTGGGTCGGTGAGACCACGGCGCCGAGCGAAACCACTACCTCGCAGCTCGGCGTGTCCAAGATCTTCGCGCACGAGATGTTCGCCGAGCCGCGCGTTACCCAGAACATGCTGGAAGATGCCGGCCTCGACATCGAGGCGTGGGTTGCCAACAAGGTCGGCGAGAAGCTGGGCCGCATTGAGGCCACTGCGTTCTTCACCGGCACCGGCGTCAATCAGCCGCGTGGCCTGCTGACTTACGGCAACGGCACGGCCAATGGCACCATCGAGCAGGTTGTATCTGGTGGCGCCACGTCGCTGACTGCGGACGCCTTCTACAATCTGGTGTTCCAGCTGAAGGACTACTACACGCAGAATGCTCGCTTCCTGATGAAGCGCACCTCGGTGCGTGACGTCATGAAGCTGAAGGACGGCCATGGCAACTACCTCTGGCAGATGGGCGACATCAAGGGTGGCCAGCCGGCGACGATCCTCGGCTTCCCGGTTGACCGCTGCGAGGACATGCCGACCGTAGCAGCCTCCAGCCTGTCGGTTGCCTTCGGCGACTTCCGCGCTGCCTACACCATCGTTGACCGCCTCGGCATCACCCTGCTGCGCGACAACCTGACCGCCAAGCCCTACGTGAAGTTTTACAATCGCCGCCGCGTCGGTGGTGATGTCGTGAACTTCGAAGCCATCAAGCTGATGGTTACCTCGGCCTGAGCCTAACAAGGGGCGCCGCGCTGGCGCCCCTCTTCTTTTCCCCACATCAAAAAGGAGTTGGGCTTCCATGGCGAAGTTTGACCTTCATTCGAATATTGATGCCAAGCGCGGCATCTCTCCGGCCGCGGCGGGCACTGACAACACTGCTTATGTCTCTCAGATCGTCGACACTCGCGGTTACGGCTCGGTCGAGTGGCTGACCCTTATCGGCGCCAACACCGACGCCGACGCCACGTTCGTGACGCTCGTTGAAGACGGCGACGCCTCGAACCTCTCTGATGCCGCCGCGGTTGTGGATGCTGAACTGCTCGGCACCGAGGCTCTCGCCGGCTTCGCGTTCGATGACGACAACGAAATCCGCAAGATTGGCTACATCGGCAACAAGCGCTACGTCCGCGTGACCATCACTCCGGCAAACAACGCGGCGGGCAATATTTACGTCGCTGGTGTCTGGCTGCTGGGTCATCCGACCCTTGCCCCGACCGCCAACCCGCCGGTTTGAGTGTGGCTACCGTACTGATGCCGTTCCCCTATGCGGGGGACGGCTACACAGTCGAATGGCTCAAGCCTGGCGATGAACGGGACTTCGGTGCCGTTGCGGCAGGGCTGGCGTCGGCTGGATTGATCGCGGCGCCCAAAGCGCAAGACCCCTCCGAAAGCGAAACGCCGCCCGTGGCGCCAGAATCTGATGTCGAGCAGCCCAAGAAGCGTGGCCGTCCGTCCAGGAGTTAGTCATGTTGAGCGTCGTTACCGCGCCGATCGACGACGTTGTGTCGTTGCCTGATGCCAAGCGGCACCTCCGCGTCGATTACGACGATGACGACGCCTATATCGCCTCTCTCGTTGGGGCGGCGGTCGCCAATATAGACGGCCCGGAGGGGTGGCTTGGGCGGGCGCTTGGCGAGCAGTCGTTAGTGCTGACCCTCGACGCATTCCCCTGTGGAAGACGGCGCCTTAGCATCCCTCTGCCGCCCCTGGTGTCGGTGGAGGCGGTCTCATATATCGACGGTAGCGGCACCGAGCAATCTCTTGCCGGCTTCCGTGTGTTCGGTGTCGGCGCTCCATACGGAGGTTACGTTCTGCCGCCCTTGGGGCAGGACTGGCCACGCACGCACTGCGATCCGGGAAGCGTAACGGTTGAATTCACAGCTGGATACGGTAACGGCATCCCCGCGCCGGTACGGCATGCCATTCTGCTCATGATTGGCCATTGGTTTCGCAACCGAGAGGCGGTCGAGGACGCAAAGTTGGCAGAACTGCCAATGGGCGTCGCCGCTCTTCTAAACCCGCTTCGCGTTTGGCGCTGAACTTTAGTAATAGCACATTGCCGGCCTGTGCCTGCTAAGTCATTCTTTCATATAGGAACCACAATGGCATTTAGAAATATTAACGCTAGTCTTGCTGCTGGAGTTCCTACCCTTGTCATCTCCGCTCAAGCCGGAGATGTTGACGCTTGGGTTAATATTGACCCGAATGACACGTATTTTATTGGTGGACCTGGCGTAACCACGGCCAATGGCCTGCGGCTATTTGGCAGCAGCGCTAACACATTCCATACCAAGGTGCGCCCAGGTGATGAGTTATGGGCTATCTCCCAAAATTCTGTAGACGTAAACATTATGGTTAGGAGCGCGTGATGCCCAGAAGCATTGCTTTGGCATCTGATACTGTTGGAGCTCAGGCCATGGCCGGGGCGGCTACCTTGACCGGTTATTCGGTTAGGGAAAGCGCCGCATCGGCAGCTGTTGCTACCGTCATATTGCGTCATGGAACTAGCGCCGCTGCCCCAGCCATTGCATTCATTGAGATTGGCGCAAACGCATCGCAGACCGCCACCTTGCCCGCGATTGACTGCCCAAATGGCATCTTTGTGGATCGGGTAGCCGGCACTTCGGAGATATCGATCTTCGTTCTCTAGTGCCTCATTCCTGCAAAAACTTGCCCGCGTAGGGCAATAGGACAATCCCATGGCCGATCTTACCATCACTGCGACGAGTGTCGTCGCGGGCTCGAACTCCGTTACCGAATCCGGTCTAGCCGGGGAGGCCGTCACCGCTGGCAAGGCGGTTTACAAGGCGGCTGCCACCAAGAAGTGGATGCTAGCCGACTCGAACAGCGCGACTGCCGAGGCGCGCCTGGCCACTGGTATTGCGCTTACCGGGTCGTCTCTAAACCAGCCTGTGGTCGTGCACAAGAGCGGCGACATCACGATCGGTGCTACGTTGACGGCGGGCCAGGCGGTGATGCTAAGCGACACTCCGGGCGGCCTTTGCCCACTGGCCGATGTCGGCTCTGGAGAATATGTGTGTCAGATCGGTTTAGCCAAGTCGACGACGACGCTGGCGGTCGATATCCAATACCCAGGTGTCAGTATGTAACTTGAAAGTATAGGCGCCAACGCCTATATACAGTTTGCTTGGCTAGGGTCTGCAGCCCGAAAAGAGTGTCATCCAGCACTCCTGCCAAGCACCTACATTTCTGGATCGAGAGGGATACTCGGTGTTCTACACTTACATTTGGCGCGACAGCGCGGGCTTGCCGTTCTACGTCGGCAAGGGCGGAAACGACAACGGCAAGCGCTCGCGCAATGTCTCTATGCGCTCAAAAGAGTTCAAGGCAATTCACGCTAACGGCGGATGCACCGTCGAAATGGTTGATGAGTTTATCCTTGAGTCTCAGGCGTTTGCTCACGAATGTGAGTTGATTGAGCGCTACGGGCGGGCCGATAGGCTGGAAGGATGTTTGGTCAACCAGACTGACGGTGGCGACGGCGCGAGCGGGGCAACCCGTTCTCAGGATGCGAGGGGGAAAATTGCCGCGTCAAAAATCGGCAAGCCGCGACCGCAGTGGCTTAAAGATCACCTGAGCTTGCTTAAGTCTGGCGTGAAACTGTCCAGGAACACCGCACGGCCATATCCGCTGGCTTAACAGGACGGCCCGTAAGCCATGATACAAGGGAGAAAAAACGCGCTCTTCGCCTCGGCGTGAAAATGGGCCAGATGAGTCCTGAAGCGCTGGCTGCGTCAACTACGTCAGTGCGCAATCGTCCGCCAGCGTCAGGCATGAAGGGAGTGCGGTTTATCGAGAAAAGCGCCAGATGGGGTGCCAGGATAAAAATAAACGGTAACGAGAAGCATATTGGCACCTTCGCATCTTCAGAAGAAGCCGCCAGCGCCTATGACGCCGCCGCTTATGCGGCGTGGGGCGACGACTATTACCTTAACTTTCCTCGGCAGAAGTTGTCCGCCTAGCCCTATAGGACACCCATCATGGCAACACCTACACGCCAAACTCGAGGTGCCATTCCAACCGTCGTTCGCCTTTGGTGGCCGTAGTGCCGCTGGCGCTCTTTAGTCGCGACTTCGACTTTAAGCCGCGCCCGGCAATCACCATCGCATTCCGGGCCGGATATGCCGGCCCGTTGACGGCCAAGGCGCTCGCAGCGGCGATTGCGGCGGGCGTGGCTACAGAAATCCAGAGGCCGGACAATGGCAGCAGCACCCAGCGGGGCTGGCGCGATGACGCGCCTACTCTCGTGGCAGAAGCGCGTCGAGACGAACCCTGACGCGCCAGACGACTACGGCAACACCCGCTCCGACTGGGCCGAGCAATACCGCTGCCATTCGCGGCGCATCCCCATGCGGGGCGGTGAGGGCGTGCAGGCTTCCCGCCTACAGGGAACGCAGCCCTATGTGCTGCAAATTCGGCAGTGTGAGGCGGCGAGGCTGATCCGTACAGACTGGCGTGCCGTGGATACCCGCAGCGGGCAGATATTGCAGGTCAAGACGATCACCGATCCGGACGACCGCGGTGCATATCTCGATATCATGGTTGTTGAAGGCGTAGCGGCCTGATGCCGGAGGCCGCATGGCACGCACCGTTACAATCCTGAATCTGGCCAAACTCGACAAGAAACTCCGACGTTTGCCGGAAGCCGCTGTGACCTCGATACGCGCAGCCATGGAGGCCGGCGCGATTGAGATCGTCGCTATGATGAAGCGGCTGGCGCCCGAAGATAGCGGCGACCTACGCGATAGCATCGGCTGGACCTGGGGCAAGAAGCCGAAATATGCGCAGGCCATAGCGGTCGCCAAGTCGAAACTCGGCGGGCAACTGACTATCACGATTTACGCCGGCAATGAGCGCGTGCGCTACGCGCATCTAGTCGAGTTTGCCACGGCGCCGCACATAAATGGCGGCATGTTTCCGGGGACACAGCATCCCGGCACAAAAGCGCAGCCATTCTTCTTTGTCTCGTGGCGGGCGTTGCGGAGGCCCGCGAAGACGCGGATCAACAAGGCCATTCGCACGTCAGTCAAGAAGGTCGCCGCAGCATGACTGACACAATCCTTGAAATACAGGGTGCCGTGACGGCGCGGCTAAAAAACGACGGCACGGTGACCGGCCTGGTCGGCGCGCGTGTCTATGACAATGTGCCCCTTGGGGCGCCGCGGCCATACATCTCGTTTGGCCCCAGCGATGCTGTGTCGGACGATGCAGATTGCATCGACGCCGACGAGATCACGCTGCAGATCGACTGCTGGTCGGAAGAGTCAGGCTTCGTGGAAGTGCGCCGCATTGCAGACGCGGTGCGGCGGGCGCTGAAAGACGAACTGGCCATCAACAGCAATGCATTGGTGCTCTTCGAGCACCGGCAGACTCGCGTGTTTCGCGACAGCGACGCCACGATTAGCCACGCCGCGGTGACGTTTACCGCTGTCGTGGAGCGGGCCGCGTAGGCGCCGCGCAACCAACCTAACCACCCCATGTCACGGCCCGCCATTGAGCGGGCCTTTTCTTTTTGGAGGCCCGCGTGGCGATTCCGCAGACTGCCCGCTTTGGAAAATTCCGTGTGCTCCTTGGCAACGGCGCCGACCCTGAAGTTTACGCCGCTCCGTGCGGGTTCACTTCGAAGTCGCTCAACCTTATCAAGAATCTGTCTGACGTCGCGATTCCGGATTGCGACGACCCGGATGCTGCTATCGCGCTGGCGCGTGACGTTCAGACCAATGACTGGAACGTCGGTGGCGAGGGCGTGCTTGCTGCGGCATCGGTTGCGACTTGGCTTGATGCTTATGACAGCACCGAGTCTGTCGCCGTGAAGATCGAGGTACAGTTCACCTCCGGAACGATCACGTTCACCGGTAATGCCCACCTTGCCAGTTTCGGCCTTGGCGCCGAGCAGGGCGGCCGTGTCACCGTGTCTGTCGACCTGCAGGGCGACGGCCCGCTGACGCACGCTAGCACGATCGCGTAATGAGCCGCGACGCGCGCATAGAGCTCGATTGGGCCGACGGGACGTATTCGTTCCGTCTGGCCTGGGCGCAGTTGGCCGAGCTCCAAGAGAAAACGGACGCTGGCCCATTCGTCGTGCTGCAGCGTCTGACGTCCGGTACGTGGCGTGTCGAGGACATCAGCCACACAATCCGCCTCGGGCTGATTGGCGGCGGCATGGCGCCCGCCGACGCTCTCAAGAAGGTACGCGCCTACGTCGAAGACCGCCCGCCGACCGAAAGCACCATTTTCGCCCAAGGCATCCTAATGGCAGCCCTCTACGGCGCGCCGGAGGAAGACCTGGGAAACGCCGACGGGGTGGATCTGGTGGAGAGCGAATTGACGACCTCCCCAACGGTAAGTTGAGATTCGCCCAGATTTACGGAGCCGGCGCGGCTATGGGTTTCACCCCGCAGCAGGTCGGAGACATGACCATGTGGCAGTTCATGGCCGCTGCAGACGGGTACGCCAAGGCGAACAGCTCCGAAGATAGCGAACCGCCGAGCGAAGACTTCCTAGAATGGGCGCTTAGCGATTAGAACCCTGCCCTATAAGACGCAAGAAATGTGTTGGCCAGAGACAGCGTCTTCGCATCTTCGCTTCCATCTATAGAATACTCCGACAGAGCGTTCTTCTCATCAAATACGCACCTGCCGGTACCGCCTATTTTGGCGCCGTAGGCGTTGCTTGCTTCGTATTTGATAAGTGCCGTACGGATGATGTAATAATCGTTGTATTCATAAATTCGGAATGACGACGGCGTCCTGGCGAATTGCTTAGTTACTTCCGCGCATTCAGCGACGACCTTCGGTGTCTTTAATAACGTTGCGTAGGCCGCGACGCCGCACCCGCTAACAAAAGCAGTTGCGGCAATGATTGTCCACGCCATCATTGCTGGTGCCACCCCTTTATGGCTACTGACCTAGAAACGCTTGTAGTTAGCCTATCGGCTAACATAAAGACCTACGAAAACGCGATGAACCGCGCCTCGGGCATTATGAACCGGCAGGCGCGAGAAATCGAGCGCCGCGGCGAGACCATGCAGAAGCGGCTCGACGGCATCGGGCGGGGGGCGGCAAATGGCCTGATTGCGCCTTTGTCTAGCATCGGCGCGGCGCTCGGCGTGCGTGAAATTGCCAACTACGCCGACGCATGGACCAATGCCGGCAACAAGATACGTGCCGCCGCGACCGCGTCCAATGTGCAGGTTCGTTCGCTTAACGATCTGAAGGCCGGCGCCAATGCCGCCCGTACTGATCTGGAAAGCTACGTCGATCTCTATGCCAAGCTGATCCGCAATGCCTCCGGCGTCGCCAAATCAGAGCAAGAAATTGCTACGGTCACAGAGACTGTATCCAAGGCGTTTAAGGTCGGTGGCGCGTCCACCAGCGAGCAGACGGCGGCTATCCTTCAGCTCGGGCAGGCGCTCGGCTCTGGCGTGCTGCAGGGCGATGAGCTTCGTTCGATCCGAGAGAATGCGCCGGTCGTAGCCAAGGCAATCGCCGCGGAGATGGGGGTGTCGATCTCCCAACTGAAGGAGTTGGGCGCGGAGGGTAAGATCACCTCCGACATCGTGTTCCGGGCGCTTTTGAATGCTCAGGACGAGGTCGAGCGTCAGTTCAAGTCTACCAATGCCACGATAAGCGACGGCCTCACCAACGTTAATAATGAGTTCTTGGCCTATATCGGAAATGCCGATGCATCGTCCGGCGCGAGCCGCGGGCTAGTAACTGCGCTCCTGGCTCTATCCACTAATTTTGGTGTTGTGGCGGACTCCGTTGTCGTACTATCAACGCTGATTATCGGCGCCCTTACGGGGCGCGCTCTGGCGGGGATGGTTGTAACCCTTGGGCAGGCCGTAACCGCCCTTGGAGCGCTTCTCACCGCACTTCGTGCTGGCGCGCCCATCGCCGCAACATTCACTGCCGCGCTCGGCCCCATAGGCATTTTGGCCGGGCTCGCTGCCGCTGCGCTTCTATTGCTGTCATACAATCAGGAAACGGCAGACAAGGCGGCGCAAGAGCACAAGAAAGCGATCGATGAGCTTAAGACGGCATTCGGGCTAGCCCAGTCTGGTGCGGATGGGGCGAAAGAGAGTTTTGCCGGACTGGCGCGCGCACACATCGAGTCCGCCAAGGCGGCTGTGGCTAACGCCGATGCTCAATTGCAGGCGGCTAAAGCCGTGCAGCTTGCCGGCCAGACGATGGCCCCGGCCTTTGGCGAGGCCGCCGGCTTGGCGGCCGGGCAGCAGGGGTTCAATGATGAAGCCGTTACGTCTGCCATCGCAAAACTGGAAGCACGCAAGGCTGAGCTCGCAGACCTAGAGACGAGACTGGCTAACCCGGCTGCCGGGCTTTCCGCCCCAACTGCCGGATACGGCACTGGCGCTGCTGCAGCTCCCGCCGCCAAGGTCGGGCGCAAGACCGCGGACGATAAGTTCCGCGAAGATCTGCAGGGCATCAAAGATCGTACCGCGGCGCTAGCTGCCGAACAACAGATGATCGGTCAGAGTGTAGCGGCGCAGGAATCGCGCCGTGCACAACTGGACCTTGAAGCGCAGGCCCTCGCCGACCTTCGTGAGGAGGCTCGCCGCAAAGGTGAGACTGACCTCGAGAGCGTTCAGTTGGCGCCAGAGCAGATAGCCAAGATCAAGGAAGTGGCTGACGCCTATGGGCAGCAGGCCGAATCTCGTCAGCGTGCACAGCAGACGTTTGGTGATCTGAACGACCTCGGCAAGGATGCGCTTAGCGGCTTTATTTCAGATATCCGTGAGGGTGTCTCGGCCGCGGATGCTCTGTCGAATGCGCTGGATCGCGTCCTCGATAAACTGCTGGACATGGCGCTGAACTCCTTGTTCAGCCAGAACGGCGGTATTGGCGGCGGGCTATTTGGCGCACTTGGCTCTGCGCTCGGCTTCGACGAAGGCGGCTACACCGGCCCCGGCGGGAAGAACCAGCCGGCTGGCGTCGTCCATAAGGGCGAGGTTGTCTGGTCACAGAACGACGTGCGTCGCGCAGGCGGCGTCGGCGTCGTGGAGGCGATGCGCCACGGACGGCGAGGATATGCCTCTGGAGGCGTAGTTCTGCCGTCTAGCATGCCGACCAAGGCGCCAACCTTGCCACGCATGTCCAGCGGTGCCGGTGCCCGCTCTTCCACCCCCGGCCCGATCAGTGTCAGCATCGACCTGAAGGGTGCCAACGGCGACGCCACGATTGCACAGATCGCGCAGGCCGCCACGGCGCAAGGCGTGCAGCAGGCTCTGGCGGCTTACGACAAGCGGCTCCTGCCCAACATCCAGACGCAGAGCCGACGGCTCGACACGCGGTAGCGCCGCGTAACTGCGGCACCACAACGGCGGACCCCGCACAATGGGCTATCTCTCTGAAACCGCTCGCGCTGCTGCCGAAGGGCGGTCGGTGTGGGCGGTGATCCTTGTCTACCTCGACTTCACGTCTGGCCCGATCCGGGTGTGCCTGTCCGACTGGGACGTGGTGTCCGCCGGGCAGACGTGGCAGGCGCTGGGAAAGCTAGGGTCTATCTCGGCGATCGATGTGCCGATGAACGGCACGGCGCCTATCGTCACGTTGACGCTGTCTGGCGTCGACCCGGCGATCGTGCCGAAGGCGCTCAACTCATCTGATGAGGTGAAGGGGCGAGGTGTTGCGATCTATGTCCAGTTCAAGGACAGCAACTTCCAGAACTTTGATAGCCCATATGCCTTGTTCATCGGGACAATGGACCAGATGAGTATTGATGGCTCTGGAGTTGATACGCGAACCATTGAAGTTAGTGTCGAGTGGTTGTTTACGCGCCGCGCGATCCCACCGTTTGCCTATCTGTCTGACCGCGACCAGAAGACGCTGTTCCCCGGTGACCGTGGCTTGGAATTCATGGCTTCGATGCAGTCGAAGACCATTGAGTGGCCGATTTACTGACCGGCCACCTACACCAGCCTAATAGGCCAATCCATGACACTTGCTGAATTCCTCAGAGACGGCGCCACACGCCGTTTCGAGTGGGGCGTGTGCGATTGCTGCATCTGGGCCTGTTCGTGGGTGCTGGCACAGCGCGGCGTCGATCCAAGCGCCCCCTGGCGCGGCAGGTATAGGACCGCCCGCGGCGCGCTCCGGCACATTCGGAAGGGCGGAGATTTCGTGGACGTGGTCAGCCGCGCCATGGCAGCCGCCGGGCTTGCAGAAACCTCCGATCCGCAGCCCGGCGACGTTGGCGTGGTGCTGACCGACATGGGCGGGACGCTGGCTGTGCGCACCTCTACGGGGTGGGCCTGCAAGTCGGAGCGTGGGGTTGTCGTTGCCCCGTATGAGCTCGTGAAAGCATGGACGGTTTGAATTGCCCGCAGCTCTTATCCCTATATTCGCGGCTGTTCTGCCCGCGGTCGGCCCGATATCGCTTGCGGCCGGCGCTGGGTTCGGCATTGCAACCGGCACGTTCGCCGCAGCTTCCGTCCTTGCTTATGCCGCGACCACTGCCATCACTGTTGGGCTGTCGCTTCTGCTCACCCCGGACAAGCCGAAGGGCGACCCGCAGCAGCTCACCGTAAAGCAGTCCCTCCCGGCCCGCACCCGCTCTTATGGTCGCGTTAAGGTTAGTGGTGCCTTTGCCTTCATCCAGACCTATGCTGGCAACCTCTATGAGATCGTCATCCACGGCGAGGGGCCGTGGGACGCCATCGAAGAGTGGTGGCTGAACGACAAGAATGCCGCCCCGGTGGCTGGCGTTGTCAGCACCGCGCCGTGGACCGGGTTCATTCGGTTCGAGAGTTTCCTCGGAACCGACAGCCAGCCGGCCGCTTCGCTTCTGACGGGGACCTTCCCGGCGTGGACCGCTGATCATCGGTTGCGCGGCCTTGCCTATTCCGTGGTGTGGCTGTCGGCCGTCGCCGAAGACAAGTTCTCTAAAACCTATCCGAACGGCTCGCCGTCAGTCCGTGTTGTTGCGCGCACTTCGCAGGTATACGACCCGCGCACCGCAGCGACGGCGTTTAGCGAGAACTCTGCTCTTTGCATCCGCGACTATCTCACGCACCCGCGCGGGTTCAAGATCAGTTCGGCGCTGATCGATGACGCCAGCTTCATTGCTTTCGCCAATATATGTGACCAGGCGGTAGCGCTGGCGGCTGGCGGGACAGAGCCTCGATATCGTGTGGCGTTCACCTACGACATGGTGACAGAGCCGCGTGAAATCCTGCAACAGTTGCTGCAGAGTTGCGACGCCGAGCTTTATCCAACGCCTGACGGCAAGGTTGGCATTCGCGGCGGCGAGTGGACCGCGCCCACGGTAACTATCGGCCCCGAGCATATTCGAGCCTTCCATTACGTACAGGGTAACGACGGACTATCGGCTTTCAATCGCCTTAAGCTGACGTTCACGTTCCGCGCTGCCGACTACCAGCCATTCGAGTGCGACCCTTGGGAAGACCTGGCCAGCCAAGCGCAGGTTGGTGTGCTTCAGCAAGATCTAACACTCACGCAGGTGCCGAGCTTCACGCAGGCAAGGCGGCTGGGAAAAATATTCAGCCACAAGAGCAACCCTCGTCATCGGCTTGAACTGCAGGTCGATGCCAAGGCGCTTGACGCGTTGGGCGAGCGCATCGTGCACGTCACGCTCCCTGAGTTGGAAATCGACGAGGATTTCTTCGTCGAGAAGTTCGAGCTTCAGGGGGATTTTTCTGGTGGCACGATGACCCTCGCCTCTCTTTCGTCTGACGCTTACGCGTGGACGACGGCTGAAGAAGGCACGGCGCCGGTAGCGCCAGAATCGGCGGCGATTGACGTAACCCCGCCGACTCCTACCGGGTTGGCGTTGAGCATTTCCACAGTCGGCGGTCTGCGCATCTTTGGATCGGTAGATCCCCTAACTGGCACGGCCTGGAGCACGGCCGGCAGGTACCGCATCGTCGGCGCCACGGACTGGATCAACATGGGCCACGACGGCGACTGGTCGTTCAAGTCCGACTACGTTGACGGTGCCACCGATTACGAAGTCCAGGCCGCGCACACGGGCTATGGCGGGATCAATTCCGGCCAGGTCAGCGCATGGACGGCAAGCTCCTTCATATCAACTAGCTGACGAGGCACATCGATGACCATTCAATGGCCCGTGGCTCTCAAGCCGCGGTCGATGTCGCATGAGCTTCGAAGCTTCGCCCTGTCCGGCGGACGGTCGATTGTGGGCACGGAGCAGCGTGTTTTCGCAGGCGTTGGCCGATGGGAGATCACTTACGAGGTCCCCGTTCACACACGGGCGCAAGCCCTGGCGTGGCGCGCCTTATTGGCCCACCTCCGCGCCGGAGGGGACGTGTCGGCTAAGGTATTCGACAAGTGGCGCGCCGTCGGCGGAAGCGATTCCGCCACCGTGACCGCAGCGGCGAGCAAAGGCGCAACTGTTATCGCAGTCGACCCGGCCGGCGCGACGGTTGAGCCGGGACTGCATTTCTCGATCGCCGGCCGCCTCTACCGGATCTTGGATATTCAGGTCGACGAAGGCGGCGACTGGGAGGATGGCGAAGGATGGTCCGACGCCGAGGCATGGCCGGATGAAGACGTCGGCGATGGAATCTCGCTGCGCATCCTTCCCCCGCTGCGTGCAGCCGTAGCGGCCTCGCAGCCTGTGAGTTTTAGCGACCTTCGGTGCCTCTGCGTGATTGGCGACATGCAGGGCGGCGACCTCGATCTCGATCTTGGCCGCTTCGCTACCCCGACCATCACGCTCGTCGAAGCGCTCTGATCTCTGAGGACAACATGGCCATCTCCCCCCTGCCGGGCAGCACTTCGCATGGCGCTGTGCGAAGCACGACGAACCAGCTTGTCGACGTCGCCAACAAGACCGTACGCGAGCAGATCGCCCCGCCGGAGCGGCCGGGCGAGGCGCCATCGCTGTGGACCAATTACCCCTATGAAGGGCTGCCGGAAGAACTGCCAGGCGCTGTAACCAGCACAATCGATACATCCGGCCGGACGGTCCGACTCTCCGGTGGAGAGCTCGTTGCCTCCCGGCGCTGCTGGTCGATCGAGAATGGGCGGGCATATCGGGTCCGCTACGTTGTTCAGCGCCGAGCCAACACGCCAGATCCAGCTGGCGATGCCGTAATATTCGGTATTACGTACTTCACATCCTCTTATAACTACATCTCTGGTCAGCCATCGGTCTGGGTTCAATCGATCAACGATCTTGTCACTGCCGACAATCGTACGGAGGTGACGGCGATCTTGTCGACATCGGCCGGCGCTGGAATTCAATTCGTGGCGCCGCCGACGGCTCGCTTCTTCCGCCCCTATGTACAGACAATGGGCGTCGGCTCTTCGACGGACGTCGAGGTCATTGAGGTGACCGACGTCACCGATGCTCAGATCTGGTCTCCTGATGTCAGCGCGTTCAATGCGCGCCTGGCAGCCCTGGAGTCGGCCAATCTTCCCGTGCGCGTGGAAGAGATCGAGGAGAGCCTCGACGCGCCTGGCGTAAAGACCTTTATTACCCAGTCTGACGCTCAGGCGGCGAGCGTGCCCAGCTCCGTCAACATCCTGCGCATCTTCTCCAAGACCTTGCCGGACTTCCCGGTAGATGCGCTGTACCGACTGACGGTCGGCGGCGACTATGACATCCAGACAGCGGACGGAAAGCGCTGGCAGGTCATCGGCCCGCGGTATGACCTCGCCGCCTTCGGCGTGAATGGCGGGAACGACGCGAGCGACGACGCGAAGATCCTGCGCGCTTTCGATCGCGTCCGCCTTGGTGGGGCATTGGAAATCCCAGCAGCATCTTTTCGGGCACCTCCGGGCGGTATTACCCGCAGCGACATCTATGTCAGGGGCTCCGGCGTGCCACAGGTCTCGGCGGACGGCAGTTGGCTCATCGGCGGCAGTCGCTGGCTTGGTCGTTTTGCCATCGACGGCGACAATCTTGTTCTGGATGACTTCGGTGCCGATGCTGGCGCAGGCGTGCTCGGGGCGGCAGCGGCTACGGACGCCATCAACGTGCGGGCCGTTGACAATTTCACGGCCGGCACGATCCGCAAGAACATTCGGGCGCGCAATCTCGTCGGCCTTTGCAAGAACAACACGTCCGGCGTGCACGCGATCCTGATGGAGGGGCTGGACGGCTTCGAATTTGAGGGGCTGAAAAGCCACCGAGGCCTGTTTGGAACGGTGGTTAAGGGCATCAATGGGGTCGTCAGGAACACAAAGGCGCGTGAGTATGGCCAGGCTGGCCTCGCTCTGAAATCCGACTGGTACGCCACCACTGGTGTCGTGGATATCGACGGCGTCATGGGTGAGACCACGGCTGCCAATGCGGACGGCCTACTCGCCGTCCACGCCGCGACCGCGAGCCTGTCTCGCTGGACGGCCCGTGGCATCAATGCGCTTGGCGGTCGGCGCGCCGTGATCCTGATCGGCGCTCCGCGTCCGACGGGGGCTTCCACCCCATATGATCCGGGTCCGCCGGTGGTGCCGGGAACCTTCCCGTACTGTGCGCTCTCGGATTTCATCATCTCCGACGTCACGGCGCAGCAGTTCAGCTTCCGAGGTTTTGAGACCTCCGGCGCGCTCTTCAATGGGCGCATCAGCGGGCTGAATCTCAAGACCACGATTAGCACAGGCACGATCGGTCTGCTGACCGATCCGCAGACCTTCGATCTCGACATCGAGAACGTGACGTTCAACGGCCCGAGCTTCAACGCCTCGGCCATCAGCCTCGGTGGGTTCTACCGGGCACGGAACATCACCTCGATCGTCGGTTCGATGGGCACACCCAACGGCATCAACCAAGCCTATCTCTCAGGCGATGCCCACGTGTCTGTGGTCAGTCCGTATTACGGCACGCTGAGCTAAGCCAGCCGCACCGCCGCCTCTCCGAGCCCGCCTCTTCGGCGGGCTTTTTCATGTCCGGAGCCCATCATGGCCGCCGTCTACAACTTCGCCGTCGATCGCGGCGCGAGCCAGCCGCCTATTGTCTTCAGGCTGCCCTACGATTTCACCGGATCGATCTTCGAGATGAAGGTCCAGCCATCAGGTGGAGAGGCGCTCCTGCTCTCCACCGAGAACGGTAGCCTCGCCATGGTAGTCGAGGCCGGCGTCTCGGTCATTCGGGACGGCATCCAGACCAGCGGCTCCTTCACCGCGCTCACCTGGGCGTACACGCCCGAGCAATCCCGCCTCATCACCAAAGCCGAATACGAGCTCCAGCAGACCGACGCCTTCGGCGAACAGGTCGTCTGGATGCGCGGCTCCATCTCCGGAATCGGGGGCCTCAACAATGACTGACGCAACACCCTTCCGCCCGACCGTAATCGAGGTCGTGAAGCAGGGGCCGGCAGGGCCGGCCATCGGTGACGTGCGCGGCCCGTGGGCGGCGGGCACGTACCGCCGCAAGTCTCTCGTGACCCATCTCGGATCGCTGTGGCTGGCACAGCGTGATACGTCTGGCGTTCCCGGGGCTAGCGCCGATTGGCTGCAACTGGTCGCGCCTGGTAATCCGACGCCGGCGGCGGAGGCTGCTCGCGATGCGGCGCTCGTCGCTGAAGCCGGTGCTGAGGCTGCTCGCAGTGGTGCCGTAGTCGCACGGGTCGGGGCAGAGACCGCTCGCGATGTTGCGATGGATGCGCGCGACGTCGCGCTTGAGGCGAGGGACGACGCCTTCCAGGCTATCGTCAACCCCGGCGTTTACTATGACACGCTTTCCGAGCTTGAGGCCGATCTTGCTCATCCCGACGGCACGATGGGCGTGGTTGATGACGATGGTGCAGCGTCTGGCATTTACCGGAAGGTAGGGGCGTCTGGCACAGGATCGTGGGTCAAGAAGTCTGACGACACCATCCAGGGCAGCGCCGACCGGGTTGCCGCCATCCGCTCCGACCTTTCCTCCACCTCCGACCCGGAGAAGGGGGCGGGGGCTGTGGGATTCAATCCAGATGAGACGTATGCAGCGGGTACGTTGGGAGATGCCGTTCGAGGTATCCCGGCGACGCCGTATTTGGCGACGGGAGCCACGGCTGCCCGCAGCCCATCTGATAGATCATCCGACTGGATCAGCATCAAGGACGAGGGAGCAGTAGGAGACTGGGACGGTTCGACCGGACGGGACAACTCGCTGGACTTTGACCGGGCTCTAGACCGAACCGGGCACATCGTCGTCCCCCCTGGACGCTACTACATCGGGTCCAAGATTGAGAAGGTATTCAACAACGCTGTCTCTATTCGCGGGGATGGGCGCGGGCCGGTTGAGTTAGTGTTCGGCGATGCAGCCGGCGGCCTGCACTTCGACTTTTCGTCCGAGACGTATACGTGTGATGCCTTCGACCTTTCTTTGGTATCGGGCGTAGAAGGCTCTGCGGAGGCGTTGCGCGTTGAGTATCCTATACCAGCGACGAGCGCGCGTATGCCACAAGTACGCATTGCGGGCGTGCAAGTTCGGGGAGACACGATCCTCAACGACTACTTTGATAACGGGCTAGTATTCGTCAACGCTAGAAGCCCGATAATCGAGGACTTCTGCTACTCTGGCCGTTGGTCGACTAGCGCTATGGGCGGTAAGTCAATATTGTTCTCCGGGCAGACTATTAATCCTATCGTTAACAGAGCAAATTTCGTTGGGGCCGAGAACGGCGTCTACGTAGAGGGGACCTGCGAGGGTGTGCAGGTCCTTAATAGCCAAAGCTCCTTGATGCGTGTAGTCGTGAAGGTCGACAAAGACACAATTGGCCCTCAGCTTGTCGTTGCTGGGTGCCACTTCAACGCTGACCAGGGTGCTGTCCATGTCGCTAACATGCAGCAAGTGTATGTTCTCCATAATTTGTTTTATGGAGCACCCCAAGGTGGCGGCGTCGTCTCTGATGAATATGTTGGCCTACTTCTCGATCAGTCGGCTGGAGGAACTACATCCGGCATCACGTATATCGGCAACCAGACATTCCAGATAACCGGCCTCGGAGGCCCCGGCACCGGGCTGAAGACTCTAGGCAACGTTGGAAACATCCATGCTATCGGCAATATGTTTCGTGGCATGGATGTCGGTTTCGATCTCAGCGCCGGCACGACGGCTGGATACGTTGCGTTCAATACATATCCGGAGACAACAACACAATTTACCGGCGGCGCCACCTCTGTCGTCAGAATGGACCGGTCTGACGGAACAAATTTCCGGGTCAATTTTGCCGGTATAGATACCTTACTTCTCACGCCGGACCAGCTTCAACTGACGCGCTACGTTGCTAATGCCAACGGGCAAAATCTTGTCCAGCGTCGGTCCAGGGGCACAGCGGCATCTCCCGGCGATCTAACTCTTGCTGACCGAGTTGCCCGGTGGGATCACCAAGCCCGCGTTAACGAGACTTGGCTGCAAGCGGCGCTCGTGGAGAGCGTTATTGACAGCACTCCTTCTGGGTCCAGTTTTGACGGCGCTTTGTCGTTTCAGGTTCGAAACGGTTCTTCTCTCGTTAATGCGCTTGCGCTGTCGCGTCATGGCGCAAGAGTGGGGCCGCAATTTAACAACGATCCAGCTTCGGGAATGTTGGAAGGTGACGTGTACTGGAACCTCGTTAGCCACAAATATAGGGTCTACAACGGGACGACATGGGCCGATATTTAGTGCATTGGCACCATAGTCGCTCGCAATGACAACCAAGCCGCCTCCAGGCGGCTTTTTCATGTCCGGAGCCCCGCATGGCGGCGTAGCGAGCCGCCTCACGCCCTCCATCCCCTGACAACCCGGAACCATCCCATGACGCTCATGCTGTGGGTGTGCCTACTCGCGCGCCCGGCGGAATGCCGGGCGGAACGCATCCCGACCGACGTCTCGGGCCGGACACACATGGCGCCCGGCCTGGTCGTGGCCGTGACCAGTTCGTGATGAGCCCGGCCCGACGCCGGCCAAGATATCGCCTCTCATCGCCACCTGACAATCTGGAGCCTACCATGAATCGCACGGTCTTTTTCGACCGCGTGCGAGTGTCGCCGTTTGGCGGCTCGCTCTCGCAAGCCCAAGTCAACGGCCTCACGACCCTCATCGATGCGGCGGGCAAATACGGCGTCAAGGACGTGCGTCATCTGGCCTATGCGCTGGCGACCACGTTCCATGAGACCGCACGTACCATGCAGCCGATCGCCGAATACGGGCGCGGCAAGGGCAAGAAGTACGGCGTCAAGGGCAAGTACGGTCAGGTGGCTTATGGCCGCGGCTACGTGCAGTTGACGTGGGACGAGAACTACGAGCGTGCCGACAAGGAGCTCGGGCTCGGCGGCTCGCTGCTGAAGAATTTCGACCTCGCGCTCCGCCCCGACATCGCGGCGGCGATCATGTTCAAGGGCATGGCGGAAGGGTGGTTCACCGGCCGCAAGCTGGTGCACTACTTCTCAGCGCAGTCTGACGACCCGGTCAATGCCCGCCGCATTATCAACGGCACGGACAAGGCACGCACCATCTCCGACTATCACGCGGTGTTCCTCGCTGCGCTGATGGCTGCCGGGTGGGGCGCAGTCGACGCTCCCGTGGCTGCGCCGGTGCCCGCGGCGGCTGTCGTGCCGACAGCACCCGAGCCCGTACTTGATACCAAGTCAGTCGGTGTCGGCTCGCTGCTTTCTGCATTGATCTCCATCCTGCTCACAATCTTCAAGAGGAGCGCGAAGCGATGAACACACTTCGTATGGTCATGCGCTGGCTTCGTGCGCAGGCCGGGCCACTGTCGCGCATCCTGCTTCGCGTGCTGGCCGGCGCGCTGATGGCCAAGGGCTATTTGTCCCCATCTGGCCTCGACTTCGTCACCAATGACCCGAACGTGGCCATGGTCGCCGAGGCTGGCCTTGGCTTCACGCTGTGGGCCGTTGCCGAAGGTTGGTACGGCTTCGCCAAGCGCATGGGTTGGGCCACCTGATGTTCGCCACCATTCTCTCTTGGCTCGGCGGCGGGATTATCAAGCAGTTCACTGGTCCGCTGCTTGATGCCTACAAGGCGAAGCAGGCGGCGACTAATGATGCGGCACGCATCGAGGCCGAACAGACCATAGCGAGGCTGGAGGCGGCGCGCGACATCGCGCTCGCCGAAGCATCAGACCGTTGGTCTGCGACGCGGATCGGGCGGCTCCTGGTGGTGTTGCCGTGGGGCATCTGGTGGACGGCCATCTTTGTCGTGTCGATCATCAATCCGCTGTTCGGCACGTCCCTCGTCATTCTGGACATCCCGCCCCGGATCTGGGATGCGGCCAACATCCTCATCCCTGCCATTCTCATCGGCGACGCGCTCGCACTATGGAAGCGCAAATGACCCGCACCGAAAATGAAAGGCTGGCCGTGGTGGAGAGTGA
>NZ_JAOZVR010000099.1 GCF_025869515.1 Ferrovibrio sp.
TGACGGTGACGCAGCTGAGGGCGCTGGGCAGCGACACCCTGTCGGTGCTGGATACCACCCAGACCCAGGCCCTGACCGCAGCGCAGATCACCGGGCTGACCACGACGCAGATTGCCAATCTCGAAACCACCGATATCGGTGAGCTGACATCGACTCAGGTGAAGGGTCTCAGCGGGACACAAGTGGCCGCACTGGAAACCACCGACCTGATCGCACTGGATACCACCCAGGTTCAGGTGCTGAGCGCAATCCAGCTGAAAGCGCTGACCACGACGCAGATCGCGGCCTTCGAGAGTACCGATCTGCTGGACCTGACATCGACGCAGCTTGGCTCGCTGACCACGGCGCAGATCAAGGCGGTCAGCGAGACCGCCGTGGCCGAACTGACCTCAACGCTGGCAGCCGGGCTGACTTCGGCGCAGCTGGGCGCGTTGACCGCCACACAGTTCAGCGCGCTGACCACGACGGCCTTCGGCGGTCTGACCTCAACCCAGCTCAAGGGCCTGACGACGACCCAGCTCGGCTCGCTGGACAGCACGCAGTTTTCTGTTCTGAACGCGACGGCGATTACGGGTCTGACCGCGACGCAGATTTCAGCATTGAGCACCACGGCACTGAATGCGCTGGATACCACCCAGAGCAAGGCCCTGGCGGCCACGCAGATCGCCGCCCTGACCACGACGCAGATCGCCGGGCTGGACACCTCTGACGTGGCCGACCTGACCACGACGCAGCTCAAGGCGCTGACGGTGACGCAGCTGAGGGCACTGGCCAGCACCAATCTGGCGCAGCTGGACACCACCCAGGCCCAGGCCCTGACCGGAACCCAGCTGAGGGGTCTGACCACGACGCAGCTGAACGACCTCGATGTCGCAGATGTCGCCGAACTGAGCACGACCCAGATCGCAGACCTGAGCACGACCCAGATCAAGGGCCTGAACACAACGATCCTGTCGACGCTGGAGACAACCCAGACCCAGGCGCTGACCTCGGCGCAGATCGGCGCGCTCGGCACGACGCAGATCGACGTGCTGGACACCACGGTTTTCGCGGCCCTGACCACGACCCAGTCGAAGGGACTCACTTCGACACAGATCAGCTCGCTGGAAGACACCCAGTTCTCGGCGCTGAGCACGACTGCGATTGCCGGCCTCGCAGCCACTCAGCTCAGTGGCCTGACCACGACTCAGCTCGATACCCTCGAAACGACCGTATTCGCGGCGCTGACCTCGACACAGGTGAAGGGACTCACGACGACGCAGATCGGTGCCCTGCAGTCCACGCAGGTGACGGCGCTGAGCAACACGGCGTTGACCGGTCTGACCGGCACGCAGGTGGCGGCATTGAGTACCACGGCGCTGAATGCGCTGGATTCCACGCAGAGCAAGGTGTTGTCGGCCGTGCAGATCGCCGCGCTGACCGTGACGCAGATTTCCTCGTTCACCACCGAGGATGTGGCCGATCTGACGACGACGCAGATCAAGGGATTGACGGTCGCGCAACTGCAGTCGCTGAGCAGCGAAAATCTGTCGCAGCTCGATACCACCCAGGCCCAGACCCTGACCGGAACCCAGCTGAGGGGCCTGACCACCACTCAGATCAACGAGTTGCAGATTGCGGATATCAACGAACTGACGTCTGCGCAGTTCGGTGGTTTGAGCACGACGCAGATCGTGGCGTTGAGCAGCACAAGCCTTGCCGGCCTCGATACCACCCGCGCGACCGGACTGACCTCGGCCCAGCTGGGCGCGCTCACCACCACGCAGCTGGACGAAGTGACCACCACCTTGCTCGGCGCGCTGACCGCAGTGCAGGTGAAGGGGTTGACGACGACGCAGGTCGGTTCGCTGGAAGATACCCAGGTCGCGGCCCTGAGCACCACGGCATTCGCCGGTCTGACCTCGGTCCAGCTGGGGGCGCTGACCACGGCGGTACTTGATGTCCTGGACACCACGCAGCTTGGGGTGCTGACCGCGGCCCAGGTAAAGGGCCTGACGACGACGCAGGTTGGCGTACTGGATGAAACCCAGGTGGGCGCCCTGAGCAATACCGCGCTCGCCGGCCTGACTTCTGCGCAGCTCGGCGCCCTGATCGAAACCGGCTTCAATGCTCTTAATACGACCCAGGTGCAGCTGTTCAGCGCCGCGCAGATTGCGGGCCTGACCGCCACCCAGATCGGGTTCCTGGATGCGGCCGATATGAGCGAGTTCAGTGTCGCGCAGATTGTGGCGATCTCGTCGACTGCGATTTCGGCCCTGACGACAACCAATATTACCGCGCTGAGCACCACCCAGGCCAATGCGCTGACCGAGAATCAGATCCTGGGCTTCAACGATCAGCAGGTCGAGGCCTGGCTGGCAGCCCTCGATTAAGGATGCGGAGAGAATTCTTGTCTCGGCGCGCGGCTTCCCTTAGAGATTCAGCCCGGCAATGGCTGGGATGCAGGCTGCAAATGCGGGATTTTGCCAAGCGAGAGACTGGCGACAGGCCAAAATGGCCGGTCAGCCACGGAGGATGTCATGAGTGAGGAACGGACGGGCAGGGGGCTGGAGCCCGCAAGGACTGCCGGGCTGCTCTTCAAGTTCCATGGCAGACGGGCACTCAAGATCGCCGCGAACCGGGCCACCATGCTGGCCGAGGATGGCGACCGCGACGGCGCCATCGAATGGCTGCGCATCTCGGAAGCGGTTCGCGACCTGCTGAAGCGGGAAACCAAACAGTAAGCATTGGCGCTTAGAACGAATAATAACGGGTAGCGCCCCGCGATAGTCAGACAAGGCAGGATAGTATGGTCATACCCGGTTCGTTCCACGCCCTTACCAATGCCTCGGTCCGGGTCAAGATCGTCGATATCGGCGCGAACCCGATCGATGGCGCGCCGCCTTATGCCACGCTTCTGCGCGGCGGCAATGCCGATATCGTCGGCTTCGAGCCCAATCCGGACGCGCTGGCCAAACTGAATGAGCAGAAGGGGCCGACCGAAACCTATCTGCCGCATGCCATCGGCGATGGCAAACGCCACACGCTGAATCTCTGCGCCAGTTCGGGCATGAGCTCGCTGCTGACGCCGAATCCGGAAGTGCTGGGCCTGTTCCACGGTTTCCCGCGCTGGGGCGAGGTCGTCTCGACCCTGGATGTCGATACCAAGCGGCTTGACGATATTCCGGAGACCAAGGGTATCGATCTGGTGAAGATCGATATCCAGGGCGGCGAGCTGATGGTGTTCCAGAATGCCACCGCGCGGCTGGCCGATGCCCTGGTGATCCAGACCGAAGTCGAATTCCTGCCGCTCTATGTCGATCAGCCGCTCTTCGGCGATGTCGATGTCTTCCTGCGCAGCCAGGGGTATGTCTTCCATCGTTTCTTCCCGACCGTCAGCCGCACCATCCAGCCGATGCTGGTGGAGAACAACATCTATGCCGGGCTGAGCCAGACGGTGTGGGCGGATGCGATCTTCGTGCGCGATTTCACCAAGCTGTCGCGGCTCGATCCGCGCCAGCTGCTGGCGATGGCGGCGATCCTGCACGATTGCTACCAGTCCTACGATCTGGTGCTGCATATCCTGCTGGAACATGACCGGCGCACCGGCCTGGCCGTCGCGCCGACCTACATGACAAACCTGACCAAGCCAGCGCCGGCCGCGGCCGGCTGATCGGTCTCGGGTGGGGGATGGCGGACAGGGTGAAAATCTAACTCCGCGCAAGGCTGTGAACCGGCATGCAAAAAGACCTCTAAAATAGCTGCATTCTGCGCGGGTCTGTGCACTTGCCTGTTGACGCATGACGATCTTGTGCAACAGAATGAAGCCGGCAAAGATGGGCTGGCAAATGGGCACCCGCAAGAAAGAGCGTCTCAGCGCAGTAGGCATCGGCAAGAAAAAGCCCGGCATGCACGCGGACGGCTGGGGCCTTTATCTGCGCGTGACGCCCGGCGGGGGCAGAGCCTGGATTTTCCGCTACCGGATGGAAGGTCGCACGACGGCGCGCGACATGGGCTTAGGCCCGTGGCCCGTTGTTTCGCTGGCAGATGCCCGAGCCGAGGCGCTACGGCTGCAGCGGCTAAAGCGGCAGGGAATAGACCCCATAGAGGCCGCGCGCGCTGAGAAGGCCGCCAACGCGGCAGAGAACGCCAGCGGCATGACATTCGAGGAAGCCGCAGGCCGGTATGTGAAGGCGCATGCCGCCGGCTGGCGCTCGGCCAAGCATGCGAAACAGTGGGACGCCACCCTCCGGCTGTATGCCTTCCCGAAATTCGGCCGGGTGCAGGTCCGCGCGATCGACACGGCCATGGTTATAAACGCGCTGGAGCCGATATGGGCCACGAAGACCGTGACCGCCGCCCGCCTGCGCGGTCGGATTGAGGCGGTTCTAGACTGGGCAGCGGCGCGCGGACTCCGCACTGGCGACAACCCGGCGCGGTGGAGCGGCCACCTTGCGAACCTGCTACCGGCGAAAGGGCGGGTGAAGCGCACGCAGCACCATCCTGCCTTGCCCTATGCCGAGATCGGCGCTTTCGTGGCCGAGCTGCGTAAGCAGGATGGCGAGGCAGCCCGCGCGCTGGAGTTTGTGATTCTGACAGCGGCGCGCACAGGCGAAGCCATCGGCGCGACATGGGCCGAGATCGATCTTAAGACGGCGGTCTGGACCGTGCCGGCTGACCGTATCAAGGCCGGGAAAGAGCATCGCGTCCCGCTGTCGGGTCGCGCGGTCGAGATACTGAGACAGACGCCCGAGGCGCTGCGCACCGGCTATCTGTTTGCCGGCCGTGGCAAGGCCGCGCCGCTGTCGAATATGGCGATGCTCAAATTGCTGGAGCGGATGGGCCGCGACGACCTGACGGTGCACGGCTTTAGAACGTGCTTCCGCGTGTGGTGTAGCGAGCAGACCAACTTTGCGCGCGAGGTTGCCGAGCAGGCTCTAGCGCACGCCATATCCGACAAGGTCGAGGCAGCCTACAGGCGGACTGATCTATTCGACCGCCGGCGCCAGATGATGGACGCATGGGAGCGATTCATTGAGGCCCCAAAGGCGAAAGCCGGGAAGGTGGTTGAGATCGGCGCCAAGCGGCGCAGATAGACCGCGCCCGGCGGAACCGGGCATAGACGGCCCCGGCGGGTGTTACGAGCACCGCACCGAGGCCTGACCACAACCGAGCGTATGGAGCGCAAGGACATGGCCACCCAACAGAATACTACCCCCCGGCGCGGGGGCAAAGTGCAACCGGCTGCCCAGATTCCAGACGACCGCGTCTTTTGCCGCGGGTTTCTGTTCGGGCTGCTCGCCAGCCCCGACACCCTTGACCCTTTCACCTTGCGGCAAGCCGAGCGTGCCGGCGCGGCCCTGGCCGCTGGCGATGCCGACGCACCTATGGCATTCGCCGTGCGCCACTGGCGATCTCGTGGCGTGAACCCGCGCGGCACCCTCGGCCGGCGCATGACGCGCATATCTGACCACCTCAGCCGCGACCGGGACCGGCAGTACTACCTCGACCGGGTAGAGCTTCGCGTTTTCGAAATGCTGGCCGAGATCGGTGGTCCCTATGACGCGGCCTGATCCGGCGCCACACGCCGAAATCATGGCCGACGCCAGCGTTGACGACATAGCCGGCGCGGCGGCATGGGCGGCATGGGTGCAGCCTCCCGCCGGGCGGGCATTCTGGCAGGCCGGCACGCTGCCGGTAATGAGTGGCAACGCGGCCGAGCTGCACGCCATCGCACACGGCCTGCGCGCCTTGTCCGATGCCGGCGGCCTTGCGGGCGAGATTGTCGTGATGAGCGATAGCCGGACCGCGCTCGGGAGTATCCTGGGCGCGCTGCCGGCCTCTTCAACAGCCGTGGCGGACTTGCCGCCCATCGATGCCGCGATGGCTCCAGCGGCCACGCAGGCCGGACTGCAGGCCGTGCGCGAGCTTGTGCGGGGCACAGGCGCTCGGCTGGTGTTGCGCCATGTCCGTGGCCACCAGGCCGGCGGCGGGGCAGGCTGGCTCAATGCGAGCTGCGATTTCCTCGCGCGGTCGACCATGCGGCGCGCAAGAGACTCACAACAGCGCCTGGCCGCCTAACCCCGATTTGTGAGGCGTTACCAGATATTGAAAATCGGTCGCCGCAACAACAAAACCTAGAAACGTCTCGGGAAGAGAATAGGGGGCCGATTGTTGCGGCTCCCTATTTCTGTGTCATATCTGAATTTACTGCATGTATCTGCGTGCCAACACGTCACAACCACACAAAGGAAACCGCATGGAGCCTTTAACCTACACCATCGAAGAGGCCGCGTCGGCCGCGCGGATCAGCCGGCGCTCGCTTTACAACAGGATCAACAGCGGCGAGCTATCGGCGCGGAAAAACGGCGCGCGGACCATCATCCTCGCCACCGACCTGAAAGCCTGGCTCGACTCACTGCCGGCGTACAAGGTGGAAAAAGCCTAGAGCGTATGGCCGGTTTTTTCCTTATGCCGCGAGGATGGCAAGACCACCCCGCATGGCGAGGCGAGCCCTTTAGCCGCGCGCAAGCATGGGTATGGCTGATCGAAGAGGCCCGCTGGAAGCCGACGAAAGTCAGCATTGCAGGCAAGACGGTCGAGCTGCAGCGCGGCGAGCTTTCACACTCAATCCGGTTCCTTGCTGAGCGGTGGGGCTGGGGGAAGGGCGTCGTAGAGCGATTCATCGGCCGTTTAAAAACCGAGACACTAATCGAGACGCGAAACGAGACAGGCCAACTCATCATAAGTATCTGCAAATATGATGAAATGCAGGCTTCACCAGACGAAACCGAGACAGTAAGCGAGACACCTTTATGGACAGCACCGGGACAGCACCGGGACAGCACCGGGACAAAGAAGAATCAAGGTAATGAAGGTAATGAAGGGAACCAGACTCTAGTGGTCGCCGATGATGCTGTGCTGGCATTCAACGCATGGAACGAAATGGCTGAGCAGTATGGCCTTGCCAGGGCGGCAAAGCTTACGGACGAACGGCGCCAAAAGCTACGCCGCAGGCTGGCAGATGCCGGCGGCTTGGATGGCTGGCGCTATGCACTCAGCAAGGTGGCGGCGGCTGGGTGGATGCACGGCCAAAACGACAGCGGGTGGCGAGCGGATTTCGATTTTCTGCTGCAACAGAAAAGCTTCACCCGGCTGATGGAAGGCGGATACGACCGCGCACCATCTAAAAACCGCCCCAGCGGGAATGCCTTTACCACCATGGACGGCAGGAGTTTTTCATGAATCAGCTTTCGATACCCGCCGCACAATCACTATGGACCGCGCTACACGCGGAAGATGGCGCGGGCAACTGGATGCCGCCGGCGCAGCCATCCGGCGCCATGCTTAGCCAAGCCCGAACAGCGTTGGCAGCCATGCCTACGCGATTGCAGCCAGCAACGAAACAAGTAAAAGCGGATTGGCTGATTGCGCTGGGTATCGCTACAGCCGGACAAATGACGGCAGACGACGCGGAACGCAAAGTTTCACTCTACATCGATATGCTCGACCATGAGGCGGGCTGCTTCTCGAAAGACAGTCTCCGAGCCGCAGCCGGCGCCTTTAAATGGTTCCCGAGCTTTGCAGAGGTCAAGGCTGTGCTTGACGCTGAGCGGTTCCGTCTACGCAAAGAGGCCGCGAGGCTGAAACGCCTGCTAGAGCCCCGCGCCTTGCCGCCTGGCAACCCGGCACCTGTGACGCCGGAGAGCATCGCCGCCCGCGAGGCCGCTATGAGAAAAATTGGGATACTGTGAACACACAAAAACCCTTTTCACCCGAAACCCTGGCCGAGCGCTGGGGCTGCAGCTCGCGCCACGTCCGCACCCTACTCAAATCCGGAAAAATCAAAGGCTTTCAGCTCGGCGGCAAACTATGGCGAATCAGCGCCGCCGAGGTCGAGCGTATCGAAGCCAGCGGCGATAATGAAACGCAGTGAGGGTGGTGAATGTCCGATGAGGGTAGGCCACGGTATCTGTTGCTCAAGGCGGCGGCACAATATTTGTCGATCAGCCCGCAAACACTGCTTCGGCTCGTAAAAGCAGGGAAACTGCCGACGCCCACGTATCTGTCACCGAAACTGCCGCGATGGGACAGAGACGCGATCGACGCCACGATGGGGAAGAAGCCCGCCGTGGTCGACTGGTACGCGGCCGAAATCGGCTGGAAAGCAGAATACCCCCCGGGGGATCCCGAGTATCCAGCGGGTATGCGCCAAATGCCGCGCATCGGGCCAAATTTCTGCTCATGCGAATTAAATTTTAGGCGCCAATAAATTCAGCCGGACAACAAAACAAAAAACTCGAGGGGGCCTCGTTTGTCCTTAAGCCGGGCCCCCTATCTGAGTTTCGCGGCGTCACGCGCGAGTTTTTAGTTTTGTTGTGAGGCCCGGAAAACCAGCAAATTTAGCCAATCCTCTAGTGCATTCCGTTAACGGCAGTTTTTTCTATTGCAGTTTCTTCGTTTGTGTAGTTCAATCGAAGAAAGTTCAAAAGGAAGCCATATGATTGCTAGACGATTCGAAGATGCGGTGCGCCGCTTCAGCCCATTCTCACAGTCCACGATCGACCACACTGCCAGGCAACTGCGGGAAGCAGGGATGCTGCCAATCGGTGGTCGAGGAAACGCAGCGCCTGAGATCACGCCTCAACACGCAGCCTCATTCCTGGCAGCCCTCGCGGCGCCGCGTCTGATCGAGGCCGCATCATTTGCAGCGAAAATCAATCGCATGAAGCCGACGAACGGAGACGAGTACGGCTTCGCTGGCGCTCGAACGTTCGGCGACGCGTTCTCCGCAATCCTCTCAGACGATAAGCGCCGGCTGGCTGTCGCCAAAGTGCAAATTTGCCGAGACTGGCCTTATGCAGCCATCCATTTCAAAAGCGAAATGGATAAGCCTGTCTACGAATTCGGCTTTGTTGAGAAGTCCGCAGCGCAATCCGAGGGAGAGTTCACGCACCCAATCAGTACATACGTTCAATACAACGGCGGCGTCCTTCAGGGATTTGCAATGGAGCTGGCGGGAAATACCGGCCATGACGCCACGCTGATAGGTTGAAATTTAGTGCCATCCCGGACCTCTACGGCGTCGCGTGCCGCGCCGAGTATACCAAGGCTGGATCGAAACCCGGGAAGGCAGAGTGACAAAGGAAATCCGGCCGAGGCCGCAAAATTTGGAGCGTTGAGAAACGCCCCGCCAACCCGCCGCGCAGGGATGCGCCGCAGCTCAGTGCCAGCCGGTTCCGATGTTCGGGCCGGCTGGCCCGATAGAAGGACGAACGAATGAACATTTCCCAGCGTACAGAGGCCGCCATCCGGCGCGCATTCACCAAGCACGGCGGCGACGTGTCTCTGATCGCCGTTGCACGATCCGGCGCAACCGATGCCGAGCTGAAAAAGTTTCGCGCTGAAATCCTGGCCGCATCCGGTGAAATTTTGGCCGGGGCCGAAGCGGAAAATCGAGACCTCACCAAGCCCGAAACCGACGATCTCGAAGACATGCGCATGCTGGCGTCTGTGCTTCGCGCCGAAATCGACCTTCGTGATGAGCGCAGCTCCGCAGGCACCGTCGACATGAGAGGCATACTCCCCGACAGTGACGGCGGTTCCGGCAACCGTGAGACCACCGGCCACCGTTTCGTGGACGTGAAAACAGGCGCCGCCGTGCGGGCGCTCGGCCGCAAGGACAGCTTCGCCCAGGCTATCGGAGCAAACCAGCGTACCGGAATCAGCTTCGGCGACTTCGCCGCGCGAGTTATTACGGGCCGAGCCAGCCCCGAGGCGGAAAGCGAATTTCGCACGATGGCGATTTCGCCGAGCAGCTCCGGCGGTTATGCCGTGCCGGCTCCGCTGTCGGCGCAATTCATCGACAAGATGCGGAAACAGGCTGCTGTCGTCCGCGCCGGCGCACTGGTCGTTCCCATGACATCAAACACACTGACATTCGCCAAGAATGCCGGTGACCCGACTGTCGGATGGAAAAGCGAGAACTCGGCATTCAGCGCCAGCGACATGACGCTCGATGCTGTGACGCTTACCGCGAGGGTGATCGGCGGTTATGTCAAAATGAGCAACGAACTTTTCAACGACGCCCCGAATATCGGCACCGCCGTAGAAAATGCGCTTGCCCAGGGCTGCGGCCTGGAACTCGATCGCGTCTGCCTGGTCGGCAGCGGTGCCGCGCCGGAACCGCGCGGCATCTACGAAACGAGCAACGTCAACAGCTACACACTTGACGCGGCGCTTACCAACTATGACCCGGTATCCCGCGCGGTGCAGCTCGTGCGCGAGGACAACCACGAACCCACGGCCATGATTGCGGCGCCGCGAACCTATGGCGAATTTGATCGCCTGAAGGACACCACGAACCAGCCGCTGCAGCCGCCGAAATCGTTCACAGACCTGCAGCACTACGCGTCGGGCAATGTCCCCACAGACATGGATACCGGCGGCAGCCCGGCCAATCAGACTATTGCATTTGTCGGTGACTGGTCGAACGTGGTTATCGGCCTGCGAAACGATATCGAGCTTCTGGTTACCAACACCGGAGGCGACGGTACGACGTCTGGCATCACGCACTATCAGGTTTTCGTTCGTGTGGTCATGCGGGCCGATGTCGCGCTCTTCCACCCGGAAGCTTTTGCGATCATCAAGAAAATCTGGCAGACCTCCTAATCATGTCCGGCGAGTGGGTAGGCTCCGTCGCGCCGAGCATGCTGCTGCCGGCCGCAAGTATGCGGTCGGCAGCTATTGCCAGGCGCCTGAGTGCGAAGCGCGGCAGTGATGGGGCTCGATCTTGAACCGTCACGGCATCGTCAAACCGCGCCCCGCCAACCCGCCGCCTTTCGCCCCCGCGACCGATGAACCGTTACCCGAGTTTGTCGAGTGGTTCTGCACGCAGGGGCCATCGCTCCCGATGGCGCCGCAAGATGGCATCGCCTGGGCAGGCGACATATCTGGGCTGTTGCTCTATCGCTCCGGCCAATTCCAGGCGCAGCTATTCACCTTCCCGCCCGGCACCGTAATACCGCCGCACCGTCACCCGAACGTCGACAGCTTCGATATGTTCGTTTCTGGCGACCTGACCATTCGCAAGAACGGCAAGCCGATCTGCCCCTGCGATTTTTTCAGCCAGACAATCGACGGCCTGCCGCGCCTGCGCGCTGTCGGCTTCCATATCGGCCCCGAAGACTGGCACAGCGGCGAAGTCGGCCCGCGCGGCGCTGCGTTCCTGTCATTCCAGCACTGGCAGGGCCTGGAGCCCAGCACAATAGGGCTCGACTGGGAAGGACAGCCGGCAAACGAACAGCATGGGGAGCAGTTAAGCGCCCCACCCTATGCGAAGGAGATCACCTAATGTCGCGCGGAATTACTACTGACATGCAGGCGTTTGCCGAGGCGGTATCGAAACGGCCAATCCTGCTGTTCGAGATGGAAACGAACGCGGGCGCGGTGCGCGCATGGTCCGGCCTCGGTACGATCACCTGGGCCGGCAAAGAATTTGTCGGAGTCGGGGCCTTTGGTAGTGTCTCAGCACCCGAAGAAACGACCGACCTCAAAGCAACCGGCGCCACCTACATGCTCTCTGGTGTCCCGACTTCTCTGATTTCCTCGGTTGCCGTCGACATGCGGCAGGGCCTTCCGGCGCGGTCATGGCTTGGTGGTCTGACAGAAGACGGCCGGATCATCGCGGATCCGATTGTCTGGGATGAAGCTACGGTCGCGGTGCCGGCGACAGATGACGGCGCCGAAACCTGCACAATTATCGTCAGCACCGAATCGCTTATGGCAACCCTTCGGCGCCCGCGCACCATCCGCATGACCCCGGAAGATCAAAAGATCAGGGACGCCACGGACACGGGGTTCCGGTATGTCGCCAGCCTACAGGATCGCACCATCGTCTTGGGGAAATCATGATCCGATACGAGAATTGGCCCGAGCGATTGAGCAACTACATCGCAAAGCGCAAAGACGACCCGTTCGCCTGGGGTGTAAATGACTGTGTTCTGTTCGCTGCGGACTGCATAATCGAAATGACCGGCCTCGACCCGGTTCCGCCACTTCGCGGAGGCCCCACGACCGCGCTCGGCATGGCGCGGCGCATGCAGGACGCCTATGGGTCGGCGGACGTCACCGAGGCCGCGCGCGCGGCCGGCGCAGTGGTCGGCTTCCCGGAAATATCATGGACCTTTGCCCAGCGCGGCGACGTGGTGCTGCTGGAGAATTCTGGCCGGCCGTGCCTCGGCATCTGCGGCGGCATGATGGCATACGCGCCTGGCCCCGAGCGCATCATGCAGGTTCCCATGCGAACCGCGCTGCTGGCATGGCAGACCGCGCGCCAATAACCAACTTGACCACGAAAGGAAACGGTATACCAGGCAAAGAAAAACCCCGCGGGTGGGGCGTGTCGGTTTTTGTCATCGGTCATTGTTTGCAAGGAAATACTTCAAGCAATCGAACAAGGAGGGCAATTTCTATGTTGCTGTCCGGTTTCGCAACACCACTCCGTATCATGTCATTAATCCAGGCTGTGAAATTTGTACCTTGAGCGATGAACGCTTCTGGCGGGCAGAACATTTTGGCTGAGTAATTCATTAGCCAGTACCCACGCCCCACGCCGGATATATATGCCTGCATCAATGCAGCAGAATTACCGCCAGCTTCCATTGTTTTTTGATATGCCTCTACGTTCACCTCTGCTTTGGCCGTGCTGAAGATCGCCAGCAGGATGAGTGTGCAAATAGCTATCCTCATGCTTCCCCTCGGCTCATAATGAAAAGCCCCGCGGAGCGGGGCTTTTTTATCGACGCAATGGCCCAAGCATATCAAGGGCGTGATCAACGTCATCACTTCCGCGGGAACAGGTCGCGCGGTAGGGCCGACTGTCGGATCATGGAGCTGAAATTCTTCGCCATAACGTCGTCGTTGTCATTGCCGGAGGCCGTGACCAGTCGCGTCTTGCCGTCGATGAAACCCTTGTAGTGGCGGTGGCCGCCGGTATGGCGGTGAAGATCAAAGCCGTTATCGAGGAGGATTCGAATAAAGTCCCGATACTTCAAGCAGGGCAGGGTAGGGTGAATTCGGCGCGACCTTTCGCGCCGTTTCGCCCATCCCAAATCGAGCGCAGAACATGCCATGCAAACTTGAGCCGCATGCTCAGCGGCGATCTGCGTTCCATCAAGTGCGCACGTTCTTCGACCGGGAGTTCGTGGACGATCTCAAGATATTCGCGAATAGCGACCTGTAGGCTGTCGATCACTTCCCGGAAGTCACTGCCCTGTACGGCGAGATCGAAATCGAGGCAGACAGCTTCCCATTGGCCGGGCTGTCCCTCTGCATAGCAACGTAGAATCATGTTCTTCATCAGGCACCGTCCTTGTTTGCTTCTGGTCGGTTCCCCCCCAGGCACGCCACCATGCGAACCCAGACTGACCTTTAGGCGGTACTGGGTCGTACTCTACACTTGACCCGTCGCCAAGCAAGCCGTGCTTTATGCTTACGAGGCATGGAGCCTATGCGAATCCTGAGGCTTGGACCGGTAACAGACTGTTAAACCCATGTGTTGCAAGGGCCTATAATCGTCCAGTGGCATTGCATAACGCTGTGCTGGCGGTCACGGTTCCGCCGGTCCATAACCACAAAATCTGGTGATTGGCACTTGGAACCTGGCCTAGGGGATGGGCCCTTACGATTAATCATTCTTGCGACTCCGGCAAGCAGCGCATGCTGTGGTCAGAGGGGCGTACACGGTTCGCAACTGTGCAGCCGGTCGAGGCTGAAACGCACCCGGTGCGCTTTTGGCGAACGTCGTTCGCCGATCGCCGGGAGGCTGCGAACACTGCTCGCACTATCCTATGAATATGAATGGTTTAAAAGATGGTACAGGGACTAAAATATGCATAAGTAATTGATTTTTATGGCATACTGGCGGACAGGGTGAGATTCGAACTCACGGTACCCTTGCAGGTACGGCGGTTTTCAAGACCGCTGCCTTAAACCACTCGGCCACCTGTCCAGCGGCCGGGTTTTACCGCACCGACCGAACAGCGTCGAGGGTTCTGCCCTGCCTAGCCGGCAGAGGTCCGTCCAAGCGGCACCGAACCGGCCAGCAGGCCTTCCACCAGATCGAAGGCCCGGCCCCAGGCGACCTGGATGGCACTGTCGGGGCCTGGTTCCAGAATACGTTCCACCGACCAGGCGAGCGCCGCCCGGGCGGTCTGGAATCTGGGGTCGCCGGCGCCATACAGGCCATACTGGCGGGCGAGGGCGGCAACCGTCTGGGTCAGGCGGGGCAGGTCGTCGAGCTGCTGCACGATGTCGGCCAGGGCGAGCAGAAGCTGCAGCCGCTGCGTCACCATATTGGAGACCAGTTGCGGTCGCCGGATCTGTGGATCCAGTGCAATGGCGCGGGCATAGAACATCTCGGCCAGGCGGTCACGATTGGTGGCCAGAATCTGGAATGTGGCGCGCACCAGGCCGATCTGCGCCGGCGTGAGAATCCAGCTCTTTACTGTCGATGGAATACAGATGCCGTCCGGTCCGATTTCCGTGTCGGCGCATTGCAGGGCAAGGGTCGGTCTCATACCCGCACCAGACGCATCAGATCGAAATGGCGGGTTGCGCCAATCTTGCGATACAGCGAGCGGCGCTGCACCTTCAGGGTGTTCACGCTGACATTGAAGCGCAGCGCGATATCCTTGAGCTGACCGCCTTCGGTCAGCGCGCGGGCCAGCCGCATCTCCGCCTTGGTCAGATTGTAGCCGGCCAGCGCATCATCGGGCGTCGCGATTCCATTCAGCAGCGGATCGGTGATCTCGATAGCCGCCGCGATCTCGTTCTCCTCAAAATGCATGCTGCGGCCGACCACCGGGAAAATCCACAGCGCATAGGGCGGCTTGCCGTCGCCGCGTCGAACGACTGCCGAGCCGCCGGTGGCTGCATCCATGATATTCGGATTGACGGCGATGTCGGCCAGACAGCTGCGCGTCAGCAGGTGCCGCAGGCGCTGGTTGTCATCCGTATCGATGGCCTGCAGATGGCCCTGCGACAGGGTCAGACCGTCATTGAGACGCAGGATGCGTTCGGCTTCCTTGTTCATCGAGACGATACCGCCATGACGGTCGACGCAGATCAGGCCCTTGCCCTTGGCGTCGAGATATTGCTGGCTGATATCCTCGTAGCGGCTCAGTCCGATGCAATGCGAGCGGATACGGAAAGCCAGCGTGAGATGCGGCAGCAGATCCTGGATCGCGGCGATTTCACAAGCCTCGAAAGCCGTCGTGCGCGGTGAGCGATGCAGCGCGATATAGGCGGCGCGACCATCGCCGACCTTGAAGACGGACCCGAGCAGGTGCCGAATGCCGTAATGCTTCAGGTAGTCGCAGTAGAATTCGGTCTTCTCGAAATCATGTGCGGACATTACCTGCTGGCTGGCCATCGCGCGTCCGATATTCTCGCGCTTGAATAGCACCGGCCGCAGTGGGCTGACCCTGGCATAACGGCTGCTGTAGCTTTCATACCAGCTTTGGTCGAAAGCCTGGCTGGTATACTGCACGATCGGCTTGCCGGTACGTGTGTCGACAGTGGCCAGCGAGCAGTTCACCGCATCGAATGACGACGTCAGTATACGCAGCACATCGGCCCATTGGCCGTATTCAATCGTTCCCGAATACAGATGCGCAAGCAGGCGCGACTGCTGATCGGTCGTGATGTGACTCATCTTGAACCACCCCCACCTCGATACGGTGCAGCAACCCGGCCTTTCCAGGCCTGTCTCCCCATTGGAGTTTTTGTTTGCTGCGCGATCTGCGTTGCGCCGGACAGAGTTGGCGCGACGAACGGCGGCGGCTGTATAGTGCAGATAACCGCGCGACGCCAGTAATTTTCATTTTGAGCAGGGCGTATTTCTGGTTTCTTTATTGCACCCGTACATTCAGGCACAAGAAATACGCAGCTTTTGCCATTGATGGGGAAGTATTCGTTTCAATTGCTTCAGTCTGAAGCAGATTAGAAACACTATAATTTACTTCTTGGCGCCTGCCGCAACGGCAGTGTTCGACTTCTCGATCAGTTTTTCCAGGCGATCGACGGTCATGCGCAGGGTCGAGGTTTTCATCATCAGTTCGCCGATGGCCTGTCGGTCGGCGGCCGTATTGCGTTCCATCTCGGCGATACGCGCGCCACGGCGCTGAAGTTCGGATGCGCTCCAGCGATACGCCAGCGCCTGCCTGCGATGCGCCGCGACCAGCTGCAGGATGATGAATACCGCACCGGGAATCCCGATCAGCATAAAGGCGAGAATAAGAAAAAAGATGCTCATTGCTGCCCGTCTGCAGGCCGGTCTCGCCCTGTGCGGGCGGCTGCCGCTGCTAGCGGGCATTTTCGGACAGACGGGCGCATATCGCCATAGTCCTGGGGGACTAGACGGGGGATTTCGGTCATCTCTGTCTAATGGGGGCCGGGCAGCACCAGCACAGATGGTTTTGCTGGCAGGGTAGTTCTCGAAATCAGGGTTGAGGGGCTGGCGTTCAACTTAATGTCATGACTGTCGCGCAGGCGGACAAGAAAGCGTTCCAGCGTGCTTTCGCTGAAATAGTGCATCGGAATCACCAGCGGCGGCGCCACCTGGGTGATCACTTCCTGCATGTCGAAGATGTTCAGGGTAAAGCCGCCATCGACCGGGACGAAGAGCACATCGATCTTGCCCAGATCGGCAAGATGCCCCGGTGTCAGCTTATGATGCAGATGCCCCAGATGCGCGATGCAGACATCGGCGGTGTCAAAAATGAAAATCGAGTTTCCGTCATATTCGGTGTTGTTGCCGTAGTTGCGCAGATTGGTCGGCACATTGCGCACGCGCATGTCCTTGTATTGCACATTATGGCGTGCAGGTTTGTCCTGATAGGACCAGCCGCGCAAGACATGACGGATGCCGGCTTCCGGGCTGTCGGTGTAATGCGTGCTGTGCGCGTAATTCATCGTAACGATATCCGGCCGCAACGGCGGTCGGATGTAATCGTTGTAGTCGGTTGCCGCGGTCACGCCCTGCGGCGTTTCCAGCAGGAAGGTGGAATGGCCGATGAAGGTGATGCGCGTCATGTTGGCCGGCACCGCCGCCGGCTGAAAGCTGGCCGGGATCAGGCGGGCCGGCACCGTGGGCGCCGCGCGCTCGTGGCGGGCTACCGCACCGAGGCACGCCGCCTGCAGCCGTTCAGGTATAAGCATGATCGTGAAACTGAAGATGGCGGCAAGCAAAGCGGAGCAACGCAGCATGACGATCACCTCAGATTTTTGGGGGCAGGGATCCTGATTTTTGCAAAACCGATAGTTGCCAGAGTGGCGTGTAACGCCGCGGTTTGCGCTGGGTGGTCCTCGACCAGAAGGATATTCGGGCTTGCCAGATCAAGAGCCATGCGCCGCCTTTCCCGAGACGATATCCTTAAATATTAGACGGCGTGCGGGGAGCTGGAAAAGCTGGAATCAGATAGGCCAGATCACTTCCGGCACAGCGGCAGTTCGTAGACCAGGATATTTTCCTGCAGCCGGGCGTAATATTTGAAACCTTTCCACTGCTCTTTTTTCAGCCGTTCCATGATGTCATAGGTGCTCTTGCACACGGCTTCATTGGTCTGGAGCGGCTTCATCGTCGCCACGGTGGCATCGGTTTCCCATTGCTGGGCCTGGCCCCGGTTGGGGAAAATCCGCCCCAGGGCAGTCCTGCGCAGTTCGACGGCAGCGCGCAGGCGATCGCCGTTTTCCTGGTCGAACAGGTACCAGTCGTCCAGATAGGCCTGACCACCCGGATCGATCTGGGCGCAGCGGCGCAGAATTTCACGGATCTGGATGCCGGTGCGCACCTCGGCCTCGGCCTCGGCTTCCTTCTGATTGAAGCAGGCGGTATTCGACCGCGCGGCGCGATCACGCCCGGGCGCCTGACCCTGTGCCCATGCCGAAGCCGCGGCAACCAGTGCGAATGCCATCGCCAGCAGAATGCTGCTACGCTGCATAGTCAGCATCATCGCACCGCCGGCGGCAAATCGGGCAGCGCTGCGTCTTCGGCCAGAGCCAGTACGGAGTCGATGAAGGTGGCCGGCGCGGCGATGCCGCCATATTCAAGCAGCATGGCTGCCTTGGCCCGCATGGCGGTTTCGTCCAGCGGATTTTCCGGATCGCCGAAAGCATGCTCGCGTTCAGCGCTCAATTCGGTGCCGTCGCTCAGTGTCACGGAAACATGCGCGCCCCAGGCCTTGGGATAGCGCTGCACGAAGGGCGCCGTCGCCGCGATCTCGACACGGGCAGCCGTCTCGGCCAGACGCGTGCGGGCATCCGCATCGAAGCTGTCGAAATTGATGTGGCCGTCGGTGACTGCGGCTGCAGCGGTATGCTGCAGGGAGAATTTCGCCTCGTATTCGCTGCGCGGCGCGATGCGGTCGCAGACATCGAGGGCAGCCTGATAGGTGCCAACCTGGATGTGCTCGATCCTGCGGTTGCCGATCCGTGGTGCCAGCGACAGGCCGGCATCGATGACGGGATGCGTATGGCGGCAACTCGGCCACGGCTTGATCGAGGTGAGACGCAGCTGCCAGGGTGCGTCGGGCTCCGCCAGCAGGCGCTCAGGTTGCGCATCGCTGCAGGTTGCCTTGAAGAATCCCTTGTCGCCTTCGAGAATATGCGGCGGTCCAGAAAAGCCGCGGGCGGCGAGATCGGCCGCCAGCAGGCCGGATTCGGCGGCACGGCCAGCGTGCAGATGCTTGCTCATCGCACCAGTATCGAGGAACTGCCACAGGCCCGAGGATTGCGTGCCGGCATTGCCCAGCGCATGCGTCATGGCCGCATGATCGAGGCCGAGCAGATTCCCGGCAGCATAGGCAGAGCCGAACGGCCCGCAGGTCGCGGTGTTGTGCCAGATGCGATAATGCGCCGGCCCTACTGCCATCCCGACGCGGCAGCAGGCTTCAAAGCCACGTAACACGGCGGCCAGAAAGGCATGCCCGTGCAAGCCACGTCGCCGGGCCAGCGCATAGGCGGCCGGCACCACGACGCAGCCCGGATGCACCACCGATGCGCGATGCAGGTCGTCGACTTCCAGGATATGCGTCAGGCCGCCCAGCAGCATGGCCTCGCGCCCGGCGGTCAGCGGCTCGGCGGCGGCCCAGTCGAGCAGGATGGCGCCCGGCGCGCTTTTGCGGCCGGCCAGCGCATTGGCCAGGGCATCCAGGGTAAAGAGCGCAGCGCTGCGATAGTCATCCGGCTCTATCGGCCGGGCGGCGATCAACGCGGCGAGGCGACTGGTCAGCGACGACATCGATACGGAAAGCGGGGCGAGGGCGGTCATGCCTATGCCTGCAGGGTTCAAACCACGGTCGATTGATATTTAACACTGCCCCCCGCAAAGTGACATATTCGGCTTGCCCGAATCGCACTCTGAAGGCGGCCACCCATGTTGGGACAGTTTCTCGCTATTTTCACCAACCCGGGCAGCCTGCTTTTCGCCCTGTTGCTGCTCGCTCTGCCGCTGTCATGGTGGCGGGCAACCCGTCGGGCCGGAATGATCCTGGGGTCGTTCACGCTGACGGTCGTCGTGGTGATCGGCCTGTTGCCTCTGAATGACTGGCTGTTGCGCCCCCTGGAGGACTATTTTCCAAGTCCTGAACTGCCGGCCAGGGTTGATGGCATCATTGTGCTGGGGGGGGCGGAACGGCCCGACATCATGGCGGTGCGCGGCTGGCCGGAATTGAACGGCAATGCGGACCGGCTGATAGCCTTTGTCGATCTGGCGGCCCGTTATCCCGCAGCAAAGCTGGTTTTCAGCGGCGGGGCGGCGGTACCCCACGAGCAGGGCGAAGTGAGCGAAGCCGACGTCGCCGCGGTCGTCTTTGCCAAATTGGGGCTGAATCCCGGCCGGGTCATTTTTGAGCGGATGTCCGGCAATACCATCGAGAATGCACGGCTTTCCCTGGCGCTGGCCCGGCCGCAACCCGGCGAGTTCTGGCTGCTGGTCACCTCGGCGCGGCATCAGCCGCGAGCGGTGAATTGCTTCAATGCCGTGAACTGGCCGGTAGTGCCTTACCCGGTCGATTTCCTGACCGGTAAGTCGGGCGATTTCGAGTTTTCGCCGATGCGTCGGCTTTCGGGGCTTAATTTTTTGGTCAAGGAATGGCTCGGCTTGGCATGGTACCGGCTTGCCGGCCATACCCGCGATTGGCTGCCGCCGCGCCGGACGGCAGACGCAAAGCCGTGAGATGTCACACCCCGGACCTTGGCGAATCCGGCAGCTTTAGGTTAACACGTTGATCGATTTGGAATTTGTGGATTCGGAGGATTAAGGATGCGAAGCTGGCGGCTGGCGGTCGTACTGCTGGGTTTCGGGCTGGTCGTGGCCTGCGGCTGGCGCCCATCCGGGCAGCCCCGTGAAGGATCCGCTGCTACCCAGTCTGCCGCCGCCGCCACGCCAACGACGCCTGCCGCCTCACCGGTGGCCAGCCCGACCGCTGCGGCGGTGTCGGCAGCTCCGGCCCAGGGGGGGGCTGCAACCGAGGCGATCACGCCATTCAACCGGGCCGAATTCGAGGCCTTCCTGACTGAGGTGCGCAGCGAGGCGCTGCAGAAGGGCATCAAGCCCGATGTGGTCCGCACCGCGCTGACCGGCGTTGAGCCGATCATGCGTATTATCGAGCGCGACCGCAACCAGGCCGAATTCAAGCTCAGCTTCGCGACCTATCGCGATCGGGTGATCACGCCAGCCAATGTGCAGCGCGGTCAGAAGCTGCGCGATGACAACCAGGCGCTGCTGCGTCAGGTGTCGCAGCGTTACGGCGTGCAGCCGCGCTTCGTGCTGGCGATCTGGGGTATCGAAACGCGCTATGGCGCGGTGAAGGCCGATGTGCCGCTGGTGCACTCGCTTGCCACACTCGCCTTCGACCGGCGCCGGTCCAGCTATTTCCGCAACGAGCTGTTCGCGGCACTGACCATGCTCGACCGTGGCTTTATCGATTTTCCGACCATGAAGGGTTCCTGGGCGGGGGCCATGGGCCAGCCGCAGTTCATGCCGACCAGTTATCTGGCCTATGCCGAGGATTTCGACGGCGACGGCAAGCGCGACATCTGGACCAACACCGGCGACGTCTTTGCCTCGATCGGTAATTACCTGGGCAAGCACGGCTGGAATACGGCGCAGACCTGGGGCCGCGAAGTGCGGATTTCCGCGGACCTGCAGAAGCGCCTGGGTGAATTTGCCCGGGAGGGGCGCTCCGGCTGCCGCGCGATCGACCAGATGACGCGGGACATGAGCCTGGAGGACTGGAGTCGGCTCGGCGTGCGGCGGGCCGATGGGGGCGAGTTGCCCAAGGTGCAGCAGAGCGGTGCTCTGGTACAGCCGGATGGAGCGGGCGGGCCGACGTTCCTGGTCTATGGCAATTACCGCTCGATCCTGCGCTACAATTGCGCCCATCACTATGCTTTGACGGTCAGCCTGCTTGCCGACAGGCTGGGTGATGGCTAAAATACCCCATATCTAGACCATGAAGCGCCGTCGGCACGCCATCCCTTGCTTAACCCGGGGGGCTCGGGGGGACTCCCGAACCGCTGGGCAGCCCCGTGTCCGGACGCTGCGGATGGTCGCGTCTGCTTTGCTGTTGCTGGGCCTGTCGGCCTGCGCCGAGGCCACCCTGGTCAATCACGCCGGCAAGTCCGTGATGCGCAGCGACCAGCCGACCCAGGCGGCGATTGCCAAGGGCGGCATCTACAAGGTCGGCAATCCCTATCAGATTAACGGCGTCTGGTATTACCCGAAGGAAGACCCGAATTACGACGAGACCGGCATCGGCTCGTGGTATGGCGAGCAGTTCCACGGCAAGTTCACCGCCAACGGCGAAACCTTTGACATGAACGAGGTGACGGCGGCGCATCCGACTTTGCCAATGCCGTCGCTGGTGCGCGTCACCAACATGGAAAACGGCCGCTCCATCGTCGTGCGCATGAATGACCGTGGCCCGTATGCCAACGGTCGTGTTATCGACCTGTCGCGCCGCAGTGCGCAGCTGCTCGGTTACGAACGGCAGGGCACCGCCAAGGTACGTGTGCAATATCTCGGCCCGGCGCCGCTGAGCGGCGATGGCGCCGGCACCCAGCTTGCCTCGCGATCCGGAGCCGATGAGCGACCGTCCGCGGCCCCGCGCGGCGGCGTATCGGCCGAAGCGTTGCCGCCGCCTCCAGGTGCGAAAGGCAAGAGTGCCGATGTGGTGAGACCAGCGCAGGCGCAGCCATCGGCAATGGAAGTGCTTGCCGCGCAGAATGCACAGAACCCGCAGGCCAGCTTGGCCGCAGCGCCGGTCAGCAAGACCGAGCTGAACCAGCAGCGCGTGGAGACCGGCCCGGCGCGTGGCGGACAGATTTATGTGCAGGTGGGAGCATTCACGCTGCACGAGAATGCGCATAAGCTGGCGGCGCAGATGTCGCTGATCGGCCCGGCCAATGTCAGCTCGACCTTCGTCAGCAAGCAGGAATTTTTCCGCGTCCGCCTCGGCCCGTTCAATCAGGTGTCGGCAGCGGACCAGGCGTTGCAGCAAGCGATCAATAACGGACAAACCAATGCGCGTATCGTTGTGGAGTAAGTATGCCGTTGCCGCAGTTGCGGCATTGATCGCAGTCGTTTCATCCGGCCCTGCGACAGCGCAGCTTGGCCAGGTTGAAACTCAGGCGCGGCAAATGATCCTGATGGATTACGATACCGGCACCTCGATCTTCGAGAAGAATGCCGACGAGTTGATGCCGCCCTCCTCGATGTCGAAGCTGATGACCGCCTTTATGGTGTTCGAACAGCTTGAAGCCGGCAAGCTGCGCATGGACGACATGTTGCCGGTCAGCGAAAAGGCCTGGCGTATCCAGGGCTCGAAGATGTTCGTGCCGATCGGCGGTCGCGTTAAGGTGGAAGACCTGCTGCGCGGCGTGATCATCCAGTCGGGCAACGATGCCTGCATCGTTCTGGCCGAAGGCATTGCCGGCACCGAGGAGCGCTTTGCCGAGCTGATGACCGATCGTGGCAAGCAGATCGGCCTGAAGAACACCACCTTCCGCAATGCGTCCGGCTGGCCCGATCCGCAACATCTGACCACCGCGCGGGATCTGGCGATCCTGGCCAGGCAGATCATCGCGCGCTTCCCGCAGTATTACCATTTCTACTCCGAAAAGGAGTTCACCTACGGCATCGACGGTGCGACCAAGAAGCCGATCACGCAGGGCAACCGCAATCCGCTGCTCTACAAGGATCTCGGCGCCGACGGCCTGAAGACCGGCCATACCGAAGCGGCCGGCTATGGCCTGACCGCTTCGGCCAAGCGCGGTGACCGCCGGCTGATCATGGTGTTCAACGGCCTGAAGAGCATGAACGAGCGTTCGCGTGAAGCCGAGCGCCTGCTCGAGCTCGGCTTCAGCCAGTTCGACAATTACAAGCTGTTTACCGCCGGCGCCGTGGTGGACGAGGCCGATGTCTGGCTCGGCGATGCACCGCGCATTCCGCTGGTGATCGACCGCAACCTGGCGCTGACCCTGCCGCGCCAGACCAAAGGCAATATCAAGGTCACGGTGTCTTACGATAATCCGATCCCGGCGCCGATTGTGAAGGGCACCCCGGTGGCCACGCTCACTGTGGCGAACAAGGAAGGCACCCTGACGGAGGTGCCGCTGCTGGCGGGTGCGGATGTGCAGCAGCTGGGCTTCAGTGGTCGCATCAGCGCCGCCGTCAGCTATCTGCTGTGGGGCGCGAAGAAGCAGTGACCGCGTCGCGCGGCCGCTTCATCACGCTGGAAGGCGGCGAGGGCGCCGGCAAATCGACCCAGGCGAAACGTCTGGCTGCGGCCCTGGCGGCGCGTGGCGTCGAAGCCGTGCTGACCCGCGAACCGGGTGGCACGCCGGGCGCCGAGGATATCCGCGCACTGCTGGTTACCGGCGATCCGGCGCGCTGGGATGCGATGACCGAAACCCTGCTGCATTATGCTGCCCGCCGTGCCCATGTCGAAAAGATGGTGAAGCCTGCTTTGGCGCGCGGCACCTGGGTGATTTCAGACCGTTTTGCCGATTCGACGATGGCCTACCAGGGTTATGCCGGCTCGGTGGGACGCGACGCTGTGGCCGGTCTGCATAAGCTGGTCCTGGGCGATTTCCAGCCCGATCTGACCCTGGTACTCGATCTTCCCGTGGAGACCGGGCTGCAGCGGGCCAGACAGCGCATGCAGGGCCAGGTACAATCCGCGGCGCTGGCCGAGGACCGCTACGAGCGCATGGGGCTGACGTTCCATGAGAGCCTGCGCGCCGCTTTCCATGACATTGCGGCACGGGAACCGCAGCGCTGCCGCCTGATCGATGCCGGCGGCGATCCCGACCAGGTGGCCGCCGCCCTCTGGCAGGCGGTGGCGGCAAAGTTTAACCTGATCCCATGAGCGATTTCGATCCGCAGGAAGCGGCCTCCTGGGCGCCGCGGCACAATGCTGCCCTGTTCGGCCATGATGCGGCCGAGGCGGCGCTGTTGGAGGCTTGGGCTTCAGGTCGGCTGCCGCATGCATGGATGATCACCGGGCCGCGCGGCGTCGGCAAATCGACCCTGGCTTTCCGCTTCGCCCGCTTCCTGCTGAAGCACGGTCCGGCCAGTAGCCTCGATGCCGGGCCGAGCCTGTTTGGCGATGCGCCGGTGCTGCCGGATACGCTGGCGGTAGCCGAAGACGATGCCGTGTTCAGCCGCGTTGCCAATGCCGGGCATGCCGATCTGATCACGGTGGAGCGCAGCTGGGACGACAAGGGCGACCGCTGGCGCGGCGACATCGTGGTGCAGGACGTGCGCGCGGTGATCGACCGTTTCGGCAAGACGGCGGCCGAAGGCGGCTATCGCGTCTGCATTGTCGATGCTGCCGACGACATGAACGTCAATGCCGCCAATGCGCTGCTGAAGATTCTGGAAGAGCCGCCGCCGAATGCGGTGCTGCTGCTGGTCAGCCATGCGCCCGGTGGCCTGCTGCCGACGATCCGCTCGCGCTGCCGCCGGCTGGCACTGAAGCCGCTGGACGAGGCGGCGATGCAGCAGGCGCTCACCGGGCTGCTGCCCGATCTCGATGCCGCCGAGCGGCGCGGTCTTGGCGTGCTGGCCGAGGGTTCGCCCGGCCGGGCGGTTACGTTGGCCGCCCAGGGCGGGCTGAAACTGTTGCATGGCCTGCTCGATATGGTGGGCCAGTTGCCGAGGCCCGATATGGCCAAGCTGCATGCGTTCGGCGATGCGCTGGCGCGCGACCGCAGCGGCGCCGGTTTTCAGCTGATGACCGATGTGTTTCGCTGGTGGCTGGCGCGGCTGGTTCGGGCGTCGGCGGCGGGCCGGATCGGCGGCAGCGGCTGGGCCGAAATCTTCCCCGGCGAGACCGCTTTGGCCCAGCGACTCGCGCAATGGCAGGGCCCGGCCCGCTGGGCCGAGGACTGGGAACAGCTGGGTCGCTTGCTCGCCCGCGGGGAATCGGTCAATCTTGATCGCAAGCAAATGCTGCTCAATCTGTTTGCCGCGCTCGCACGGTCGGCTGCAGCACGCTGAAGCCGGCCGACATGATCGGGTAGGGGGAGTTTCATGGCCAAGGCCGCCGTCGGCGCCACCGCGCCCGATAGTTTGGAAAAGATCGAACTGCTGAGCGAGCTCAGCCCGGCTGCGCGCGTCGAAGTGGAGCGCGCCTGCCAGTGGCGCCGCTTCGCTGCCCATGAGCAGATTCTCGACCGCAACAGCGACAGCCGCGATGTGTACTTTGTCGTCGACGGCACTGTCGAGGTGGTGAACTTCTCCGGCAATGGCCGCGAGATTTCCTATGCCCTGGTTTCGGCCGGCAGCTATTTCGGCGAGATCGCCGCCATCGACGGCGAGCGCCGTTCGGCCAGCGTGGTGGCGCAGACCACCTGCCGGCTGGCCGCCCTGCCGCCCAAGGCCTTCGAGGCACTGGTGGCGCGCGAACCGATGGTCGGCCTCAAGGTGATGAAGCGTCTGACCGCCATCATCCGGGCCAACAACGAACGCATCATGGACCTTGCCACGCTGGGTGCGATCCAGCGTGTCTATCGCGAGCTGCTCAAGCTGGCCCGCAAGGATCCGCTGAACAACGACGGCTGGATGATCTACCCGATGCCGAAGCAGCACGAGATCGCGCGCCGCGCCGCCACCACGCGCGAGACGGTGGCGCGTGTGCTTGCCAACCTGCTGCATGGCGGACAGATCACGCGCAAGGACAAGACCTATTACCTGACTGACCGCGCCGCACTGGAACAGGCCATCGTGCGCCTGGATGTGCGGCAGCACGGCCACGGCCTGGCTTAAACACCGTACCTGTCATCCTGCAATACAAGTGATGCTGCGCCGCACAGCGCTGTGCGGCACGGGACATGGCTGCCGTTTCCAGATTGCTCTGACATATCAGATAGGAGATAGTGCTCGGTGTGGTGCACTGACGCGCGGCTCAACGACGCGTCGGGTATCGAGGAAACGTCAATCAGCAGGAGGGATACCCATGCGTGGGTTCAAGGCATTCGTCACCGGTCTGGTGGCAGGCGCGGCCATGCTCGTGGCGGCCGGTGCACAGGCGGCTTACCCGGATCGTCCGATCACCATGATCGTGCCCTGGGGGGCTGGCGGCGGTACCGACGCCACCGCCCGCATTATCGCCAGCCTGATGGAAAAGGAGCTCGGCCAGCCGGTGAATGTGGTGAACCGCACCGGCGGCAGCGGCGTGGTCGGCCATTCCGCCATCGCCCAGGCGGCTCCCGACGGCTACACCATCGGCATGATCACGGTCGAGATCGCCATGATGCACTGGCAGGGCCTGACCGAGCTGACGCCGGCCTCCTATACGCCGATCGGCCTGGTCAATGCCGATCCTGCCGGCATTCATGTGCCGGCTGACTCGCCCTACAAGTCGGTCAACGACCTGCTGGCGGCGATCAAGGCCAATCCCGGCAAGTTCAAGGCATCGGGCACCGGGCAGGGCGGCATCTGGCATCTCGCCATCGCCGGCCTGCTGCGCGATCAGAAGATCGATCCGGCCAGCGTGGGCTGGGTGCCGAGCAACGGCGCCGCGCCGGGCCTGCAGGACATGATCGCCGGCGGCGTGCAGATCGTGCCGTGCTCGCTTCCCGAGGCGCGCGCGCTGATCGAAGCAGGCAAGGTGAAGAGCCTGGCCATCATGGACCCCAAGCCGTCGGCGCTGTTCCCCAATGTTCCGACGCTGAAAAGCGCGGTGGGCAGCGACTGGACCATGGCGGCCTGGCGCGGCATCGCCGCGCCCAAGGGCGTTTCGAAGGAAGTGTCCGACAAGCTGCTGGCCGTGCTGAAAAAGGTTTACGACAGCAAGGACTACCAGGGCTTCATGGCGCAGCGCGGCTTCGGCATCATCTGGGCCGGGCCGGAGGATTATGCCAAGTTCATGGCGAAATCCGATGCCGACCTGGGCGCCGTGATGAAGGCGGTCGGCATCGCCAAATAATCCGTATGTTCTGAGTCTGCCGGTGCGGCCGCAATGCCGCACCGGTATTCTTTTCTGCAGGTTGGCGCCATGCGAATTCATGATGCTCTGAGCGGGTTTGTGCTCGCTCTTCTGGCCATTGCGGTGCTGGTTACGGTCAGTCAGTACCCGCCGACTCCCGGGCAGAATGTCGGCCCTTCGGCATTTCCGGGCTTGCTGGGCATTCTGCTGCTCGGCTGTTCGCTGCTGCTGATCTGGCGCGGCCTGCGCGGCGAGCGCCAGGCGCTGGTCAGGCTTGGCGACTGGACCCGTTCGCTGCCGCATGTGGTGAATTTCCTGCTCGTGATCGCGGCGCTGCTGTTTTACATTTTCTGCGCTAATTTTCTCGGTTTCATTATCACCGGGATACTCATCCTGTCGGCACTGTTTTACTCGCTCGGCGTCCGCATCCTGCTGATCCTGCCGATTGCCGCTGGTGCCACACTGCTGATCCACACCATTTTCTACAAGCTGCTCCGCGTGCCGCTGCCCTGGGGGCTGCTGCAGGGTATGCACTGGTAAAGGGGCGCGAAAGATGGACTTCATGCATCTGTTCGGCGCCGCGTTCCAATTGGTCTTCGATCCCTATGTGCTGCTGGTGATGTTCTGCGCAGCCGTTTTCGGACTGTTCGTCGGCGCCATACCGGGGCTGACGGCGACGATGGCGACGGCGTTGCTGGTGCCGATCACCTTTTTCATGCCGCCGATCCCGGCGATTGCCGCCATTGTTACCGCCACCGCGATGGCGATCTTCTCGGGCGATATTCCCGGCGCGCTGTTGCGCATTCCCGGTACGCCGGCCTCGGCGGCCTATACCGACGAAGCCTACCAGATGACTCTGAAAGGACAGGCCGAGACGGCGCTGGGCGCCGGCTTGGTCTTCTCGGCGATCGGCGGCCTGTTCGGCACGGCGGTGCTGGTCACGGCCGCGCCGGCGCTCGCCGAGATCGCACTGAAATTCTCGTCCTTCGAATATTTCTGGCTGGTCATCCTTGGATTGTCTGCTGCCGTTTTCATCGGCAGCAGCAGCGTGCTGAAGGCCGTTATCGCCCTGCTGATCGGCCTGCTGGTCGGCTGTGTCGGCCTGGAAAATCCGGGTGGCTATCCGCGCTTCACCTTCGGCAATACCGAACTGATGGGCGGCGTCAGCCTGATCCCGATGATGGTCGGCATGTTCGCCATCTCGGAAGTGTTGCGCTTCGTGGTGAAGACCGATCCGCCGGCGCGCATGGTCGTTAAACGTCTGGGCAATGTTTTTTCCGGCATGTGGGCGCTGGCCGTGAAGTATCCCGCGGCCATCCTGCGCGGCAGCGTGCTGGGTACGCTGGTCGGAATCCAGCCGGGAGCGGGGGCCGACATGGCGTCCTGGATGTCTTACGCCGTGAGCAAGAAATTCTCCAGGGAGCCCGAGAAATTCGGCACCGGCCATGTCGAGGGCATCGTCGAGTCCGGCGCTGCCAACAATAGCGCGCTGGCCGGTGCCTGGATTCCGGCGCTGGTGTTCGGCATTCCGGGTGACTCGATCACGGCGATTGCCATTGGCGTATTGTATCTGAAGGGGCTCAATCCTGGCCCGACGCTGTTCCTGAACAATCCGGAAAATGTCTACGCGATCTTTCTGGTCTTCATCATCGCCAATATCATCATGGTGCCGCTGGGCTGGCTCGCCATCCGGCTGGCCACCAACATCCTGCGCGTGCCGGGCAACATCCTGATGCCGGTGATCCTGCTGTTCTGCGCCGTGGGTGCCTTCGCCATCAACAACACCGTGTTCGGCGTGACGGTCACGCTGATCTTCGGTCTGCTGGCATTTGTGATGGAAGAGAACGGTTTCCCGGTGGCGCCGGCGATCCTTGGTGTGGTGCTGGGCACCATGCTGGAGGAAAATTTCGTCACGTCGATGATCAAGGCCGATGGCAACCTGCTGGTCTTCTTCGAAAGGCCGATTTCGGCCGGCCTCGGCGTCGTCACCCTGACCATCCTGTTCTGGCCGGCCGCATCCTGGCTGGTGCGGCAGCTGCGGGCTAGACCGGCGCGCTAGCCATGCGCGGTGCGCGCCGCCCCTGCCACCAGCTGACCAGGCGGAGCGCGATTGCCGCCAGCACCAGCACGACCGGCAGCCAGTAGAGCGGCATGTCCGGTATACGCTTGGCATTGGTGACGATGAAAGACACCGCAATATACCAGCCGCCCAGCCAGTGCAGGGCACGCCAGTTGCGCGGCCCGAGCCAGGACACCGCACGATCGAAGGATGTGGCCGCCATCGCCATGATCACCAGATAGGCCGAGCCGCCGCTGATTAGCGTGCCGATGCTGGTCATGCTGCGGAACAGCGCCGGGTCGCCGATGGCGAAGGCGGCAATCACGATGGCATGCAGGCCATGCGAAGCGGCGAAGCTGACGCCGAGATAGCGCCGGTTGCGGCGCAGCCAGCGCGTGGCGTCCCCGGGCCAGAGGCGGGCCAGCGCCGATGCGGCGAAAACCGGCAGAAACAGGATCAGGGAGGTGCGTGCCGTGGCGCGGATCGCCATGCGGATGCCATCGATGGAGAAGTCGTGCAGTCCGACGATGGCGATGACCATCAGCGTGAGCAGTACGGACAGCAGGCCGGTCAGCCGCCAGCCATTGATCCAGTGCGACGTCATTGGGGCCTCCCTGCAGGACCGTCGCGATCCTTCCGCCTTTTCGCAGCTATCGGCAAGTGACGGCCGTTACACTGTCAGGCTGAAGCGGACCCGGTCACAGGGACGTGATGAAATCGGTCAGGGCCCGATTATAGGCTGCGGGAACTTCCAGATGCGGACTGTGGCCGGCATTGTCGAAACAGCAGCGCCGGGCCCCGGCGATATTGGCGGCCATCCACTGGCCGACGGCCGATTCATAGAGCTGGCTTTCGCCGCCATGCAGCACCAGCACCGGCAGGGCCAGTTGCGGCAGCAGCGGGCGGTAATCCTGCTCAGCCATTGATTGCCACAGTGCCGCCATGGCCAGGCCATCGTTCCTGGCGATTTCGGCCGCCACCCAGCTGCCGAGCTGGGCATCGGGAATGCGGCCGCGCGCAAACAGGCGCGGCATGGCATTCTGGCTGTAGCAGGCCCAGTCTTCGCGCATCGCAGTCACCGCGGCGGCACTCTGTGCCGTATCGAAACCGTTGCGGATGCCGAAGCGCCAACCCGGTTCGTTGGTGATCTTGACTGTCATGTCCTCGATGACCAGGCCGCCGATCCGCTCGGTGCCGAACTGGGCGATGTAGTCGAATGCCACCATGGCGCCCATGGACCAGCCGATCAGGATGGGTTTATCCAGCCGGTGTTCGACGATCAGACTGCGCAGGCCGGTCGCCAGCCGCGCAATGCTCAGCTCATTCAGTGGTGCCCAGCTGCGGCGATGGCCGGGCAGGTCCGGGATGACCAGGCGGAAATCACGGGTCAGGGCCTCGACCTGTGGCGCGAAATAGCCGCCATGGCTGGCCCAGCCATGCAGGAAGATCAGCGGCCTGCCGCTGCCCTTGTCGAAAACATGCATCACGCTGTCAGGCCCCGACATCCCTGGCCAGCACCAGGGCGCGGCCACGGCAATACACGGTGCCAGCCGCATCGCTGCAGGTGGTGGCCAGATCGACCAGATGCTTGTCCGGGCGCAGGCGGATGATTTCAACCCGGGCGATCAGTTCTGTGCCGACCGGGGCCGGTCGCTCGAAATTCAGTTCCTGCTTCAGGTAATTGGTGCCGAAGCCAGGCAGTTCGACACCGAGCAGGTAGGAGAACAGTGCGCCGATCAGCGGTTCGGGCACGGCAGCGAGTGGCGCGGCGCCATCATGGGCGGCCAGAGTCTGGAAGGCGGCGAGATCGGCAGGCGTGAAAGCGCGGCGAATCTCGGCATGGTCGCCGACCTGCATACCCTTGTGGCTGGCGGAGGCTTCTGTCATGGCAGGGCGATCTCCGTCTGGCCGTCCAGCACCACGGCGCCATCGGCGATGCGGGTTACCTGCGTGGCCAGCACGCGGCTACCGCCAAGCGATGCTGTTTCGCTCAGACTGAAGCGGTGCGCCTCGCCGGCATAAGCCGGATTGGGAAACATCAGATGCTGGCTGACCTGACGTGCACCGGGATAACGCTTCTGGATCAGTCCCCAGAGCACGGTATAGAGCAGCATGCCATGGCTGACGGTGCGGCCGAACCGCGTGCGCGCGGAAAACGTCGGATCGACATGAATCGGGTTGTTGTCGCCACTGACGGCGGCGAAACGGTCGAAGTCTGCTTGGCTCAGGCTGCGGTCGATACTGGTCATGCTCAGGTTCCGGAAAAGCGGCTGCGCAGGATATGCTTCTGCACCTTGCCGGCGGCGGTGCGCGGGAAATCCTCGATGATGCGGATGTGTTTCGGCACCTTGTAGGCGGCCAGATTCTGCCGGCAGAAGCCGCGCAGGGCTTCGGCATCGATGCTGGCAGCGGGCTGCGGCAACACGAAGGCGCAGCCGACCTCGCCCCATTTCTCATCCGGCACGCCGATCACGGCACATTCCAGAACGCCGGGGAATTTATAGATCGCGATTTCGACTTCGGCGGGATAGACGTTCTCACCGCCGGAAATGAACATGTCCTTGATGCGGTCGACAATGTAGTAGTAGCCGTCGCTGTCGCGTCGCGCCACGTCGCCGGTGCGCAGCCAGCCATCGGCGGTGAAGGCAGCTTTGGTGGCGGGCGCGTTGTTCCAGTAGCCAGGTGTGATACCGGGGCCGCGAATCTGCAATTCGCCGGCATGCTCGTCGGGCAGGGGGCGATCGTTGTCGTCAGCCACGCGCACTTCGGACAGAATCTGCGGCTTGCCGACCGAGCCGATCTTGGCCTGCGCATGCGCGCGATCCATCAGGAACACGGTGGGGCCGGTTTCGGTCATGCCCATGCCGTTGCAGACCAGCACGCCCCGCCGGGCAAACAGCTCGATCAGGGTGGCGGGCAGGGGGGCGCCGCCGCAGCCCCAGCTGCGCACCTGCGACAGGTCGGCATTGGCGAAATCCCTGTGCAGGCTGATCGCCTGATAGATCGCCGGCACACCGAAAAACGCCGTGCAGGCGCCGTCCTGCAGGGCCGTCATAACCGGATCGATCTCGAATTTTTTCAGCACCCGCACGCAGCCGCCCCACATCAGCACCGGCAGGGTATGCAGGTTGATGCCGGCAGTGTGGAACAGCGGCAGGAAATTCAGCGTCGTATCGCTGGAGGTCAGGTCGATGGCCTGGCCGATATTGATCGCATTCGCATAGGCCATGCCCGGCGTCTGGATCACCGCCTTGGGTTTGCCGGTGGTACCCGAGGTATAGAGCATGTACCAGATGCGATCCGGTACCCAGGCGGTGTCAAACCGGCCCGGTGCGGTGGCGGCGACCGCCTGTTCGTAATCGCCAAATGACAGCAACGGCAGGTTCAGCTCGGCTGCAATCGCGGCATGATCGACATCGTGGATCAGCAGCTTCGGCGCCGCATCCTGCACCACCGGCATCAACTCCGGCGCCGGCTGGCGCCAGTTCAGCGGTACCAGGATGGCGCCCAGCTTGCCGCAGGCGAACAGGATTTCGAAGAAGCTCGCGCTGTTGAGGCAAAGGATGGCGACGCGGTCGCCGCTGCGGATGCCCTTGCCCTGCAGCCAGGCGGCAAAGCGGCAGGCGCGGTCATTCAGATCGCCATAGGTCAGGCGTCGGCCGCTTTCCAGTTCGATGAAGGCGGTCTTGTGCGGAGTCAGCTCGGCGCGGCGTGCGGCTATGTCGAAAACAGTCTGCATGGTCAGGCCGTCTTTGCCAGAAAACGCGCCATGCCGGCATCGGCCCCGGCGCTGTCGATCTGTTCCAGAAACTGCCGCTGCTCCGCCTGAAGTCCGGCGGCACAATCGGTCGCCAGCAGGCGTTTGGTACGCGCGATGCTGCCCGGCTGTTTGGTATTCAGGGCAACCAGCCAGCCTTCGATGGTGCTGTCCAGGCTCTCGGCCTCGACCAGCGCGGTGGCGATGCCGAGCTGCACGGCCTCCGGGGCGGAAACGCGGCGGTTCAGCAACTGGATTTCGCGGGCCCGCTGGGCGCCGATGCGTGCCGGCAGCAGGGCGGTCCAGCCGCCATCGGGGCTGAATCCGACTTCGGTATAGTAAGGCTGGATGAAGGCCTGCGGCGTGATCGCGGCCAGGTCACAGGCAAGCAGGAAGCCGAGCGCGCCACCGGTGAGCGGGCCGTGGATGCGGCCGATCACTGGTATCGGCAGATGCAGCAGGGCCAGGATGGCGCGATTGAGACCGCCGACAAGGCCTTCGGCATAGGCGCGGCGCTGGCCGCGCGGTATGGCATAGAAGCCGGCGACATCGCCGCCGGTACTGAAACTGCGGCCGGCGGCCTGCAGCACCACGGCATGGATATCCCTGACGGTCGCGATACGGTCGAGATCGGCATTCAGGCTGTCGATCAGATCCGGCACCAGGCTGTTGTGCCGCTCCGGACGGTTCAGTGTCAGGCGGGCCACGCCATCGGCGATATCGAGGATCGTCGCAGCCATCAGCGCGGCGCCTTGGCGGCGATGCCATGTGCCACCATGGCAGACGCAACATCGACAATAGGATCGAGCGGGGTCTTCGGATCCCATAACCCGTAGCGCTGACCAAGGAAGACGGAAATCCCCATCAGCATCCAGGCGCGCACTTCCGTCGCGTTGCCGTTCTTGCCGGGTGCGATTTCGCCGCGCTTTTCTGCAGAGGCCAGCGCGATGCGGTACGATTTGGCGAAGTCGGTGTAATACTGGCGATAAACCTTCTCGTCGACGAACTGCGACTCTTCCACCACCTTGTAGAGGTCGGGATTGCGGCGCACGAAATCGAGGAAGGCGCGCAGGCCCAGCCGCTCGGCCTCGATGCGGTCTTTCGTGCCTGTTGTCGCTTCGGTCAGATGATGACGCAGCATGCGGCCCATATGCAGGACCAGCTCGCGCATCACATCTTCCTTGCTGCGGAAGTAGATATAGAAGGTGCCCTGGGCAACGCCGGCTTCGGCAGTAATCGTGCTGATCGAGGCTTCGGCAAAGCCGCGCCGGCCGATCTCGCGCTGGGCGGCATCGAGAATCTTGCGGCGGGTCTGTTCGCCGCGGCCGGTCTTGGGCAGCGGCAGGGCGCGTTTCCTCGGGTTCATGTAAGCCATGAATCTCTTGTCATATTAACTTTTTGGAACCCCTCCGCATGCGTCCGAGCGGGATTCGCCCGAATGCAGCTTGACGGCTCAACGGTCGGACAGTACAAATCTATGAAACATGAATCAACTGTCATGTTTGTGGACCGTCCAGCGGGCGCGGTCTGCCAGCGGCACCGGGACCACCCGGGCCAGGAAGAGGGAGGAGCCGATGTCGCGCATGTCGCATGCCAATACTCGCGTCTCCGTCACCATGCCCGCATCGCAAGGGAGAGATACATGCAGCGCGTGATGAAGACGGCCGGCATGGCCGTTGTACTGACTGCCGGTCTGGCGCTGTCGGCGCAGGCCGCCGACCTGAAGATCGGTTTGATCACCAGCAAGACCGGTCCGCTCGAGGCTTATGCCAAGCAGACCGAAACCGGCTTCATGATGGGCCTGGAATACCTGACCAAGGGCACCATGACCTGGCAGGGCCGCAAAATCCAGGTCATCGTCAAGGACGATCAGTTCAAGCCCGATCTGGCCAAGTCGCTGCTCGAACAGGCTTATGCCGATGACAATGTCGATCTCGCGGTTGGCACCACCGGGTCGGGCGGCGCGCTCGCCATGCTGCCGGTCGCCGAGGAATACAAGAAAATCCTGATCGTTGAACCGGCCGTGGCCGATGCGATCACCGGCGAGAAGTGGAACAAGTACATTTTCCGCACCGCCCGCAATTCGACCCAGGATGCCTATGCCGGTGCAGCGGCGCTGCCGAAAACCGGTGAGGTGCACCTCGCCACGCTGGCGCAAGACTATGCCTTCGGCCGCGACGGCATCAAGGCGATGAAGGATGCGCTGGCTCTGTCGCATCCGAACGTCAAGATCGCGTTCGAGGAATACGCCCCGACCCAGACCACCGATTTCACTGCCTCGGCGCAGCGCCTGTTCGATGCGCTGAAGGACAAGCAGGGCAAGAAGATCATCGCCATCGTCTGGGCCGGTCCGCATCCGCTGCCCAAGATCGCCGATCTGAAGCCGGAACGTTTCGGTATCGAAATTGCGCCGGGCGGCAATATCCTGCCGGTCATGAAGCTGTACAAGCCCTATCCGGGCATGGAAGGCGCCATCTATTACTACTACGATTTCCCGAAGAACCCGATGAACGATTGGCTGGTGACCGAGCACAAGAAGCGCAACAACGGCACCCCGCCGGACTTCTTCACCGCCGGTGGTTTCGCGGCCGCTTCGGCCGCGCTGACCGCCGTTCAGAAGGCGGGCGGCACCAACACCGACAAGCTGATTGCCGCCATGGAAGGCATGGTCTTCGACACTCCGAAGGGCAGCATGCTGTTCCGCAAGGAAGACCACCAGGCGCTGCAGCAGATGTATCATTTCCGCGTCAAGAAGAACGGCAAGGACGATTTCGACCTGCTCGAACTCGTGCAGGTGATTCAGGAATCGGCAGTGCCGCTGCCGATCCGCAACAAGCGCTGATTACGCCTGCCGCCGGGACGTCATGTCCCGGCGGTCTTTTTTATATCTGAGCCACAAGCTTTCAGCTGATGTCCGCCACGCCGACTTTAGAAACCCGTGACCTGACGATCCGCTTCGGCGGCCATGTCGCCGTCAATGCCGTCAGCTGCGCTTTCCAGCCCGGCACGCTGACCGCTATCGTCGGGCCGAACGGTGCCGGCAAGACCACCTATTTCAACCTGATTTCCGGCCAGCTGAAATCCACCTCAGGCCAGGTGCTGCTGCACGGCGAGGATGTCACCGGGCTGACGGCATCTTCCCGCACCAAGCGCGGCATGGGCCGTGCGTTTCAGCTGACCAACCTGTTTCCCAATCTCACCGTGATGGAGAATGTGCGGCTCGCCGTGCAGTCCCGCGCCGGGGCCGGGTTGCAGCTGCTGCAGCTCTGGAGCCATCGTCGCGACCTGATCGAGAAGGCCGACAGCCTGCTGGAACAAGTGCGCCTGCTCGACAAGCGCAATGCCACTGCTGGCGCCCTGCCGCATGGCGACCAGCGCAAGCTGGAAGTCGCGCTGCTGCTGGCGCTGGAGCCAGACGTCTTCATGTTCGACGAACCGACCGCCGGCATGTCGGTGGATGAAGTGCCGACCATTCTCGACCTGATCCAGGCCATCAAGGCGCGCGGCGACAAGACCGTGCTGCTGGTGGAACACAAGATGGATGTGGTGCGCAGCCTGGCCGATCGTATCATCGTGCTGCATAACGGCCAGCTGGTCGCCGATGGCGAACCTGCCGCGGTGATCGCCTCACCGGTGGTACAGCAGGCCTATCTCGGCCTGCCGCCAGAAGGGAGTGCGGCCGCATGACCGACATGCTGAAGCTGCAGGGCGTGCATACCCATATCGGGCAGTATCACATCCTGCATGGTGTCGATCTGGCCGTGCCGCGCGGTCAGCTCACCATGCTGCTCGGCCGTAACGGTGCCGGCAAGACCACCACGCTGCGCACCATCATGGGCCTGTGGCAGGCCAGCCAGGGCAGCGTCACCTTCGATGGCCGCGACATCACGAAAACCCCGACACCCGAGATCGCGCAGGCCGGCATCGCCTACGTGCCGGAGAATATGGGCATCTTCGCCGACCTCACAGTGCGCGAGAACATGATCCTGGCCGCGCGCGGCGGCGAGATCGATGCGGCGCGCCTGAAATGGATTTTCGGCCTGTTCCCGGCGCTGGAAAAATTCTGGTCGCTGGCCGCCGGCGTGCTGTCGGGCGGGCAGAAACAGATGCTGGCGATTGCCCGCGCCATTGTAGAACCGCGCGAGCTGCTGCTGATCGATGAGCCGACCAAGGGCCTGGCACCAGCCATCATCATGAACATGGTGCAGGCCTTCAGGGAGCTGAAGTCCACCGGCGCCACCATCCTGCTGGTTGAACAGAATTTCCTCGCCGCCAAACTGCTCGGCGATCATGTTGCGGTGATGGATGACGGCCGGGTGGTGCATACCGGCGCCATGGCCGAGCTGGCCGAAGATACGACGCTGCAGCAGAAACTGCTGGGCCTGAGCATGGATGCGCATCAATGACCGCCGCCGCAGACGCCCCGCCGACCGCCGCTTTGCCCAAGGTGCGCGTCGATTATCTGCCAATGCTGCTGGTTCCGCTGCTGATGCTGGTGGCGTTGCCGCTGGTCGGCAGCGTGTCTACCTGGGTGACGCTCACCGTGGCCGCACTCGCCATGGGCATGATGATTTTCCTGATGGCCTCGGGCCTCACGCTGGTCTTCGGCCTGATGGACGTGCTGAATTTCGGCCATGGCGTGTTCATCTCGTTTGGCGCCTATGTCAGCCTGATCGCGCTCGGCCCGCTCGCCGGCTGGGTGGAATCCGATAACCTGCTGCTCAATATCGGCGTGCTGCTGGCCTGCATCCTCGTTGCCATGCTGGTCACCGGCGGCCTGGGCTACGCCTTCGAACGCATCGTCATCCGCCCGGTCTATGGCCAGCATCTCAAGCAGATCCTGATCACCATGGGCGGCATGATCGTGGCCGAACAGATGATCCATGTGATCTGGGGCGCCAGTCCGATCCCGCTGCGCCTGCCCGAAGGCCTGCGCGGCGCCATCGTGATCGGCGATGCGGCGATGGAAAAATACCGGGTTATTGCCGTGGTGCTCGGCCTGACGGTTTTCGGCATCATGCATCTGGTGCTGAATCGCACCAAGATCGGACTGCTGATCCGCGCCGGCGTCGAGAATGCGGAGATGGTCGAGGCGCTGGGCTACAGGATCCGGCGGCTGTTCGTCGGCGTCTTCGTCGCCGGTTCGGCGCTGGCCGGTCTGGGTGGCGTGCTCTGGGCCTTCTATCGCCAGACGCTGACCGCCGGCATGGGCATGGAAGTGAATGTGCTGATCTTCATCGTCATCATTATCGGCGGGCTGGGCTCGGTAGGCGGTTGCTTCATCGGCGCGCTATTGGTGGCGCTGGTCGCCAACTATACCGGTTTCCTGGCACCCAAGCTGGCGCTCGGCAGCAGCATCCTCCTGATGGTGGTGATCCTGCTGTGGCGGCCGCAGGGTCTCTATCCCGTGGCCAAGCGGTGAGAGGAGGCGCGCCCATGCTGCCCAACAATCCGATCCACAGCCTGCTGTCCGGCGATTATCCGCGTTCGCGCGTGCTCGGCGCGCTGCTGTTCGTCGTGCTGATCTGCCTGGCTTTCGCGCCCTTCCTGTTTCCGGGCAGCCAGCCGCTCAATGTCGCCGCCAAGATCTGCGTCTTTATCATTCTGGTGGCGAGCTACGACCTGCTGCTGGGCTATACCGGCATCGTTTCCTTTGCCCATACGATGTTCTATGGCATCGGCGGTTATGGCGTGGCGATTGCCATGTACAATTTCAGCCCGAGTTGGACGGCACTCGGCGTCGGCGTGATTGTTGCGCTGGTGCTCGCCATCCTGCTCGCCCTGCTGATCGGCCTGTTCTCCCTGCGTGTGCGGGCGATCTTCTTTGCCATGATTACGCTGGCGGTGGCCTCGGCCTTCGCCATCCTGGCCTCGCAGCTCAACGAGATCACCGGCGGCGAGGATGGTCGCAGTTACCGGATTCCGGAAATGCTGCGGCCGGCCTTCCGACTGTTCGACGAGCCGGTCATGGGCGTGATGATCAACGGCCGCATCCTCACCTATTACCTGATTTTCTTCTCGGCGCTGCTGCTGTTCCTGCTGGCTTTGCGCGTGGTGAATTCGCCCTTCGGCCGCGTGCTGCAGGCGATCCGCGAAAACGATTTCCGCGCCGAGGCACTCGGCTACCGCGTCGTGGTCTACCGCTCGATCGCCAACTGCCTGTCGGCCGGCATGGCCACGCTGGCCGGCGTGCTGATGGCGCTGTGGCTGCGCTATACCGGGCCGGATACCACGCTCAGCTTCGCCATCATGATCGATATCCTGCTGATGGTGGTGATCGGCGGCATGGGCACGCTCTATGGCGCCGTGCTGGGCGCCGCCATCTTCATCCTGGCGCAGAATTACCTGCAGGTGCTGATGGGCCAGTTCAGCGGCATGCTGGAATCCGCCGGCATTCCCTTGCTGCCCGGCCTGTTCCATGCCGATCGCTGGCTGCTCTGGCTCGGGATTCTGTTTGTGCTCAGCGTCTACTTCTTCCCGGTCGGCATCGTCGGTAAGCTGCGGCAGATGCGCAAATGACGCCGGTCTCGCGCTATCTCACCCTTGGCGGTCGCAGCGTCCATCTCCTCGACTGGGGCAGGGAAGATGCGCCGGTCGTCATCCTGTGGCATGGCTTTGCCCGCACTGCGCATGATTTCGACGATCTGGCCGCAGCGCTGAGCGCGCATTATCGCCTGCTGGCAGTCGATACCATCGGCCGGGGCCTGAGCGAATGGAGTGCACAGCCGGATACGGAATACACAGTACCCTTCTATGCGCGGCAGGCCGTCGAACTGTTCGACCAGCTGAAGATTGCCAGCGCCCGCTGGGTCGGCACCTCGATGGGCGGCCTGATCGGCATGGCGGTGGCGGGCACCGTCCTGAAAGACCGCATCAGCCATCTGGTCCTCAACGATGTGGGGCCCGCCATCGCCCCCGGTGCGGTCAACCGCATCCTCACCTATGCCGGCACGCCGCCTGCCTTCGCCACGCTGCCGGAACTGGAGCAGTATTTCCGTACGATTTATGCGCCCTTCGGGATCAGCAGCGATGCCGGCTGGCGCAAGCTGGCCGAGACCTCGGCCCGGCGCCTGCCCGATGGCCGCCTGACGCCGCATTACGATCCGCAGATTGCCGCTGTGCTGGGCCGGCAGGCGGCAGCGGTGACTGGCGATGCCTGGCCGCTCTATGAGCAGATTGCCGCGAAAACCCTGCTGTTGCGCGGCGCGGTGTCCGACCTGCTGAGTGACGAAACTGCCGCCGAGATGACCCGGCGCGGGCCGAAGGCGCGGCGCATCGATATGCCGGGCATCGGCCATGCCCCGGCGCTGGATACCCCGGCGCAGATCGCCCTGATTATGGGATTTTCGGCCGAGTAGAGCGGACCATTGGCCGGGCGCGGGCAGCGCCCTATACTGGAACCATGTCCCGTCACGCTGCCCACCAGCCTCATTCCCATGGTCACGACCACGCCGCCTGCATCGCCGATGCACTGACGGCGGCCGAAACCCATTGCAGCAATACCGGCGCCAAGCTGACACCAATCCGCCGCCGGGTGCTGGAACTGATCTGGCAGAGCCACAAACCGGCCGGCGCTTATGATCTGCTGGCGCAGCTGGGCGGTGACGGGCAGAAGGTGGCGCCGCCCACGGTCTATCGCGCACTGGATTTCCTGGTTGAGCAGGGCCTGGTGCATCGGGTCGAAAGCCTGAATGCCTTCATCGGCTGCACCGAACCGGGCCATGCCGTGCAGCAGGAAATCTTCATCTGCCGGCAATGCGGCACCGCAACCGAGATCAACGATCCCGAGCTTGGCGCCCGTATCCAGCAGGATGCCCGTGCGCTCGGTTTCCAGGTCGAGCGTCAGGCCATTGAAGTGGTCGGCATCTGCCGCGACTGCCGCGTGCTGTAACGTCAGGCCGGTAATCCGCTGCTTTCGCAGCAAAGTTTCTGCCCCGTAATTGTCATTATGCCCCATGGCAGCAAGGCGATAGCCTGAACGCAATCGGCGGTACTGCCGGGCGAGAATCCAGCACCGGCGGCCGCACCCTTGCCAGAGGAGGGTGCCATGGCACTTGCGACCAGTCTGCTGCAGTTCCTCGAACGACAGGCCATTCCCTACAGCCTCATCGAACATGCCCATGCCGCCACCATGCGCGAAGCCGCCCATTGCGCCGGCGTGCCGGAGGCTTGCGTGGTCAAGGCCGTGCTGGTGGAAGACGACGATGGTTTCATGCTGGCGGCCGTCCCGGCGTCCTGCGATGTCGAACTGGCCAAATTGTCACGCGCGGTGAAGCGGCCGGTGGGGCTGGCGACCGAAAGCGACATCATGACACTGTTTACCGATTGCGCGCCGGGTGCGCTGCCGCCGCTCGGCAGTGCGTATGGCGTCGAAGTGGTGGTGGATCGCCGCCTCGATGCCATGCACGATCTCTATTTCGAGGGCGGTGACCACCGCACGCTGGTGCATATGAAAGGCGAGGATTTCCGCCGCCTCATGCCGGAAGCCCGCCATGCAAGGATCAGCATCGCTCACTGAACGTGAAGCGGCCCGCACCCGCAGGTGCGGGCCATGATGGTCGGTATTTCGGCAGGTTAGTGTTTCTGCTTCTGGCGATCGCCGTCGATCTCGCCCGGCCGGCGGCCCGGTTTCACCACCCGGCCGTCGCCGTCGGTATCCCTGCCGATCCAATCGGTCTTGTCCGGATTCGACTTGTCGGCATCGGCCTGCCGCGGAGACGGCGGCATGCGTGTCTGCTGTGGTTGCGGATTCTTGTTTGCCATGATGGGCTCCTTTCCGGTAACCGGAGGAAAACCCCGTTACGGAGCGGATGTTCCCGTATTGATTCTGGGCAGAGCCAGCCGACCTTGGCCTGATCAGAATTTTGGCGGCCGCTTCTCGAAGAAGGCGGTCATCGCTTCGCGCGCTTCGGCCGATTTGAGCTGACTGCGGAAATGTTCGCCTTCCAGCGCCATCTGGCCCGCGACATCGCCCTTGGTGTGCTTCAGCAGCTGCTTGGTCAGCTTCATCGCTGTCGGCGGTTTGGCGGCCAGCTTCTGTGCGATCAGCATCGCTTCCGGTACCACGCGCGCATCGGGGAAGATCGCATTGGCGATGCCATAGGCTTTCGCGGTATCCGCGTCGAAGGGCTCGCCCAGCAATAGCAGTTCGGCGGCGCGGTGATGGCCGATCATGGCCGGCAGGAGCAGCGAGGAGGCGGCTTCCGGCACCAGCGCCAGATTGACGAACGGCAGCGACAGTTTGGCCCCGGCGCCGACATAGACCAGATCACAATGCAGCAGCATGGTGGTGCCGACGCCGACGGCCGCGCCGGTGACGGCGGCGACCAGCGGCTTCGAGGCGGTGCTGATCGCGCGCAGGAAACGGAACACCGGTGTGTTGTCGCCCTGCGGCGGATTGTTGAGGAAATCCTGCAGGTCGTTGCCGGCGGTGAAGGCGCCGCCATTGCCGACGAACAGGATCACGCGCACGGCAGCATCGCTCTCGGCAGCCTCCAGCGCATCGGCCAGCATGGCATACATCGCCGAGGTCAGCGCATTCTTCTTCTCGGGTCGATTGAAGGTGATGGTCAGGATGCCATCTGCCTGCGCAGTGAGAATCTCAGTCATTGTTCGCTCCCCGGAAGCCGATTTCAGTCGGCGAACAGCAGGATGGCATAGTCCCCGATGCGCGTGAAGCCTACCGCTAGGTAAGCCGTGATGGCGGCCTGGTTGTCTTCCGGCGTGAACAGCACGGCCTGTGTCACGCCCTGGCGGCGGGCGCTGTCGAGCGCGCCGGCCACCACGGCACGGGCATAGCCGCGGCTGCGGTATTGCGGCGGCGTCCAGACATTGCCGATCTGCACGGCGTCGGGCAGGCGGGCGTTGAAACAGCAGCCGGAAACCGGCCTTCCGTCGTCGGTCAGGATGAACTGGTTCTTTTCCGCGATCCAGCGCTCCACCTCGGCGGCGCAGTTCTGTGCATGGTCCTGCGACGGCGTGGCGCCCAGGCTCTCGCCGGTGAAGCTCAGCCGCCACTCGTGCAGCAGATCCTGGTCCGCCGGCGTCGCCAGCCGGCACTGCAGTTTCTGTCCCTGCAGCAGCGGTGCCGGCAGCTTCAGATCGGCGAGCGACAGACCCATCAGCGCTTCGCGCGACCGCAGCTTGTGATGCGCGCCATCGAGGCCGAGCGCTTCCTGGGCATCCAGCGCCTGTTGCCATGGCCCGAGGATGCCGGCCAGCATGCGGCCTTCGGCGGCCATTCGCGCCACTGCAGCAGTCTGCTGCGGCGCATAGACCGCCAGCATACCCTGCCAGTAGAGCGCCGCCACACCGGTGATGCGTGTGCCGTCGAAGGTGGCGGCATAGCGGCCCTGGTAGGGCCGGTCGCCGTCGACGATGCCGCTCTGCGCCAGGTTGCCGCGCAGGATCATCGTCGCGGCGCTGTGTTCGCGCAGGAATGCCTCGAGTTGCGGCTGGTCCTGCGGCGTGAGAAGGCGGATGGCCATCGTCAGCCCTGTGCCTTGTTCAGCCGCTCGAAACCGGCCTTGAGGTCGGCGATCAGGTCGCCGGTATCCTCCAGGCCGATATGCAGGCGGATCAGCGGGCCATGGTCGTTCCACGGCTCGGCGGTGCGCACGGTCTTCAGGCCCGGCACCGAGACCAGGCTTTCATAGCCGCCCCAGGAATAGCCGATGCCAAACAGTTCGAGATGGTCGACGAATTCGGCTACCGCCGCCTCGCTGTATTTCCTCTGCAGTTCGAAGGCGAAGAGTCCGCAGGCGCCGAGGAAGTCGCGCTTCCAGATGGCATGGCCGGGATCCTGCGGCAGGGCAGGGTGACGCACGCTGGTCACCTCGGCGCGGCCGCGCAGCCAGTCGGCCACCGTGATGCCGCTTTCCATATGGCGCGGCAGGCGCACCGCCATGGTGCGCAGGCCGCGCAGGCCGAGGAAGACTTCGTCCGGCCCGGCATTGGCACCGATGGTGCGCGCGGTGTCGCGCAGGGTGGGCCACATCTCCTTGGTGGCGATCACGATGCCCAGCATCGCATCGGAATGGCCGACGATGTATTTGGTGGCGGCATGCACCGAGAGGTCGACGCCATGGCTGAAGCTCTTGAAATAGAGCGGCGTCCCCCAGGTGTTGTCCATCGCCAGCCTGGCGCCGTGCTTGTGCGTGATCTCGGCAATCGCCGGCACATCCAGCATTTCGAAGGTGAGCGAGCCGGGCGATTCAATGAAGACCAGCGTGGTGTTCGGGCGGAACAGCGCCTTGAATCTGGCCATGTCGATTGCAGTCTTGAAATACTCGGTCTCGACGCCAAGCCGCTTCAGCACGGTATCGCAGAACTGCCGCGTCGGTCCGTAGATATTGTCGACCATGAGGATGTGGTCGCCGGCTTTCACCACGCTCAGGATCGCGCCCGAGCAGGCGGCGATGCCCGATGGATAGGCCATGGCGCGGTAGCCGCCTTCCAGTTCGGCCACGGTATTCTCGAAGGCATAGGTCAGCGGCGTGCCGACGCGACCATAAGAGGTGACCTGCTTGTCCTGCGCCCGGTCGGTATAGATGTCGGCCAGGGCCTTCAGGCTCGGCTGCAGGATGGTCGAGGCGCGATAGACCGGGATATTGACCGCGCCGTGATGGCCTTCGGGATCGCGGCCGAGCACGGCAAGCTTGGTTTCGTCTTTCATGGCGGACTCCAATCTGGGCCCTGACTATTGCAAAGCCCCGGATCAAATAGAAGACTTGGACGAATCCCAGATGCCGCGCCCCGCCAGGATGGGGCCCAGGAGTGCCTCCATGACCCGCGATGCCGCTATTCGTTCCGCTACCGCCTATCTGGACGAGGGTGGTTTCCTTGCCGATCTCGCCCGCCGCGTCGCCATCCCGACCGAAAGCCAGAATCCCGACCGCGCCGGTGCGCTGGGCGATTACCTGGAAAAGGAGATGCGAGGCTCTCTGGAAGCGCTCGGGTTCCAGTGCAGCGTGCATCCCAATCCTTCGCCGAAGGGCGGCCCTTTCCTGGTCGCCATCCGCCGCGAGGCCGGCGCGACCAAGACGCTGTTCTCCTACGGCCATGGCGATGTGATCCGCGGCCAGGATGCGCAATGGCGCAGCGGCCTGTCACCCTGGCAGATCGTGCAGGAAGGCGAGAAGCTCTACGGTCGCGGCACCGCCGACAACAAGGGCCAGCATACTGTCAACATTGCCGCGCTGGCTTCCGTGCTGAAGGCGCGCGGCGGCAAGCTCGGTTTTAATGTTGTGCTATTGATTGAAACCGGTGAGGAGGTCGGCTCGCCGGGCCTGGATGCCTTCTGCAAGTCCCAGAAGGATGCCTGGCAGGCCAATCTTTTCCTCGCTTCTGACGGCCCCCGTCTGTCGCCGGAACGGCCGACGCTCTATTGCGGCGCGCGCGGCGCGCTGAATTTCGATCTTACCGTCAATCTGCGCGAAGGCGCGCATCATTCGGGCAACTGGGGCGGCCTGCTGGCCGATCCCGGCATCATCCTGGCGCATGCGATTGCCAGCATCGCCGGCCCCACCGGCCAGATCCGCATTCCCGAATGGGTGCCGAAGGAACTGCCGGCCGGGGTGAAACGCGCGCTGGCCGACTGCGAGGTCGGCGGCGGCAGCGATGGTCCGCAGGTCGATGTCTGGTGGGGCGAGCCGGGGCTCACGCCGGCCGAACGCGTCTATGGCTGGTGCAGTTTCGACGTGCTGGCCTTCAAGACCGGCAATCCCGAATTCCCGGTCAATGCCATTCCCGGCATCGCCACCGCGCATTGCCAGATCCGCTTCGTCGTCGGACCGGATTCCTCGCAGTTCCTGCCGGCTCTGCGGCGCCATCTCGACCGCCACGGTTTTCCGCAGGTGCAGGTGACGCAGGCGCGGGCGGAAATCTTCACCGCAACGCGGCTCGATCCCGATCATCCCTATGTGCATTTCGCGCTCGCCTCGGTCGAGAAGACGATGGGACGCAGGCCGGCGCTGCTGCCGAATCTCGGCGGCTCGCTGCCCAACGAAGTGTTTGCCGAAACGCTTGGCCTGCCCACCGTGTGGATGCCGCATTCCTATGCGGCCTGTTCGCAGCATGCACCGAACGAACACATTCTTTTGCCGGTGATGCGCGAAGGTCTGGCGATGATGGCCGGCCTGCTCTGGGACCTTGGCGAACCGGATGCCACAGTTTTCCCCTCCTGAGGCGGTAGCATTCACAGCTTAGCGCCGTGATAGAACAGGCATTCACACACGCCACATCGTTGGGCGGCCTGTTCCTGTGGTCGTTTCTGGCGGCGACGCTGGTGCCACTGTCATCCGAAGCCGCCCTTTCGGCAGCCCATGCCATGGCGGTTGCGCCACCCGGCCTGCTGTTCGCTGCGGCGCTCGCCGGTAATGTGTGCGGTGCACTCGTAAACTGGTTTCTGGGGCTGTGGTGCCTGCGTTTTCAGCACAAGCGCTGGTTTCCGGTCACACCGGTGCAACTGCAGAAAGCCGAAGCGCGCTTCCGCCGCTGGGGTGCCTGGACCCTGCTTTTCTCATGGATTCCGGTGGTGGGCGACCCCCTGACCTTCGTCGCCGGAGCACTGCATTATCCCTTGGCCCGATTTTTGATAGTGGTGACCATCGGCAAGGCGGCGCGGTATGCGGCCATCCTGTGGATAACTGACGTTGTCTTGCCGATTTTTACAGCGTCGTGATAATTTTAGGCAGTTCTGCCGAGTGCAGAGCCAAGTCACAACAGGGAAGGGTTACACCAATGAAACTTCTTGCAACGGCCGCTGCCGCGGCGGCGCTTGTGTTTGTTGCGCAGGGCGCGCAGGCGGGCGCCACTTTCGATGCCGTCAAGGCCAAGGGTTTCCTGCAATGCGGGACGAATACCGGTCTGGGCGGTTTCGCCGCGCCGGACAGCCAGGGCGTCTGGAAGGGTCTCGATGTCGATGTCTGCCGTGCGGTTGCCGCCGCCGTGTTCGGCGATGCCACCAAGGTGAAGTATACCGGCCTGACCGCGCAGCAGCGTTTCACCGCGCTGCAGTCGGGCGAGGTCGATGTGCTGTCGCGTAACACGACGCAGACCCTGACCCGCGATGCGTCGCTGGGCCTGATCGGCGCTGGCGTCAACTACTATGACGGCCAGGGCTTCATGGTGACCAAGAAGCTCGGCGTGAAAAGCGCCAAGGAGCTGAACGGCGCCACGGTCTGCGTGCAGCCGGGCA
>NZ_JAOZVR010000100.1 GCF_025869515.1 Ferrovibrio sp.
TAGCCGGTCAGGTAGAGCAGGGCATAGAGCAGCATCGAGCCATGACCGGCCGACAGCACGAAACGGTCGCGGTCAGGCCAGGCCGGCTGCTGCGGATCGAATTTCAGGAAGCGGCTGAACAGCACCGTGGCCACATCCGCCATGCCCATCGGCATGCCGGGATGGCCGGAATTGGCGGCCTGGACGGCATCCATGGCCAGCGCGCGGATGGCATTGGCCATCTCGGCATGGCTGGCAGGAGCGGAATGGCGGGGGGCGGCGGCAGGCTGCAGCATTGCGTGGGAATCCGGCATCAGAGGCGGCAAAAGCGGGCGGACCTTGCCGGGCAAAGCCGGGTCCGTCAACCCATGCCTGCCTGTCGCCGGAAGTCATTGAAAATGGGCTGTAATTCCCGCCTGCCGACTGCCTGTGCAGCGGCCGGCAGCGGCGGGGTGCAAAGTAGCTTCAGAGTCGCCCCGAACCGGAGCCGGTCAGCGCTGCCCCTCCAGCTTGAAGAAGCCGACCAGGCTGGCGAGTTCGTTGGCCTGACCGGACAGGCTCTGGGCGGCAGCCGTGGTCTCTTCCACCAGGGCGGCATTGCGCTGGGTCATCTCGTCCATGCTGCCCACGGCCGTATTGATCTGGTCCAGCCCGGTGGCCTGCTCGCGGCTGGCGGCCGCGATCTCGGCCACGATATCCGACACCTTCTTGATCGCGGTGACGATCTCGGTCAGCGAGCCGCCGGTCTGGTTGACCAGCGTCGCACCGGTCTTGACCTGGGCGTTGGATTCCATGATCAGCGCCTTGATGTCCTTGCTGGCATTGGCCGAACGCTGCGCCAGCGCGCGCACTTCCTGGGCGACGACAGCGAAGCCTTTGCCGGCTTCACCGGCGCGGGCCGCTTCCACGCTGGCATTCAATGCCAGGAGGTTGGTCTGGAAGGCGATCTCGTCGATCAGGCCGACGATGTCGGCGATCTTCTGCGCACTGCCCTCGATCTGGGTCACGGCCGTGACCGCATCGGCGACCACCTTGCCACCCTTCTCGGCGGTATCGCGCGCCACCACCGCCAACTGGTTGGCCGCCTGGGCATTGTCGGCATTCTGTTTCACCGTGGCGGTGATCTCGTGCATCGAGGCAGCCGTCTCCTCGATGGAGGCCGCCTGGCTTTCCGTGCGGCTGGCCAGATCCTGGCTGCCGGTGGAGATTTCATCGGAGGCAACCTTGACCGACTGCGCGGTTGTGGTCAGGCGACCGGCGAAATCGCGCATGCGCTCGGACATGCCGTTGACGCCATTCTTAATCTGGCCGAATACGCCCTGATACTCGCCGCGCACCGTTTTGCTGAGGTCGCCTCCGGCCATCGCGCTCATCGCCGTCGCCAGTTCCTCGGTCATCGCGCCCAGCGTGGCCGCGAGGCGATTCAGTTCCTGGCTGGCGGTGAGGAAGAAGCCGGCCTTGCCCTGCTCGTCGATGCGGGTGGACAGGTCGCCCTGCGCCACCTTGTTGACCAGCGCAGCAATTTCCTCGCCGGCAGCCTTTTCACGCGTTTCGCGCTCAAGTCGGCGACTCTCCGAATCCTCGCGCTGGCGCGCAATGTCGGCTTCGGCCTGCTCGCGGGCGATCATGCTGTCCTTGAATACCTGCACCGCCTGGGCCATGCGGCCGATTTCGGCGCCGCGATCGACGAAGGGAATCTCGACCCCTAGGTCGCGATTGGCCAACCGCTGCATGGCGGCGGTCATGCGCAGGATCGGGCCGCTGACGCGCCACTGCACGATCAGGAAGCCGAAGGCGGTGAAGCCGATGGCCGAGAGCAGGATGGCACCGCTCAGGATCAGGCTTTGCTGCGTCTGCACCATCTGCGCATTTGCCCGTTTGATGAGTTCGTCCAGCGCCGTGTTGGCGATGGCGTTCAGCATGTTGAGGCTCTCGGTCACCGTTGGCTGGTATTTCGACTGTTCGATCGGCGAGGGCTGCCCCGCGCTGAAGGCCTTGACGATAGCCTGGCGGTCAGTGCCGAGAGGACCGGTGAAGAATGTCTTGGCTGTATTGACCACGTCGCGCAGGGCGGTGGGGGTTTCGCTGCGGGCGGCGATATCGGAAACGATGCCCCAGGCGGTGGCAACGCGGCCGTCATCCTCGGCATGCGCCATGGCTTCGGCAACAGTCCAACTCTGGCCGGCAGACATCGTCGACAGGATACGCAGCACCAGCGAACCGACATAATTGCGCATGGTCCAGGCATTCTGCTTCACGCTGAGCAGCTGATCGACGCCAGGATCCACCAGCTGCAGCGACACTTCCAGGAAATCGGAGGCTTCCTGCACGGCATTGAGATAGCCCTGGGTGATGCGCGGCCAATCCTGCATGACCTGAGCGTCGCGCTGAGCCTTGGGCTGGCCGATCAGGGTCATCGCCCTGGGACGCATGGCATTGACCGCATCATGCGCCGCTTTCAGCTTGGCCAGAACCGGCGCAGAGCCGGGCAGGTCGGTGAGCGCGGCAAGGCTGGCATAGCCAGCGTTGAAACCCTCAATCGTGCCGTCGCGCTGGGCCGTGATGCTGTCCACGGTGTCCTTGACCGCGGGCGCCTCGGCACGGAACACGATCATGATGTTGCCGCGTTCCAGGCGATGCTGCTGCAGGCTACGGAAGAGGGATTGGCTGATCGGGGCGAGCGTGGCCACTTTCTGGGCCGCACGGTTGCGCTGGATCGCGTCGTTCACCGAAAAAGCACTGAGAGCGACCAGCATCAGTCCCAGAACGCCGATGACAAGGCCCAGGGTGGTTCGTATTGAAAAGCTAGGCATGATTACTGTATCCCCATAGAAGACGGCCGCTTTGCGGCGTTATGTCAGCAGGGGGAAGTTATCCGGTCTGCGCGGCATTGCCTTGCGAGATCATCGCAAGGTTATCGATATTTAACCCCGGGGGCTGTGTCGGATCGCTGTGGCGGGGTTGTTTGCGATTGCAATTAAGAGGCTGTGGCAATCGCCGCTTGGCCCTGCTGCGCCGCAATCTGTTCCATCTGTGCCGCCGTGGCCTGGTTGACCAGGCGGTCGAGATCCAGGATCGAGACCATGCGCTCATCGCGCGCCACCAGAGCACTGAGGAACTGGTGATCGTCGGCCATGCCTGTATTGGGCACGCCCTGCAGGTCGCGCTGATCGATGGAGAGAATATCCGACACGGAATCGACCAGCAGGCCGAAAGTGCCGTTGACCGCCACAACGACGATCACGACATGCATGCGGGTCGGCGTGGTGCGGCCGCCGCCGAAGCGGACGCGCAGATCGTAGATCGGCACGATGGTGCCGCGCAGGTTGATGATGCCGCGGACGAAATCCGGCGTGTTGGGCAGGTTGGTCACCTCGGTCCAGGCGCGGATTTCGCGCACGCTCAGGATGTCGATGCCATATTGCTGGCTGTCGATGGCAAAGGTCAGATACTCGTTGCTGCTCACCGGATCGGCTCCCTGTATTGCTCCACGCCCGGTGGCGGTGGTTGTCTGGCCATTGGTGGCCGCAGGTAGCTGAGCCATAACCCTCTCCTTGCCGCTGGAGTTCCTGCTCGAACGCAAAGAACCGACGTTTCCGCGATTTTTTAGCACATATTCCCCTTGTGCCGGGACGATTTATTCTTTGTTGTATCTCCGTCCGTCCAAGGATTTTCGGGGAGGAAGTTAAGGTCATGCAATTGCCCGCCAATATGTTCAAGCGCGCGCTCAAGGAGCGGCGGCCGCAGATCGGGCTGTGGTGCTCGCTGTGCAGCAACATCGTCGCCGAAATTCTCGCCACTGCCGGTTTCGACTGGATCGTCCTGGATACCGAGCATTCGCCGAATGAACTGCCGATGGTGTTGCAGCAGCTGCAGGCCATGCAGATCGATGCCAATACCGCCAGTCCGGTGGTGCGTCCGGCCTGGAACGACACCGTGATGATCAAGCGTTTCCTCGATATCGGTTCGCCGAATCTGATTCTGCCTTTCGTGCAGAATGTTGAGGAAGCGAAAAAGGCGGTCGCCGCAACGCGTTATCCGCCGAAGGGAGTGCGTGGCGTATCGGGCAGCCAGCGCGCGAATCGTTACGGCCTGGTCGCCGACTACCATGCCAGGGCCGAGACCGAGATCGGCGTCATCCTGCAGGCCGAGACCCGGGATGCCGTCAATCGCATTCCGGAAATGGCCGCCGTGGAAGGCGTGGATGGTATCTTCATCGGTCCGGCAGATCTCTCCGCCAGCATCGGCCATCTCGGCAATGCCGCGCATCCCGAAGCGCAGTCTGAGATCATGCGGGCGCTGAAGCTGTGCATGGAATCCGATGTACCGGCAGGTATTCTGGCACCGAACGAGGATGATGCCCGGCGCTATCTCGATGCCGGCTTCACCTTCGTTGCGGTCGGAGTCGATCAGGGCCTGCTGACCAAGGCGACCCGCGATCTGGCCAAGCGCTTTCGGGCCCATGTCGGCCGGAGCTAGTTTCAGCTCTTGTGCCGGACCCAGAAGCGGTAGCAGTTGCTGAACAGGCCCGGATTCTCCAGCTCCATGGCTGTCCAGTTGTCGAGATCGACAGCGGTGGGATCATTGGGGAACCGGGCCCGGTAGCTGGCCAGCGGCTTCGGCGAGTTGAACTCGAAGCCGAGGAAGTCCAAACCGGCCTGATCAATCAGGCTGCGCAGTTGCGTCGGTGTATAGCGATGCTCCTGGCGGTGGAAGACCAGGTCGCGCAGGTCGCTGAGCGTATGGAAGGCGCTCGACTGCATCAGGCGCACGGCCAGGTCCGGCGCCAGCCGCAGCACATCATGGCGGAAACGCCGCACGTCATCGGGGCTGTCGGTGTAGCCCTGTTTGGCGATCAGCTCGCGGGCGGCGACCACGTCCCGGCGTCCGACCTCGCTGTATAGGCCAAGCATCATATAGCCGCCCGGCCTGAGCAGCCTGACCAGCTGGGCCAGGCCGACGGCCGGTTCGCGCAGGTGATGCAGCACGCCGAAGCTTTCGATCACATCGAAGCGCCGGTCGATCTCGCCGATACGCAGGATGTCGGCCTGGGCGAAGTCGACATTGGCGATGCCAATCTCGCCGGCCTTGCGCTTGGCGTAGGCCAGGCTGGTGCGGCTGAGGTCGATGGCCAGCACCTTCGCATCGTAGTAGCTGGTGGCGGCAAGGATGGCATGCAGGCCGGTGCCGCAGCCGGCCACCAGGATGTCCGGATGGGCGATGCTGGAGGTCGGGATTGTCTGCAGCGGCAGGGCGGTGCGCAGGCGAACGGGCACGCTGAGCGGTGTGCCGAGGATCGGTTGGTGCCAGCGCGGAAACGGGCTCTCTTCGTACATTTCCTGCACGAAGCGGCTGGTCTGGTCCTCGATTGGCATCAGTGCCGGGATGGCGGCGGCGAGCAGCCGTTCCGCCAGCGGTTCGTCGAGCTGGCAGCGTTTGAGCTCGGCATAGTCGGGTGGCCATGTGGCCGCGGCCAGCCGTTCGGCATCCGGCTGCCGGTGCAGCGGGCGATAGGCGGCCAGAATCGCGAAACGGTCTGGGGCCGCAGCCGGGTCGAGGCCGGGCAGGGCGGCTTCGAGTTGCTGCAACAATGGCTGCTCATCTGCCGAAACGCGGTCGACATATTCCGCCTGGAAGGCGCGCACGGCCAGCAGGGCGATGAAACGGCGATGGGGCTCCAGCTGCCCGGGCTGATGCACGGCCAGATGCAGCAGGCCGCGGCGCAGCGCCATCAGGCGGTTGGCAATCACCGGATGGCTGACCAGGCCATGTGCCAGCCAGGCGGCCAGCGGCGCGATGGCGGCAATATCTGGTGCATCCGGGCGGTCCAGCAGTGCGGCCACGGCGGCTGGCGGCATCTGGTCGATCACGGCGAGTGCGGAGAAGACCGGATCGAGGCGGATCGCGCTTTCGATCAAGGGTTCGAGGTCGCGCGGCTCGATACCCGGGCTGCCAAGCAGCGGCAGCGCCATGGCGATCAGCAGTGCATCGGGCTTTTTCAGCCGCAGGTCGCGCAGCGAGCGGGCGAATCCGATCTTGTAGCGTAGCGTATCGGGCGAGGCCTGCAGGGCGCGGCCGAAATACATCATCGCATTCTTGGCATCGCCTCTCGCCATCAGCGCGAAGCCGAGCATGTAGTTCAGTTCGGGGTGTTTTTGGTTGCCGAACGGGCGGGCGGTCTGCAACACGCCGATGGCAGCGTCCAGCGCTCCCTCGCTAATGAACAGATGCGCCAGGCCGATATAGGGATCCGGCATCTTCTGGTTCAGCACGATGGCGGTGCCAAAGCATTTCTGTGCCGCCTCGCGGTCGCCGGCGGCCAGCAGGGTATGGCCGAGCGTGAGGTGGTAGTTCTCAAAATGGAAATCGATGGCGATGGCCTGCTCGACCAGTTGGCGGGCCTGATCGAGCTGGCCGCGCTGGAGCGCGATATAGCCCTTCAGGTGCAGGGCATCGGCGAAGTCCGGCTCCTGTTTCAGCAGGCTGTCGAGAAAACTTTCGGCCTGGGCGAACTGGCCGTTCTCGATGCCACGCATGGCGGCCCGCAACATGGGCAGGAGATGGGCTTTGGCGGCGATGGCGGCAGAATCGAGAAGCGACATTTCGCTTTGCAGCAGGATGCGGAAGATGATTACTCTAGCACTTAGTAGGGGGAACGCCCAGTTGGAGCAAACAGAATGAAGACGACGACCGTAACCGCGGCCGATCTGGCCGCATCTGTGTTCGCCGTGCCGCCGCTGGCGCGCTATTCCGACCTGACCCTGAACGAGGACGCGAATCGGCAGCTGATCGGCTATCTGGAGGCCGGCGGCGTGCGCGGCCTCATGTACGGTGGCAATGCCAATTTCTACAACATTTCGGTCGGAGAATATGCCGAGGTGCTTGATTTCCTCGTCAGTGCCGTCGGCCCGGACACCTGGCTGATCCCGTCCTTCGGTCCCGATTACGGCAAGCTGATCGACCAGGCCCGCATTCTGCGCGGCTCCAAGGTGCCGACTGCGATGGCACTGCCGCTGACCTTTCCGGCCACGTCGGACGGCATCGAAACCGGACTGCGCCGGGCCGCCGTCACCATGGGCAAGCCGCTGATCCTCTATATCAAGTCCGACAACTACATCGCCCCCGAGGCTGCCGGCCGGCTGGTGAAGGAAGGCATGGTCTGCGCCGTCAAATACGGCACGGTGCGCGCCGATCCGGCGCAGGATGACTATCTGAAGCGCCTGCTCGACCAAGTCGATGCCAGCCTGGTGATCAGCGGCATCGGCGAGCGTCCGGCGATCACGCATCTGCGCCAGTTCGGTCTGGGCGGGTTCACGTCCGGCGCGGTCTGCGTGGCGCCACGCGGCTCGATGGCGCTGCTGAGGGCCATCAAACGCGGCGACTGGGTCGGCGCCGAACGCCTGCGCGAGGCTTTCCTGCCGCTGGAAGACCTGCGCGACGGCATCAGTCCGATCCGCACGCTGCATGACGCGGTCACGCTGGCCGGCATCGCCGATATGGGACCGATGCTGCCGCTGATGACTGGTCTGAATGCCGTCGAGCGCCAGCGCGTGCAGCCCGCCGCCCAGGCGCTCAGGGCCTGGGACGGGGGACTGGCCAAGGCCCAGGCGGCCGAATAGGCGCCAAAAAAAGCCCCGGCTGAACCGGGGCTTTTTAGTGAGGTAAAGCCGACGTCAGTCGGCGCCGGCCTTTTTCTTTTCTTCCTCGACCAGTTCCTTCTTCGACAGCTTGCCGATCAGGGTCTTGGGCAGGGCGTCGCGGATGTCCATTGCCACCGGCATTTCATGCTTGCCCAGCTTGTCCTTCAGGAACTCTTTCAGTTCCTCGAAGTTAAAGGACTTGGCATCGGGTTTCAGCTTGATGAAGGCCTTGGCCGACTGGCCGCGATACTGGTCAGGGATGCCGATCACCGTGCATTCCTCGACCGAGGGATGCTCGTAGATCGCTTCCTCGATATTGCGCGGATAGACGTTGAAGCCGCCCGAAAGGATCATGTCCTTCTTGCGGTCGACGATGAAGATATAGCCTTCCTCGTCGATATAGCCGACATCGCCGGTATGGAACCGGCCGCCGGCAAAGGCTTCCGCCGTCGCTTCCGGCTTGTTCCAGTAGCCCTTCATCACATTAGGACCGGTGATGCAGATTTCGCCGGTTTCGTTGATCCCCTTCACTTTCAGCGGATCGTCGACATCGACGATCTCGATGGTCACGCCGGGCAGCGGCAGGCCGCAGGAGCCGCGCTTGCGCTTGCCGCCATAGACGGTCTGCGTGCCGGCCGGCGAGGTCTCAGTCATGCCCCAGCCTTCGATCATCTTGTGGCCGGTGACGCTTTCGAACTTGTCCTGCACTTCCACCGGCAGCGGGGCACCGCCGGAAGCGCAGAATTTCAGCGCCGACAGATCGTAATCCTTCAGGGTCGGCAAATTGACGATGGCGGCATACATGGTGGGCACGCCGGGGAAGATGCTGATCTTCTTCTTGTGCAGGTCCTCCACCACGGCCTTCAGCTCGAAGCGCGGATGCAGGAAGAACTGCGCGCCGATGGTCAGCATGCGCAGCAGCACTGCGCTCAGGCCGTAGATATGGAACATCGGCAAGACCATGAGCACGCGCTCCTTGCCGTCTTCCAGCGAGAGCAGCTGGTTGCCCTCGGTCCAGGCACCATACATATGCACGGCGGCGGTGATGTTGCCGTGCGTCAGCATGGCGCCTTTCGGCTGGCCGGTGGTGCCGCCGGTATACTGCAGAATTGCCACTTCTTCGGCCGGGTCCTTCACCGGATGCGGCGTGTAGCGGCCGTCATTGGCGATCAGGTCCGAGAAGCGGATATGCCTGTCGTCCTTAGGTACCGCGGCGATTTCCTTGCCCTTGGCCAGCGGGAACAGCAGGTTCTTGGGGAAGGGCAGCACATCGGGCAGGCGGCAGACCACCACCTTCTTCAGCCGCGTGGTGCCGAGCATCTTGCCGATATTCGGATACAGCGCCTTGAGATCGAGCGTGACCATGATGTCGGTCTGGCTGTCCTCGATCTTGTAGCGCAGCTCGCGCTCGGCATCGAGCGGGCTGTAATTCACCACCCGGCCGCCGGCCTTGAGAATGGCGAAGAAGCAGATCACGTAATGCGGCGTGTTGGGCAGGAACAGGCCGACATGCACGCCGGGGCCGACGCCGAGCTGCTGGAAACCCTTGGCGGCGCGGTCGACCAGGTCGGAGACCGCGGCATAGGAATAGCCCTTGCCCATGAAGTCGAGGCAGGGATTGGGTGCGAAGCGGGCCACCGCATCGTCGAGCAAGGTCCAGATCGGCTTGGCCTGGAAATTCTGCGCCCAGGTCACACCGGCCGGATAGGATTTTTCCCAAAACGGAGCGGTCATCGTTTATCCCCCTAGACTTCAAACATCCGGGCGGCCGCTGCCGGTCCGGACCCTGCCATTCTAGGAAGCGGCCGGGATCAACGCAACGTCGCGCAGCGTCAAGTCAATTTGGCTCATGCGAGCCGTTGCCTGGCTGATCCGCGCCCTGTGTATAACCCGGCCGCCGGGTTGCGCCCGCAGGCGCCGGCTGGCACACTCCGGACCGGATTTTCATGTTTTCCAGTGAGGCCAGAATGGGCGCCAAGGATATGCGGGCGGAGCGCGACCGTTTTGTCGCCTTCGCCTTCTCCGCGGCCGACCTGATGCTGGAAGTCTCCGGCGAGGGCCTGATCACTTTTGCCTCCGGTGCCGCCCGGCTGATCGCCGGCAGCGAAGCCGAAGCCCTGCTCGGCCGCAAATTCGCCGACCTGATCGACGACACCGACCGTCATTTCCTGCTCAACCTGCTGGGTGGCCTGGCCGTCGGCGGGCGGATCGAGCCGGTCACCGTGCGCCTGCTGCAGCCTGACGGCACGCCCGGCGCGATCTGCGTGCTGGGCGGCTGCTGCCTGCCGCGCCAGGATGGCCGATACTACCTCACTCTCTCCAATGCCCGCCTGCCGCAGGCGGAAACCGCGCTGGCCAACAAGCGCGATTACCAGACCGGCCTGTTGGCCGCCGACGATTTCGAGACGCTGGCCGGCGACCGCCTGAAACTGGCCCGTGAGCTGGGCTCCGAGGTCAAGCTGACCCTGATCGAGATCGTCGGCCTGAAGGAACTGGTCGAGACGCTGCGGCCAGAGGAAAGCCAGAATCTGATGGGCGATGTCGGCGCCCTGATCCGCGCCAAGTCGATCGGCGGCGATACCGCCGGCCTGATCGACCCCGAGAAATACGGCATCCTGCATGCCAATACGATCGACCAGGATGCGGTGGCGGCGCAGGTGCGTGATCTGATCAAGCAGAGCGGCGCGGCAGCGGCCGAGGCGGCCGAAAACCTCGGCGTGCGCGGCGCCACGCTGGACCTGCATCTGAAGGCGATGAGCGACGAGGATGCCGCCAGCGCCATGGCCTTTGCCGTCGACCGCTTCGCCAGCGAGGGATCTGCGGCCTTCGCGCTGCATTCCACTGAGGAAAGCCTGAAAGCGCTGCTGCAGAAGACCGTGTCACGCGTGCGCGCGCTGCGTTCGGCGGTGTCCAGCCGGCAGTTCAACCTGGTGTTCCAGCCGATCGTGCGGCTAGATACCCGCACGCTGCATCATTACGAGGCACTGTCGCGTTTTGAAGACGGCGGCTCGCCCTTCGAGACCATTCGTCTGGCCGAAGGCGTGCACATGATCGGCGAATTCGATCTCGCCGTGGTGCATCGTGTGGTCGAGCTGCTGTCCGAACGCCGGCGCCAGGGCGAGATCATCGACGTGGCTGTCAATCTCTCTGGCCACAGCCTGGAAAGCTCGGTCTTCATGGCCGCCTTGCGCGAGATCATGGCCGACGATCCCGGGCTGCGCCGCCAGCTGATCTTCGAGATCACGGAATCGACCCAGATCACCAACCTGGTGCATGCCGCCAATGCCGTGCGGCAGCTGCGTGATGATGGCCATTCCGTCTGTCTCGACGATTTCGGCGCGGGTGCTGCGTCGTTCCCGTATCTGCAGGCGCTCGAGGTCGATTACGTCAAGATCGACGGCGCCTATGTGAAGGCGCTGCAGAGCGCTGGCCAGATGCGCGACCAGGCCATCCTCAAGGGCATGGTCTGGCTGTGCAAGGAACTCGGCATCGGCACGGTGGCCGAAATGGTCGAGACCGAAGACCAGGCCCGTCTGCTGCTCGATTTCGGCATTGATTACGGACAGGGCTACCTGTTCGGTTATCCGGAAGCGGTGCCGCAAATGGAGCCGCTGCGGTTCGACGACAAGCCGGCGGATCGTCCCGGCGATCACCGCAACCCGAACGAATTCAAGCTTGGCCGTCGCTAGGCGGCTTCAGTCGCGTAGCTCGACCCGGCCGTGATCCAGCACCACCACGTCGCGTTCCACCAGGCGGGCGCGGAAGGATACGATATTGCCGTCGCGCCAGATCTCGGTGTGGATGGTCTCGCCGGGAAACACCGGTGCCGTGAAGCGCGCGTTGATATCGGCGATCCGCGCCGGGTCGTGGTCGCAGGCCGCCTTCACCACGGCGCGCACGGCGATGCCATAGGTGCACAGGCCATGCAGGATCGGCCGTGGGAAACCGGCGGCGGCGGCAAAGGCCGGGTCGGCATGCAGCGGATTGCGGTCGCCGCACAGGCGATAGAACAGCGCCTGGTTGGCTTGCGTCTTCAGCGTCACGCCGGCATCCGGCTGGCGGTCGGGGATGACATGCGGCCTGGGCGGCAGCTCTTCCGGTTTGCGCACCGGCCCGCCGAAGCCGCCGTCGCCGCGGGCAAAGGTGGTGGAGAGCAGCGTGACCAGCTTTTCGCCGCTGGCGGCATCGCTGATGGTATTCTCCACCAGCATGATGGCGCCCTTGCCGGCACCCTTGTCGAACACATCCCTGATGCGGATTTTCGCGCGCACGCGGCCGGCGGCGGGCAGGGGCTTGTGCAGGGTGATGCGCTGCTCGCCATGCACCACCATCACGTAGTTGATGCCGGTGCGCGGCGTCCAGCTGTCGTCCCAGCAGATCACGGTCGACAGGCTTGGGAGGGCACGCAGATTTTTCTCGAAAACGAAGGGCAGTTCGTCCAGGTCCATCGGATCCTGGCCCATGCCGGTGCTCAGCGCGTAGAGCATGGTCTCGCGGTCGCCGTATTCGACCTCGCGGGCCGGAATGTCGAGCGCGATCAGTTCGTCATAGACAATCGGCATGGTTCCTCCCTTAATTCTGTCCTGACTCTAGCGGCGCAGATCGCAGGTCGCCAGCCTTGACGTAACGTCAGGCCTCTCAGGAGGAAGCCATGTCGTATAAGACCTTCGATTTCAGTATCGCCGATCATGTGGCCCAGATCGTCTTCAATCGCCCGGACAAGGCGAATGCGATGGTCCTGCCGTTCTGGCAGGAAATGGCCGATGTCTTCGCCGAGATCGAGGACCGGCCCGAGATCCGCGCCGTGGTGATTTCCTCTACCGGCAGGCATTTCACCGGTGGCCTCGATCTCTCGGCCTTTGCCAATATCGCCGGCGACATGCTGCAGGGCGATCGCGGCCGAGTCGGCGAGCAGATGCGCCGCGCCGTGGCCGAGATGCAGGAAAGCTTCGCGGTGATCGACCGGTGTCGCGTGCCGGTGCTGACGGCGGTCCAGGGCGGCTGCGTCGGTGGTGGCGTCGACCTGATCTCGGCCTGCGACATGCGCTATTGCACGGCGGATGCCTGGTTCTGCATCCAGGAAATCAACATCGGCATGACCGCCGATGTCGGCACGCTGCAGCGTCTGCCGCATCTGATGCCGGAAGGTCTGGTGCGCGAACTGGCCTATACCGGCCGTCGCATGCCGGCCGACGAGGCGCTGAAAACCGGCTTGGTCAACCGGGTGTTCGACAGTCAGGACGACATGCTGGCCTTCGTGCTGGATGTGGCGCGCACCGTCGCGTCGAAATCGCCCCTCGCCATCCACGGCACCAAGGAAATGCTGAATTACACGCGCGACCACGGCGTGGCCGATGCGCTGAACTACATGCAGGTCTGGCAGGCGGGCATGTTCCTGACCGGCGATCTGATGGAGGCGATCCAGGCTGGCCAGGAAAAGCGGCCGGCGAAATTCGCCGACCTGCTGCCGGCCAAGAAGCTGGTGCGCAAACGACAGCGGTAAGACGCGGTCGACTAGCTGACGCCCAGCACCTTCCAGATGCCTTCGGAGGTCAGCACAATCTTGTCGGCCCCAGTCTGTTCTCTTACCGTGGCGGTGCCCTGGATGAAGATCAGGCTGCGGGTCTGGCGCACGATACGGCCGCGCATCTCGACGAAGTCGCCGGGTTTCACGGCGGCGATGAACTGGTTGTTCAGCGACACGGTCGCGCAGGCGGTGCGTTCCACTGCATCCCACACCATCCAGCCGAGGCAGTGGTCGGCAAAGGTCATCAGCATGCCGCCATGCACCACGCCGCGCGAATTGGTGTGGCGCTCTTCCGCCAGCAGGCCGTAGGCCGAGCCGGCCGGTCCTTCGGCTTCGCGCCTGACCCAGATCGGTCCGACTTCCGTGGTGAACGGCCCCTGGCCGGAACGTGGCTTCCAGCCGGCGGAGCTAGGGTCAAACGTCATACCCGAATCCTTCTGTTACACCGCGAATTGAGCAACTGAATCGCGTCAATGCAAGGCCTTCCCCTGCGTCACGCGCTTGCCTGCCGCTGCCGCCGGACTTAACCTTCCCGCCGTTACAGGGAGAAACGCCATGGATCTCGAATTCACGGCCGAAGAACGCGCCTTCCGCGAGGAGGTGCGCAGCTTTATCCGCAACAGCCTGCCGCCGGCACTGGCCGAGAAGACGCGGCAGCGCATTCATCTCGACAAGGCCGACTTCGTCGCCTGGCACAGGATTCTGCATGCGCGCGGCTGGGGCGCGCCGAACTGGCCCCAGCAATATGGCGGTCCGGGCTGGAGCCCGGTGCAGCGCTACATCTTCGACGAGGAATGCGCCACTGCCGATGCCCCGCCGCTGGTGCCGTTCGGCATCAGCATGGTCGGCCCGGTGATCTATACTTTCGGCACCGACGCGCAGAAACAGAAATACCTGCCGCGTATCGTCAGCATGGATGACTGGTGGTGTCAGGGTTATTCCGAGCCCGGCTCGGGGTCCGATCTTGCCTCGCTGCGCACCAGGGCCGAGAGCGACGGCGATCATTATGTGGTGAACGGCCACAAGATCTGGACCACCCAGGCGCAGCACGCGAACATGATGTTCTGCCTGGTGCGCACCGATCCGGCCGCCAAACCGCAGGAGGGCATCTCCTTTCTGCTGATCGACATGACCGATCCGGGCGTGCAGGTACGGCCGATCATCTCGATCGACGAGGGCCACAGTGTCAATGAGGTGTTCCTCGATAATGTCCGTGTCCCCAAGGCAAATCTCATAGGGCAAGAAGGCAAGGGCTGGACCTATGCCAAGTTCCTGCTCGGCAACGAACGCACCGGCATTGCCGAGGTCGCCACATCGAAGCAGCGCCTGAAGCGGCTGAAGGATATCGCCCGCGCCGAGCAGTCCTGCGGCCGGCCGCTGCTGCAGGATCCCGATTTCCGCGCCAGGGTGGCGGCCATCGAGATCGACCTGCTGGCGCTGGAATATACCAACCTGCGTATGCTGGCGGCCGAGAATGCCGGCAAGGGCGTGGGGCCGGAAGCCAGCATGCTGAAAATCCGCGGCTCGGAAATCCAGCAGGGCCTGACCGAACTGGCCTGCGAGGCGCTCGGCTATTACGCCGCACCCTATGAACACCGGCCCGATGGCTCGAACCAACCGCCGGTCGGCCCCGATTACGCCCAGGGCCGCATGGAAGCCTATCTCTACTACCGCGCCACCACGATCTACGGCGGCTCCAACGAAATTCAGCGCAACATCATCGCCAAGATGGTGCTGGGCCTCTGAACGCAGCGACACGCAAGACAGGAAAGAACGCGAGATGGATTTCCAATTGTCCGAGGAACAGACCCTGCTGGCCGACAGCGTCGAGAGCTGGCTGCAGGACAAGTATGATTTCGACCGCTGGCGCAAGCTGGTGAAGACCGATCTGGGTTATACCGAAGAAAACTGGAAGACCATGGCTGAACTCGGCTGGCTCGGCATCTCGCTTCCCGAGGATGCGGGGGGGCTGGGTGGCTCAGCGGTCGACACCATGCTGCTGGCCGAGCGATTCGGCCGCCATATGGTCGCCGAGCCGTATTTCTCCACCGTGATCCTGGGCGCCGGTCTGATCCAGGCCGCCGGCGATGCCGGGCAGAAGGCCGAATGGCTGCCGGCGATTGGCGAGGGCAAGGCGAAATGGGCCTTTGCCCATGCCGAGCATGGTTCGCGTTTCGCGCTGAACGAGGTGCGCACAAAGGCCGTCAAGAGCAGCGATGGCTGGACGCTGAGCGGCAAGAAGATCGTGGTCTGGGATGCGCCGAGCGCCGACCGGCTGATTGTGCTGGCCCGTTCGGCGGGCGGCGACACTGACGAGAAGGGGCTCGGACTTTTCGTGGTCGATGCCAGCTCCGCTTCTGGGGGTGCCGGCGTGGCGCGGCATGACTACCGCACCGTCGATAACCGCCGTGCCAGCGACATCCAGTTCGATCATGCTCCGGTGCTGGCAGTGCTGGGCGATCCGGCCAACGCCATGCCGGCGGTCGAGGCCGTCGTCGACCAGGCGATTGCCTTCATGGCCTCGGAAGCTGTCGGTGCCATGGCGGCGCTGCATGAAACCACGCTGGCCTATGCCAAGACGCGCAAGCAGTTCGGCCGTGCCATCGGCGAGTTCCAGGTGATCCAGCATCGCCTGGTCGACATGATGATGCAGGTGGAAAGCGCGCGTTCGCTGGCGCTGCTCGCCAGTCTGAAGGCGGCGGCAGAGCCGAAGGAACGCGCCAAGGCGGCGGCGGCGGCCAAGGTGCAGCTCGGCCGTTCCGGGCGTTTTGTCGGCCAGCAGGCCGTGCAGGTGCATGGCGGCATGGGCATGACCGACGAACTCAATGTCGGCCATTACATGAAGCGGCTGATGATGCTCGACACCACCTTCGGCAATGCCGACCACCATCAGCGGCGGTTTGCTGCCTTGAGCGACTAGGAAAGGGCTTCGGCATGGAAAAGATGGTCGTCAGGGACGTCAGCCAGTATTTCCGTGCCGAGCTTGCCCGCAAATACCGCTCGACCGCCGGCAGTCAGGAGCAGGTCGATCCCGCTCTGATCGATGTCCTGATGGCGGAGATCGAACGCGACGGCTATGTGATCCTGGAGAATCTGTTTTCGGCCGACGAAGCTGCGGCGATGCGGGCGGCGCTGCAGCCGCATTACCACGACTACCTCGGCCGCAACAGTTTCGAGGGCTTCGGCACCAAGCGGCTCTATGCTGTGATCGAGAAAACCCTGGCTTGCAATCCGCTGGTCGAACATCCGGTGATCCTGGCGCTGCTGGACCGCATCTTCGAGCCGAACTACCTGCTGTCGCAGTTACAGGCCATCGACATCCTGCCGGGCGAGGCGGCTCAGCCGCCGCATCACGACGATGCCTTCTATCGTGTATCGCGGCCCCGTGCGGCGCTGGGTGCCGCCACCATCATGGCAATCGACGATTTTACTGCCGAGAACGGCGCCACCCTGCTGATTCCCGGCAGCCACAAATGGGACGACCGCATGCCGACGGCAGAGGAAACAGCGCGTGCCGTGCCGGCGGTGATGCCGAGCGGCTCGGTGCTGTTCTTCATCGGTACGCTGTGGCATGGCGGCGGCGCCAATGTCAGCAGCGCAAGCCGGCTCTGCGTCACCGCCCAGTATTGTGCGCCCTGGTGCCGCCAGCAGGAGAATTTCAGCCTGTCGGTGTCGCGCGAGCGAGTGAAACAGTGCAGCGAGCATGTCCGCCGCATGCTCGGCTACAGCATCCATCCGCCCTTCATGGGCTTTGTGAACGGCCTGCACCCCAAACGGCTGCTGGAAGACTGAAGCCGTGTTTCAGTCGTCGAACCACCCCTGATCGGCGCGCGGGTGGCAAGCCAGGCAATTCGATTTCGTCACCACTTTGGGATCGCGCCAGACGCGGTCGGGGAAATCGTGCTCGCGCAGGAAAGCGGGATTTTCCGTGATGCGCTGCGGTGTGCCCGCTGGCGCGACCCAGCGCATGAAATCGCGCAGCCCGCGGCCGTTCGGGCCATTGCTCGCATTCTGCACCAGATACGCCTCGATCTGCGCCGCCTGCTCCGGCGGCAGGGCGGCATCCTCGCCGAAATGGTCGTCGAGACCACCCATCAGTGCCGACCATGACCGGCCCGGCAGAAAGCCCGGCGGGAAGGGCATATGGCATTCACCGCAGGCTTTCCGGGTCAGTGCATCGGTCACCGGCGGCAGGTATTTGCTGCCGGCCAGCGCATCCATCACCGCCATGACCTGCAGCAGTATGGCCAGTGCGACAGCGACAAGCCGCGTCATGTCTATTGCCCCTGCATGAAGGTAATGTAATCGCCGCGCTCCAGCGGAGTGCAGTCGCGGCCGATCACCGATTTGCAATCGCGGGCGAAATGCTTGTCCACTGTCGCTGTGTCGGTATAGCGCTGCGGATTGCTCGATACCGCAGCCGGCTCGATCAGGCGGCCGGTCTTGGCATTGCGGCCAATCTGTCGCGGATCGGCGGTATGGCAGGAGACGCAGGATGGCGTGCGGACATCGCCGCTGCCCCACTGGTTGCGATACAACGCCTCGCCACGCTGGGCGGAAAAGGTCGTGAAGCCGGAATCGGCGGCCTTCGCCTGCCGGGCATAACCAACGAGGATCGCATCGCGATCCGCGGCACCGGCGGCCAGCGCGGTCAGCGGCAGCGCCAGAGCGGTGCAAGCGATAATCGACAGAGCACGGATTGTCATCGGGCAGATTCCTTCCACAGGCGCCAGCCGGTCAGGCGCTGCGATATCCAGGTAACGATGCGGCGGCCGTTATAGATCGTGATGACGAAGGCGATATGGCCGAAGATCACCCACAGCGAGGTTTCGGCAATACCCTCATGCAGGTCTTCCATCCAGGTCACGACATCGGCGATGGCACCGCTGGCAGCGGCGAGACCGACCATGCCGAGCAGGGTGACGGCGAACCAGGCGAAGAAGGGATTGCGGCCGCGGCGGCGGCCGAACCAGGCCAGCGTTGCGCTCAGGCTCGGTCGCGGCAGATGCCATACATTGCCGGCCGGTGCCAGCATGCCGACCAGCAGGCGGACCGCGATGGCCGCCAGCACCGTATAACCAGCGAAGAGGTGCATGGCATAGGTATCCTCATCGGCGGTGATATAGGCGACGAGGAAACCGCCGGCGAGAACGGCGTGCCAGAGGTGCAGCAGGGTGAAGGCGTATTTTTTCAGGTTGAACATGGATTGCCTCAATCGTCATGCTCGGCGTCATGATGAGGCTTGCGGTCGCCGCGATGGTGCTTTTCCATCCTGTCACCGCGATGCTTATCGTGGCGCTCTGCCTTTTCGCGTGACGTCGACGACCGGTCCGGCTGGATGTAGCCGTTATCCGGGGCAGCCTGTTGACTGGCGTTGGCGTGCTGCGACGGTGCGGAATCCGCCACAGCGGCGTAGGCGGCGGCAGCGCCGGCGATGATGGCGGCAGCCACCAGACCCTGAAACAGCATTTTGCGGAGCATGGCATTTCCCTCGTGTTTGCGATGGGTGAATGCTAGCGGAGGTGGGCTGAACCGGGCCTGACCGGCACGTTCATCGGCCGTTCAGCTTCCGGCCGCTATGGTGCATCTATGCGATTTATGGGTCTGATGCTCTGCCTGATACTCGCCGCGCCGGTTGCGCAAGCTGGCGAGCGCGACCACGACCGTGCGCGCAGGGCGGTCGAAGCGGGTGAGATCAAGCCGTTGCGCGAGGTGCTGGCCGAGGCCGAGAAGGCCCATAACGGACGGCTGATCGAGGCCGAGCTGGAGAGCAAGGACGGAAAAATGGTCTACGAACTCAAGCTTCTTACCGTCGAAGGCCGCGTTCTGAAGGTCTATTATGATGCCCGCAGCGGTGCGCTGCTGAAGGTGGACAGACCGCATAGCCGCGAATGAGAATCCTTATCGTCGAGGACGAGCCGGTATTGGCCCTGCGCCTGCAGCAGACGCTGGAGGCGGCCGGCTTTGTCGTCGATGTCGCCTATGATGGCGAGGAGGGCTGGCATCTGGGCGATACCGAACCCTACGATGCCGCCGTGCTCGATCTTGGCCTGCCGAAAATCGACGGTATCACCATATTGCGGCGCTGGCGCGACGCCGGCCGCACCCTGCCGGTACTGATTCTGACCGCGCGCAGCCGCTGGTCGGAAAAGATGACCGGCTTCCAGGCCGGTGCGGATGACTACCTGACCAAACCCTTCGAGATGGACGAGGTGGTCTATCGCCTGCGTGCTCTGATCCGCCGTGCCGCGGGCCACGCCCAGCCGGAACTGGCCTGCGGCAAGCTGCATCTCGATTCTCTCGCCGGCCGCTTCAGCTTCGATGGGATTCCGGTGCAGTTGACGGCGCAGGAATTCCGCATCCTGTCCTATCTCATGCATCATGCCGGCAAGGTGGTGAGCCGTACGGAATTGATCGAGCATGTTTACGATCGCCATTTCGACCGCGACTCCAATGTGCTCGAGGTCCTGATCGGCCGCATCCGTCGCAAGCTGGGTGCGGAGATGATCCACACGGTTCGTGGTCAGGGCTATCGCCTGGCCGAGGCAGCTGCATCGTGACCGCCGGTGCAGGATTGCCGCGGCCGCGACGCTCGCTGACCTTCCGGTTGATCGCGGCTGCCACGGTCTGGATGCTGGTCCTGCTTTCCGCCGGCGGCATCGTGCTGACCACCGCTTTCCGCAATTCTGCCGAACAGGAATTCGGTCAGCGTCTCGATGCCCTGTTGCGCGCCATGATCGCTGCCATCGAGGTCGGATCGGATGGCGCCGTGACGGTGACCAAACCGCTGGGCGACCCACGTTTCGAGCAGGTATTTTCCGGCTGGTACTGGCAGGTGGCGGAACCCTCCGGCCGGCTGGTGCGGTCGCGCTCGCTGTGGGACAGCACCCTGCCGCGACATGACGACGGAACCGAGATGCAGCGCCACCGTATCGCAGGGCCGAATGGCGAGTCGCTGCTGGCCGCAGAGCGGGATTTGCAATTCCCCGGCGGCGACGGTCCGATGCATGTCGCGGTCGCCGGCGACCTGCGCGACATCAACAGCCGCGTCCGCGGTTTCGATACGGTACTGCTGGCAGCCCTGGTGCTGTTTGCTTTCGGTATGGTCGGTGCGATCGTGGTTCAGGTGCGGTTCGGCCTGCAGCCGCTGCGTGCCATGACCGCCGGCCTCGCCGCGATCCGCAGCGGAAAATCCACCCGACTTGAGGGCGATTATCCGCGCGAAGTCGCACCATTGGCCGATGCGATGAATGCCGTGCTGGCACATGACGCGTTGCTGATCGAGCGGGCTCGCACGCATGTCGGCAATCTGGCACATGGCCTGAAGACTCCGCTGGCCGTGCTCAAGGCCGAACTGCATGAAGTCCCGGACCGCAAGGTAATGGATGAACAGGTCGGCGTGATGGTGCGGCTGATCGAGAGGCATCTGGCGCGGGCGGCGGCCGCGACCGGATCGGGGCCGGCGCTCGGCGTCGGCACGGCGGTGCGGCCCGTGGTGCAGGATATCGTCGATGTCCTCAAACGCGTGCATGCGGCCAAGGGGCTAGCCTTCGAGATCGATATTCCGGCCACGCTGGCCTTCCCGGGCGACCGCGGCGATCTCGAAGAGATGATGGGTAACCTGATTGAGAATGCCTGCAAATGGGCGCGCGGCAAAATCCGCATTGCCGCGCAGGATGCCGATCCAGTGGTCATTACCGTGGAGGATGACGGACCGGGGATAGCCGATACCGCGGTGGCCCTGGCGCTCGCCCGCGGTATTCGCCTGGACGAAACCAGGGCCGGCTCCGGCCTGGGCCTCGCCATCGTGGCAGACCTGGTCACCATCTATGGCGGCACGATCGATCTCGAACGATCGCCGCTGGGCGGGCTCAGGGCCGCGCTGACCTTACCGGGCCGGAACCCCCGCTGAAACTTATGCCTTTACCAGCGTCTTGAAGCCGCCGTAGCACATGCGCTTCACGTCGAAAGGCATCTGCTTCGGGTCGGGGCACATTGCCTGGATGCGCGGGTCCTTCATCACTTTGGCATTGACCGTGTCGCGATGCTTGCGCGACTTGAACATGATCCAGGAAAATACCGGCACTTCGCCTTTCTTCAGCTTCATCAGCTTGGGATAGGGCAGGCCGAAGGCGGTCTTGAGGTCGTCGCCGGCGCATTCGCGATAATCCAGCGCACCATGCTCGCGCCAGATCTTGCCGGCCTTGGCGGCCATCTTCTTGTAGGCCGCCAGATTCTTCTTCGGCACCGGCAACAGGAAACCGTCCACATAACTCATCGCAGTCTTCCTTCTCTGTGCATTGCTTGACATGCATATAACCTATTGGTTATATATCGCGTCGATGGCGAGATGTCAAATGCTGGCGCCTTTTATTACGCCATGTTGGCCGAAGCCGGTCGGATCATCCCCACAGAAGGAGCGTATCGTGCAGATCAATCCCTATCTGATGTTCAACGGCCAATGCGAAGCGGCGTTCCGCTATTACGAAAAGCATCTCGGCGGCAGGATCGTCGCGATGATGAAATATAGCGAAGCGCCGCCGATGCCGGCAGGCGAAGCGCCGCCTGAAGGCGGCTGCGCGCCGGACATGACCGGCGCCGAGAACCTGATCATGCATGCCTGCATGGAACTCGGAAATGTGTCGCTGATGGCATCCGATTATCCGCCCAACATGTCCGAGAAGATGCAGGGCATGTCGGTGACGCTGAATGTCACCAGCGTGCCGGAGGCCGAGCGGATTTTCGCCGCGTTGTCTAACGGTGGCGCCATCACCAGCCCGCTGCAGAAGACCTTCTGGGCCGCGGCTTTCGGCACTGTGACCGATCAGTTCGGCACGCCCTGGATGGTCAACTGTGTGGCAGAAGCCCAGATGATGAAGGCCGCGTCATAAACTTTTGCGCATGCCGCAACGAAAAAGCCCGGCAGGGAAACCTGCCGGGCTTTTTGCGGAAACCGGACCTTCGGGATGGTTCAGGCGGCGTTGATCGCCTTGACCGCCTCGACGGCGCTCTCCGGGTTCCAGTTCGTGTAGGCCGCTGCGCAATGCGACGCGCAGTAGGGTTTACCCGGTAGTGCCACATGACTGCAGAAATCGAATTCGGCGCTCTTGGGGTCGCCGATCGGCCACTTGCAGCGCGGGCCGGTCGATGGCGTCAGCGCCGCCAGCATGGCTGCGGTCAGCTGGGCCTGGGAAGCCGGGCTGTGATGGCCGGCCGGGGTGGCTGCGTCTTCGCGCACCTGCACGGGGGCTCGGGCAGGGGCGGGCGCTGCAGCCGTATGTCCGCCCCCGCCGCTGGATCCGCCACCGCCATGGCTGGTGGCCGGGCGCGGCTGGGCCGGCTTTTCGCTGCGCATGATCGGTGAGGCCCGCTTGGCAAGACCGATCCGGTGCGCCTTGCCGACCACGGCGTTGCGGGTCATGCCCAGCTGCTTGCCGATCTGCGTGATCGACTGGCCGGATTCCCAGTATTGCACCAGGAGTTTAACTTTCTCGTCAGTCCACACCATATCTAGCCCCCATATTGGCTTTGGCCGCTAAATGGAGTAAAGGCGCCAAAATCGGGGTTCGGTCAATCGGACTCTTCCATTATCCACAAGAATCTCTGGAAACAGCCGTGCTAAGCCCTTAAGTCTTCGAGGCCGAATCGGAGTTATCCACAGATGTCCGCGTTTTCCGCCGCCCGTTCAGCCGACCAACCGGAGCTTGACCACAACTGGGAAGTCCGGCTGCCGGAGCCTGAAGTCCTGCGCACGGCCTATGCCCGGGACGGCTATGCGATCGTCCGTGGACTGTTTTCTCCGGCCGAAGTGGTCGTCATGGCCGGAGCTTTCGACCGCCTGCAGGCCGCCGGCCTGGCACTCGGGCGCAGCTTCCGGCATGGCAACCTGCTGTTCCGGCTGGGCGACGACCCGCATCTGGGCCGCATCCTGCGCATGGTGCAATGGCCGTCCTGGCGCGATGCGGCGCTCGACCGCGTCCGCCTGGACCTGCGCTTCGCCGCCGTGCTGCAGCCGCTGATCGGCGACAGCCTGAAGCAGATCATCAACCAGATGCACTGGAAGCCGCCGGGCGCGGCCCGGGTGGAATTCGCCTATCATCAGGACAGTCGCTTCCGCCGGCCTGCCACCGCCTTCCGCGATCTTGCCGGATCCTATGTGCAGACCGGCATCGCCATCGATCCGCATACGCGGGCCAGTGGCGCCATGAAGGTGATCCCTGGCAGCCATTGGCTGGGCGATCTCGGCCTGGGCGGCGATGGTCCGATCCTGCAGCAGTCGATGCAGGATGCGGCCCTGATGGCCGCTGGCCTCGATCCGGCCGCGGCGGTGGACCTGGAACTGGCGCCCGGCGATCTGGCGCTCTGGTCGCCCTACCTGGTGCATGGCTCGGGCATCAACACCACGGCAGCCGATCGGCGCCTCTATATCAATGGCTATGTCCGGGCCGAAAATTGCGATCGTGGCGAATGGGCCTTCCGGGCCGGCCGGCCGCAGCGGCTGGGAGCCGAGCCCGTTCTGGTGCATTACGAAGCGTTGCATGAACGGCCCGAACCGCATTTCATCGACGACTGAGGGTGATTGATTAGCCGCACGGAGTTTGCCACGGTGATGCCATGACCAATCCAAGCGGCAGCTTCTCCTTCGATCTCGTCATCTTCGGCGCCACCGGCGACCTTTCGCTGCGCAAGCTGGTGCCGGCTCTGTATCACCGCGATGTCGCCGGCCAGCTCAATGACGACGCCCGGCTGTTCGCGGTGGCGCGCGGCCACATGCCGGATGAGGAGTTCCGCATTCTGGCCCGCGCCGCGCTCGATCGACACCTCGATGCCGGCGATTACAACGAAAAGTCCGTCGACCGTTTTCTCGCCCGTTTCCGCTATCTCAGTCTCGACGCCGAGACGCCCGGCGATTATGCCGCGCTGGCCCGCGCGCTGGATGGCCCCGCCGACCGCGTCGTGGTTTTCTATCTGGCCATGGCGCCGCGTTTCTTCGGCCCGGTCTGCACCCAGCTCGCCGCTGCCGGTCTGAACCGGCCGCAGGCCCGCGTAGTGCTGGAAAAGCCCATCGGTCACGACCTGGCATCGGCCCGCGCCGTCAACGGTGCGGTGGCGGCGGCTTTCAGCGAAGACCGTGTTTTCCGCATCGACCACTATCTCGGCAAGGAGACGGTGCAAAACCTGATGGCGCTGCGCTTTGCCAATGCCCTGTTCGAACCGGTCTGGCATCGCGGCGTGGTCGATCATGTGCAGGTCACGGTGGCCGAGAAGATCGGCGTCGAAGGCCGTGCCGGCTATTACGACCATGCCGGCGCCCTGCGCGACATGATCCAGAATCATCTGCTGCAGCTGCTGTGTCTGGTGGCAATGGAACCGCCGAATGCCTTTGCTGCCGATGCGGTGCGCGACGAAAAACTGAAGGTGCTGGAGGCACTGCGTCCGCTGGCGGACGGCAACATCGGCGAGAAGACCGTGCGCGGCCAGTATGGCGCCGGTGCGGTGGATGGCCATGCCGTGCCGGCCTATACCGAGGAGATCGAACGCGACGACAGCACCACGGAAACCTTCGTGGTGGTGAAGGCGGAGGTCGAGACCTGGCGCTGGGCCGGCGTGCCGTTTTACCTGCGCACCGGAAAACGCCTGCCGGTGCGGCGGTCTGAAATCGTGGTGCAGTTCCGTCCAGTGCCGCATCTGATCTTCCCGGGCGCAGTGCGCGACGTGGTGCCGAACCGCCTGGTGATCCGCCTGCAACCGGATGAAGGTATCTCGTTGCATATGATGAGCAAGGTGCCGGGACCGGGCGGCATGCGCCTGCGCACCGCGCCGCTCAACCTGAGTTTCGCCGAAACCTTCCATGGCCGGCAGCCCGATGCCTATGAGCGTCTGCTGATGGATGTGGTGCGCGGCAATCCCATGCTGTTCATGCGCAGCGACGAGGTCGACGCCGCCTGGCGCTGGATCGAGCCGATCTTGGCCGCCTGGCAGGCGCAGGCGGATCGACCGAAACTCTATACCGCTGGCAGCTGGGGGCCTTCGGCCGCCATCGGCCTGATCGAACGCGACGGCCGCAACTGGCACGAAGATATGCGATGAAGAAAGTCCTGCGGTAATGGCCGCATTGCTCGATCGTCTGCGCGACCGTCTCGGTCCGCATCTGAGTGCCGCCGACGATCCGGCCGGCCGCGTGCGCCTGCAGACCCTGGTGCTGCTGCGCTGGATCGCCATCATCGGTCAGTTGCTGGCCATTCTGTTTGTGCATTTCGGCCTGAATTTCCGGCTGCCCCTGCTGCCGGCACTGGCCGTCGTCGGCGTTTCGGCGCTGCTCAACATCGTGCTGTTCGTCGTCTACCCGACGGCGAAACGCCTGAGCGAGAAGGGCGCGGCCTTCTATCTGGCTTTCGACCAGATCCAGCTCTGCATCCTGCTGTTCCTCACCGGCGGCATCGACAATCCCTTCACCGTGCTGATCCTGGTGCCGGTCACCGTTTCGGCCACCATCCTGACGCTGCGCTCCACCGTGGTGCTCGGCCTGCTGGCCTTTGCGCTGACCACGGCGATCACGATCTATCATTTCCCGCTGCCATGGGGCGATCCCGCCGAAGTGCTGCAGCCGCCGCTGCTGCAATGGGGCAACCTGACCGCGCTGGTGCTCGGCACGCTGTTCATCGCGGCCTATGCCTGGCAGGTGGCGGAGGAAGCCCGCCGCATGTCGGATGCACTGGCCGCCACGCAGATGGCGCTGGCCCGTGAGCAGCAGGTTTCGGCACTTGGCGGACTTGCGGCGGCGGCGGCGCATGAACTGGGCTCGCCGCTGGGCACCATTGCCGTGGTGGTGAAGGAGATCGGGCGCGAACTGCCGGCCGACCATCCGCTGGCGGAAGATGTGGCGCTGCTGCAGAGCCAGGTCGAACGCTGTCGCGATATTCTCGCCCGCCTGTCGCGCCGCCCCTCGGCCACCTCGGATCCGGAAGCCTTTTCCGACCTTGGCATTGCCAACATGATGGAGATGGTGGCGCAGCCCTGGCGCCGCGAAGACATTGCTTTCGCCGTTCGCCTGATCGGCACCGGTACGCCGCCGCTGCTGCCGCGCCGGCCTGAAATCCTCCATGGCCTGGGGAACCTGCTGCAGAATGCCATGGAATTCGCCCGCACCAGCGTCGATATCGAGGTCGACTGGGATGATAAATTCATCCGCCTGCGTATTCTCGACGACGGTCCGGGCCTGAATGTCGATATTCTGTCGGCGCTGGGCGAACCCTATGTGACCAGCCGGCCCGACAGCGGTGGCATGGGATTGGGCGTCTTTATCGCAATGAACCTGTTGCGTCGCAGCGGGGCCTCCGTGGCCTTCGCCAACCGGCACGGCGGCGGGACCCAGGTTTCGGTCAGCTGGCCGCGCGACCTGACGGCAAAATAGCCGCCGAACCGCGCGAGGGTTGCGCCAAAGCCCCGCTACGGTACATTCTGCCGTCATGACCGATATGACCCTGCTGATCGTCGATGACGATGAACCGCTGCGCCTGCGCCTGGCGCGCGCAATGGAAAAGCGCGGCTATGTGGTGCAGACCGCAGAGTCGGTGGCGATCGGCATTCAGATGGCGCGGGCCAAGCCGCCGGCCTATGCCGTGGTCGATCTCAAGCTGGGTGACGGCAACGGCCTTGATGTCGTCACGGCCATCCGCCAGGTGCGCCAGGATGCGCGCGTCGTGATGCTCACCGGCTATGGCAATATCGCCACCGCCGTGGCCGCCGTGAAGGCCGGTGCCGCCGATTATCTGCCCAAGCCGGCCGATGCCGATGACGTCGATCGTGCGCTGCGCGTCGGCAATGCTGCGCATCCGGCGCCGCCGGACGAGCCGATGTCGGCTGAACGCGTGCGCTGGGAACATATCCAGCGTGTTTTCGAACTCTGCGACCGTAATGTGTCGGAGACGGCGCGCCGGCTGAAGATGCATCGCCGCACCCTGCAGCGCATCCTTGCCAAGCGTTCGCCGCAATAAGCGCCCCATGCTGATCGGCCCATGCTGATCGGTGAAGCCAGTCTGCCGCCCGGGCTCCGCGTCTACGCCATCGGCGACATCCATGGCCGCGCCGATCTGCTCGACCAGCTGCATGCCAAGATCGAAGCCGATCTCGCGACGGCGCCGGCACAATGCGCCATCGTCTATCTGGGTGACTATATCGACCGCGGGGCTGAATCGCATGGCGTGATCGAACGGCTGACGCGGCCGCGTTTCCCCAGTACCGATGCGACCCGGGTGGAAGTCGTCACACTGCTCGGCAATCACGAGGCCATGCTGCTGGAATTCCTCGATGCGCCCTATGGCGCCTCGCTGTGGCTCGCCAATGGCGGCGATGCCACGCTGCGCAGCTACAAGGTCAAAATTCCCGGCTCATTCGATGAACTGCTGCTGACCCAGCGTGCCCTGCTCGGTGTCCTGCCACGACATCACAAGCAGTTCCTGCTCGGCCTGCCGCTGCAGGTGCAGTTCGGCGACTATCTCTTCGTCCATGCCGGGATCAAGCCGGGCCTGCCGCTGGACCGCCAGAGCCGCGAGCAGATGATCTGGATTCGCGATGTATTCCTCGATTCGGAAGTCGACCACGGCATGATCGTGGTGCATGGCCATACCATCGTCCACGAGGTGGAATGGCGGCCCAACCGGATCGGCGTCGATACCGGCGCCTATACCACCGGCCGGCTCACCGCCCTGGTGCTGGAAGGGGCCGGGCGGCGCCTGCTGCAGACCTGAGATTTCGTGTCGGGACTGGCATTTGCCCCCTCGCCGGTGTATCGAAAAGTCATGTCCGATTTCGCCGCCGATCCCGCCGATTTTGCCGCCGCCCGCGTGCTGGTGGTGGGCGATGTGATGCTCGACCGCTTCGTCTATGGCGGGGTGGAACGCATTTCGCCCGAGGCGCCGATCCCGGTGATGCAGATCGAGCGCGAAATCGTCATGCCCGGTGGCGCCGGCAATGTGGCGCGCAATCTCGCCGCCCTCGGCGCCAGGGTCGCCCTGTTCGGCCTGGCGGGCGACGATGTGGCGGCCGACCAGCTCAACGAGGTGCTGGCGCTGGAGCCGGGCATCGAGGCCCATCTGGTAGTCGACGAAACCTGGCATACCATCGAGAAGACGCGCTTCATCGGCAGCCGGCAGCAGCTGCTGCGTGTCGACCGCGAAAGCCGGGCGCAGCCGTCGGATGCCGCCGTCGATGCGCTGATCAAGGCGGCGCTTGAGGCGCTCGCCGACAATGCCGTGCTGGTGCTGTCGGATTATGCCAAGGGCGCCGTCAGCGACCGCGTGCTGGCAAAACTCATCAAGGCAGCCGCCAGGGCCGGCAAGCCGGTGCTGGTCGATCCCAAGGGTAGCGATTATCGCCGCTACAAGGGCGCCACGCTGGTGACGCCGAACCGCGCCGAGGCTGCTTTGGCCACCGGCGAGAGCTGCAGCGACGACGACAGCGCGGTGGCTGCCGCGCGCAAGCTGGTCAATGACGCCGGCATCGCCAATGTGCTGGTGACGCGCGGCGCCGCCGGCATGACGCTGGTTCAGGGGCAGGAGGCCCCGCTGCACCTCGCCGCCGAAGCGCGCGAGGTGTTCGATGTCTCCGGCGCCGGCGACACCGTGGTGGCGACGATTGCCGCCGCCCTGGCCGTCGGCCGCCCGCTGCCGCAGGCCGCCCGGCTGGCCAACCTGGCTGCCGGTATTGTCGTCGGCAAGATCGGCACCGCCGTGGTGCATCCCGAGGAATTGCGTCTCGCTCTGCACATGCCAGACCCGCATGGCATCGAGGCCAAGATCGTCACGCCGCAGCTGGCCGCCGAGCGTGTCGCGCTGTGGCGCAGCCGCGGCGAGCGCATCGGTTTCACCAACGGCGTGTTCGACCTGCTGCATCCCGGTCATCTGGCCCTGCTCTCGGATGTGCGCGCGCAATGCGACCGCCTGATCGTCGCGATCAACGCGGATGCCTCGGTGAAGAAGCTGAAGGGCGACAGCCGTCCGGTGCAGGATGAGCGCCACCGCGCCCAGCTGCTGGCCGCGCTGACCCTGGTCGATCTGGTCATCGTGTTCGCCGAGGATACGCCGATCCCGCTGCTCGAACTGCTCAGGCCCGATCTGCTGGTCAAGGGCGGCGATTATACGATCGACCAGGTGGTGGGCGCCGATATCGTGCGCGCCTATGGCGGCGAGGTGCAGGTCGCGCGCCATGTCGCCGGACAGAGCACCACGGCGACCATCAAGAAGCTGCAGAGCTGAGTTCGCGATGACCGAGCCCGATGTCGACGTCGCGATCCTCGGCGGCGGCATTGCCGGCCTCTGGCTGCTGGCACGCCTGAAGGCGGCGGGCTATGCCGCACTGCTGATCGAGAACGATGCGCTCGGCGCGGGACAGACGCTCGCCTCGCAGGGCATCATCCATGGCGGACTGAAATATGCCATCGACCTCAGGCTGAATGCCGACAGCGCCGCCTTGGCCGATATGCCGACGCGCTGGCGCGCCTGTCTCAATGGGAGCGGCGAGATCGACCTGCGCGGGGCGAAGCTGGCGGCAGAGAATCATCTTTTCTGGGCGCGACGCACGCTGACCAGCCGCATCGCCGGATTCTTTGGCAGCAAGCTGGTACGCGGACGGGTCGAGGCGCTGGCGCAAAAGGACTGGCCACTGGCGCTGCAGGACCCTGATCATGTCGGCGCTGTCTATGCGCTGGATGAATGCGTGCTGGATGTGCCCATGCTGCTGGCAGCGCTGGCCGAGCTGGGCAAGGGCTGCATCAAACACGGCCGGGCAACGGTCGTGCCGCAGGCCGGTCATGTCGTGCTGCAGCTGGAAGATGGCCGCTGCATCACGGCCGGCCGGCTGGTTTCCACGGCCGGTGCCGGTAACGAGATTTTGCTGCCCCAACTCGGTCTGCCGCTGCAGGCGGCGCAGCGCCGGCCGCTGCAGATGCTGCTGGTGGAGCAGGCTCCGGCACCGCTCTGGGCGCATTGCTTCGATACCAGCGACAAGCCGCGCGTCACCATCACCACGCATAAACGCAGCGACGGCTCGCTGGTCTGGTATGTCGGCGGCCTGCTGGCCGAGAACGGTGTGGGCCAGAGCGAGGCCGGTCTGATCGCCGCCGCTCGCCAGGAATTCGCCACCCTGCTGCCGAAACTGGATTTCAGCCGCAGCCGCTTTGCCGGCTACCGCGTCGACCGCGCCGAGGGGGCGACGGAAGACGGTCGCAAGCCGGAGGGTCCGGTGCTGAAACGCGCGGGTCTGATCACGCTGGCCTGGCCGACCAAGCTGGCGCTGGCGCCGCAACTGGCCGACCTGGTTCTTGCCGATCTGCCGCCGCCCCGTGGCAGCACACAGCCTGTCTGGCCCGACTGGGCCGCGCCAGCCGTTGCGCCGGCGCCCTGGGAGACTCTGGCATGGACATGAGGCCGCTCGGATCGACCGGCATTTCCGTCAGCCTGCTCGGGCTCGGCACGGTGAAGCTCGGCCGCAATGCGGGCGTGAAATATCCGCAGGGTTTCGATCTGCCTGATGATGGGGCGGTGGTGACGCTGCTGGAAACGGCGCGCGACCTCGGCATCAATCTGCTCGATACGGCACCGGCCTATGGCCTGAGCGAGCAGCGGCTGGGGCAGCTTCGTCCCGGCAAACGTGAGGACTGGGTGATCGCCACCAAGGCCGGAGAGTCTTTCCAGAACGGCGTTTCACGGTTCGATTTCTCGGCCCCTGCGATCCGCGCCTCGGTGGAAAACAGCCTGCGCCTGCTGCGCACCGAGTATCTGGATGCCGTGCTGCTGCATTCCGATGGCATCGACGAAACCGGCGACCGCTTCCTCCCGGCCGCCGAAATGCTGGCGCTGCTGAAGCAGCAAGGCCTGATCCGGGCGACGGGATTTTCCGGCAAGACGGCGGCCGGTGGCGAGCGCATGCTGCCGCTCGTCGATATCCTGATGGCGGCATATAATCCAGATTATACGGACGAGGCGCCGCTGATCGCGCGCGCCGGCCGGGAGGGCAGGGGTGTGCTGGTCAAGAAGGCGCTGGCCAGCGGCCATGCCGCCGATCTGGCTGCGGCTTTACGGGCGGCCGCGACTCTGCCGGGCGTTTGCAGTATCGTGGTGGGCACGCTGTCGCCGGCGAATTTACGCGCCAATGCGGCAGCCCTGGAGGCCAGGCCGTGAGGAGCGAAGCGTGACCGATAGCGAATTGCCGACCGACCGGACGCCGAATGACGCCTCCTTGCACGATGCGCGGGTGGCGGCCGAGCAGGAATTTCTCGCCTTCGGCTGGGAGGCCGCCTCCCTCGCGCTGCCCGGTGCCGCTCCGGGCGCGGCGCCGCATCCCGGTTTCCGCCATGGCGATTTCGCCGTGATTGCCGGCGAGGCCGGCTGGCTGGTGGTGGCGCTGCCGGCCCAGCTGGTGCTCGGCACGCTGCCGTCCGCGTCGGCGGTGCGGCGCTTCGTTTCCAAATGCGTCAGCTTCCCGGCCCAGCCCAATGGCGCCATCATCGGCGCCGCGCGGCAGGCCATGCTGCAGGCGGTGGAAGAGGAGCTCAGCCTGGCGCGCCAGGCGGCGGATCTGCTGGAAGCCAAGATCGATGATCTGATGGGCAGCATCGACGACATGCGCGCCAAGTCGATCCTGTTCGCCCGCGACGACTAGAGAATTACAATCGCCCTGTTCAGGAGCGCGGGGGCGGCCGCAGCGGCACTTCCTGCAATGAGCGGATATAGACGCCGACCACCTGCGGGCCCTGCAGATTGCGGTTGATCTGGTAGACCAGCCGCCGCTTCAGAGCCTCGATATCGTTGTCATAGAGCCGGCCGTCCTTGCCGAGCGGATCGCGATTCAGCTCGAAGATCACCGCGTTGTAGACGCGCGGCATCAGCTCGTCGACCTTGCGCGCATTCTCCACCGTACCGCAATCGATGTTGAGTGTCAGGATCACCTTGGAGCCCGGCGGGCCGTTCAGTGGTGCCGTCACCGCATCCACCACCAGCAGCGAGGTGTTGATCGGCGGCTTCTCGATCGGGGTATCGCTTTTTTTCTTCTTTTCCTTTTCCTGCGTCCGCGCCGACTGCGGCAAGACAGACAGGGACAGCAGGCTGCCGGCCGCCAGCAGGCAGAGCAGGCGGCGCCTCGGCAGAGAGGGGCGGTCGAGACGGTTAATGACGTTCCCGTGTGGCATGGAACCGGATCTTATCCCATTTCTTCTCGATATAGGAGAGTTCCCAGGTATTGCGGGCCATGAAGACCGGGCTGCCCTCGCGGTCGTTGGCGATGGTGCCGCGGTTTTGCTCCACAAACAGGTCCAGGTCGCGCTTGTCTTCGGCATCGACCCAGCGGGCGGTTTCGTAGGGCGCCTGCTCGAAACCGACCTCGAGATTGTATTCCTCGGCCAGCCGGGCCGACAGCACGTCGAGCTGCAGCGGACCGACCAGACCGACGATCCAGTCGGCGCCGATCCGGGGCCGGAATACCTGGGTGACGCCTTCCTCGGCCAGGTCTTCCAGCGCGCGCTGCAGATGCTTGGCCTTCATCGGGTCGGAGAGCCGCACGCGGCGCAGGATTTCCGGCGCGAAATTCGGAATGCCGGTGAAACGCAGATCTTCGCTTTCGGTCAGCGTGTCGCCGACCCGCAGCACGCCGTGATTGGGAATGCCGATGATATCACCCGGCCAGGCTTCGTCGGCCAGCGAACGGTCCTGCGCGAAGAACAGCGTCGGATTGCTCACCGTGATCGGCTTGCCGGTGCTGACCTGCTTGAGCTTCATGCCGCGCTTGAAATGGCCCGAGCACAGCCGCAGGAAGGCGACGCGGTCGCGGTGGTTCTTGTCCATATTGGCCTGGACCTTGAACACGAAACCGGTGACGGCCTTCTCGGTCGGCTGGATCATGCGCTTGTCGCTCGGCTGCGGCCGCGGCGGCGGGGCGAATTCGCCCAGGCCCTTCAGCAACTCGTCAACGCCGAAATTCTTCAGCGCCGAACCGAAATAGACCGGCGTCATATGGCCCTGGCGATAGGCTTCCACATCGAAGGGCGGGCAGGCGCCTTCGATCAGCGCGATGTCTTCCTGCAGTTTGGCGAGCTGCGCAGCCGGGATCATCTCGGCGGCGCGCGGATCGTCCAGACCCTTGTCCAGGATGATGACTTCCGGTTCCAGGTTCTTGTTTTCCTTGCCGACCAGCAACAGGCGCTTGCCGAACAGGTCGTAGCAGCCCTTGAAATCGTAGCCCATGCCGACCGGCCAGTTCGCCGGCACGCATTCCAGCGCCAGCGTGGAAGCCACCTCATCCAGCAACGCGAAGGGGTCGAGCGACTCGCGGTCGATCTTGTTGACGAAAGTGGCGATCGGCACATCGCGCAGGCGGCAGACTTCGAACAGCTTGCGCGTCTGGGTTTCGATACCCTTGGCGGCATCGAGCACCATCACGGCGGAATCCACCGCCGTCAGCGTGCGGTAGGTATCCTCGCTGAAGTCTTCATGGCCCGGCGTGTCGAGCAGGTTGAAGGTCCAGCCCTTGTATTCGAAATTCATCACCGAGGTGGAGACCGAAATGCCGCGCTGCTGCTCGATTTTCAGGAAGTCGGAGCGGGCGCGCCGGCTTTCGCCGCGGGCCTTCACGGCGCCGGCCAGATGGATGGCGCCGCCGAACAGCAGCAGCTTTTCGGTCAGGGTCGTTTTGCCGGCATCGGGATGCGCGATGATGGCAAACGTGCGCCGGGCGCCGATGGGATCAGCGGCGCCCGGAATGGAAACGGCAGCGGGTTCGGACATCGTACTCTAACGCACCCTCTGAAAAGGAGTTCAGGCCTTTAGCGGCTGCTCCACCCCTTGCCGGCCTCGGCCCGTTCGACCAGCAGCTTGGCCGGTTCCCAGAACTTGCCGTGGATCTTGTGGAAGCCGCGGATCGTGGCGAGCACCTTGTCGAGGCCGATCTGTTCGGCCCAGAACATCGGCCCGCCCCGATAAACGGGGAAGCCATAGCCGAAAAGGTAGGTGATGTCGATATCGCCGGACCGGATGGCGATGCCTTCCTCCAGGATCTTGGCGCCCTCGTTGGCCAGCGGATACATGCAGCGCTGGACAATTTCCTCGTCGGAAATCTCCCGCCGTTCAATGCCTTGCTCTCTGGATGCGGCCAGGATGATGTCCTTGACCACCGGATCGGGCACCGCATCGCGGCCTTCGTATTTGTAGAAACCCGCGCCGGTCTTCTGGCCGAAGCGACCCAGTTCGCAAAGCTGGTCGGCGACCCTGGAATAGCGCTCGTCCTTGGGGCGCAGATGCGCCTTGCCCTTGCGGATGCGCCAGCCGACATCCAGGCCGGCCAGGTCGCTCATCCTGAACGGCCCCATGGCGAGGCCGAAGTCTTCCAGCGCGCGGTCGATCTGCTCAGGGCTGCAGCCTTCTTCGAGCAGGAAATTCGCCTCGCGTAAGTACCCATGCAGCATGCGATTGCCGATGAAGCCGTCACAATTGCCGGCCAGCACCGCCACCTTCTTCAGCTGTTTGCCCAGCGCCATCACGGTGGCGATGGTCTCGGGTGAAGACTTCGCGCCGCGCACGTTCTCCAGCAGCTTCATCACATTCGCCGGGCTGAAGAAATGCGTGCCTATCACATCCTGCGGCCGCTTGGTGGAGGCGGCGATCTCGTCGATGTCGAGCGTCGAGGTGTTGGTGGCCAGCACCGCACCCGGCTTCATTACCTTGTCGAGCTTGCCGAACACCTCCTTCTTGACGCCCATCTCCTCGAACACGGCCTCCACCACGATATCGGCATCGCCGATATCCTCGAAGCGCTGGGTGCCGGAGATCAGCTTCATCGCCCGATCCATCGCCTCCTGCTTCATGCTGCCGCGCGCCACGGACGTGGCGTAGTTCTTTTCGATCACGCCAAGGCCGCGGCTCAGCGATTCCTGTGAGACATCCAGCAGCTTCACCGGAATACCCGCATTGGCGAAGTTCATGGCGATGCCGCCGCCCATGGTGCCGGCGCCAAGCACGGCGGCCGACTTGATCGGCTTGGGCTTCGCCTCCTCGGGCAGGTCGGGGATTTTGGCGGCTTCGCGTTCGGCGAAGAAGGCATGAATCTGCGCGGCGCGTTGCGGGCTGGCCATGCATTCGAAGAAGTATTCGCGTTCCTTGGCCAGGCCTTCGTCGATCGGCAGCCTGGTGGCCGCTTCCACCGCATCGATGCAGCGCCACGGGCCGAGGAAGCCCCTGGCCTTGCGTTCGATGCTCTTGCGATAATCGGCGAATACTGCCGGATCGACATTGCTGACCTTGTCGTTCATGTCGCGCACCAGCCGCAGCGGGCGCTGTTCGGCCACTACCGTTTTGGCGTAGGCGAGCGCACCCTCCAACAGGTCGCCGGTCACGATTTCGTCAATGGCGCCAAGTTCGGCCGCCTTCTTCGCCGGGATCGGATTGCCCGATACGATCATGTCGAGCGCCACTTTCGGTCCGACCAGGCGCGGCAGGCGCTGCGTGCCGCCCGAGCCCGGCAGCAGGCCAAGCTTCACTTCCGGCAGGCCGACCTGGCCGCTTTCCAGCGCCACGCGCCAGTGGCAGGTCAGCGCCACTTCAAAACCGCCGCCCAAAGCAGTGCCGTGCAGCGCCGCCACCACCGGCTTGGTCATCGCTTCGATACGCTTGAGCACATCGGGCAGATAGGGCTGCAGCGGCGTCTTGCCGAATTCCTTGATATCGGCGCCGGCGATGAAGGTGCGGCCGCCGCCGATGATCACGGCGGCGTTGACCGCCGGATCGGCATCGGCCTTGTCCAGCCCGGCAATGATCCCGGCGCGCACGCCCTGGCTCAGAGCGTTCACGGGCGGGTTTTCGATGGTGAGGACGGCAATGCCGTCGCGGACGGCATAAGCGACTGGATCGGACACGTTTCTCTCCGCTACCTTATAGTTTGTCGGACAATCGGTTATAGCCGAGCCATTCAGCCCGGGCAAAAGCCTTGGCCTGCCGCTGCGTCAGCGCTAAGTCTTTGTCATGGCCACCTTTTTGGAATATCGCGCGCAAGATTGGGATAATCGCCGCCTCTGGGTCGCGGTTGTGCTGTCGCTGCTGCTGCATGGCCTGGCGGCGCTGCTGCTGCTGATCGAGCCCTGGACCTGGCGAATCCAGCCCGAGCCGCCGCCGATCCTGGCCGAATTCGTGCTGCCCGAGGCGGCGAAACCGGCCCCGGCAGTGCCGCCCACGCCATCCGTCGCGCCGCCCCCCCCGCCGCCCGCCCAGGCCAGGACGGTGGAGGACCCCGCCCCTCCGGTGCCGCCACCCAGCATCCCGCAGCTGCAGCAGGCGCCGGTGACCCAGGCGCCGTCCCAGGCGCCACCGAGCGCCGGGCAGCGGGCGCGTCCGCAGGCCAGCGAGCGGGCGCAGCCGGCGCCGATGCTCGGCCAGTCCGGTCCGGCCACCACCACGGCACCGCCGGCGCAGCGCCAGCGCACGGCGCCGTCGCAGGATACGGGTAACCGCCGGCCGGGACCGCCGGGCGCGGCCGGCGAGACCGGCCCGACCATGACGCAGTCGGAAAGCGATTTCTTCCTCAGCCAGGTGGTGAGCGCCTGGGTGATCGATTTCGATGCGCCGCAATTCGCCGATATCCGCATTTACGGCCGCTACCGCGTGCTGCCCGACGGCATGCTGGCGCCGCCCTTCGGCAAGAACGACCCCTGGGACATGCGGGCGATGGTGGAGAACTGGGACCGCATCGCCAACGATCCCCGGCCGCATGCCATCGCCTTCCGCACGGCCGTGGAAACCTTCCTGCGGGCGATGCGGCTGGCGCAGCCGATGCGCATGCCGCCCAATGCGGAAGGTTATCCCAAGGTGCTGGAGCTGAATTTCCGCATCGGCGACATGTAATGCGTCAGCGCGCCGGAATCCCGCGCCGCGCGATCACCATGCACAGCGCGCCGAGCAGGGTGACGAAAGCCATCAACAGATAGCCGCCGCCGTAACTCAGGCCGATCTCGTCATGCATCAGGGCGAAGCCCGATGGGCCGATCACCACGCCGGCGAAAGTGATGCTCAGCGTGGCGCCGGTGGCCAGCCCGATGCTTTGCGGCGGTGCCTGACGGGCAATCACCGCCATGAACACGCCATTCCAGCCGATGGCGCAAAAGCCGAACAGCATGACCGTGGCGCCGGTCAGTGTGAGCGGCCACGCGGCATCGATGAAAGAGGTGACAATGGCGGCGAGCATCGCCACGGCGCCATTCAGGATCAGCACTTTCGACCCTGACTTCATCCTGTCAGCCAGCCAGCCCCAGGCGAGGCGGCCGAAGGCGCCGGCGGTCTGTGCCAGCGCCAGCAGCGTGCCGGCCAGCACCATATGCAGGCCGACCTCGGTGACCAGATAGGTGACCAGCAGGCCAGTCAGACTGAGCTGCACGGCGGAATAGGCAAACGAGCAGAGTGCGAGCCAGCGCAGAATCGGATGCCGCCACACCACGCGGAGACCCGCCAGCGGCGACAGGAACAGCGGCGCATCGGGCAGCCGGTCGGCATCCCATGACGTCTGCGCCCGCTGCAACAGGATGCTGAGGCCAAAGCCGAGCAGCGCGCAGAAGGCCAGTCCCGCCTGCCAGTCCAGCGCCAGCGTGATCGGCGGGATCAGCAGACCGGCCAGCACGCCGCCGATCGGCACGCCGCACTGCTTGATCGAGAAGATCAGGTTCATATGCGCGCCGCTGCGCGTGCGCGACAGCAGATGCGAGGCCGCCGGATTGGTGCAGCCATAGCCCAGCCCGATGACGAGGGCGCCCAGCACCAGGGCCTGCAAGGAGCCCCAGGCCGAGATCAGGCAGCCGGATGCGGCCAGCCACAGCGCCATCTGGCTGGCGCGGCCCGCGCCCAGACGACGGACAAAGCCGCCGCCGATCAGCGAGGTGACGACGGCGCCGGCATAAACCAGACTGACCTGATAGCCGGCCAGGCCGGGCCCGGTACCCAGTTCGGCCGCCGCCCTGGGCGCCACGGCTGAGAGGGCCAGTGCCGCCAGCGTGGTGATCGACTGGGTTCCCGTCGTTGCCGCCAGCACCGGCCAGACCGGCAGGGTCGCCTGGCTGGCGGCCGCATCGCTCACTGCGTGGCCTGCAGCTTTTGCTGGTAGGAACGCCAGCTGGCACGGACTTCGTCCAGCACCGGCGCCGCAATCGGATGTGCTTTGATGCGCTGCCAGTAAGCAGCGAGTGCCGGGCGTTTTTCCAGCAGCGGCTGGCCGATCAGGCCGGGCAGGACTTCATCGGCATAAAACAGCATGGGGCTCAGCGCGCAATCGGCCTGGCTGAAGCGCGCTTCAGCGGCGCAGCCATCTTTCGCCACGTAGATATCGAGGAATTTCAGACCGCGCGCGAAAGCCGGAGCCAGAGCCTCGATCGCCTCGCGATTGCCCGGGGCGGTGAACAGCAGCACGAAGAAATCATGCAGCGGCGGTGCCAGATAGAGGTCAGACAACCGTACCATCAGGGTGACGCGGGCACGCGCCTCCGGTGTGTCGAGATACAGCGACGGCCCGCCCAGCACGGCATCGAGATAGCCGCAGATCACTTCCGATTCAGGCAGCAGCGTACCGTCATCCAGCAGCAACGCGGGAATCTTGCCGATCGGCGCGATGCTGCGGAAATCGGCAGAGGGCTTTACCAGTTCGATCTGCGCGCTTTTCGCGCGCAGCAGCATGCGTACACGGGCAGCGAAAGGTGAGCCGTCGTTGTTGTAGAGTTTCATGGCTGCCAGGGTTTCATGATTGCCTGTGCTTGCGCAATTCTTCCCAGGCCGCCAGCTTGGCCCGCGGGCTGCCCGGCATCGCACTGGCAGTTTCCGCTGCCTCGATGCGTTTCCAGCAGGCCCAGTCCATCACCGGCACGCCGCGGCTCTTCAGCCAGGCATCCAGCGCCGCCGAGCCTTCCCTGGCCGGGGTGGTGTCGGTGGCGTAATCGGCCAGCAGCAGGTCGGCCACGGTCTTGGATTCGGCGCGATTGGTCGGGATGGTGCCTGACGGCCCGCGTTTGGCCCAGCCGACCACATAGAGGCCCGGCTCGATACGGCCGTCGGTATTGGCGATCACGCCGCGCGCATCGCTCTGCGGCAGATCGCCGTCGGCAGCGGTGCGATAGCCGATGGCGCTGATCACGGTGCCGACATCCAGCGTCGCACCACCCCTGATCTTCAGGCCTTCGACGCGGCTGCTGCCGGTGATGGCTTCAGGCACGGCATTGAACAGGAAATGCAGCCGGATCGGCTTGTCGTCCTCGCGTGCGGCGAAGTCGTGCAGGATGGCGAGGTTCTTTTCCTTCACCCGTGCCTCGTTCGGGTCCAGCCCGGCGGGCAGGGCGTCGGGCAGATCGCTTTTCTTCACCACCGGCCGCACGCGCTCCAGCCGGCCGAGTTCGGCCAGTTCGGCACTGGTGAAACTGGCCTCCACCGGGCCGCGGCGACCGAGGATGTAGAGATCGGTGAACGGCGCCGTCGTGATCATCCCGGCAGCATGGGCGGTCAGGTCGCTGCTCGCCATCTCGGCTTTGGTCTTGCCCAGCACGCGCACGATGTCGATGGCGACATTGCCCATGCCGATCACGGCAACGCCCGGCCGGTCCAGCAGGGGTTCGAGATCGCGGAAATCGGGATGGCCGTTATACCAGCCGACGAAGGCCATCGAGCCATAGCGGCCGGGCAGCGCCTCGCCGGGAATCCCCAGCGGCCGGTCGGCATGGGCGCCGAGCGCCAGCACCACGGCATCGTAATGATTGCGCAGGTCGGCCAGCGGCAGGTCGCGGCCGACCTGCACATGACCGAGAAAGCGCACATTGCCGCCGGCGAACAGGCGGTCGAACTGCCGGGTCACCGCCTTGGTGCCCTGGTGGTCGGGCGCGACGCCGAACCGCACCAGCCCGTAGGGCGTCGGCAGGCGGTCGAACACGTCGATTTTAAGGTCGGGACGCTGGCGGAGCAGGGCATCGGCGCAGAACAGCCCCGAGGGACCGCTGCCGACTATGGCGATATGGTGCAGCACGGCTTCGTTTCGGCTATGATTGGACAAATTGTCGCCGCAACCTTAGTGCAGCCTGCCTTGGTTATGCAAACCTGCCACCCCGATTTCCGCCCGGATCGCCATCCTGGCCCGGCCTGCCGGCCGTTTCATACCTGAACCTGCCGGCTGATGACCGAATCCCCCTCGGAACCCCCAAGTTTTCGCGTGCTCAACCCGCAGGGCCGCGCGCCCGCGGTGCTGATCTGCGACCATGCCAGCCGCGCCGTGCCGCCGGCCCTGCGCAATCTCGGCCTGCCGGATGACGAACTGTTGCGCCATATCGGCTGGGACCCCGGCACGGCGGCGATTGCCGAACGGCTGGCGCATGCGCTGGATGCGCCGGCGGTGCTCTCGGGCGTGTCGCGACTGGTGATCGACTGCAACCGGCGGCCCGACGATCCCACCCTGATCTGCGAAGTCAGCGACGGCACGGTGGTGCCGGGCAATCGCGATCTCGATGACGCCGAGCGCGAACGCCGGCTGGCGCGCTATTTCCGGCCCTATCACGCGGCCATCGCCGATACGCTGGATGCGGCACGCCAGCGCAGCGCGCAGCCGGCCCTGCTCTCGATCCACAGTTTCACGCCGGCTCTGCGCGCGAAAGACGAAGCGCGGCCCTGGCATATCGGCGTGGTCTGGGACCGCGACGGCCGCCTGGCCAAGCCGCTGCTGCAGGCCCTGCAGGATGAAGGCGACCTGATGGTGGGCGACAACCTGCCCTACAGCGGCCGCGACCATTCCGGCTATTCGATTTTCGAGCATGGCCAGAATCGCGGCCTGCATCATGTGATGATCGAGGTGCGGCAGGACCTGGTGTCGAGCGAGGCCGGAATCAGCGAATGGGCGGAGCGGCTGGAACGCTGTTTCCGCCGCATGCTGGTCGAGGCCGGTATACTGGTGCCGGCGAGCAGCGCGGCGTAAGTTGGCTTTTTTGGGGGAAATGCAGTTGGCCGAAGATTTCACCATCGGCATCGAGGAAGAGCATCTGCTGGTCGAACGCGACAGCGGCATGCTGGCGGTCGAGCCACCGGCCGCCCTGCTGGAGGAATGCGAGACGCTGGCCGGTGGCCAGATCAATCCCGAATTCCTCAAATGCCAGATCGAGATCGCCACCAAAGTCTGTCGTGACATGAGCGAGGCGCGCGGCGAGCTGGTGCGGTTGCGTTCGGCCATCGCCGATGTGGCGGCCAAGCATGATCTGGCACCGATTGCCGCCTCGACACATCCTTTTGCGAAATGGAGCGAGCAGAAGCATACCGACCGCGAGCGCTACGATCGCCTGGCCAAGGACCTGGCCGGCGTGGCGCGGCGGCTGATCATCTGCGGCCTGCATGTTCATGTCGGCATCGAGGACGAGGACCTGCGTATCGACCTGATGAACCAGGTCAGCTACTTCCTGCCGCATCTGCTGGCGCTCAGCACCTCCTCGCCCTTCTGGCAGGGTGAGGAAAGCGGCCTGCATTCCTACCGCCTCTCGGTGTTCGACAGCCTGCCGCGCACCGGACTGCCCGAGCGGCTGGAGACCTGGGGCGAGTACCAGCGGCTGGTGAATCGCCTGGTGCAGGCCGGCCTGATCGAAGATGCCACCAAGCTGTGGTGGGACATCCGCCCCTCGGCGCGCTACCCCACGCTGGAGTTGCGCATCACCGATGTCTGCACAAGGGTCGATGACGGTATCAGCGTTGCCGCGCTGTATCGCTGCCTGCTTGCGGCGCTCCTGCGGTTGAAGCAGAAGAACCAGCGCTGGCGCATTTATGCCAACACGCTGATCGACGAGAATCGCTGGCTCGCCCAGCGGTACGGCGTCGAAGGCCGGCTGGTCGATTTCGGCAAGGGCCAGGCCGTGCCCTACGGCGCGCTGCTGGAGGAATTGCTGGAGCTGGTGCATGAGGAAGCCGTGCAGTTCGGCTGCCTGGCCGAGGTGGGCCGGGCGCGCGGCATCCTGGCCCGTGGCACATCCGCCCAGCGGCAGTTGCATGTTTACCGCCAGGCCCTACATGCTGGGATGGACAAGGCCGCGGCGCTGAAGGCGGTGGTCGACTGGCTGATCGCCGAGACGGTGAATTTCCATATTCCCCAAGACTAAGTCTGTAGGAGAGAAACATGGCCGACACAATCGACGACAAGACGCAGACCGAGCTCGAGGCTGCAGCTTTCCGCCGCCTGGTACAGCATCTGCGGGAGCGCACTGATGTGCAGAATATCGACCTGATGAACCTGGCCGGCTTCTGCCGCAACTGCCTGTCGAACTGGTATCAGGATGCTGCCGCAGGCAAGGGGATCGCGATCGATAAAATGGCGGCGCGCGAGTCGATTTACGGCATGCCCTATGCCGAGTGGCAGGCGAAATACCAGAAGGAAGCCTCGCCGGAACAGCAGAAGGCCTTCGCAGAAGCGCAGAAATCCCACAAACACTAGATTTCCACAGCAGGCGCATTCCTGTGGATAAGTGCGGGCGAGGGGAGCTTCGGGCATAGGCGCGCCGGCCGTGCTGGCTATAATCCGCGCCAACCCCAGCTCACAGTTTGCAGAGGCATCCCATGGCCAAACTCAAGTCCGGCAACTTCTCGACCGATCAGCTCAACCAGCTCGTCGCCCGCATCGAGCGTCTGGAAGAAGAGAAGAAGGCGCTGGCCGACGACATCAAGGAAGTCTATGCCGAGGCCAAGGCGCATGGCTTCGATGTGAAGATTCTTCGCCAGGTGATCCGCCTGCGCAAGATGGACAAGGCCGATCTGGACGAGCAGGAGACGCTGCTGCAGGTTTATATGGACGCGCTCGGCATGACCGACAGCCGCGGCGCCGACGAAGCGGCGGCGGAGTAAGCATGCGCAGCGGCCTTGCCAGCGGTATCGCAGGCTTGGCCGCATTCCTGCTCTGTGGTGTGGCGGCTGCGCAGCCGCAGCGTCCGGTCACCGACGACGCGCAGGCCTGCGTCACGGTCGCCAATCTTACCGAATACAACTGGCCGATTGGCGTCCGCCGCGAGGGCCGGGTCAATTCCACGGTGATTGCCAAGCCGCGCGAAGTGAATCGCTATTGCGCGCCCGACCGGCTTGGGCCGAACGAGTTCATCATCGTACAGGTGAAGTCGAGCTGGTTTCCGGTCGGCGAATGCCGCCTGAAGAATCGCGGCACCATGGAAATCTACCGCGAGAAAAGCACCGAGACCGACAGTGGCGAAGTCACGCGGGTGAAATGCTACGAGGGGCGCTGATCCTTCGGCTCACGGGCGCGCCAGTGCCCAGCGCCAGATCGTGCCGTCGTCGGGATCGTCCAATGCTTCAATCAGTGTGAAGCCGCGTTTGCGCAGGATCGCAGTGGAAGCACTCTCCTCCGGCAGGGTATGCGCCAGCACGGCCTGAATCTCATATTCGTTGAAGGCGATCTTCAGCAGCTCGCGCGCCATCACGCTCGCCACACCCTGGGCTTCGTAGCCCGGGAAAGTGAAATAGGCGATTTCGACCAGGCCCTGCACCGGCGGCGACTTGAAGCTGCAGATGCCGAGCAGGGCATTGTCGGCATCGCGCAGGGCGAAATAGCTCAGCCAGGGCTCGGTGGCACCGGTCTGCGCATAGAGATCGAGCGTCGCCGTCGCAACTTCGGTGGCAAGTTCCGCAATCTCGGCATGGTTCGGATGCTCGGCCAGAACCGCCGCCGGATTGGCGGACAGGCTTTCCAGATAAGGCGTGTAGAGCGGCTTGAGCGTCAGCATCTGCGGGTTCTGGCCGATCCTGCCGGTCAGCGCAAGGCCTCAGCGGTTTTTCAGCCAGTCCAGCACGACCGGCAGCACCACCTGCGGTTTGCGCACCCAGCGGAAATGGTCGATGCCCTCGAAGCCCAGCGCCCTGGGATCGAGATGGTGGCGGCTTAGCGCGGCCTTGGGAAAGCGTCGCACGATGTCGTTCAGCGCATGTTTGGGCGCGAAGAAATCGCCCTGCAGCGAGATCGCCAGCACCGGCAGGGTCATGGTCGCCAGCACGGCATCGTGATCGGTCTTGTGCGGGTTGCCGAAATGGAAGCGCCCGGTGCGCGCCTGTCTTCCCCAGTCGGCGATCACGCTGCGCGCCTCGCGGCCGGCGAAGCGGAATTTCTCGCCGGGGAAATGGCCGAGCAGCTTCGCCGTCAGCACCGCCGCCTGGCTGTAGGGCCAGAAGGGCAGCGGCCACAGCTTCCAGTGCACCGAACTCACTGCCGTCAGGATCAGGCCATCGAGCTGATCCGGATGATGCGCGGCATAGATCGCGCTGACCTGGCCGCCGAGCGAATGACCGTAGAGATAGAAGGGCACACCGGGAAAGCGCGCCTTCACGGCGGCAATCGCCTGCGGCCAGTCCTCGGTCAGCATCTCGTGATAGCCGAAATCATAATCGCGACCGGGTTTGCGGCCGCCGCTTTCCTCATGGCCGCGCAGTTCGGCGACAGCGACATTGTGGCCGGCGTCGCGGAGCGCCGTGGCGAGCGGTGCGTAATAGCCCGCTTTCACGCCCATCGCCGGCTGGATCAGGATGGCAGGCGCGGCGGGGTCCGCAGCGGGATAGAGATGCAGCGCGAAGCTGGTACCTTCACTGCGCTGTAAACGGATTGTTTCTGGTGTCGTCATGGCGCGATCAAGCCACGACACGCGCCGCCCTGCAATTACCAATCAGGTCGTAACGTCGCGGCATGCCGTTGCGGAAGTAAGACGTGGATGGCCGGGACAAGCCCGGCCATGACAATTATAGAAATGAACGTCATTACAAAGCGTGTCATGCCCGGGCTTGGCCCGGGCATCCACGAGTTCCTTTTACTCCGCAGCAGTCGCCAATGGCGCCGGGCTGCGGAAGCTGGCGAGCAGCCTGGCTTCCTTGGCCTTGGCATCGGCCAGATGCTTCACCTTCACATGGCCGTAGCCGCGGATATCTTCCGGGATTTTCGCCAGCTGCACCGCCAGGGCGTGATTATCGGGTGTCAGCTTCGTGCAGAGTTCCTCGACCAGCGTGACATAGTCTTCGATCAGCCGGCGTTCGGTCTTGCGCTCCTCGGTGTAGCCGAAGACGTCCAGCCTGGTGCCGCGCAGGCCTTTCAGTTTCGCCAGCAGGCCGAAGGCGCGGAACATCCACGGACCGAACTGCTTCTTCTGCGCGATACCGGTTTCCGGATCTGGCGGATTGAGCAGCGGCGGCGCGAGATGGAACGAGAGCGTGAAATCGCCCTCGAACTGCGCATTCAGCTTCTGCAGGAAGCCGCCGTCGGTATAGAGCCGCGCCACCTCGTATTCATCCTTGTAGGCCATCAGCTTGTAGCCATAGCGCGCGACCGCCTCGGCAAAGCCGGTCATGCCTTTGGCCTTCTGCTGCTCGGCCGTGCGGGCCTTTTCCACCAGGCTCTTGTAGCGTTGTGCGTAAGCCTGGTTCTGGTAGTCCACGAGGCGCGGCATGCGGTCGGCCAGCAGTTCATCCACGGTCTTGGCAAAAGCCCTGGGCTCCATCGCCGTCACGGTCGGACGGGCGATGTCGTCCACCACCTTGGCGTCCTGGGCATAGAGCCGGCCCCAGTTCAGCGCCCTGACATTGGCATCGATCGCCGTGCCGTTCAGCTCGATGGCCTTGAGCAGGGCCTCCAGCGAGACCGGGATCAGGCCGCGCTGCACGGCATAGCCGAGCATGAACATGTTGGTGGCAATCGCATCGCCCATCAGTGCCGTGGCGATGCGGGTGGCCTCGACGAATTCCGACAGGTTGTCGCCGGCACCATTGCGGATCGCCTGCGTCATCTGGTTATCGTCCAGCACCAGGTTGGGGTTGAGCTGGAAAGCCGCGGTCGGCGTCAGATGCGTGTTGATCAGGGCGCGGGTGACGCCTTTCTGCATCTTTTCCAGCGCGGCGTCTCCTGCGGCCACCACCATGTCGCAGCCCAGCACCAGATTGGCGCCGCCGGCCGCCACGCGCACGGCATGGATGTCGTCCGGCGTTTTGGCGATGCGCACATGGCTCAGCACCGCACCGTTCTTCTGCGCCAGTCCGGTGAAGTCGAGCACGCTGGTGCCATAGCCTTCCAGATGCGCGGCCATGCCGAGAATCTGGCCAATCGTCACCACGCCGGTGCCGCCGATGCCGGTGATCAGGATATTGTAGGGCTGGTCGAGCGGCGCGATTTCCGGCGTATTCAGATTGCCGAACAGGTCGTCGGCAATGCCGTCGGGATTTTTCTTCACCTGTACCCTGGCGCGCTTCACCTTGCCGCCATGCACGGTGACGAAGCTGGGGCAGAAGCCCTTCACACAGGAGAAGTCCTTGTTGCAGGACGACTGGTTGATCTTGCGCTTTCGGCCCAGTTCGGTTTCCTGCGGTTCGACCGAGACGCAGTTGGATTTCACCGAGCAGTCGCCGCAGCCCTCGCAGACCGCCTCGTTGATGAACACGCGGCGATCCGGATCGGGGAAGGTGCCGCGCTTGCGGCGGCGGCGCTTTTCGGCGGCGCAGGTCTGGTCGTAGATCAGCACGGTGCAACCCGGAATCTCGCGCAGTTCCTTCTGCACGGCATCCAGGTCGTCACGGTGGTGGAAGGTGGTGCCCGGCGCCCATTCGGTGCCGACCGGATACTTGTCCGGTTCGTCGCTGACCAGGGCGATGCGGCGCACGCCCTCGCCATAGACCTGCAGGCTGATCTGCATCGGGGTCAGCTGGCCGTCATGCGGCTGGCCGCCGGTCATGGCGACCGCGTCGTTGAACAGGATCTTGTAGGTGATG
>NZ_JAOZVR010000101.1 GCF_025869515.1 Ferrovibrio sp.
GTGCCGGCGCCGCCTGCCAGGATGATGCCTTTCATGAACTGCCTTCCGCCACGAGAACCGCCCCGTAGCCGGGGCGCGCCACAATAGTGTCTTTTATAAAGCACTTGCTTAAGAAATACCGAATATCTCTTGCAAGCCGTCAAGTCATTAACGACACGTTAAAGCCTGGGCGATATTGCTTGAACATGGGTATCTGCGGGGTCGACCGTGCCGAAGATCAGCGTTCTAATGCCGAGTTACAATCATGCCCGCTTCGTCGAGCAGGCGATCCGCAGTGCGCTTGACCAGAGCTTTGGCGATTTCGAACTCCTGATCATCGACGATGGCTCGACGGACGGCACCCCCGACATAGTACGCGGGGTGCAGGACAGCCGCATCCGCTTCACCGCGCTCGACCGCAACCTTGGCGCCTGTACCGCCGTCAACATGCTGCTTGAGCAGATGACCGGCGACTATTACTGCCTGCTCAGCTCGGATGACATCTACCTGCCGCACAAGCTGCAGGCGCAGCTCGATTTCATGGAAAGCCATCCGGGTCACGCCGCCTGCTTCTCCACCTGCCGCGTCATCGATGAAGCAGGCCGCGATGTTGCCGACAGCCGCGTGGCCAGCGCCTTCAAACCGGTTGGCGGCTCGCGTTTCGAATTCCTCCATCGGCTTTTCCATCAGAATTTCCTTTGTCACCCCAGCGTCATGCTGCGCACCAGCGTGCTGCGCAAGGCCGGGACGTTCGACGAGCGGCTGCGCCAGCTGCCCGACCAGGATATGTGGATCAGGGTGGCGCAGCATGGCGAAATCCACATCATGCCGGAACCCACGCTGCTGTTCCGCGATCACGGCGGCAACACCTCGCGCAAGACACCGGCAAGCGCGTTTCGCACCGCGCTTGAGCAGCGCTTCATCCTGGAGCGGTATCGCGACATCACCGGCATCCCGGACCTGCTGCAGGTCTTTCCGGCCCTGCGCGAGCGCTTTCCCAAACCGGCGGACGGCACGCATGAATTCCTGCTGGCGCATGCCGCCCTGGCCGTGCCCAGCAACCAGCATGCCGATTTCGCGATCGAGACCCTGTTCCGCCTGATGAGCGATCCGCAGCAGGCCGCCCTGCTGGAGAAGGCCTACGGTTTCCGCTGGCGCGACCTGCACGAGATTACCGGCAGATTGAATATCTACGGATTGCACAGCGATGCGATCCTGATCGGCGCCGTCATCGATTCCGCCGGCAAGCCGACGGTGCAGGATCAACTGATCGTTCGCGACGGCGCCTTCGAATTCTTCCTGCCCTTCGCCGGCGATACGGCCCAGGCGAATGCAAACTGCATCCTGCAGTTCGCCAATCCGAATGCCGTGCTTGAACTGGCCACCTTTGCCCTGGCCGGCGCCGACCGTCAGCCCATCGCCGCGCTGAAATTCTCAAGCAACGCAACGCTGAGCGGAAATAGCCCGGCTGGACCGTATTTCTTCGGCATTGCCAGTCCCACGATTGCCGCGGCCCTGCCGCCCGATGCGGCGAAAACCGCGCGCGGCATCCTGATCCGGGGCAATGTCAGGGCGCTCGGCGGCCCGGCCGCCACCGCCCTGCATGATGCCCTGAAACAGGCAAAACCGGCCTCGCCGCCGCCGCCGCACTCGCCGCTCCCGGGCGTCGCAGCCACGCCAGAAAGGACCCCGTCCATGCAAGCCAGTTCCGGCATCCCGACACCGCAGCCCGCCACAGCTGGCGAGCTGCGCCTGCATCTCGGTTGCGGCGGCAATGTGATGCCCGACTGGGTCAACCTCGACATCGAAGCGCGCCCCGGCGTCACCCAGCACGATCTGACCAGACCGCTTCCCTTTCCCAGCGGCAGCGCGGACTTCGTCTACAGCGAGCATTTCATCGAGCATATCGGCTTCGAGCAGGGCCTGCGCCTGATGCGCGAGGTGCGACGCGTCCTCAAGCCGACCGGCATATTCCGCGTGTCGACACCCGATCTTCTGTTTCTGATCCAGCAGTATCTCAAGCGCAACATGACCGAATGGGCCAATGTGAACTGGCTGCCGAAAACGCCATGCCAGATGGTCAATGGCGGCATGCGCCTGTGGGGGCACCAGTTCGTCTACGACGAGGAAGAACTGTCGATGCAGCTCAGGGCCGCGGGCTTCGGCAACGTGCAGCGGGTCGGCTATCGCGAGAGCAAGTATCCGCAGCTCAGTCAGCTGGAATGCCGGCCGTTCCATGGCGAGCTGATCTTCGAAGCCAGCTGACCGGCTCCGCCCGCACGGCCAATTACCGAATCTTTAACCGGCTTGGGGGAGCATGGCGGCATGGATAATCCCCGCATTCCGTTCCTGAAGCCGCATCTGGTGGAACTGCCGGCCTACGAGCCGCTGATCCGCAGCATCGAGCAGTCGCATATCTATTCCAATTTCGGACCGCTCAACACCCGCTTCGAAACCGAACTGCTCGGCCGGTTCTTCACCGGCGCCGGCGCATTGTCCACCGTCAACAACGCCACCATCGGCCTTATGGTGGCGCTCAGGCTGCACGGCCTGACCGGCCGGCGGCATGTGATCATGCCGAGCTACACCTTCGTGGCCACGCCGCTGGCGGCGATGTGGGCCGGCTTCACGCCCTATTTCGTCGATGTCGCGCCGGACGACTGGGCGCTGGACCATGACAAGGTGACGGCGGCGCTGCAGGCGCTCGATGGCGATGTAGCCGCCGTGATGCCCTACGCCACCTTCGGTAACAATATCGATCTCGCCTTCTATGCCGATCTCGAACGACAGGGCATACCGGTCGTGGTGGATGCCGCGGCCAGCCTCGGCTGTTTCGACGGCAATGCCAATTTCGGCACCGGCTTCCCGGGCCTGGTGGTCTACAGCCTGCATGCGACGAAATCCTTCCCGGTCGGCGAAGGCGGCGTGATCTACAGCGCACGCACCGACCTGATCGCCCGGCTGCGCGGCATGCTGAATTTCGGCTTCGACCAGAACCGCGTCTCGGCCGAGATGGGGCTGAACGGCAAGCTGCCGGAACTGCTGGCGGCCGTCGGCATCGCCACGCTGCAGGCCTTCGACGCCGGCGCGATGAAAAGCCGCGCCGCCGCCGAGCGCTACATCGCGGCTTTCGGCGGCCCGGACTTCGCCCGGCGGGGCTGGCAGACCCAGCGCCTGCGCGGTGACGTGCTGCGTCCCTTTTTCCCGATCCTGACGCCGCCGGACCGGCCGGCCAGCGGCGTGCTGCAGCATCTGGAGGCGCATGGCATCCAGACGCGTGCCTATTTCAATCCGACCTGCCACCAGCAGCCGGCTTTCCGCGACTGCCCGCATGGCGACCTGACGCAGACCGAGGCCATGGCGCCGCGCTCGCTCTGCCTGCCACAGTGGAACGCCCTGCCGCAGGAAGACATCGACCGCATCATCGGCCTGCTGGCATCGGCAGCCTAGCTGGCCAGCGGCCGCGCCGGATTGCCCACCACCGTCGTATAGGGCGCCACATCCCTGGTGACGACGGCGCCCATCCCGACGACGGCGCCCTCGCCGATCACCAGCGGCTTGCCGCTGGCGCCTTCCCGGATCACCGCGCCGGTGCCGATATAGGCATAGTCGCCGATATGGATTTTGCCATTGCAGTTCACGCGCGGCGCGAAGGTGACGTAGTCGCCGATCACGCAGTCATGCGCGACGTAGGAATAGATGTTGGAGTGAAAGTATTTTCCGATCCTGGCATTCGAGGTCACCATCGAATTGGCGCACAGGATCGCGCCTGCGGCGATCTCGTTGGCCTCGTAGATCGTGGTGTTGCCGGCCTGCAGGGTGAGCGGGCGGGCGCCGCGCTGCAGACAGGTTTCGGCCAGCCGCTGGCGGTCCTTCGGGCTGCCGATCGCGACATTGAAATAGCGTTCCTCGCAGTCGAGCGCGAAGAAGGCATCCTCGGACAGCACCGGAATGCCGTTGACCGTGGCTGCGTCCGGCCGGGTTTCGAGAAAACAGATCGTTGGCAGGTCACCCTCGCCGAAAGCGCGGCGCAGGCTGTCGCGCACGAAGGGCATCACTTCCCTGGCGAATCCGCCGGCGCCGTATAGGCCGAATATCCGCTTTGGCATCGCTCCCCCGCTCCATTGCGCGGCATCCCAGCCTACTATGCCCGGGTCGCCGCTTCCATCCACGCGCTCAGGCCGGCAGCGTAAGCCCCGCCCTGGCAAACACCTCGAACAGCTGCCGGCGCAGGCGTGCCACCGAATAGTCGCGGCCGACGCGGTCGCGCGCCCTGGCCAGGATCGCCTGCCGCGCCGGCGCATCGGCGAGCAGGTCGGGCAGAGCAGCGGCCCAGTCGCCGTCCGCCACCAGCCTTGCGGCGTCACCGGCACAGCAGTCGCGATAGATCGGATGGTCGGAGGCGATGACGGGCAGGCCGGCGGCGGTGTATTCGACCCATTTGGTATAGGTCTTCATCCGCGTGAACGGGTTGTCGCACAGCGGCGTCAGGCCGAGCGACCAGTTGCGCCGCTGCAGGTCGCGCAGGTAGTCGTCATAGGGGATGAAGCGGCGCTCATGCTGCACGCGGGCCCCGAAGCGCTGCAGCTCGGCCGGCAGATGCTCCAGCGAGCCGATCAGTTCGAACCGCGCCTGCGGAAACCGCTCCAGCGCCGCGACGATGCCGGGCAGCGCCAGTTTCAGATCCTCGTTATGGCCGCCGCTGGCGGCGTATCCAAAGACAAGCGGCCCGTCCGGCGTCATGGTCGGCAGCGGCAGCAGGTCGACGGCGGCGCAGATCGGACCGACATGCGGATGGGCCACGTTGATGCCGAGCTCGAGCATGCGGTCGCGCAGGGCCGCCGTGCTGAAATAGGCGACGCTCGCCTGCTCCATCTGCACCCGCAGGGCCTGCAGCCGTTTGGGGTGATTGTAATAGGCGACCTTGTCGGCGCCCTGATCGGGCGAGACTTCCATCAGGTTGTCGTCGAGGTGGAAGACGTAAGGCAGGCCGCGCTGGCGGCTGACCTGCATGAATTCCTCGGCCATCAGGCCGTTGTAGCGGCTGGAGAACACCAGCGCCGGCTGCACCCTGTCGAGGATCAGGCCGGCGAGCGTGGCGGCATCGATGCCGGACGGCGCGCCTTTGACGATCTGCGCCAGCCCGTCCTGGGTCAGCATCTGGATATCGAAACCGGGCAGGCCATGCAGCGGACGCAGCAGATGGATCGCCAGGGTCGGCGATGCGCTGGCGGCCAGGGCCAGAATGCTGACCGGCCCGCTCATCTTCTGGCCGCCTGCAGCTCGCGCGCCACATCGAGCCAGCGCGCGGCGATCGCCGCCGGGCTGTAGCGGGCCTCGACGAAGTCCTGGCCGGCCTGAATGCGCTGCAATGTCGCGGCCGGATCGGCCAGCGCGGTGGCGACGGCCGTAGCGATCGAGGCATCGAGGCCGATGAAATCGCCCAGCGTGCGATAGCTTTCGAGCGGATGCGCCACGACATAGCGCCCGGCGGCGAGCGCCTGCAGCGCGCGGTTGTTGCTCTTGCCCTTCGACATCATCGAACCGGCATCGAAGGGCAGCGCGACCAGGTCGCAGGCGGCGAGTGCGGCTTCCAGCACCGGCACCGACCAGGCCGCATGCGTGACGCCGAACGTGGCCGGATCGGCCTCGCCGAAGACCTGGCGGCTTTCGGCAGTAGGCAGTTTCTCGCAGACCAGATGCAGCTGGCAGGGCGTGGTGGCGCGGATTTTCGGCAGGTCGTCATGCACCAGCTGCTTCAGCGCGGCGATATGCGCCGACAGGAAGCCGAACCACAGCAGCCTGAGTTCGGGGCCGGGCGCGAATTTCGCCGGCTGGCGCGCCACTTCCACCACATCCTCGATCACGAAGACCGGGCGGGCATTGCGCAAAGCCGTGCGCAGCAGTTCGGCCAGCGCTCCGGTCGGCGCGGTGACGGCGTCGCAGCGCGCGAAGATCGCGTCCAGGATCACGCGATAGGCCTGCGCCTTGTCGGGCCCCAGCGCCTTCGCCATCGCCTCCTGGAATTCCGCCGTGAACTTGAAATCGGAGACATCGATGACGACGCGGCCGCCCTCGCTGCGGATCTTGTCCAGCTTGTCGAGCAGCACCGAGATCACATTGGCCAGCAGCAGGATGTCGTGCTTGGGCTGGTGCAGCACCAGCAGGTCGAGCCTGGTGTCGAAATCGGGCCGGAACAGGTCGATCACCGTGGTGACCTCGGCGCGCTGGCCGTCCTTCTGCATCTGCCCGGCCGGAATGAAGCCGCGATAGCGCGCGCTGGCCAGATGCGTCATCTGGGCCTGCGGGGCATGGGGCACGGCATTGACCGCAAAGACGACGCGCATGGCGGGGTGAAGACCTTCGATTCGGCAGGTTAGCGAGTATAGCGGCTTTGCCCCGGCCGGCGAGGCGGGGCGCTCAGGCGAAGGGCAGCCGGAAATTCCACAGGCCGCTCCAGATCACGAACAGCATCAGGCCGGCGCCGATGGCGAAGGCGCCGAGCACGCCGCCGCCGCCCAGCCGCCCGCCGCGCAGCGCGAGCACGCCCGCCCAGATCGCGACCGGATAGTAGAGCAGCGCCGCCGAGACCAGGCCGGGCGAATAGCTGTCGGCATAGACCGTGGTGACGACATGGAAGATGAAGTTCCAGAACAGATTGCCGCTCGCCCAGCTGAGGAAGACGAAGGCCGACAGCGACGAGCGGCTGCGGCTGGCCCAGAGCGACAGCGACAGCAGGATGGCCATGAACAGGCCGTTGTTGAGCCAGAAGCCCTGGTTGTCCATCTCGGCATGCATGTGCCGGGTCATCCAGCCGGGGAAGCCGGCGAGGAATTCCTCGGGGATATGCACTGCATAGGCGAGCGGCAGGGCCCAGAGGAATCGCTCGAAGGTCATGAGGTTCGGATGGCGCGCAGCAACCGACGCGGCGGGGGTCATGGAACCCATGGTTTCTCCAGATCGCGGCCTGAGGACAACCGCCATTTCGGCTAACATACTGAAAAGATTGGTGCACCCGACAAGATTCGAACTTGTGACCTCTGCCTTCGGAGGGCAGCGCTCTATCCAGCTGAGCTACGGGTGCCGGCGGCAAACCGGCGGAAACCGCCGCCGGGTCGCGAACGGGCCGGACCTTACCCGAGCAGGCCCCGGGGAAGCAAGGCGGAAGCCGGCGCGGCGCAGTCCGGGCTTATACCGGCTTATCCGGGGCTTAGGCCGGCTTATCGGCGCTCTAAACCGGCTTATGCGGGCTTATCGGAGGCTTATACCGGCTTATCGCAGGCTTATTTCGGCTTATCCGGATTTATTCGCCTTCTCCCTGTCCATCCTGTGGTGCTACTCGCGCGGAATGTGTGGTGACGTCAGCGGCTGCGGGGCGGGCGCACCGGGGCGCGGATCAGCAGCGGCGCGCCGTTGCTATCGACCGGCCCGCCCTCGCCGCGATAAGCGAGCATCTGGCGGATAAATCTGAAGGCCATCTCATAGGCATGCTCGGGCCATGAGGACAAGATCGGTCCGAACAGATCGAAGTCCGAGGACTCGATTTTACAGCCCCAGCATCCATTGGCCGCGGGCTCGGGCGGGCGTACCTCGGCCGTGAAATCCGTGAACTGGCCATCGCGCACGACATGGCCCCGGAAACGCGCCGGCGCGAAACAGGGTATGCCGAACTCATCCGTCACCGGCACAGCGATATCGGCGTCGTTCCCCGCTTCATCGCAGAGCGTCAGCCCTGTCAGTTCGATACTGAACCGCAAAAAGGACGCGGCCTTCGCATAGGTCCATTCCGGATATAGCGAGCGAGTTTGCCCGCCGCCTCCAGCCAAGGGGCAGTTAAAACTGCAGAGATACTCGTCCGTGCCATCGCTTGCCGCCACCGGCGCGCCAATCTCGCCGGTCAGCGGCCGTATGGCGCCATCCGGGTAGCGGACGAAGAGCGAGACGGCGAAGGCTTTCACCCGATATCCTCGAACAGGTCGCGCATGTAGCCATCCGGATCGGCGAGGAAACCGCGCATGATGCGGACATGCTCGGTCTCCGCCGGTGCAATCGGCCGGATCGCGCCACCATCGAGCGAGAGCAGCGTCACCTCTGGCAGGTTCATCAGGATCGGCGAATGCGTGGCGATGATCGCCTGCACCTGGCCGCTGACCTGCCACTGCCGCAGGATGCGCAGGAAGGCGAGCTGGCGCTGCGGCGACAGCGCCACTTCCGGTTCATCGAGGATATAGATGGCGCGCTGGTGTGCGTGCAGGCGGTCTTCGAAAGCCTGCAGGAAAGCCTCGCCGTGGCTGCGCCGATGCATGCCCGGCGCCGGAAAACCGGACTCGACATATGCCGTGTCGATATAGGTCTGGAAATTGAAAAAGCTTTCGGCGCGGAAGAAAAACCCGCGGCTGACCTTGGGCAACCAGGACAAACGCAGCGCCCTGGTCAGCGCATTGGCGGTTTCCGCCGCGCCGGTCTGGTGATCCTGGCTGCCGCCCTGCGGCGAGAAGCCGGCCGCCTGCGCGATGGCTTCGATCAGGGTCGATTTTCCCGAACCATTCTCGCCGACGATGACCGTGATCGCGGTTTCGAAATTCAGTTCGAAATCATCCGTGAGATACGCCAGCGCACCGAAAGGGAATGCCTCTCGATCCGTTTTTGACGGATCGAGAGTGATGCGCTTGAGAAATGGGGCGGTCAGCATGCCGCCTGAACCGCCGGCAATGGGGCGGTCACTTTGATCGGCGCCCCCCGCATGTCGACAAACTCACCCCAGAAGCCGATCTCCATTCGCGCCATGCGAAACGCATAGCAATAGGCCTCCTCGGGCCAGTCGCCGAACATCCGGAACTTCACCGGATTATCTGAATAAAACAGACTGACCGAAAAACGTGGCCGCCAATAGGGCCCCGTGAACCGTGGACGGCCTATACGAATGGCAAACTCACGGGGACCGTTCGGCCCCGCAAGTTTGCCGACAAATGAAACCGCAGGCATGCTTGGGCGCCTGCACCCGCGCACGGGTCCAGTGAAGCCGCCATGTCGGGTCCGATAATACAGCGGCGGATCAAGCCACAACGCTCGGCCGTGCTTGTCGGCAACGCCGTGGCCGCTTTGTATCAGCCATTGCCGCGCGTGACGGAGTGCGTCGTGATAGGCCTGCTCGGAGAAATCCGAGAGGATGGTGCAACACATCTCCGGCTCCGAGCAGATCAGCCGACACCGATATCGTCCGTCGGCGAGCTGCTCGGGTGCTTCTGCGGAAACATTGAGAGGTCGCAGCGGGGCGCCGGTACCATCGGTGAGCATGGCATTAAGTGAAAAAGCGATCACCTACGGCGTCCCGGCAGTTGAGGTCTATCAGTTTTGTTTGCGAGACATGCAACATACCGAGCATGCGCAGCTTGCTGGCACATGGCCCGCCTCACCTTATTGTTTGCATACCGGGAATGACATTCAGCCATCTCTTCTTCATAGGTGCGATCACATTCGGAAGCAGGGCGTCCGCCTGGGGTGGCTGGTTTGTGGTCGTCCTGTTCGTCCTGCGTCGGACCCTTTTTGGGTGGCCCTTTCCACGGCAGACCATACCTGCCCTTGGCCGCTTCATCCCAAGGCGTCTCATCATCATTCGCCGGCGGCTGGTCGTCGTTTGCTGGCGGTGGCGGCACGTCGTCGAGCGCCTCATTGAGCGCTTTCTCCGTCGGACCACCCGGCCGGATCAGCGCATCGGCCTTCAGGCCGTTGTCGCGCTGAAACTGTTTGATGCCGGCGAACAGGTCACTGTCGACCCAGGCGCCGGGTTCGGCGCCATCGAGCGGCTCGTAATAGCCGAGCGTCATCAGCGCCTTTTTGGTGTCGAGGATATCGGCCGGTTCGACCACATGGTCGGGGCTGATCGCGGTACGCAGTTTCAAGGCCGTGTTGTGCATGCAGTTCGCTCCATTGCACATCGTGAGTCTCCGATTAGCCGGCCCTGCGGATGCAGATCGCCGGTCGCGCTGGCGGCATGCCAGAGCGGGAAAAATCCTCTCGTTACGCAGGAGCGTTATCCGTCGATGGGTTCTCCCGGCCTCAAGCCGGGGCCCGGCGGGCATTCGTCATTCCATCTAATACAAAACAGGAACATTTGCAAGTAAATTTTGCGGTTTACCGCTGAATACTGGAATATGCAGTACCCCATAAACGAAAGGGCGGCCCGTTGGGACCGCCCCTCGCCGGCTTCGGGTTTTGCCCGCGCCGCTCAATACCCGACGGTAAACCGCTGGCGGATATGCTTCGGCTGTTCCAGCTCGTCGACCAGCGCGACGGCGTAATCCTCCATCGAGATGCGGCTGTCGCCCTTGGCATCGGTCAGCAGCGTATCCCTGCCGAGGCGGAACTTGCCCGTGCGTTCGCCGGGCACGATCATCGCCGAGGGCGACAGGAAGCTCCAGTCGAGGTCGGTCGCCTCAGCTTTGAGCGCCGCGAGGAATTCGCCGCCCTTCGCCGCCTCGGCCCGGTAGGCCTCGGGGAAACCCGGCGCATCGATCAGTTTCAGCCCCGGCGCGACTTCGAGGCTGCCGGCGCCGCCCACCATCAGCCAGCGTTTCACGCCCGACTGGCGCACGGCGGCGAGCAGCTTGCCGAAGTCGGACGCCAGGAAATGCACGGCGCTGACCACCGCATCATGGCCGGCCAGCACCGGCGCCAGCGCGGCCGGCTGGTGCAGGTCGGCCGCCTGGACGTTCAGGCCCGGCCTGGCATCGAGCGCAGCAGTCTTGCGGGCGATGGCGGTGACGCTGTGGCCGCGCGTGAGCGCTTCGTTCAGCACGCGGCTGCCGATATTGCCGGTGGCGCCGATCAGGGCGATTTTCATGGTCGTCATTCTCCTCTGGAGCAGCGGGTGGTTTCTGCTGGTAACCAGATGGCGGATCGGCTATCAGGTGTAAAGAAGGCACTTTTTCCCGGTCAGGTGAGATCAAGGTAACCGCCTGCCCGGCCCGCCCGGCAGTCCGGCCCGCAAGGAGACAGCATCATGGCCGCCCGCAAAACCGTCACCGGCACCGTTACCGGCAACAGCTACGACGCCAGCTGCCCGACCCGGCAGGTGCTGGACCGCATCGGCGACAAATGGTCCGTGCTGGTGCTGATCCTGCTGGTCGACGGGCCGGTGCGGTTCAACGAACTGCGCCGGCGCATCGGCGGCGTGTCGCAGAAGATGCTGTCGCAGACCCTGAAAAGCATGGAGCGCGACGGCCTGGTGCATCGCAAGGCGATCGCCACCGTGCCGGTGACGGTGGAATATTCGATCACGCCGCTGGGCCTGACCCTGGCCGCGCTGGTGGACCAGATGCGGCTGTGGGCCGAACGCAACCTCGGCCAGGTGATGGCGGCGCAGCGGCGCCACGATGCGGCACAGGCCGCCAGCGACACAAAAACCAGCCGGGCCGCGTAACCACCGCAGCAGGCGCGGCGGCATAAACGCCGGAAGCCCGCCATAATACCTGCGCCCGATTCCGTCATGCCGCCCGGCGCGGTTGTGAATACCGCTTTGCATGCGACGGGTTCGAGCATTTGGTCGTGGACTTGGCCCCAAATAAGCCTACCCTGCCCGGACACGACACTCGCAGACAATCCGGACCGCCATGAGACGCTTCGCATGATGTCGTCCCTGACCCGGCTTTTTTCCGGCCCGCAAGCGGAAGAGGCCCGGATGGCGGCTGTGCGCGGCTATGCCGTGCTGGACACGCCGCCCGACACGGCCTTCGACCATATCACCAGCCTCGCCGCCGACCTGTTCGGCACGCCGATCGCCCTGATCAGCATCGTCGACGAGGACCGCGTCTGGTTCAAATCGCGCCATGGCATGCCGCTGGAACAGATCGGCCGCGATGCCGGGCTGTGCGCCTCGGCCATCCTGCAGAAACAGCCCTGGCTGCTGGCCGATGCGGCCGGCGATCCGCGCGCCCAGGCGCATCCGCTGGTGACCGGGGATTTCGGCCTGCGCTTCTATCTCGGCATTCCGCTCAGCGCCCCGGACGGCAGCAACCTGGGCACGCTCTGCGTGATGGACCGCAAACCGCGCAGCGTCACCCGGCGCCAGATGGCCGGCATGCACAGCCTGGCCGCCCTCGCGATGACGCTGCTGGACCTGCACAAGACAGCACGGCAGGCCGATGCGGCGCTGGCCCAGGCCGCCGCCGACAAGGACAAGGCCCTGCGCCTGGCCCATATGATGGCCAACGAGATCGACCACCGGGTGATGAACAGCCTGCAGCTGGTGGCCGGCCTGCTGTCGATGCAAAGCCGCATGCCGAGCGACGACGACGTGCCGACGCAGCTGAAGCAGGCGGCCGGCCGCGTTTCGGCCATCGCCCGGGTACACCAGCATATCTACCTGAGCGAAGGCATCGAACATGCCGATGTGGGCCAGTATCTGCAGCGCGTCTGCGACGACCTGTCGGTCATGCTGGAAGCCGGCAATCGCGGCAGCATCGCGGTCAGCGGCGCCGAGGTGAAACTGCCGACCGCGCGGATCGTCGCCATCGGCCTGATCATCAACGAGCTGGTGACCAATGCGATCAAATACGGCGAAGGCAAGGTGACGGTTCGCTTCGCCGATACCGAAACCGGCTATACCCTGTCGGTTTCCGACGAAGGCGACGGCCCGCCGCCTGACGAGATACTCAAACCCGCCCGCGGCTTCGGCATGAAGGTGATCACCTCGCTGGTGCAGCAGCTGCGCGGCGCGCTCAGCATCGGCCGCCAGGACGACGGCACCGGCACCCGTATCACCATCGCCTTTCCCCGAGAGATCGCGTTGCCGCACATGCCCTGACCGGAACCAATCACCCTCGATACTGTTCCTCTCATATGTGCCGGCCCGCCCCGGCACCTGGAGTACCGTCCTTGACCCACCCGCAGATCATGTTGATGGCCCCCGCGCCGCAGGCCCCGAAGCCTGCCGTCGTGCTGGTCGTGGAAGACGACGACATGGTGCGCCTGATGACGGTCGATTTCCTGGAAAGCTGCGGCTACCTGGTGCTGGAAGCGGAAAACGCCGCCAGGGCCATGGCCTGGTTCGGACGGCAGGCCATCGACCTGATGTTCACCGATGTGCAGATGCCGGGCGCCATGGATGGCATCGCGCTCGCCGAATGGGTGCGCGCCAACCACCCGGCCGTGCCGGTGCTGGTCACCTCCGGCGTCGCCTCCGAACTGGCCCGCTATGCCGCCGGCCTGATGGTGGCCAAACCCTACGACCTCGATGCCGTGCATGCCCGCATCCAGGCGGCGCTCGGCCAGCGATAAGCCGCCGGCCTGACTGTCCCCGGCTAGGGCGTCGCGGCGGTGGCGTCGGCGCCGAACACATCCGCGTGGGACATGTTCGACATCAGCCCCATCGATCCGTAGAAATGCAGGAAATAGGCATTCGCCAGTTCGCGCCGCACCAGGACATGCGCCTGCTGCTGAACCGCGGCCTTGGCCTCCGGGTCCATATGCCTGGCATCGAGAATCTCGGGCAGATACAGGAAGAGCGTTTCCTGGATACCCCAGTTGAAGCGGCTGGAAATGCGGTGCGCCAGGTCGCCGACGATGATTTCATGCGACAGCAGCGGCTGTTCATACAGACGGTCGGCCTGCTCGCCCTCATAGCATTTCAGGAACAGGCCGTTGTGATGCTGCGGCGACAGCACCATCACGCCGGTATTGAACATGTAGTCATGCTCCTCGACCTTATGGTCGCGGTAGTTCTTCTGCATCTCCCAGATCCAGATATCGCGCTCGGAATTCGGGGTGACCTGGATCCTGAACAGGCGTTCGAGAAAGATCATCCGCTCGGCATCGGAAATGCGGTCGCCGGCGATGCTGAGGCTGATCTTATCGGGCGGGCCGGCATGCTGCATGATCTGCGGGGCATGGCCGGCGATGATGATGTCGGAATCCAGCCAGATGATGCGGTCATACTGCTGCGCCCAGGGCTGGCTCAGGATCAGCAGCTTCTGCCAGGCCGGCGACCGCGCCGCCGCCCGGCTGCCGGTATCGAGCGGGCCGCTCACGACGATGAGGTCGAAATCGCAGAGCGCCGCATAGGCCTGCCAGGAGCCGCTGCAGAGCCGGTGCCAGGTCGCGATATAGCGCAGGCCGATCGTGATCGTGACGATGGCGACCTTGCGGCCGGTCGGCGGAATGACCGTCTGCCCGTTTTCAACGATGAACATCTGCCCTCACCCTTCTGGCGGGAAGCCCTGACGGGCAAGGCGCTGCCGGATCGCATAACCTGTTGCGCCTGCCACCTCCGATAGGTGATGCCAGAGCCGGGCCGGGTACGGCAACCGATTTTTGAAATCCGGGCCTGGAAGCCGGGTAGACGGCCTAGGCCGCCCGGCTGCGGGTCAGTTCCAGGAACAGGTCTTCCAGGTCGGCATCCTGGGTGGTCAGATCATGGATGGCGAGGCCGGCCTGCTGCAGCTGTGTCAGCAGGCTGCTGAACGGCATCTGGCTCGGGCGGTAGTGCAGGCGCAGCCGGCGCGGCCCGAGCAATTCGGCGCCCAGGCCGTCCAGCGCCGGCGGCACGGCCGCCAGGTCGGCGTCCAGCGTGACGATCACATCCTTGCGGTCCATGCGCGCCAGCAGCTTCGGCGTCGCGTCATGCGCCACGATGCGGCCGTGATTGACGATGGCGATATGGTCGCACAGCGCCTCGGCCTCTTCCAGGTAATGCGTGGTCAGCACCACGGTGGTGCCGGCGGCATTCAGCTGCCGCACATAGGCCCAGAGCTGCTGGCGCAGTTCGATATCGACGCCGGCGGTCGGTTCGTCCAGCACCAGCACCGGCGGGGTATGCACCAGCGCCTTGGCCACCAGCAGGCGCCGCCGCATGCCGCCCGACAGCGTGCGCGCATAGGCATCGGCCTTGTCGGTCAGGCCGAGGGCGGCGAGGATTTCGTCGCTGCGCCGTTCCGCCTTCGGCACGCCGTAGAGGCCGGCCTGGAATTCGAGCGCCTCGCGTGGGGTGAAAAACGGATCGAGGTTGAGTTCCTGCGGCACCACGCCGATGGCGGCGCGCGCCCGGCGCGTGTCGGTATCGATGTCGTGGCCCCAGACCGCGGCGCTGCCCGAAGTCTTGCGCACCAGCCCGGCCAGGATGTTGATCAGCGTGGACTTGCCGGCGCCGTTCGGCCCGAGCAGGCCGAAGAAACTGCCGCGCGGGATATCCAGCGTGACACCATGCAGGGCGGTCTTGGCGCTCTTGCCGCTGCCATAGACCTTGACCAGGTCGCGCACGGCGATGGCGGGCGCGACAGCAGCCCGGGCAGCCCGGGAATCCGGCAAAGAATCGGCAGCAGGCATGGTTGCGCTTATGGTGTTTTGGCCGTGAAAGGCTGGCGTGACGGACGGTGCTGCGCTAGGTATCACCTTGGAGCGGACGGGTCAATTTACCCGCCCCTGACCAGACTTCGGAGACGACCATGCAGGCCGCCCAGACCAAATCTTCTTTGGCCCCCGAGACCATCATCGTCGACAGCCCGGTCGTGGCCTGCGACGGCGGCGGCGGCGCGCTGGGCCATCCGCGCGTCTATCTCAACATGGGCGACAAGCATGAGATCGACTGCCCCTATTGCGGCCGCCAGTATCTGCTGAAGGACGGCGCAGGCCACGGGCACTGACCACACCCACAATCGTCATCCTCGGGCCCAAGAAACGCTTCTTGGCCGAGGATCCAACCGCCGCCAGTATCATGCTCTGCCGTCACCGTCCTATGCGCCGGAAGACGGGATGGATCCTCGGGACAAGCCCGAGGATGACGTGGTGGTAAACCGGAGAGCGTATCTGTATGGCATCCAAACACCGCCTCTATCTGGTCGACGGTTCGGGCTACATCTTCCGGGCCTACCACGCGCTGCCGCCGCTGACGCGCAAATCCGACGGCATGCCGATCGGCGCCGTCTCGGGCTTCTGCAACATGCTGTCGAGCCTGCGCGACAAGGCCGAGCACGACCAGGCGGTCAGCCATATGGCCGTGATCTTCGATGCCGGCCGCGAAACCTTCCGCAGCACGATCTACCCCGCCTACAAGGCCAACCGCAGCGAAACGCCGGAAGACCTGATCCCGCAATTCGCGCCGATCCGCGAGGCCACCCGCGCCTTCGGCCTGCCCTCGATCGAGAAGGACGGGTTCGAGGCCGACGACATCATCGCGACCTATGCCCGCATCGCCCACGCGGCCGGCATGGAAGTCTGCATCGTCTCGTCCGACAAGGACCTGATGCAGCTGGTCAAAGACGGCGTCGGCATGATGGATCCGATGAAGGATCGCAATATCGGCCCGGCGGAAGTGCTGGAGAAATTCGGCGTCAGCCCGGACAAGGTGATCGACGTGCAGGCGCTGGCCGGCGACAGCACCGACAACGTGCCCGGCGTGCCCGGCATCGGCATCAAGACCGCCGCCGAACTGATCAACATCTATGGCGACCTGGAAAGCCTGCTGGCGCGTGCCGCCGAGATCAAGCAGCCCAAGCGGCGCGAGACGCTGCTGAACAACGCCGACAAGGCGCGCGTGTCGTATCAGCTGGTGAAGCTGAAGGACGACGTGCCGCTGGAACTCGGCCTCGACGACCTCAAGCTGGGGCCGGTGGAATGGCCGAAACTCTCGGCTTTCCTGAACGAGATGGAATTCCGCACGCTGACCAGCCGGATCGAAAACCGGCTGAAGGCGCGCGGCACCGATATGAGCGGCGGCGCGCCCGGTGTGACCGCGCGGCCCGAGACGATGTACAGCGCGCCTGTTGCTTCTGCGCATAGGGCCACCACGCCGATTGCTTTTGCAGGCGAAGGCGGCCCGGAGACGCCGCCGGTGGCGCGCGACCATTACGAGCTGGTGCAGGACCTGGCGGTGTTGCAGACGTGGATTGCCCGCGCCTTCGAAGCCGGCATCGTCGCCTTCGACACCGAGACCACCAATCTCTCGCCCACCATGGCCGAGCTGGTCGGCTTCTCCCTGAGCGTCGCCCCGGGCGCGGCCTGCTACGTGCCGCTCGGCCATGTGAAGGGCGGCGGCGGCCTGGATTTCGGCGGCGACGGTGCCTTGCAGCAGATTCCGCTGCAGGATGCGCTGGCCGCGCTGAAACCGCTGCTGGCCGATCCCGGCGTGCTGAAGGTGGGCCAGAATATCAAATACGACATGGCGGTGCTGGAGAAGCACGGCGTGCAGATCGTGTCCTACGACGACACCATGCTGATGTCCTACACGCTGGATGCCGGCAAGCACGGCCATGGCATGGACGAACTCTCCGAGCGCCATCTCGGCCATACGCCGATCAGCTACGACGAGGTGACCGGCACCGGCAAGGCGCGGCTGCCGTTTGCCGAAGTGCCGCTGGAAAAAGCCCGCGACTATGCCGCCGAAGACGCCGATGTGACGCTGCGGCTGTATCACGTGCTGAAGCCGCGCCTGCTGGCCGAGAAGCAGGTGGCGCTGTACGAGACCATCGAAAGGCCGCTGCCGGCCGTGGTCTGCGCCATGGAATGCGCCGGTATCCGCGTCGATCCCGCCGAACTCAATCGCCTATCGGCCGACTTTGCCCAGCGCATGGAGACCTTCGAGAAGAAGGCGCATGAACTGGCGGAAGAGAGCTTCAACATCGGCTCGCCCAAGCAGCTCGGCGAGATCCTGTTCGACAAGATGAAACTGCCCGGCGGCAAGAAGGGCAAGACCGGGGCTTACTCGACCGGCGCCGAGGTGCTGGAGGAACTGGCCGCCGAAGGCCATGAGCTGCCGCGCGTGGTGCTGGACTGGCGCCAGCTCGCCAAGCTGAAATCCACCTATGCCGATGCGCTGGTCGCCTCGATCAACCCGCGCACCGGGCGCGTGCACACCTCGTTTGCGCTGTCGGCCACCAACACCGGGCGCTTCGCGTCGTCCGACCCCAACCTGCAGAACATTCCGGTGCGCACCGAGGAAGGCCGCAAGATCCGCAAGGCCTTCGTCGCCGAAGCCGGCCACAAGATCGTCTCGGCCGACTATTCGCAGATCGAACTGCGCATCCTCGCCCATATCGCCGATATCGGCACACTGAAGCAGGCCTTCCGCGACGGCATCGACATCCATGCGCTGACCGCCAGCCAGGTGTTCAACACGCCCGTCGAAGGCATGGACCCGATGGTGCGCCGCGCCGCCAAGGCGATCAACTTCGGCATCATCTACGGCATGAGCGCCTTTGGCCTGGCCGCCCAGCTCGGCATCCCGCAGCGCGAGGCGCAGAGCTATATCGAGGCCTATTTCCAGCGCTATCCCGGCATCCGCGCCTATATGGACAACACGAAAAAGCAGGTGAAGGAACAGGGTTTCGTCACCACGCTCTACGGTCGCCGCGTGCATTTCCCCAATATCAATTCGAAGAACCCGGCCGAACGCAATTTCCTCGAACGCGCCGCGATCAACGCGCCGATCCAGGGCTCGGCCGCCGATATCATCAAGCGCGCCATGGCGAAGCTGCCGGCGGCGCTGGCGAAAGAGGGCCTGAAGACCCGCATGCTGCTGCAGGTGCATGACGAACTGGTGTTCGAGGCGCCGGAGGCCGAGGTGGATGCGCTGATCGCCGTCGCCAAGACAGTGATGCAGTCGGCCGCCACACTGGATGTGCCGCTGGTGGTGGATGCCGGCATCGGCGCCAACTGGGAAGCGGCGCATTAGCATATAGTCGTCACCCTCGGATTTATTCCGAGGGTCCATCTGTGCGTTCCGATGCGCGGATGGTCGGGATGGACCCTAGGGACAAGCCCTAGGGTGACGGTCTTTCTTGTAACGGCGAGAGGCGATTACTCGAATACCGGGCGGAAGAAGCTGCGCTCGTAGCGGCGGAAGCAGCGGGTGCGCTCGTAGAACGCCATCGCCGCCTGGCATTCGGCATCGGTCGCCGCCGCCTTGCGATAGGCCTCGTAGGCTGCCATCGAGGGGAAACTGAAGCTGGCCAGCGCCACATCGCTGGCGCCCTCGCTCGGCATCAGATAGCCGTGATGGGTGCCGCCCAGCTTGTTCACCAGCCGGATCCACATGCGCCCGTAGTCTTCGAAGTCCTTCAGTTTATCCGGATCGACTTCGTAGCGCAGGAAGCAGGTGATCATGGTGAAGCGAGCCTTCTTTTTTCGTCATGCCCGGACTTGATCCGGGCATCCCATTTAAAAATGGGACCCTCGGGTCAAGCCCGAGGGTGACGGTTTAAAAACTATCGCCGGTTACTGCGCCTTCACGCAGCGTTCGACTATGGCGCCGCAGGGTTCCATGATCTCACGGCCCGTGGCGGTGCGGCCGCGGAACTCCACCGCCTGCACCCGGCCGCCCTGCAGCATGAAAGTGGCTTCGCAATAGCGGAAATAGTCGTAGGTGGTCTCGCCGCGATTGGTCGGCGTGTAGCCGACATCGGAAATCGCGGTCGCCGAACGGCTGGTTTCGCGGAAATAGCTCCAGATATCGGTGGCACCCTCGCGGTTGACGGCGGTCGGCGCGCCGGCGCAGGCCTTGAGCTGCGCCTCGGTCAGGCCGAGCATCTCGGTCTTCGCCCGTTCGGCCACCCGGTCGAGCGGCGAGGCGCAACCCGCCAGCAGGGCGGCAAGGGCAAGGACGGCGGGCAGGACGAGGCGTTTTTGCATGGCGCCAATCTGCCGCAACGCCCTGCCCCGGTCAAACCCTCCGTAGCCTTACGATATTGTCGACCTGCCGGCTTTCCGATAAACCAGAGACCGACCGAGAAAGGGATACAGAACCATGGGTGGAACCGTCACCGTCGCGCCGGACAAGCTGCGCACCGCCGTGCGCCATATCTGCCTGGCCGGCGGCAGCAACGAGCGCGAAGCCACCCTGGTCGCCGACAACCTGGTGCTGGCCAATCTCAGCGGCCATGACAGCCACGGCGTCGGCATGCTGCCGCAATATATCCTGGCCGTGGTCGAAAAGCGGCTGAGCGTGAACCGGTCGGTGCGGGTGGCCGGCGATTTCGGCGCCATCCTCAATCTCGACGGTGGCATGGGCTATGGCCAGGTGATCGGCCACGAGGCGATGGAACTGGGCATCCGTCGCGCCAGAGAGGCCGGCGCCTGCATCGTGGCCCTGCGCGACAGCCACCATATCGGCCGCATCGGCCACTGGGGCGAGCAATGCGCCGCCGCCGGCATGATCTCGACGCATTATGTCAACGTGGTCGGCCGGCCGCCGCTGGTGGCCCCTTTCGGCGGCGCCGATGCGCGTTTCGCCACCAATCCCTATTGCTGCGCCATTCCCGCCACTGAGCCCGGCGGCGAGCCGATCGTGCTCGACATGGCGACTTCCAAGATCGCCATGGGCAAGGTGCGCGTGGCGATGAACAAGGGCGAGCAGGTGGCGCCCGGCACGCTGATCGATTCAGCCGGCAATGCGACCAACGATCCCAGAACGATGTTCGATCCGCCGACCGGCGCCATCCTCGCCTTCGGCGAACACAAGGGCTATGGCCTGGCGGTGATCGCCGAGCTGCTGGCCGGCGCCTTCACCGGCGGCATCACCATGCATGACGGCAGCTGGGCGAAGAACACCATCACCAACAACATGTTCTCGGTGATCGTCGATCCTTCGAAACTGGGCGGCGCGCAGAGCTGGCGCCGGGAAGTCGCCGCCTTCGTCGATTTCGTCAAGGCCTCGCCGAAAGCGCCAGACAGCACCGGCGTGCAGGTGGCCGGCGAACCGGAACGCCGATATCGCGCCAAGCGCAACCACGAGGGCATTCCGGTGGATGCCACCACCTGGGGCGAGATCGTCGCCGCTGGCGAGTCGGTCGGCGTCGGTGCCGCCCAGACCAATGCCGCGGCAGGGCTGGTCTGATCATGATCCAGATCACCCCCGCCGTATCGCAATCTGTTCTGGCCGAAGCCGCCGACCGCCTGCGCCAGGCCGGCGAGACCGGCATCGCCTGCGCACCGGTACGCGAGCTGCTGGCCGGCGACATGGCCGCCGCCTATGCCGTGCAGGGCGTCAACCGCGACCACTGGCTGAAATCCGGGCGGCGCAGCATCGGCCGCAAGATCGCGCTGTCCAACCGCGCGGCGCAGAAGGCGATGGGCCTGACCGAACCGGCCTACGGCATCCTCTATGCCGACATGCTGATGGGCGACGGCGACATGGTGGCCCGGGGCCGCGTGATGCAGCCGCGCGTCGAGGGCGAAGTGGCTATCGTGCTGGAGCGCGACCTGGCGATGGAACAGCCGACGCTCGCCGATGTGATCCGCGCCGTGGGTTACTGCCTGCCGGCCATCGAGGTGGTGGGCGGGCGTATCGCCAACCTGGATGCCAAGCCGGTCGACCTGGTGGCCGACAATGCCAATGGCGGCGCCTTCGTGCTCGGCGCACCGGCGCGCAGGCTCGACGGCCTCGACCTGCGCCGCATGGCCATGAGCATGACCAAAAACGGCAATGCGGCGATCAGCGGCAACGGCGAGGCGGTGTATGGCAGCCCGCTGCATGCGCTGGCCTGGCTGGCGGCGCGCATGGTGACCGACGAAATGCCGCTGCGCGCCGGCGATGTGATCATGACCGGGACGTATTTTGCCATGCAGGCGGCGGCGCCCGGCGACGTGTTCGAGATCGAGGCCGAGGGCCTGGGCCGCTGCGCCGTCAGTTTTGAGGCCTGAGGACAGCAGCCATGCGCGCGATCGAACTGCAGAGCTTTTCGGTCGACAGCTTACGCATGACCGAGCGGCCGGACCCGAAGCCGAAGCCCGGCGAGGTGCGGGTGCGGGTGAAGGCCTGCTCGCTGAATTTCCGCGACTGGCTGATGGCGCAGGGCACGTATAACCCGAAACAGAAACTGCCGCTGATCCCGGTATCGGATGGCGCCGGCGAGGTGATCGCGGTGGGCGACGGTGTGACGGGATTCAGGCCCGGCGACCGTGTCCTCGGTCATTTCTTTCCTGCATGGCAAAGCGGCGAACCCAGCGTGGAGAAATTCGCCGTCAGCCAGGGCGGACCTTTCGACGGCTGGCTCTGCGAGCAGCGCACGTTCCCGGCATACGCGCTGGCGCATGTTCCGGCACATCTGAGCTTCGAAGAGGCTGCCGCCCTGCCCTGCGCGGCGCTGACCGCCTGGAGCGCCATCGTCACGCTCGGCCGCGTGCAGCCGGGGATGCGCGTGCTGATCCAGGGCACCGGCGGCGTGGCGCTGTTTGCGCTGCAATTCGCCAAGCTGGCCGGCGCCGAGGTGATCATGACCTCGTCGTCGGATGAAAAACTGGCGCGTGTGAAAGCCATGGGCGCCGACCATGTCATCAACTACAAAGCCGATCCGCAATGGGGCCGCACGGCGCGCGCGCTGACCAACGGGGCCGGGCTCGACCATATCGTGGAACTGGGCGGTGCCGGCACGCTGATGCAGTCGATCCGCGCCATCCGGCCGGGCGGTTTCATCGCCATGATCGGCGTGCTGTCGGGCGCCAGCAACGATCTGCAGATTCCGCTGGTGGTGATGCAGCAGGTGCGGCTGCAGGGCGTGACGGTGGGATCGAAGGACGGACTGGATGCCATGCTGCGCGCCATGACGCTGGCCAAGCTGAAGCCGGTGCTGGACGAGCGGTTCGAGTTTTCAGAGGCCGGCGTGCGCGCCGCTTTCAACCACATGGGCAGCGGCAGCCATTTCGGGAAGATCGTGATCGGGATTGAGTGACGTTGGAGAATCTATACAGCTTCGGACCAAATGGTGAGCTGATACAAAGGCTCACTGAATATAAAGTCGACTTTATTTTGATTGGTGGATTAGCGGTACAGCATTATGGGTGCCGAACCGAGGTTGATGATTTGGATTTAATGACTGATAACGAAGCGGGAAATGCAATCAAACTTCTTCACGCCTTAACGTCTCTTGGCATGAACGTTCCATACAGTGCAGTGGAACTCTCTAAGCCCAACAAAAAAATCCAACTTAAGGGCACTCATTACGCCGATATTATAACTCCACCAGAGGAAATTAATTACGCCGACATCAAAACTCGTAGCCATCTTGTTCGAGTAAATGACAAGGTCATACCAATAGTATCTCTTATGGATTTAATAACACTAAAACAGATAGCTATCTCCCGGATACAGAAAGATATCCATGATCTGGAAAATGACATCTCCAAGCATCAGACTGATCTTGATTGCTTAAAAAAAGCTCGCCTGACCACCCCCTAAACTTCTGTATAATATCGTCTATCGTCGCCCGGCCGGTGCATAGTAAGAATCAGACTGGCCCCAAGCTCCCGAGAACCCCATGTTCCTCACCCTCCTCATCGCCCATACCGCGCTCAGCCTGATCGCCATTATCGTCGGCGCCTCCGTCGTCGCCGACCTGCTGGGCGGACGGCAGCGCGCCGGGCAGACGCATCTGTTCCTCGTCACCGCCGGACTGACCAGCGGTACCGGCTTCCTGTTTCCCTTCACGCAGTTCCTGCCCTCGCATGGCGTGGGCATCGCCGCCCTGCTGGTGCTGGCGGCCACCCTGCCGGCGCAATACGGCTTTCGCCTGCGCGGCAGGTGGCGCGCGATCTATGCCGGCGGCGCGGTGGCCAGCCTGTATTTCCTGGTCTTCGTGCTGATCGCGCAGGTCTTCACCAGGATTCCGGCTTTGCAGGCCGCCGCCCCCACGCTGAGCGAACCGCCATTTGCGATCACGCAGGCGGTGACCTTCGTGGTCTTTGCCCTGATCGGTCTGCTGGCGGTGCGGCGCTTTCAGCCCGCCACCGACGCGACGCCGGCCGGATAGGGCAGCACGCGCTCGATCAGCGCGGTATCGGCATATTCGGTGATTTCCACCACGCGGCCGTCCTGCAGCCGGAAGATCATGCAATAGCTGTTGCAGTAAGGTGCGCCGGCACGGGTCACGGCATTGCCGCGCGCCTGCACCGCGACGCAGTCGTCTTCCGCGATCATCCGCAACACCGACAACGGGTTCGGCCCGGCCAGCACCTCGAATAACGGTTTGAGCAGATCGGCCTTCACGGCCGCTTTGCCGCGATAGCTTCGCGACCAGGCGGTGCTACCCTCGACATGCCAGACGACCTCTTCGGCCAGCAGGTCGAGGAACGGCCGGCCGTTGCCGGAGGCCAGATCGGCGAACACCCATTGCAGCAGTGCCTTGTTGGCCGCCGCCTGCTTCGGGCTGGTATGTTTCTGCGGTGCGGTCATCGTCGGTCCTCCTGCTGACAGGGAGAATGCCGTGAGCGGAATCATTCTTCCAATCAATAGTCTGTATGATCTATATTCGCGGTATGAATTTATCGGCCCTCGACCTCAACCTGCTGGTGGCGCTGGATGCGCTGGTGACCGAGGCGCATGTCGGCCGCGCGGCCTTGCGCGTCGGCCTGTCGCAGCCGGCGATGAGCCATGCGCTGCGCCGCCTGCGCGAGCTGCTGGGCGACCCGCTGCTGGTGCGCGTCGGTCCCGGCATGGAACTGACGCCGCGGGCGCAGGGTTTGCGCAGCCCCCTGAAACAGACGCTGGAACAGGTGCGCGGGCTGTTCGTGGCCGACGGTTTCGATCCGGCCACCAGCACGCGGCGCTTTGCGCTGATGATCCCCGACTACATCATCAATTTCGTGCTGCCGCCGCTGGTGAGCCGCATTGCCGATGAAGCGCCCGGCGTGCGGCTGGACATCACGCCCTGGCGCGGTGCGCCGTTGCAGGCCAGCGGCGCGATTGCGGCGGAGATCGCCCGCAGCATCGATTTTGCATTCAACTGCCGGCCGGGTGCTTTGCCCGGCTTTCATCGCCAGCGCCTGTTCGGCGACGTGGATCGCCTCGCGGTGCGGCATGGCCATCCGGTGGGCGCGAAGCTGGGTCGCATGGCGCAGTTCCTGGCCGCACGCCATGTGGCGGTGATCGGCCGCGGCCAGAGCGAAGACCTGATCGACACCTGGCTGCAAGGCCAGGGCATCCAGCGCCGCATTGCACTGTCAGTGCCGAGCTACCTACAGGCATTACACACCGTGGCGCAGAGCGATCTGGTCGCCTTCGTGCCGGGCCGGCTGGTCGCCAGCCTCAGCAAACAGCTCAATCTGGTGACGGTGGCACCGCCGCTGCAGCCCGAGGCCGACGAGGAATACCTGTTCTGGCCGGTGCGGCACCAGAACGATCCCGGTTCGCTGTGGCTGCGCCGCCATATCATCGCCGTCGGCCACGTCCTCGACGGGCAGAAGCGCAAGGCGGCTTAGTCCGCCAGACTTCAGGGTGCGAGGTGATCCAGCGGCAATGGCACGCCGGCCTTGAGTGTCTGGATGGCGATATTGCTCTGCACTTCGCGCACGATCGGCAGGTTGAGCAACTTGCCGAGCAGGAAGCGCTGATAATGCTCGAGATCGGGAACGACGACCTCCAGCATGTAATCGGCCGGCCCCGACACGATATGGCAGGCGATCACTTCCGGCATGGCCAGCACCGCGGTATCGAAAGCATCGGCATGCGCGTTGGCATGTTCGCCAATCTTGACGCCGACAAAGACCGAGAAGCCGAGCCCGACGCGCTGACGCCGCAGCACGGCCCGGTAGGCTTCGATATATCCCTCCGCCTCAAGCCGCTTCACCCGGCGCAGGCAAGGCGATGGCGACAGGCCGACCCGGTCGGCCAGCTCGATATTGCTCAGCCGCCCATCTGCCTGCAGCGCGGCAATGATCCGGCAGTCGATGGCATCGAGATCATTTTTTGGCATATCCAGCCCTTCCACCTATCCAGAAAGGCATAATGTGCCAAAGAGCAGCATTTAAACAGATTGAATCGCAAGGATTCGCCCCCGCCGATTATGCCACCGTTCCGCCTCGGCAAGCAGGGAGGCCGCGATGACGACAGAGATGACGACAGACATGGCAGCGCTGACACAGGCGGTGCAGCGGTATTTCGATCTCATGTATGACGGCGATGTCGCAGATTTCGACGCCGTCTTTCACACCAGCGCGCAGTTGCATGGCTTCAGGGCAGGCGGGCTCATCACGGCGATTCCAGCCGCCGCCTATCGGGACATGCTGAGCGGCACACCGTCGCCCCGGTCGCAGGGTGCGCCCCGGCAACAGGAAATCCTGCTGCTCGACATCGCCGCCGCCGATCAGGCCCTGGCCAAGGTGCGGGTCAGGATCAACGCGATCCTCTACCTCGATTATCTTTGCTACCACTGCATCGACCAGCGCTGGCTGATCACCGCCAAGTCGTTCCACGTCGAGGCGCGCCTCTAGTCCGCGGCCGCCCTAGTCCGCCGCCACCATGGGCAGCTGGCGCGCGCGCTGGCGCGGAAAGCGGATGGTCACCGTGGTACCGGCGCCTTCGCTGCTGTCGATGGTGATCGAGCCGCCATGCAACCGCATCAGCGCCTGCACCAGCGGCAGGCCGAGCCCGGTGCCGCCATAGGCCTTGTTCATATGGTGGTGCAGCTGCACGAAGGGTTCGAGCGCGCGCGGCACCTCCTCGCGCTTCATGCCGATACCGGTATCGCTGACCGAGATGGCCAGCCGCCCGTCGCCTTCCAGGCGTGCCGCCAGCGTGACGCTGCCGCCGGCCGGGGTGAATTTCACCGCGTTGCCGAGCAGGTTGAGCAGCATCTGGCGGAAGGCGCGCTCGTCGGCCATCAGGTAGGGCAACACATCCGGGAAGCTGGCCAGCAGCGCGACCTTGGCGGCGGCGGCGCGTTCGCGCATCAGGCGCAACGCCGCCTCGGCCTGCTCCTGCACATCCAGTTCGGCCTCGCTGAGTTCGACGCGGCCGGCCTCGATGCGGGTATGGTCGAGCAGGTCGTTGACCAGGCTGAGCAGATGGCGGCCGCTGGCCAGGATGTCGCTGGCGTAATCCTTGTAGCGCGCATCGCCCAACTGGCCGAACAGCTCGTTGGTGAGAATTTCGGAAAAGCCGATCACGGCATTGAGCGGCGTGCGCAGCTCGTGGCTCATATTGGCGAGGAAGGCCGATTTGGCATTGCTGGCCTCTTCGGCGGCCTGCTTGGCGCGTTTGAGGTCCTCGATGGCGCGGCGCAGCGCATCGGCATCGCGGTTCACCCGCGCGATCACGCGATTGTACTGGAGTGCAATGGGTTCTACTTCAGAGCCGACCACGACGCGCACCGGCTGGTCGAAACGGCCCTCGCGACGCTGGCGCTCCATGTCGCCAACCAGATCGAGCATCGCCGAACCGGCGCCGTGTTCGGCCTGGTTGAGGCCGATGGCTTCGGCTGCAGCGGCGACGCGCAGCGGCACCGCCAGATTGACCAGGCGCAGCAGGATATAGGAAATGCCGAAGCCGTAGATGCCGGCCGCCACGCAGCCGAGCAGCTGGATGCCGAACTGGGTGAAACGATCGTGAGGAACACCATCCGCTGGAATGGGCCAGCCGGCCGGATCGCCGAACAGCGCCACCGCCAGCGTGCCCCAGATGCCGGCGAGCAGATGCACCGGCACGGCACCCACCGCATCGTCGATCTTCCAGCGCTCCAGCAGTTCGGCGCCGAGCAGCGCCACCGCGCCGCCGACCGCGCCGATGATCACGGCGCCCAGCCCCGAGGTGTTGTGGCAGTTGGCGGTGATCGCCACCAGGCCGGCCAGCGTGCCGTTGAGGAAATCCTCGACGCGGATCTTGTTGTAGAGCAGCTGCGACAGAATCAGGTTGGCGACGCCGCCGGCGCAGCCGCCCAGCGTGGTGTTGATCAGGATCGACGGCACGGTTTCGTTCAGCGCCAGCGTCGAGCCGCCGTTGAAACCGAACCAGCCGAACCACAGCAGCATGACGCCGAGCGTCGACATCACCAGATCATGGCCGCGCATGCTGGGCTGGCCGGGCAGGAAACGGCCCTTGCGCGGGCCGATGATCAGCACGGCGGCCAGCGAGACCCAGCCGCCGATCGAATGCACCACGCTGGAGCCGGCGAAATCGACGAAACCGAGCGCGGCAAGCCAGCCGGCCTCGCCGCCGAACTGCCCGGTATTCCAGGCCCAGTGGGCATAGACCGGATAGATCAGGCCGGAGATCACGATGGTGATGGCGATATAGCTGGCGAAGCTGACCCGCTCGGCCACCGCACCCGAGACGATGGTGGCCGAGGTGCCGCAGAACATCAGCTGGAACAGGAAAAAGGCGCCGGTGGCAAGCGCCCCGCGGCCGTCGAACAGCCACTGGCTGGCGCCGATCCAGCCGCTGCCGGCGCCGAAGGCGAAGGCGAAACCGAAGGCCCAGAACAGCAGGCCGGCGATGCAGAAATCGGCCAGATTTTTCAACGCTACGTTGATGCTGTTCTTGGCGCGCACGAAGCCGCTTTCCAGACAGCAGAACCCCGCCTGCATGGTGAAGATCATGCAGGTGGCGATCAGGATCCAGGTGATGTCGATACGGTCGGGGGTCATGCTTTGCCTGTCTGCAACGAAGCAAGAGCCGTACCATGGTGAATCACCGATTCTCCTGCATGTAACCGGCTTGTCCCGGCCATGGGCATGCCTATATTTTCGGCATGACTGTCGGCATTTGCGGCGCGGGCAGTTGGCTTTTGCCCGTTACGCCCTTATCTGTGATGCCAACGGCAAACCCTTTTTTGCAAGCGACGATAACCGCCATGGACCTTTCGCCCAAATCCCCAGCCAGCCTTCCCGGCAGCCTGACCGGCCTGACCGCAGCCGCCGGGACAGCTCCCGGTGCAGCACCCGCTGCGGCTGCAGACCTGATCAGGGACGCCGACATCACCACCTTCATGGAAGACGTGGTGCAGGCCTCGATGAAACAGCCGGTGCTGGTCGACTTCTGGGCGCCGTGGTGCGGCCCCTGCAAGCAGCTGACCCCGGCGCTGGAGAAACTGGTCAAGGCGGCCAACGGCAAGCTGCGCCTGGTCAAGATCAACGTCGACGATCCGAAAAACCAGCCGCTGGCGCAGCAGCTGCGCATCCAGTCGATCCCGGCCGTCTACGCCTTCTCGCAGGGCCAGCCGGTGGACGGCTTCGTCGGCGCGCTGCCGGAAAGCCAGCTGAAGAAATTCGTCGAGGGCCTGCCGGGTGCCGGCGCCATCGAGGACACCGCCGCGGAAGCCATCGAGGCCGGCAAGGCCGCGCTGGGCAACCAGGCCTGGGAAGATGCCGCGACCGCCTTCTCCACCGCGCTGGGCACCGAGCCGGAGAACATCTCGGCGCTGGGCGGTCTGGCGCGTGCCCTGATCGGCATGGGCGAGATCGAGGGCGCCAAGGAAATTCTGGCCGACATTCCGCCGGAGAAGGCCGAGCATGCCGATGTGGTGGCCGCGCGCTCGGCGCTGGAGCTGCTGGAAGCCGGCAGCCAGGCGGCCGGCAACCTGAAGCCGCTGGAAGCCGCCGTGGCGGCCAATCCGAACGACCACCAGGCCCGGCTGGATTATGCCGTGGCGCTGCACGGCGCCGGCCAGGCCGAAGCCGCCATCGACCAGCTGCTGGATATCGTCAAGCGCGACCGCAAATGGAACGAGGAGGCCGCGCGCAAGCAGCTGGTGAAAATCTTCGAGGCAATGGGTCCGATGGATCCGGTGGTGGTCGATGCGCGCCGCCGGCTGTCGTCGATCCTGTTTGCCTGAACCAGGCAGGCAGCAGCGATGCATGAGTCCCAGTGTCCCGGCAGCATCGAAGAACTGAGCAGCACCATCCCGATCTTCCCGCTGACTGGCGTGCTGCTGCTGCCGCGCGGCCTGCTGCCGCTCAATATCTTCGAGCCGCGCTATCTGGCGATGACGCGCGCGGCACTGGACGGATCGAAGCTGATCGGCATGGTGCAGCCGACCGAACCCTATGGCCGCGACGGCCAGTCGCCCAAGACCGGCGCCGGCGTCTATACGGTCGGCTGTGTGGGCAAGATCGTCTCGGCAACCGAGACCGATGACGGCCGCATCCTGCTGACGCTGAAGGGCCTGTGCCGCTTCCAGGTCGGGCGCGAGGTCGAGGCCGGAACGCCTTATCGCCAGGTCGAAGCAAACTATTCGGACTATGCCGGCGACATGACGGTGGTGCCTGACGGGTTGTGCGACCGCGACCGGCTGATCTATGCACTGCGCGGCTATTGCGCGCGCCACAATCTGCCAGCCGACTGGGATTCGATCACCGCGGTGAATGACGACATGCTGGTGCATTCGCTGGCGATGATCTGCCCATTCAGCGCTGGCGAGAAACAGGCGCTGCTGGAAGCACCCGACTTCAAGTCCCGCGCCGCCATGCTGATCAGCCTGCTGGAAATGGCACTGCTGGACGGCAGCACCCTGCCGCGCGGCGCCAAACCGAACTGAGAGAGACAAAGCGATGAACGAACCGACCGCCGCACCACAGAGCCCGCCCTCCCGGACTGGCGCTCCTGTCGATCCGAAGCTGCTTGAACTGCTGGTCTGCCCGGTCACCAAGGGCCCGCTGACCTATGACCGCGCCCGCAACGAGCTGGTGAGCGAAAAAGCCGGCCTGGCCTTTCCGATCCGCGACGGCATCCCGATCATGCTGGTGGATGAAGCGCGCCAGATCGACGACACGCTGCTCTGATCAACCGATGGCATCGGTGTCGAGCGGGATGAACCCGCATTCCCTCTACCAGCAGGCCGGCCGTCCGGCCTGCACCGATGTGCGCTACATCACCGCCGAGAAGCGGCTGGAAGTGGCTTATGCCGACGGCAAGGCATTTTCCTTCACAGCGGAATTCCTGCGGATCGAAAGCCCTTCGGCCGAAGTGCAGGGCCACGGCGCCGGGCAGAAGACCCTGGTGCCGGGCCGCCGCCATGTCGGCATCATGGGCATCGAGCCGGTGGGTACCTATGCCCTGCGGCTCAAATTCGACGACCTGCACGATACCGGGCTGTACAGCTGGGAATGGTTCTACGACCACGGCCACGATCAGGATGCCCTGTGGCAGGACTACCTCAAGCGCCTGGAGGCGCGCGGCTTAAGCCGCGATCCCAGGGCAAAATAGAGACCTAAAGCCGCGCCGGCCGCCCCCCCTAACCAGCCAAAAACACAGTCGGAAAGCCGAGCGCCAGCCACGCCAGCCCCGCCCACAGGCCATCATCCAGCAGGGCCGCGATCAGGCCGATGCCGCTGAGCAGGCCGAGCAGGATCGGCATGCCCCACAGTTTCATGTTCATCACAGGCTGCTCCGGGCGGCGAGGCCGAGCGGCGCGCCGGCATCCTGTTCGAGTTCGCGGATACGCTGCTCGATCGGGTTGCGCCGCCGCTTGAGCCACAGATACAGGCCGCTGCCCAGCACCACGATGGTGACGATGTCGAACAACGCCCAGATCACCTTGAGCGGCATGCCGCCGTAATCGCCGAAATGCAGCGGCTGCGAGACCAGCAGCGCGGTGACGTACCAGGGCATGTCGCGGGTATCGGTCAGGGCGGCGGTCTGCGCATCCACCAGCACCGGTTTGAGCAGCCGCGCCGTCAGCGGGGCGTCGCCGCGCATGAAGAAAGCATAATGATGCGGGCTGCTGAAATTGCCGCCCGGGAAGGCGACGAAGGCCGGGTCCATGTCCGGCGCCGCCTTGCGTGCCGTCGCCATGGCCGCCTCCAGCGAGCCCAGCGTCGCCGGCATCGGCTGGCCGACATAGGGCGCGGTCATCGATGCCAGCTGGTCAAACTGCCAGTATTTGATGATCAGGTCGGCCCAGGTGTTGATCACGCCGGTGCCGCCGACCACCAGCGCCCAGACCACGGTGACGATACCGAGCATGTTATGCAGATCGAGCCATTTGACGCGGGCACTGCGCTGCTTGCGCACGGTGCCGAAATCGAGCTTGCGCATCAGCGGGCCGTAGACGGCGATACCGGTGACGATGGCGACGACGAACAGCAGGCCCATGAAGCCGAGGAACAGCTTGCCCGGCAGGCCGGCGAACAGGTCGACATGCAGCTGGAACATGATGCGCATGAAGCTGAGTTCGTTCTGCGATATCAGCTTCAGAACTTCGCCGGTGCGGTTGTCGAAGGCGAGAAAATGCAGGTTCTCATTCGCCTTCATGTCCGGCCCCGTGGTGATCCAGGCCAGCTCCGGCTCCTCGTCGTCCCAGGACATGAACATCACCTGCTCGCCGGGCCGCTGCTGCTGCGCGGCGGCCACCAGCCGGTCGAGCGGCACAATGGGCGTGCCGGCCGGCATCTCGGCGACTTCGGGCGTGTCGCCCAGCAGATGCTCGATCTCGTGATGGAAGATCAGCGGCAGGCCGGTGATGCACAGCATCAGCAGGAAGGCCGTGCAGATCAGGCTGGTCCATTTATGCACGAGGTACCAGGTCTTGAAGGTTTTGACGGTCATGCGGTCTCCGGACGGCGACAAGTATACTGCCCCTTGGTTAGACGCCTCAGGACCCGGAAACCGGAACGGATTTTGTGCGGACCGCGGAAAACCGCGCTCAGACCAGCGATTCGCCCTTCAGCAGGCGCGGCAGCCGGCCGATATCGCCCATGGCATGCCGCATGAACAGCTTCTTCAGCGGCCCGATACGGTTGACCACGCCCAGACCGAGGTCGCGGGCGATCCGGAGCGGGGCGATATCGTTGGAGAACAGCCGGGTCAGGCCGTCGGTGACCGCGCCCAGCACGACATTATCGACCCGGCGCCAGCGTTCGTAGCGATCCAGCACGTCGCTGCGGCCGATATCGAGGCCAAGACGGCGTGCCTCGACCACGGCTTCGGTCAGCGCCGCGATATCGCGCAGGCCGAGATTGAGTCCCTGCCCGGCGATCGGATGGATGCCATGGGCGGCATCGCCGATCAGCGCCATGCGATGGCCGGCATAGCGCGTCGCCAGCATGAAGCTCAGCGGATAGGACCAGCGCGGACCAACCACGGCGCAGTCGCCATAGCCGGTGCCGAAGCGCTGGCGCATCTCGGCGACGAAGCCGGCGTCGTCCAGCGCCATGATGGCGGCGGCCCGCTCGGTCGGTTCGGTCCAGACCAGCGAGGAACGATGCCTGCCGGCTTCATCGTCGGTCATCGGCAGGATGGCAAACGGCCCGGCCGGCAGGAAACGCTCCTGCGCCACGCCCTCATGCGGCAGCTCGTGCTGCACGGTGCAGACGATGCCGGTCTGGTTATAGGACCAGTCGATGGTGCGGATGCCGGCCTCGCGGCGCACCGCCGACTGGCGCCCGTCGGCACCGATCACCAGACGCGCGCCGATCCGCCGGCCATTGTCGAGGTCGAGCACAGCCGGCGCGCCGGAACCAGCCGCGCCATAGTCGATGTGTCGTGCCGTCATCGGCGCGATCAGTTCCAGATTGGGGCAATCGGCCAGCGCCGCCTGCTGCGCCAGCCGGGTCACACGGTTTTCCACGAGATAGCCGAAAGGGTCGCTGCCGATGTCGGTATGGTCGTAATGCACGAAGAGCAGCGAGTCGCCATCCGATACCCGGATATCCCACATCGGCTGCGCCGCGCTGACATGGCGCCACAGGCCGATGGCGTCCAGCATGCGTTGCGAGGCGAGCGCGATGGCGGAAACGCGGCCATCGAAGCCGGCGGCGGTGGCCCTGGCGGGGTCTTCGCGGTCGATCACCGCCACCGAAATCCCGTGCCGGGCCAAAGCGATGGCCTGGGTCAGACCGTTCAGGCCGCCACCGATCACGGCAACGTCGAACTGGTCGGCAGGGGCTGGCTGGGCGGCTGATGTCATGGCCGGCATCCTCGGCAGCCGCCCCCTGCTTGTCCAGCCCCGGTGCCCATACGAGACCGGAGTCGCCGGGCTGGCGGGGCATTTTGCCGCAATTTGCTTGGACGCGGCCGCCGGCCCGTACTAGCCTTGGTCCATGCCGCTCAAGCCGCTGACCGCTCTGGTTCTGGCCTGGCTGGCGGGCCTGCCGATGGCAGCCCTGCCATCATCGGCCCTGCTGTCATCGGCCCTGCTGTCGTCGGCGCAGGCTGCCGAGCAGATGCCGGTCGATCTCGAACTGCTTCTGGCCATCGATATTTCCGGCAGTATCGACGCCGATGAGGCCCGGCTGCAGCGCGAAGGCTATGCCCGCGCCCTGATCGACAAGGATGTGATCAAGGCGATCAAGGGCGGTATCCATGGCAAGGTCGCCATCGCCTATTTCGACTGGTCGGATTCCTACGTGCAGAACGAGATTCTCGACTGGACCCTGATCCATGACGAAGCCAGCGCGCGCGCGGTGTCGCAGCGCCTGATCGATCAGCAGACCCGCACGGCGCGCCGCACCAGCATTTCCGGCGCCATCAACCATGCCATCCCGCGCTTCGGCACCGGCCCTTTCAAGGGCGTGCGCAAGGTACTGGATATTTCCGGCGACGGACCGAACAACGACGGCGGACCGATCGATCTCGCGCGCGACAAGGCCCTGGCTGCCGGCATCGTAATCAACGGCCTGCCGATCATGAACGGCAAGGTGAATACCTGGGGCTTCCCGGTACTGGAGGACCTCGACCGTTATTTCGAAGGCTGCGTGATCGGCGGGCCGGGCTCTTTCGTGGTGGTGGCCGAGGGCTTCGACACCTTCCATGAGGCGGTGCGGCGCAAACTGATCCTGGAGATCGCCACGGCCCCGGCGGTGCCGCCGGCCTGGCAAAGACTCGGCCCGCCGGTGTTCCACAAGGCCCAGTCCGGCTACCGCTATTCCAAGGGCTGCGATATCGGCGGACGTCAAAGCCAGGAATTCTGGCGCCGCCGCATTGACCAGTAACCGGCAAACCGCACCGGACCGGCCGAAAACCCGCCGAAGTCACCCGGCCACGCCTTGGCCTCGCCCGGTTTTTGCCGTATTTCCAAGCAATAAACCGACCGGATCAAAATCACCGGCCCGACCCGATCAGACCCTATTCCTCGGAGTATCCTCCATGACCACGCGTCCCGGTCCGTTCGACCGCGCCGATTTCCCGTTCGCCCTCCGCCTTGTCACCGAGGCCGCCGCCGTCGCCGCCCATCGCTGGGTCGGCCGCAGCCGGAAGGAAGATGGCGACGGCGCCGCCGTAGAGGCGATGCGCAAGGCGCTGAGCGAGATCAACATCAATGCCGTGGTGATGATCGGCGAAGGCGAGAAGGACCATGCCCCGCTGCTGTATCGCGGCGAACGCATCGGCCAGGGTGAACCCGAGATCGAGATCGCCGTCGACCCGATCGAAGGCACCACCAACATGGCCAACGGCGTCGACAATTCGATGGCGGTGATGGCGCTGGCGCCGCGTGGCGCGATGTTCGATCTCGGTCCAAGTTTCTACATGGACAAGCTGGTGCTGCCGCCGCCGGCGAAGGGCAAGATCGATCCGGCCTGGCCTGTGAAGAAGAAACTGGAGGCGCTGGCCGCCGCGCTGAACAAGCCGGTTGCGGAACTGCGCATCTTCGTTTTGAACCGCAAGCGGCACCATGCGATGATCGCGGAAATCCATGCGGCCGGTGCGCGCACCGTGCTGCAGGAAAACGGCGATGTCGCCGGCGCCTTCATGGCCGTGCAGAAGGGCAGCACCGTCGACGCCCTGTTCGGCACCGGCGGTTCACCCGAGGGCATCATCACCGCGATCTTCGTGCGTGCCATGGGCGGCGAATTCTTCGGCCGCGTCGACCCGCAGGGCGACGAGGAAGCCCAGAAGGTGAAGGCCTTCGGCCTCGACAGCGGCAAATGGATGAGCGGCACAGAGCTGGTAAAGAGCGATGACGCTGTCTTCGTCGCCACCGGCATCAATTCCGGTCCGGTCTGCCGCGGCATCGCCATCGAGAAAAACACCGCCTATACCCACAGCGTGATCCTGATGGCGAAAAACGGTGCGCGCTACGATATCTCCAGCCGCTTCCCCATCGCCTGACCGAGAGTTCTCCGCATGAGTCTGCGTGAAGTCGCGATTGCGCCCTTCGAGGGGCAGAAGCCCGGCACGTCCGGCCTGCGCAAAAAGGTGACGGTGTTCCAGCAACCCGGCTATCTGGAGGCCTTCGTGCAGGCGGTGTTCGACACTGCCCCGGAACTCCAGGGCGGTACGCTGGTACTGGGCGGCGACGGACGCTTTTTTAATCGCGAGGCCATCGCCACCATCCTGCGCCTGGCGGCGGCCAACGGCATCGACCGCGTGCTGGTCGGCCAGCGCGGCATCCTGTCCACCCCGGCCGCCAGTGCGGTGATCCGGCGCCATCGGGCCCGCGGCGGCCTGGTGTTGTCGGCCAGCCACAATCCCGGCGGTCCGGACGGCGATTTCGGCATCAAGTACAACATCGCCAATGGCGGCCCGGCACCCGAGGCGGTCACCGAGGCGATCTTCAAGCGCACACAGACCATCGGCCGCTATCGCATCCTGGACGCGATGGACGTCAAGGGCGTGACCATGCCCTCCTCGGTCAGCGAGCGGATGCTGGATCAATGGATCGACCAGGTCGGCGAATACAGACTGGGCGGCATGACCGTGCAGGTGATCGACCCGGTCGAGGATTATGCCGCCGTGGTGGGCGCGCTGTTCGACTTCGACGCGATCCGCCGCCTGATCGCACGGCCCGGTTTCAGATTCCGCTTCGACGCCATGCATGCGGTGACCGGACCCTATGCGCGCCGCCTGCTGGTCGACATGCTGGGTGCGCCGGCGACCAGCGTGATCAACGCCGAACCGAAGGAGGATTTCGGCGGCGGCCATCCCGACCCCAATCCGGCTCATGCGCCGGAGCTGTATCAGGCCGTGGTGGTGGACGGCACACTGGATTTCGCCGCCGCTTCCGATGGCGATGGCGACCGCAACATGATCCTCGGCAAGGGCATCGCAGTGTCGCCCAGCGACAGCCTGGCCGTGCTGGCTGCCAATGCAACGCTGGTGCCGGGCTATGCCAGGGGCATCAGCGGCGTGGCACGCTCGATGCCGACCAGCCGCGCCTCCGATGCCGTGGCTGCTGCACTGAAGGTGGAAAGTTTCGAGACGCCGACGGGCTGGAAATTCTTCGGCACCCTGCTGGATGCCGGCCGCATCACCCTGTGCGGCGAGGAAAGCTACGGCACCAGCTCGGACCATGTGCGCGAGAAGGACGGTCTCTGGGCCGTGCTGTTCTGGCTCAACCTGCTGGCGGCAAAGCCCGGCGAGACCGTGCTGTCGATCCTGCAGGCGCACTGGCGCCGCTTCGGCCGGCATTATTACAGCCGGCACGATTACGAAGCCGTGGATGCCAAACAGGCGGCAGCGGCGCTGGATCGCCTGCGCGCCGCCCTGCCCGGCCTGCCCGGCGAAAAGATCGGCGCGCTGGCCATTACAGCGGCCGACGATTTCGCCTATCGCGACCCGGTGGATGGTAGCGAAAGCAGGGGCCAGGGCCTGCGTGTGATCTGCGGCGAGCAGGCCCGGGTGATCGCGCGGCTCTCAGGCACGGGCACTGAAGGCGCCACCGTTCGTTTGTATTTCGAGTTGTTCGAATCGGATCCGGCACGGCAGAATGACGATGTGCAGTCCAGGCTGCAGCCGCTGATCGACTTCGCCGAAGTCCGGACCGGCCTTCGCGAGATCACTGGCCGTACCGCGCCCGATGTGATCACCTGAAGCCGTACTGCACCGGAGGGTTTATGTCGCTGCCGCCGCCGATCGACCAGACGCCTGCCTGGCGCGCCCTTGCCGCCCATGCCTCTGCCACGCGGACCCGGCATCTGCGCGACCTGTTCGCCAACGACCCCGAACGGTTCGACAAACTCTCCTTCCGCTGCGGCAATCTGCTGGTCGATCTGTCGCGCCAGCGCATCGACGGCGAAACGTTGGAGCTGCTGCTCGATCTGGCACGCACCGCCGGAGTCGAAGACTGGCGCGACCGCATGCTGCGCGGCGAGAAGATCAATACCACCGAGAATCGCGCGGCTCTGCATACCGCGCTGCGCCTGCCCGCCGGTGCCAGCCTGACGGTGGACGGCGCCGACATTGCCGCCCTGGTGCATGGCGAATTGCAGCGCATGGGCGAGATCATCGCCGCGCTCCGCGACGGCAGCTGGCGCGGCACTACCGAAAAGCCGTTCAGGAGCCTGGTCGCCATGGGGATCGGCGGCTCCGATCTCGGCCCGCGCATGGCGCTGGAGGCCCTGGCCGCCGACAAGCTGCCTGGCATCGACATTTACTTCGTCAGCAACGTGGACGGCACCGACATCGCGCGTACGCTGGAGAAATGCGAGGCGGAAACCACGCTGTTCGTGGTGGCCTCGAAAACCTTCACCACCCAGGAAACCATGGCCAATGCCGAGACGGCGCGGGCCTGGCTGCAGGAAAAGCTCGGCCCCGGCATCATCGACTGGCCGCGGCATTTCATGGGCCTGTCGGCCAATACCACGGTGCCCGGCAAGTTCGGCATCCGGCCTGAGCAGGTGCTGCAGTTCTGGGACTGGGTCGGCGGCCGCTATTCGCTGTGGTCGGCGATCGGCTTCCCGATCGCGCTCGGTATTGGCATGGACAAGTTCCGCGAGCTGCTGGACGGCGCCCATGCGATGGATCGGCATTTCGCCACCGCACCGCTGCAGGAGAACCTGCCGGTGCTGATGGCGCTGGCCGGCATCTGGAACGTCAATTTCCTCAATTCGCCGGCGCTCGCCGTGCTGCCCTACGACCAGGGCCTGTCGAAGCTGGCGCCCTATCTGCAGCAGGCGGATATGGAGAGCAATGGCAAGGGCGTCGACCGCTGGGGCCGGCCGCTAGGTTTTGCCACCGGCCCCATCGTGTTCGGCGAGCCGGGCACCAATGGCCAGCATGCCTTCTACCAGTTGCTGCATCAGGGTCCGGAAGTGATCGCTTGCGACTTCATTGCGCCGCTGCGCAGCCGCTATCCGATCGGGCGTCATCACGACATGCTGCTGGCCAATGTGTTCGCCCAGGCGGAAGCCCTGATGTGCGGCCGCACACGGCTGGAAGCCGAGGAACAGCTGCGCGCCGAGGGCGCCGACGAGGCGACCATCGCAAGGCTGGCGCCGCACAAGGTGTTCCCCGGCAACTGGCCGAGCACCACCATCCTGCTGCCGCAGGTTGACCCCTATCATCTGGGCATGCTGATCGCGCTGTACGAACACAAGATTTTCGTGCAGGGCGCGGTCTGGGGCGTGAATTCCTTCGACCAGTGGGGCGTCGAACTGGGCAAGCAGCTCGCCAAGCCGATCCTGGAAGAGTTGACCGATGCCGCCACACAGCATCATCATGACGGCGCAACGAGCGGCCTGATCGCCTTCGCCCGCAGTCAGCGCTCGTAGCAGACCAGTACAACCGATTCAGTCGAAACCACTACTATAACGAGACGCGCGGCCGCCATGAGCGAAGCCGATGCCGTGCGCCAGGGTATGCGGGAAATCGATTTCGTCCTGCATTCGTCCTGGCGTCTGGGGAAGACCATCGTTGCCGGCTGGACCCATGAGGGCAGCCGGGCCAGCTTCTGCTTTTCCGAACCATACACGGTGCTCGGCAGCGCCGAGGAACTGCCGCGCCTGGTCCGCGGCCGCCGCCTGATGGACGCCGCCAGCTTCACCGAGACCTGCAAGCTGCTTCGTGCCCGCCCGCTGACCATGGACCTGCCCTTCAACGTCGGCACCGCCAAGGGCGAGGTCAGCCCGCTGCTGATCGAGAACCTAGTCAAGCGCTATACCATCAGCGCCACCGAAAGCCGGGCAGTCATCCTGTTCGATATCGTCAGTTTCTCGAAACACACGCCGCTGGAGCAGGTGGCGCAACTTTCGTCGCTGGAATACTCGATCAATTCGGCCGCCAAGCGGCTGAACCAGGCCGGCCTGCGCACCGAGCTGGCACGCTCCACCGTCGGCGACGGCTTCTATGTTTGGAACCGCGGCGAAGGTCCCGATGCCGACCTGCGCAGCTGGCTGGCCCTGCTGCTGATCCTGGCCGACAATGCGCTGGCACGGCAGAAGGGCAATCAGAAGCTGGTACCGACGCTACGGGCCGCCTTCACCATCGGCAGCCATTTCTCCTACCACCAAGTGGAAGGCACCACGCCACGCGGTTTCGAATATATCGTCGGCGAGGTCACCATCGCGCTGGCGCGCATCATCGCCAAGGCCCTGCCCGGCCAGATCCTGATCGGCCAGTTCCAGCGCGAGCTGGGTGGCAGTGCCGGCGCTATCGAGACGCTGGGCTTCCTGGCCCGCGCCGAGCAGATCGCGGCCAGCCTGTCGGGCCTGGAAGTGGGTCACGCCACCCTGCTCGGCCTGCGCAGCCGGACGACCAGCCCGGGCGACAAATCAGGCCTGACGGTCTATCGGATCGGCGACAAGCACGGCTATACCCACCAGGCCTTCAATACACGGGTGACGGTCGATCGTGAGAATTGCGACCCGCTGATGCTGGGTTGCGGCAGCGCCGACCTGGCAGGCTTCGGCGCCGAGCCGGCACCCTATGACATGAAAGCCGCGCTGAAACGCCCGACGGAGCGCTAGGCCGGCGGTTTTAGCCCGCTGGCATCGGTGAAATCGGCGCCTTCGGTTTCGGCACCCTCGAGACTGGCTTCCTGCAGGTCGGCTTCGCGCAATACGGCCTGCTGCAGCCGCGCGCCACGCAGGTCGGCATGGCGCAGGTTGGCATTGTCGAGATGGCTGGGAAAACTGCGGGCGGCAGCCACCACCAGCGGCCGCAGATCGGCCTTGCGCAGATCGGCATGAGCCAGGTTGGCGCCCTTCAGGTTGGCGCCGCGCAGATCCGCCCCGCTCAGACGACAGTTACGCAGATCCGCACCGGGCAGACGCGCGCCCTGGATCGCCGCGCCCTCCATATTGAGGCCGAAGAAGACGGCATTGGCCGCCACCAGTCCGGTCAGCTGTGCCTTGTAGAGGCTGCCGATCTTGCGCAGGTCGAAGCCGCTGAAATCGACCAGCCTGCCATCGACGCCGCCGGTAGTGACCCAGAGCCCGTGCTGGCGCAACGCTTCTTCCGGCGGCATGCCGAGATCCTCCAGCGGCTTGCCCGCCGGCTTGTCGCCCAGCATGCCCGTGGTGTTGGCGCCGGTCATGTCGGCCATCTGCAGTTTGGCTTCAGTCAGCACCGCATTGGTCAGCGTGGCGCCTTTCAGGCTGGCGCCCGACAGGTCGGCACCGGACAGATCCGCATTGGTGAGATTGGCATGCGACAGATTGGCCCGCACCAGGTTGCAACCCACCATGATGGCATCGGTGAAATCGGTATGTTGCGCCACCACGCCGCCCATGCGTGCCTTGGACAGGTTGGCGCCCTGCATGGCGGCGCCCTGCATGTCGGCGGCGCCGGTCTTGTACTGCATGGCGCGAATATCACGCGTGCGGTTGTCGCGCTCGGCGATCATGCCGTCACGCAGATCGGCGTCGAACAGATTGGCCTGGGTCAGGTTGGCGCCCTGCAGCAGGGCACCGCGCAGATCGGCGCGCACCAGGCTGGCCCCGGCCAGGTTGACCATGCGCAGATCGGCGCCGAACAGCACGGCGCGGTCGAGGTTACAGCCGCCAAGGCTCGCTCCGTGCAGGGCGGCGCCGGTGAAATCGGCGTCGCTGAGATCGGCGCCGGCGAACAGCATGCCTTCGAGATCGTGGAAGGAAAAGATCGCCCGCCGGCCGCCGAAGACGCCGTTGCGATAGTCCTGATGCAGCTTAATGGCTTTATTGACGTCGGCCTGGCTCAGCTTCTTGCGAGCCGTTCCGGTTTCCGCGGAACCGGACGTAGCCTGACTACTTTTGCCCGGATCGTTCTGGCTTGCAGTCATTCGTTTCCTCAGCGCGCCTCAAGCCCGCTGGAAGAAAGATGATATCAGCCCGGCATCTTTTCAATGGCGGCGAGGCCGTCCTTCATCAGCTTGCCGGCGGCGGTACCACCGCTGACAAGTTCGAGCATGCGTACCGCACCGTAAAGTTGCTGCCTGGCCGCGTCCTTGCCCAGCGCATTCAGCTTGCCCGCCTTGATGTCGGCAATCAGTGTACTGCCACCCTGCTCGATCTGGCCGCCCAGTTGCTTCAGCGTGCCGTCGACATCCTTGCCGGCACCGATTTCGCCCGCCACGCGTGCCACTTTCTGGATTGCATAGACGCGATCCTCGGCCTGCAGCTTGGCAGCAAAGATGGCTTCCTTGACCGCGGCTTCCTGCCCCGGCTCGATGGTCGTCGGCGTTGCCAGGGCATCGAGGATCTTGGTGTCGGCGCCGGCCAGCACGCCGGTCTTCACCATGTCGCGCAGCTTGCCGCCGGCTGCATCCATCTCCGGTTGCGGGCCTTCGGCCATGCCATCGGCCTTGAGCCGGCCGATCATCACCACGAAATCATCCACCATGCCGGCAATGTTGCCGGCTTCCATCTTGCCGGCATCGGCGCGGCCGATCGACTTGAAGAAGCGTTTGCTGTCGCCGGCAATCATGCGGCGGGCATACTGCCCCGGCCTGAGGTCGGCGATGCCGGTCGGCATATCGCCCATGCCGTCGAAAATCGGCAGCGCCTGGAACGGATCGCTCAGGCGCGCCACCACGAAGGCGATCATGTAGCCCGGCAGGCCGGCACCGCTGGCGCAGAGCGCCGCATAGCCTTCCCTGATCGCCTCGACCTGCATGTCGAGCAGCCGGCCGACCGGCTTGGGCGACATCTCTTCGCGCAGCTTTTCCAGCGCCCCGGAAATCTCCAGCACGCACATCATGTCGACCAGGTCGAGATAGGCAGTCTCGCTGCCCAATCTGGCGACCAGACTGGCGCGATGCGCAGGATCGGAATCGGCCTGGCTGATATCCTCGCGCAGGCGCCGGGCGGCGATGCCCCACAGGGTGGCGCCCAGTTTTGGAATGCGCGGATCGGCATTTGCGCCGATCGCCGGTGCCGTCGAGGCACGCAGGCTGGCTTCCAGCTCCTTGACGCCGGCCTGGTCGAGCGACTGCACAACGAGTTCCCAACAGGGGGCCAGTGAGGCGCGCGAGATACGGCCGAACTGCTTGTCGCCATCCTCGGGCAGGATCAGCAGATCCTCGAAGGGATGGCAGAAGATACGCTGCAGCGTCAGATGCCGCGGCGGCCGGGTCTTGGCCAGGCGCGGGCGCAGGGTGCCGAGCGCGGCATCGGCCAGCGCCGCCGAGAGCACGACCGCGCGCGAACGCTCGATCAGAAGAGTGAGCTGCGCCACCTTCTCGTCGGGAATCTCGAACAGCTTGCGCTCGATATCGCGCAGCTCGGATGCAAGATCGGTCATATCCGTTTCCGCTTCACGTTCTCTACGCGCCGGACCATCTCGATATCGAGCGAGCCCGAATTCCACCCCTCGAGAGCGCGCACCTGCATGCGCGTGTTCTCCTGCATCGCCGCCAGATTGGGCCGGTTGGCGGCTTCCTTCTCCGGGATGATGGGAAGAACTCGATAAATTTCCGTTACCGCCGCCCG
>NZ_JAOZVR010000102.1 GCF_025869515.1 Ferrovibrio sp.
ACGGTGCCCTCGTCGAGCAGACCAACGCCTCCGCCCAGGCCATGGCCAATCAGGCCGCCGAGCTCACCACCCTGCTATCGCGCTTTCACATCGACTGAAGGCCCTCTACACTGGCGCCATTAACCAATTAACCATACCGCGAATTGCATGCGGGTGAGTTCTATTTCTATTCTTAATCGAATACGATTGTATTCGACAGCCTACCGGAAAAGAGGTATTTTGAGTCTTTTCTACTCGCCAAAAAAGAGTAGTACGGCTAGTCTGGACTCGCAGAGCGAGTCCGATTGGTTGTAATTAAAGGGTTTTTTGCCCGGGCCGGCGTGAGGTAGTACAACCGCTCACCCGGCCCGATCAACAGGTCGCCAAACCAGTGAACCAAGGAAACTTTTCCAATCCCCGCTGCTCTGCCCGCCGCCGGACCCCGTGGTCCGGTTGGTCCGGGCAGCATGTCGGCTGAGGCGGAACCCGAAATGCGCGAGCGGCTGGGGCGGGTGCTGTCGCTGCTGCAGGCGACGCCGTTGCCGGTCGAGCTGATCGACGATCCGGCCCGCACCGGCCAGTGGCTGGTCACGCTGGGCAATCTGCATCAGGCGGTCATCCTGCTGCGCAACCTGCGTCCGGTGCCCGGCCAGCCCATCGGTCCGCTGGCGGCGCCCTCGGCCTATGAAAGCCGTGGCGAACGCGTCATGCGGGCCTTCAATCGCATGATCGATGGCCTGCCGCAGACCTGCCTGAGCAGCCTGTCGCCGATCATCAAGCTTGGCCTGATCCGGCCGTTGCTGGCGGAACTCGAAACGCTGGAACGCCGTCTGCGCGCCCTGCCGTTGGCGGAAGTCTCGGCTTTTACCGCGCGCCTGACCCAGTATCGCAACACCGCTGCCGCCATGGCGGCCCGCCATATGGCCCCCGATCCGCCATCCCCGCCGCTGCGGCCGCCGGTCACCGTTCCCGCCCGCTGATTGCGGCCCCACATCACCCGGATCCGGCCTGGAAACCGAGCCAAAAGCCGGGTGGTCACCGCTGCCGGTTCCTGCTATACCGCGCCCGACCCCGGCCGGGGCCCCAGCCCGGCGTGAAAAAGGGGGCGTAGAAGGAGAGCGTCCATGGCCCGTAAGGCCAGCGTTGCCCGGAAAACCAAGGAAACCGAGATTGCCGTCAGTGTGAATCTGGACGGGACCGGCACCTATAAGGTGTCGACCGGCGTCGGCTTTCTCGACCACATGCTGGAGAACTTCTCCAAGCACAGCCTGATCGATCTCGAGGTCCAGGCCAGGGGCGACATCCACATCGATTTCCACCACCTGACCGAAGATACCGGCATCGTGATCGGCGAAGCCGTGGCCAAGGCGCTGGGCGACCGCGCCGGCATCACCCGCTATGCCGATGCGCTGATCCCGATGGACGAGACGCTCACCCGCGTGGCCATGGATGTGTCGAACCGGCCCTATCTGATCTGGAAGGTGAATTTCACCAAGCCCAAGCTTGGCGACATGGACACCGAGTTGTTCAAGGAATGGTTCCAGGCTTTCGCGCAGAATGCCGGCATCACCCTGCATGTCGAAAATCTGTATGGCGAGAACAACCATCACATCGTCGAGTCCTGCTACAAGGGACTCGCGCGCGCCTTGCGCCACGCCATCACCATCGACGCCCGCAGCCCGCATGCGGTGCCGTCGACCAAAGGAACCCTCTAGGGGCCGCCATGCGATTTTTCACCCTGCATGAGCGCCCCGCGAGAGCCGGTGGCGATCCTGAAGTGCTGGCTGTAGCGTCTGGCTTCCGCTGGTCGGCGGCCATCGTGCCGCCGCTGTGGCTGCTGTGGCATCGCCTCTGGCTCGGCCTGCTCGCCTATATGGTGTTCAGCTTTGTGCTCGGCATTGCGCTGGCCGCCGGCGATATCGCCGATCCGGCAGCCACCGCCATCGGCATTGCGGTCAGCTTTCTGATCGGCGCCGGCGCTGCCGATTACCGGCGCTGGACCCTGCAGCGGCGTGGCTGGCGCTTCGGCGGCGTGCTGCGCGCCGGCGACGCTGCCGAGGCCGAGGCCCTTTATATCCGCAACCGCGGCGCGGGCCTCACGCCGCCGCCGCCGGTTGCCGTGACACCATCGTCACCGCAGGCCTTCCCGCCTGCCGTGCTGCCGCGCAGCGGCAGCAGCAGCGATGCTTTACCGAGACAGCTATGAAAAATGTGCGGTTATGAAAGTCGCCCTGATCGATTACGGCTCCGGCAACCTGCGCTCGGCGGCGAAGGCGATCCAGCGCGCCGCCGACGAGAATACGCTCACGCTCGACCTCAAGGTGACGGCACGGGTCGAGGATGTGGTGACGGCCGATGCCATCGTGCTGCCCGGCGTCGGCGCCTTTGCCGATTGCTATCGCGGCCTGAGCAGCCTGGACGGCATGATCGACGCACTGAATGATCAGGTCATCACAAAAGCGAAACCGTTTCTGGGTATCTGCGTCGGCATGCAGTTGATGGCGAGCGTGGGCCGCGAGCATGGCGAGCACAAGGGGCTCGGCTGGATCGACGGCGCCGTCGAACTGCTGATGCCGGCCGACAAGACTTTGAAAATTCCGCATATGGGCTGGAACCAGCTCAGTCTGCTGCAGCCCGAACATCCGGTGCTCGCCGGCATCGCGCCCGGTGCGCATGCCTATTTCGTGCACAGCTACCACCTGGTGCCGCGCGATCGCGCCGCTGTGCTGGCCGAAGCCGAGTATGGCGGTCCGGTGGTGGCGGCGGTGCAGCGGAACAACATGGTGGGCACGCAGTTCCATCCGGAAAAGAGCCAGGCCACCGGTTTGCGGCTGCTGGCGAATTTCCTGCGCTGGCGTCCTTAACGGTCTGTGAGTTGGAATCCGGTCATGAATGCCAAGGTCAAAGACAGCATGCCGAATGCAGTGGTTGAAAAGGTCGAAGGGCTGAACGACGACGAAGTCGACGAGCTCTGCGACGCCGCCGAAAAGGCGATTATCGACGGCAATGGTTTCGGCTGGCTCAAGGTGCCGTCGCGCGGCGTGCTGGACCGCTACTGGCGCGGCGTGCTGCTGATGCCGCAGCGCGATCTGTTCGTGGCCCGGCTGGATGGCGCCATCGTCGGCTCGACCCAGCTGCTGCGCCCGCCGCCCAACAATGAGGCGCAGGCGCATTCGGCCCAGGTCACCACGTTTTTCATCGCCCCCGATGCGCGCGGTCATGGCCTGGCGCGCGGCCTGATGAAAGCGGTGGAAGATGCCGCCCGCGCCGCCAGCTTCCGGCAGATCGATCTCGACATGCGCGCCACGCAACTGCCGGCGATCCAGCTGGCCGAAGGCGCCGGCTACAGGCGCTGGGGCGTCAAGCCCGGCTATGCCTATGTCGACGGCCAGTATGTCGACGGCTATTTCTATTCCAAGTCGCTGGTGGTGGCATGAGCGCGCTCACTCTCTATCCCGCCATCGACCTGAAGAATGGCGAATGCGTGCGCCTGCAGCAGGGCGACATGGCGCGCGTGACGGTATTCAACAGCGATCCGGCGGCGCAGGCGAAACAGTGGGAGGATGCCGGCTTCCAGTATCTGCACCTGGTCGATCTGGATGGCGCCTTCGCCGGCAAGCCGGCCAATGCGGCGGCGGTGACGGCGATCCGCAAGGCGATCAGGCTGCCGATCCAGCTCGGCGGCGGCATCCGCGACGAAGCCACCATCGAAAGCTGGCTGGAGGCCGGCATCAGCCGCGTCATCCTCGGCACCATCGCGGTGCGCGATCCCGATCTGGTGAAGCGCGCGGCGAAGCGCTGGCCCGGGCGTGTCGTGGTCGGCATCGATGCGCGCTCCGGCCGGGTCGCGGTCGAAGGCTGGGCCGAGGCCAGCGATCTCGACGCCATCGATCTGGCGAAAAAATTCGTCGATGCCGGCGTCGCCGCCATCGTCTACACCGATATCGACCGCGACGGCCTGCTCAAGGGCGTCAATGTCACGGCCACGGCGGCGCTGGCGCGCGCCGTGCCGATTCCGGTGATCGCGTCTGGCGGCCTCGCCGGCATCGAGGATGTCATCGCGCTGAAAAAAGAAGCCGCCAACGGCGCCGGCATCGATGGCGCCATCCTTGGCCGCGCGCTCTATGACGGCCGCATCGATCCGGCCGCGGCTTTGCGGGAGGCGGCATGAGCCTCAAGGTTCGCATCATTCCCTGTCTGGACGTGAAAGACGGCCGCGTGGTCAAGGGTGTCAACTTCGTCAACCTGCGCGATGCCGGCGATCCGGTCGAACAGGCCGCCGTCTACGATGCCGCCGGCGCCGACGAACTGACCTTCCTCGATATCACCGCCTCCTCGGATGCGCGCGACACGCTGTATGACGTGGTGGCGCGCACCGCCGAACGCTGCTTCATGCCGCTCACCGTCGGCGGCGGCGTGCGCGTGGTGGACGATGTGCGTAAATTGCTGCTGGCCGGCGCCGACAAGACCTCGATCAACACGGCGGCCGTCAGCCGGCCGGATTTCGTGCGCGAAGCGGCCGAGAAATTCGGCAGCCAGTGCGTGGTGGTCGCCATCGATGCAAGACAAGTGTCGCCCGGAAAATGGGAAGTCTTCACCCATGGCGGCCGTACCGCCACCGGGCTGGATGCGGTGGACTGGGCGCAGCGCATGGCCAGCCTGGGGGCCGGCGAGATCCTGCTCACCTCGATGGATCGCGACGGCACGGAGAAGGGCTTCGACCTCGAGCTGACCCGGGCCGTCGCCGACAGCATCACCATCCCGGTGGTGGCCTCCGGCGGCGTCGGCAATCTGGACCATTTCGTCGATGGTGTAGCCAAAGGCCATGCCTCGGCCGTGCTTGCGGCCTCGATTTTCCACTTCGGCCGGCATAGCATTGGCGAGGCGAAACAACATATGGCCGCCGCCGGCATTCCGGTCCGGCTCTGACGGCGCCATTCAAAGAAGGCCCGGGAGGCAAAACAATCATGTCTGGCGAGAACCGCGACCTGCTCGAACGTCTCTACGAGACGATCGTCTCCCGCAAGGGCGGTGACCCGGCGGTGTCGCATACCGCCAAACTCTTCGCCAAGGGGCGCGCCAAGATCGCCCAGAAGATGGGCGAGGAAGCCGTCGAACTGGCGATTGCCGCGGTGGCCGAGACGCGCGCCGAGGTGATTTCCGAAAGCGCCGACCTGGTGTTTCACCTGCTGGTGCTGTGGGCCGATTGCGATGTCACCATCGAGGATATCCGCGCCGAGCTGCGCCGCCGCGAAGGCATGTCCGGCATCGAGGAAAAGAAGGCGCGCCAGCTGACCTGACGCTTACGGAGACGAGTGATGGCCGAAGCCTACAATCCCCAGAATATCTTCGCCAAGATTCTGCGCGGCGAGATTCCGTGCAAAAAGGTGCACGAGACCGCGCACAGCCTCGCCTTCCACGACATCAATCCGCTGTCGCCGGTGCATGTGCTGGTGATCCCCCGGGGCGCCTATGTCGGCTTCGACGATTTCTCGGCCAAGGCCAGCGCGGAAGAAATCGCCGACTACGTGAAGGCGATCGGCGACACGGCGCGCAAGCTGGGCGTCGATGCCTCGGGCTACCGCCTGCTCAGCAACTGCGGCGCCGATGCCAACCAGGAAGTGCCGCATCTGCATGTCCATATCTTCGGCGGCCGGCCGCTCGGCCGGATGCTGAAAAAAGATACCGACTAATCCGACGCCATTTTGCGGTTTTGTGGGCCGGCTGGGGCATAACCCGGCCGGTTTTTCATCCGTATCGGGACTTGCGTTTCGGATTGTTACTTTATAACGTTATAGAGTAACAATCTTCCGGGGGTCCCGCCATGTCGTCTGCCATCCGTCGCCGCCTGTTGCTGGGCGGCAGTCTTCTTCTGTTGCCCGCCGCCGGCGTCGCCCAGGAAACGCCGACCACGCTTTCCCCCGTGGTCGTCACCGCGCCGCTGCAGCAGAGCCAGGATGAGCTGGCCGAAGGCACCACCGTGCTGCAGGGCGAGGCGCTCGACCGCCGCCGCGCCGCCACGCTGGGCGAGATGCTGGACGGCACGCCGGGCGTCAGTTCCACGCAGTTCGGTCCCGGCGCCGGCCGGCCGGTCATTCGCGGCCAGAGCGGGCCGCGCGTGCGCGTGCTGAATAACGGCATCGACACCTTCGACGCTTCCACCGTCAGCCCCGATCATGCCGTGGTGGCGCCGGTCGGCGGCGCGCAGCGGATCGAGGTGCTGCGCGGCCCGGCCGCCTTGCTCTATGGCAGCTCGGCCATCGGCGGCGTGGTCAATGTGATCGACGGCCGCATCCCCGAGGCGGCACCGAAAAATGGCACGGCAGGAACCGCGCGGCTCGATTACGGCAGCGGCGCCAGCGAGAAAAGCGGCTTCGCCGCCATCGACCAGGCGGTGACCGACCGTTTCGTGGTGCATGGCGAGGCCGGCGCGCTGAATGCCGACGACTACAGCATTGACGGCTATGCCAGCACGGCGGCGCGCGCGGCCGGCCGCAAGGGCCGGGTCGACAATACCGGCATCCGCAACCGCAACGGCAGCGTCGGCGCGTCTTACCTGGGCGAGGCCGGCTATGCCGGCGCCAGTGTCACGCAGTTCAACAGCTATTACGGCGTGCCGGGCAGCGATCCGGTGCGCATCGACATGAGCCAGACCCGGCTCGATACCAAATTCGGCCTCTATGAGCCGTTGCGTTTCCTCGACGAGGTGAAACTGAAATTCGGCTATGCCGACTATCTGCATGACGAGATCGAGCCGAACGGCCAGCCGGCGACGCGCTTCGATTCCGAAAGCTGGGAAGCGCGGCTGGAAGCCGTGCACAAGCCCATCTTCGCTGGCATCGAGGGCGTGGTCGGCCTGCAGAGCAACCGGCGCGATCTCACCGCCACCGGTGCGGAAGCCTTCATCACGCCGACGGTGACCGACAGCCATGCGCTGTTCGTGCTCGAACGTTACGAAACCGGTCCCTGGGGCTTTTCGCTCGGCGGCCGCGCCGAACACGTCGAGATCGACGCCGCGACACTGAAACGGCAGCGCGATTTCACCCCGCTGGGGCTTTCCGCCGGCGCGACCTACAAACTGAGCCCCGGCTACACCGCCGGCCTGTCGCTGTCGCGCACCGAACGCGCGCCCACGGCCGAAGAGTTGTTCTCCGACGGCAAGCATGTCGCCACCCAGAGTTACGAAATCGGCAATGCAGCCTTGAACAAGGAGACCGCCCTGCATGCCGAACTCAGTCTGCGCAAGACTGCCGGTGACGTCACCGGCGCGGCCAATGTCTTCGCCACACGCTTCCAGGATTATATTTTCGGTGCCTTCACCGGTAACCAGCGCGACGATGTGAACGAGCTGCAATACAGCCAGGCCGATGCCGATTTCCACGGCGGCGAGATCGAGGCGGCCTGGACCTTCTTTCGCGGCGCCGGCTATACGCTCGGCGTCGACGGCAGCGTCGACTATGTGCGCGGCGAGGCGCGCAGCGGTTCCAACCTGCCACGCATCCCGCCGGTCGGCTATCGCTCCGGTTTCACCGTGGCCACCGCGCCGCTCGACTGGCGCATCGAGATCGCCGGCCGGCTCGACCAGGAAAAGGTGGGCGCCAACGAAACGCGCACGGACGGCTATACCGTGCTGAACACCGCCTTCACCTGGCGGCCGTTTGACAATCGCGACGTCGCCGTGCTGCTGCAGGGCCGCAACCTGACCGACGAGGAAGGTCGCAACCACACGTCGCTGCTCAAGGATGTGGCGCCGATCCGCGGCCGCGAAGTCCGGCTCGGCACCAGCGTCATCTTCTGACCGCCGGTTCTGCTGCCGGCATTTGATTTCGATCAGGGGACAGCGCTGCCCGGGCATGGCAGGATGCCGCCATGCCCGGTTCCAGTTCCGACGATCCGCTCCACAGCCTGCCGGTTGCCGCCGCCCTTGCGCGGCTCGACAGCACGGCCGCCGGCCTGAACGCCGACGAAGCCGCGCGCCGTCTGCAGCAGCACGGGCCGAACCGCCTGCCCGAGCCGCATCTGCGCGGCATGCTGGCGGTGGCGCTGCACCAGTTCGTCTCGCCCTTCATCTATCTGCTGCTGGCGGCGGCGATCCTCAGCGCCCTGCTCGGCCATCTCGCCGATGCCGGTTTCATCGCCGTGGTGCTGCTGGTCAATGGCGGCATCGGCTTCTGGCAGGAATGGCGCGCCGAGATTCGCGTGCGCGCACTGAAATCGCTGGTGCGCGGCCGCATCCCGGTCTGGCGCGACGGTGCGCTCGCCGCGCGCGATATCGAGCAGCTGGTGCCGGGCGACATCGTGCAGCTGGAAAGCGGCCTGAAGGTGCCGGCCGATCTGCGCCTGATCGAGGACGAGGGGCTTGAGGTCGATGAAAGCCTGCTGACCGGCGAATCCCTGCCGGTCGTCAAACAGGCCGACCTGCCGGTCGCCGCCACGGCCGCGCTGGGCGACCGCACCAACATGCTGTTTGCCGGCACGCTGGTGCGCAGCGGCCGTGGCCGTGCCGTGGTGGCCTTCACCGGCCGGCAGAGCGAGATCGGCCGTCTGTCGCTGGCCCTGCAGGGGGTCGGCAATCCGCCGCCGCTGCTGCGCCGCATGGAACGCTTCACCCGCCATATCGCGGTCGGCGTGCTGGTGCTGATCGCCCTGATCGCGCTGCTGGAGATCCTGCGCGGTGCGGATCTCGCCGATATATTCCTGCTCGCCATCGCGCTGGCGGTTTCGGCGATCCCGGAAGGCCTGCCGGTGGCGATGACCATCGCGCTGTCGATCAGCGTGCATCGCATGGGGCTGCGCCAGGTGGTGGTGCGGCATCTGCCCGCCGTCGAAGGTCTCGGCGCCTGCACCCTGATCGCCACCGACAAGACCGGCACGCTGACGGTCAACCGGCTCAGTATCGAGACCCTGTGGCTGCCCGGCAATGAGACCCACCCGGGCATCCGGCTGCTGCCGCAGGACAGCCGCGTGCGCGACCTGGTGCTGGCCGCGGCGCGCTGCTCGGAATCGCACGGCATGGGTGTCGACCATACCGGCGAGGAAATCGGCGATGCCGTCGATCTCGCTTTCCTGCGGCTGGCCGTGCATTTCGACTATGACGCGGCGATGGAGGCGATGGATCATCGCGGCCGCATCGCCTACGAGCCGGAACGTCGCTACGCCGCCGATTTCCACAGCGACGGCGAGACCCTGGTCGGCTATGTCAAGGGCGCGCCGGAAACCCTGATGGCGCTGTGCGGCGCCGGCGACTGGGAGCCGGCGCGCCGCGCCGAGGCCGAGGCTGCCATCCAGGCGCTCGCCGCCGATGGCTATCGCGTGATCGCCGTCGCCGCCGGACCGGTCACCGAGCCGGCGGCGGAATCGCTCGACGGCCTCTCGCTGCTCGGCTTTGCCGGACTGATCGATCCGCTGCGGCCGGAAGCGCGGCCGGCGATCCAGGCCGCGAGGGCCGCCGGTATCCGCGTGGTGATGATCACCGGCGACCACCCGGTCACGGCGGCGGCGATTGCCCGCGACCTCGATCTGCTCGACGGCCCTGTGGCCAACGGTCCTGTGGCAGACGGCACGCTGGTCAACGGCCGGCAGCTCGCCGCCCTGCAGCATGACCGCGCCGCCTTCGATGCCGCCGTCCTGCGGGCCGGGGTTTTTGCCCGCATCGAACCGCTGCAGAAGCTCGCCATCGTCGAAAGCCTGCAGCGCCAGGGCCATGTCGTGGCGGTCACCGGCGACGGCATCAACGATGCGCCGGCGCTCAAGGCGGCCGATATCGGCGTCGCCATGGGCCGCGGCGGCACCGATGTGGCGCGCGAGGCCGCCGACCTGATCCTGGTCGACGACAATTTCGCCTCCATCGTCGCCGGCATCGAGGAAGGCCGCGCGGCCTATGCCAACCTGCGCAAGGTGATCCTGCACTGCATCTCCACCGGTGCCGCCGAGATCATGCTGATGCTGCTCGCCACCCTGTCGGGCCTGCCGCCGCCGCTGACGGCGGCGCAGCTGCTCTGGCTCAACCTGGTCGCCAACGGCATCCAGGATGTGGCGCTGGCTTTCGAGCGGCCGGAACCGGATCTGCTGCGCCGCGCGCCGCGCGCCGCCAACAGCCCGATCTTCGACCGCCCGATGATCGAGCAGGTCCTGCTCTCGGGCGCCACCATCGGCCTGCTGTCGTTTGCGGTCTATGTCTACATGCTGCAGACGCTGGGCTACAGCCTGGTGGTGGTGCAGGGCCTGATGCTGTGGCTGCTGGTGTGGTTCGAGAATGTCCACATCCTCAACTGCCGTTCGGAAACCCGCTCGCTGTTCCGCATCCCGCTCGCGGCCAACTGGCTGCTGATCGCCGGCGTGGCGGCCACCCAGCTGCTGCAGCTCGCCGCCGCGCAGCTGCCGGCCATCGGCCCGCTGCTGCGGCTGGAAAGCGTCGAACTGCATCACGTGATCTGGCTGGCGCTGCCGGCGCTGCTGCTCACCGTCGTGATGGAAGGCTACAAGCTGTGGCGGTCTAGCCGCGCCCCAGCACGCGCTGCATCTTCTTGAGCAGCTTGCGGCGCTCCTGGTCGGTGCTGGCATGGCGCAGCTGGTGCTGCACCTGCAGCATCAGGCGGGCATAGTCGTTGTGCCAGTCCTCGCCCGACAGCGCCTCGCTCTCGGTAAACCGGTCGAGCCGCCGGGTCTGCAGCGGCTGCTTGAGCAGTTTGGCATGCGCACCGATCAGGCTGTAGGTCTCGTCCAGTTTCGGCGCCACCACGGTCGGCGCCTCGTCCTTCCATTGCGCGATGGCCGCGCGCAGGGCGCCGATGGCATCCGGCTCGCCATGCGTCAGCAGCAGGCCGCGGCGCACCGGCAGGCGGTCGCGCAGCCAGTCCAGCAATTCGTCATGGTCGGCATGGCCGGAGTAAATCTCCAGCTTGCGGATGCGCGCGCGCACCAGCACTTCGTCGCCCTGGATGCGCACCGCCTGTTCGCCGTGTTCCAGCAGCGCGCCCAGCGTGCCCGGCGCCATATAGCCGATCAGCAGCACGGTGGCATTCGGCCGCCACAGGTTGTTCTTCAGGTGATGGCGGATGCGGCCGGCCTCGCACATGCCCGACGCCGAAATGATGATGGCGCCGCCGGTCACCTGTTCGATCTGCATGCTTTCCTGCACGCTGCGGGCAAAGCGCAAGGAGCCGCCCTCGAATGGCTGGTGCGTGTCGCTCTGCACGCCGTCCGGCTTGTGCAGGTATTTGGCGAAGACCGTGGTCACCCGGGTGGCAAGCGGCGAGTCGACGAAGATCGGCACGCGCTTCACCGTGCCTTCGGCGATCAGCCTGGTCAGGTCGGCCAGCAGTTCCTGGGTGCGCTCCACGGCAAAGGCCGGGATCACCACATTGCCGCCGGCGGCCAGCGCGGTGTTGATCTCCACGGCCAGCGCGGCGCGGCGCTGGCGGTCGTCCAGCCTGGGACGCGGCCGGCCGCCATAGGTCGATTCCATCACCACGTAATCGAGATCCTGCGGCGCGGCGGCATCCTGCTGCAGCGCCTTGTGTTCCGGTCCGATATCGCCGGAGAACAGCAGGCGCAGCGGCCTGGTGCCGCCGGCGGCGACTTCCAGTTCGATCGAGGCGGCGCCGAGGATATGGCCGGCATTCCAGTAGCGCGCGCGCAGGCCGGGCAGCACCTCGAACCACTGGCCGAAGTCGCGCGCCGCGATCAGCTTCAGGCTGTCCTGCGCATCCTGTTCGGTATAGATCGGCTGCACCACGCCGCGGCCGCGCCGCTGGTTGCGGCGGTTCAGCCGCTCGACTTCCATTTCCTGGATGCTGCCGGAATCGGGCAGCATGAACTGCAGCAGGTCGGCGGTGCCGGCGGTGGCATAGACCGGGCCGGCATAGCCGGCCTTGACCAGTTTCGGCACCAGGCCGCTGTGGTCGATATGGGCATGCGTCAGCAGCACCGCGTCGATGGCGCCCGGATTGAACGGCCAGGGTTCGTAATTGAGCTGCTTCAGCGTCTTGTCGCCCTGGAACATGCCGCAGTCGATCAGGATGCTGCGGTTGCCGAAATCGAGCCGGTAGCAGGAGCCGGTGACGACGCCGGCGGCGCCGTGGAAGGTGAGATTCAGATTCACGGTCTGCTGCTCCGGGTCAGGCGATAGCCGTTATCCTGCGCCGCCAGCTGGGCGGCGAAGGTGAGGTCGGTCGGCAGGCCGGCATGGATGCGGTACAGCGGCTCGCCGCGCCGCACGGCATCGCCGCATTTATGTAGCAGGTCGACGCCGGCACCCTTGAAGGCCGGCGCCCCGGCCATGCGGGCGACACGGGCGATGCGCAGGCAGTCGATGCTGCCCACCACGCCGTCGTCCGGCGCCAGCACCTCCTGCATGATGGCGCTCGGCGTCAGCGCCATGCCGCTCGGGCCCTGCGCCATGATGATGCGTTCCATCGCCTGCATGGCGGCGCCGCTGTCCAGCAGGGCGCGGGCGCGGTGAATGCCCTGGCCGCCGCGCAACGCCGGATCGCTTTCGATCAGCGCACCGGCCAGCAGCAGGGCGCGCTCGCGCAGGTCGGCGGGCGCGTCGGCATCGTTGCGCAACACGGCCAGCACATCGCGCGCCTCCAGCACCGGGCCGACGCCGCGGCCGATCGGCTGGCGGCCGTCGGTGATGCGGATGTCGAGCATGAGGCCGAGCTGGCCGCCGACATATTCGAACAGCTTGCGCAGGCGAACCGCATCGGCCTGGCTGCGCACCTTGGCGGTCGGCCCGACCGGAATGTCGAGCACCAGGTAGCTGGCGCCGGCCGTCAGTTTCTTCGACAGGATCGAGGCCACCATCTGCTCGCGCGTATCGATGGCCAGCGGGCGTTCCACCGTGATCAGCACGTCGTCGGCCGGCGACAGGTTGACGCGGCCGCCCCAGACCAGGCAGCCGCCGATCTCCTCGACAATGGCGCGCATCTCGTCGGTGCCGATATCCACCCGTGCCAGCACTTCCATCGTATCGGCGGTGCCGGCCGGCGAGGTGATGGCGCGCGACGAGGTTTTCGGGATCGTCAGGCCATGCGCCATCACGATCGGCACCACGATCATCGAGGTGCGGTTGCCGGGAATGCCGCCGATGCAGTGCTTGTCCACCACGGTCTTGCCGTCCCAGCGCAGCTTCTGGCCGACTTCGGCCATGGCGCGGGTCAGGCCCAGCACCTCCTCGGCGGTCATGAAGCTGGCGCAGCCGACCAGGAAGGCGGCGATCTCCATCTTGGAATAGCGCTGCGCGGCGACATCGCGGATCACCGCGGCATATTGCGCGTCGCTCAGCACCTGGCCCTGGATCTTGGCGCGCACCGCATCCAGGCTTTCGACGGCGCGCGGATGGTCGATGGTCACGATCGTGCCGGGCGGCAGGCCGAACAGCCGGAACGCTTCTTCCGACAGGCCGAGCTCATGCGGTCCCAGCAGGGTATCGTCATCGACGATATTCAGCGTTGCCGGAATACGGGTGCCGTTGGCCTTGACCTCGATCTTGCCGAAGGCCTGGAATTCCTCGACATGGTAATGCGCGCAGCTGCGGCTGAGATAGGCGATGCTTTCGCGATGGGTGTCGATGCCGATGCGTTTCAGCGTGAGCATGATCAGGGCTGCCTGGTGCCGTCGATTCTGCCGCCATCGATCTTGGCCGACAGCGATTCGACGGCGCGGGTCAGCGCGAGGATTTCCTGTTCGCGCAGCAGGTCGATCTTCTGGTGCAGCAATTCGATTTCCAGTTCGGCCTTGATGTTGATCTTGTAATCGTTTTCGGCGCGCTCGCGGTCGATATCGCTCAGGCGGTTCTGGCTCATCATGATGATCGGCGCGGTATAGGCGGCCTGGAAGGAGAGCAGCAGGTTGAGCAGGATGAAGGGATAGGGGTCCCAGGCCGTGCCGCCGGACAGCGCGTTGCCGACCAGCCAGGCCAGCAGCAGCGCGCTCTGAATCAGGATGAAGCGCCAGGAGCCGACAATGGCAGCCACGCTGTCGGCGATGCGGTTGCCGATGGTCACCGGCGGTGCGGGCACCTCGACCTGCAGCTTGCTGCGGCGGCGGGCGCTGTGATGCCGCAGGGTGCGCAGCAGGGTCTTTTCCTGATCGGTCAGGGCATGCGGCCCGACAGTGTGAGACCCTGGGCCGGGGGCGGCGGGATGGGAACTGGCGGTCGGCATGGCAAACTCCGGTGCGGTACCACAATGCGGTCGCTGCAGTGTCGCACGCCGGTGGGGTGCAGGGAATTGAGGCGGATCAAATGGCCCGGACCGGAAAACCGCCGTCAGCGGCCGACGGCATCGGCAATCGCCCGGGCGAGGTCTTCCTGGAAGAACGGCTTGGCCAGCTTCGGCAGGGCGATATCGGCCGGCATCTCGGCATAACCGGTGGCCAGGATGATCGGCAGGGCCGGCCGTTCGGCGTGCACGGCCCGGGCCAGCTGCAGACCGGTCATATGCGGCATCGCCTGGTCGGTGATCAGCAGATCCAGCGTGGCATGCTGGCGCAGCACCTCGAGCGCCTGCTGGCCCGAGGTCGCCTCCAGCACGGTATGGCCGAGATCCTCCAGAATGGCGACGGTATTCATCAGCACCAGCCGGTCGTCATCGACGGCCAGCACGGTCAGCGGCCGGATCGCCGCTGCCGCCGTGGCGGCCGCCCTGTCGCGCGGCTTGCGTTCGGCCTCCGCCGCGGCCTGCGGCAGCCAGAGTTCGACCGTGGTGCCCTCGCCCCGGCGGCTGTGCAGCAGCAGCCGGCCGCCCGACTGTTCGGCCAGGCCATGCACCATCGACAGGCCCAGCCCGGTGCCCTTGCCGATGCCCTTGGTGGTGAAGAACGGCTCGGTGGCGCGTTTCAGCGTGGCCTCGTCCATGCCCTCGCCGCGATCGGTCACCGACAGGCAGACATAGCGGCCCGGCAGCAGCGGTCCGGCCAGGCCCTCCGCCACGGTTTCCTCGCGGGCCGCGATCACGATGGGGCCGCCATCGGGCATCGCATCGCGGGCATTCATGGTGAGGTTGAGCAGGGCGAGTTCCAGCTGGTTGGCATCGGCCCGTATGGCCGGCAGCGACGGCGGGAAGCGGATTTCGATGGTCACCGTCGGGCCGAGCGAGCGCTGCAGCAGATCGGCCATGTCGCCCACCAGCACCGGCAGATCGATCCGGCGCAGGTTGAGATCCTGTTTGCGGGCGAAGGCCAGCATGCGCTGGGTCAGCGCCGCGCCGCGTTTGGCGCCCTGCATGGCATTGTCCAGCAGCGGCGTGATGCGCGGATGTTCGGGGATGCGCTTGCCCAGCAGTTCGATACTGCCGATGATCGCCATCAGCAGGTTGTTGAAGTCATGCGCCACGCCGCCGGTCAGCTGGCCGATGGCATCCATCTTCTGCGACTGGAACAGCGCCTGCTGCGCCTGCTCCAGGGCCTGCTGGGCCTTCAGCTTGTCGGTCATGTCGCGCGTCACCTTGGCGAAACCGACCAGCATGCCGGCATCGTTGCGGATCGCATCGATCACCGCATGGGCCCAGAAGCGGGTGCCGTCCTTGCGCTGGCGCCAGCCTTCCTTCTCGAAACGGCCATCCAGCGCCGCCGCGGCAAGGCCGCGCTGCGGCTCGGCGCTGGCGCGGTCCTCCTCGGTATAGAAACGCGAGAAATGCTGGCCGATGATTTCGCCCGGCGTATAGCCCTTGATCTTCTGGGCGCCGGCATTCCAGCTGATCACGATGCCATCGGGATCCAGCATGTAGATCGCATAGTCGGTAACGCCGAGCACCAGGCGGCGGAACTGCTCCTCGCTGCGGCGCAGTTTTTCCTGTGCCAGCATGCGCTCGGTGAGATCGCGCGTGACCTTGGCAAAGCCGACCAGCTGCCCGTCATGGTCGTGCACCGGATCGATCACCACATGGGCCCAGAAGCGTGTGCCGTCCTTGCGCAGGCGCCAGCCCTCGGTTTCGAAGCCGCCCTGCTCCCGCGCGATAACAAGCACCTGCTGCGGCACGCCGCGCGCACGGTCGTCTTCCGTGTAGAAGCGGGAGAAATGCTGGCCGATGATTTCTTCCGGCTTGTAGCCCTTGAAGCGCTGCGCGCCGGGATTCCAGCTCGCCACGATGCCGGTCGGATCGAGCATGAAAATGGCATAGTCGGTGATGGAATCGACCAGCAGCCGGTAACGCCGGTCCTCGATCAGGGATATGTCGAACGGCGGCTCGGCCGTCATTGGTCCCCCACGGAATGCAGGACCCACGGGAGGTCAGCTGCCTGTTGGCTTATGATGCTGTGCGCCGGTCCGCAGGACGGCGCCACGGACGGAACGGCGCTGCAACGGGGAAGTTCCCGCCAGCCCGGCCATTGAAGCCGGTATTGCCGGCCCGCTCAAGGGGAGCGACGGATATCCGTTCGGGAGATGACGCCGGCGCCGGTGGTGGCGGCATCCGGCCGGGCCCGCGTCTCCGGCAGGGCGATCCTGGCGGCCACCAGTACATCCAGCAGTTCCGATTTGCCGCGCAGGGCCACGCTTTCGCGCTGCCAGCTCATGCCCTGCAGCGCCGCCGTGCCGGCGCGGTCGGCCACTTCGGCCGAGATCACCAGCTCGGCGCCGAAATCCTTGGTGGCGCTTTCCAGCCGGCTGGCGGTATTCACCGCATCGCCCACCGCGGTCAGGTGCATGGCGCTGCCATGGCCCATCTCGCCGACGATGGCGGGGCCGCAGTGAATCCCGATGCCGATGCGCAGTTTCTGGTCGAGATCCATCTTCAGCGCGTCGTTCAGCTGCACCAGCGCCTCCGCCATGCGGCGCGCCGCATCGACGGCGCGGCGGCAGCCCTCGTCGGCGCCCTCGTCGATGCCGAACAGCGCCATCACGCCGTCGCCGATGAATTTGTCCAGCTTGCCGCCGGCGCGTTCCACCGCCTCACCCATCGCCTTGAAATACTGGTTCAGCACGAAGACCACATCGTAGGGCAGCTTGCCCTCCGACAGTTTGGTGAAGCCGCGCAGGTCGGCGAACAGGATGGCGATGCGGCGCTCCGAGCCCTGCGCATAACTGGCGGCGCCATAGGCGGCGCGGGTCGGCACGCCGGCCGGCAGCATCGGCATCACCGCGATATCCTCGCGCGGCTTGATCTGGCAGGCCAGCCGTACGCCGGGCGGGGCATGGATGCGCTCCAGCACTTTCTGTTCGGCGGCATCGGGCGGCGGCAGGCTGCTGCTGCCGGGTCCGCTCAGCCGCACGCGGCAGGTCGAGCAGCGGCCCTGGCCGCCGCAGACCGAGGCATGCGGATAGCCGATGGCGCGGCTCGCCTCCAGCACGGTCTGGCTGCCGGCCAGGCCGCGAAAGCGCCGGCCGTCGGGATAGGTGACGGTGACGATGCCGCGCCGGCGCTGCAGCAGGGCGGCGACCAGGCGGCCGAGCAGGCCGGCGCCGAGCAGGGCGATCATCACGATATAGGCGATGTCGATGCTGCGCATGCCGAACTCGTAGGCGATCGGCCCCGGCCAGTTCAGGCCGGCGCGGAACTGGTCGAGCCATTCCGGCCGCTGCATTGCCAGCAGCACGGCGCGGCCGGCCGAGAGGTAGCCCATGGTGGCCAGCATCGGCAGGATCAGCGCGCTGGCATAGAGGAAGGGCCAGGCGCGCTCGAAACTGTATTTCATGCGCAGCCAGTAATAGACGCCGATGCAGCCATGCGCCCAGGCGATCAGGATCAGGATATTCTGGCGCAGGCCGATCAGCGGTTCCTGCACGAACTGCACGGTCAGCACATAGGCATAGGTGTCGTTGAGGCCGAGCGCCGCATTCAGCCCGCGCGTGCCGATGATATGGTCGATCACCAGCGGCGGCACGCAGATGCCGAGCGCGATCTGCACCCAGCCCTGCCAGTGAATGCCGCGGTAATGCCCGCGGCGCAGCCAGCTGAACAGCGCCAGCAGCGGATGCAGGATCGCCGCGGCGTAAAGCAGCACCGTGCCGGGCCAGCTGCGCCAGGCGAATTTGAACAGCGTCGAGCCGGCATCCATCGCCTCCAGCGAAATGATGCCCAGGGTATGATTGATCAGATGGGTGGCGAGGAAGACGAACAGCACCAGGCCAGAGGCCAGTTTGGTCCGGCTGTAAATCTCCTCGAAACGTCGGCTGGCCGCCATGTCGCGAGCCTATTTGGCCGGCACGGATACGTCCAGCTTGTCGTGCGTCACGCCTGCGGCATCGTTGCCGCGGCGAGGCACGGGGTCGGGCAGCTGCGGTGAAAACAGCAGTTCGAGATAGTTGCGATACTGCCGCCACTGCGCCGCCACCGCACCCGGGTCGCGCTGCACCTTGGACAGGATGAAGGCGCCCTCGGCCAGCACCAGGCTGGTTTCGGCCAGGGTTTTCACCTCCACCGGCAGGCGCGGCGGATACAGCTGCATCACCGCTTCCAGTTTGCCGGCGATGCGCTGCGTCCAGTGGGTGAAGACCTGGCGCACCACGGCAATCGTGGCCGCGTCGAACAGCTGGGCCTCGTAGATGAAAGACGCATAGAGGCAGCCGGGATAGGGCGCGGTCAGCCTGGCCATCTCTTCTTCATAGAGGCCGATGCAGATCAGCAGCTGCTGCAGCGGATCGCGACTTAAGCTCTCGGCGCGCTGCAGGTTGGTTTCCAGATGCGCGGCATCGGCTTCGGCATCGCGCTGCACCAGCGCCAGGGCCAGCTCCGCCTTGGTCTTGAAATGGTAAAAGAAGGCGCCCTTGGTGATGCCGGCGCGGGTGATCACCGCATCCACCGAGGCGGCGGAAAAGCCGGTCTCCAGGATCAGCGCCTGGGCGGCATCCATGATGGCTTTGCGGGTGGCGGAACCGTCGCGGGCCAAATCTCGTCTCCAGACTGGACAAAGCTGATTATTGTACGGGACGGTCGGTTTCACAAGGGCGTGAGCCGATTCAGCGGTTTCATAAAAAACATAATATAATCAATTTATAAGGCCGGGCCGGAAAGTTGTTGTACCGATACAATGTATACCTTGACGCGAGACCGGCCTCTTATCTATACCGACTGGTCTGTTCGCTACGCCTTGGAGACCACGATGCTGAAAGACCAGTCCGGCCAGGCCGTGAGCGGCGCCAGTGCCGCCGCCCTGCCGCTCTATGAGACCGCGCTCGGCCAGTTCCACTGCTATACCGGCAATCCGCTGGAGAGCGCCGAAGCCGCCATCGCCGCGGCGCCGGATTTCGCCATGGCGCATCTGCTGCGCGCGCATCTGTATCTCTCGGGCATGGAAGCGCCCGGCATCGCCCCGGCGCTGCAGAGCATCGCGGTCGCCCGCCGCCTGGCCAGAACCGAACGCGAGACGCTGCATGCCGTGGCGGCCGAAGCCTGGGCCGGCGGCCGCTTCGATGCCGCCGCCGAACGCTTCGACGACATCCTGATCCAGCATCCGCGCGACAGCCTGGCGCTGCAGATGGGGCATCTGCTCGACTACTACCGCGGCGATGCGCGCAACCTGCGCGACCGCGTGCTGCGCGTGCTGCCGGCCTGGAGCGATGCGCTGCCGCATTTCCATGCCGTGCTCGGCATGCTGGCTTTCGGCCTGGAAGAAACCGCCGATTACGCCGCCGCCGAGACGACCGGCCGGCGCGCCTGCGACCTCAATCCGCGCGATGCCTGGGCGCATCACGCCGTGCTGCATGTGATGGAGATGCAGGGCCGCACCGAGGATGGCATCCGCTGGGCCACCGCGCGCGAACCGCACTGGGCACCCGACAACATGATGGCGATCCACAACTGGTGGCATCTCATGCTGTATCATCTCGACCGCGACGAACATGCCGAAGTGCTGGGCCTGTATGACCGGCATGTGCGTGCCGGCAAGTCCACCGTGATACTCGACATGATCGACGCCTCGGCCATGCTGTGGCGCCTTCACCTGCGCGGCGTCGAGATCGGCGCGGCGCGCTGGGCCGAACTGGCCGAAGCCTGGGCCGGTACGGTCGATGACGGCATCTATGCCTTCAACGATGTGCATGGCCTGATCGCCTATCTTGGCGCCGGCCGCCGCGATCTGGTCGAGCGTCAGCTCGAAACCCTGCGCCGCACCGCCGGCCGGCAGAATTTCAGCAACGCGGCGATGACGGCGCAGATCGGCCTGCCGGTCGCCGAGGCGCTGGTCGCCTTCGATGCCGGCCGCTACCAGGACTGCATCGCGCCGCTGCGTGCCGTGCGCAGCATCGCCAATCGCTTCGGCGGCAGTCATGCGCAGCGTGACCTGCTCGATCTCACCCTGATCGAAGCGGCGCGCCGGGCGCAGGATCTGGCGCTGGTACGGGCACTGGCGGCCGAACGGCTGCATGCCAAGCCGAACAGTCCGCTGGCACTGCGCTATCTCGCGGTGTCGAAGGAGCGTGCCGCCGCCTGACCGCGGCGCATCAATACCGGCAGGGGCCGCCGCCTATACGGTGAAGGCGGGACGCACCTGGTGGGCCAGCGCGCGCATCACGGCTTTCCACTGCTGCTCGGCTTCCGGCCCGGCCGCGGCAAAGGCCATGGCGAAGGCCTGGTATTGCAGCTCGGTCAGCCTGGCTTCCAGCGCCGCGCCCCGGGGCGTCAGCGTCAGCATGGCCAGCCGGCGGTTGGTCGGCGCCGCCTTCTGCGCGACATAGCCTTGCTTGACCAGGTCGCCCAGCGGCCGGTGCAGGGCCTGCCGCGAGACCTCCAGTACATCGATCAGGCTGGCGATGGCGATGCCGGGCTGGCGCGCCACCACATAGAGGATGCGGTGATGCGGCCGGCCGAAGCCCAGTTTGTCGAGCACCCGCTTCGGCCCGGCCACGCCGGCGCGATAACCCAGGTAAAACAGCGAAATGGTCTCGTCCACCGAGCCGCGTGGCGCGTCGAGCACGTCCCGGCGCGGGCCAGCGCTTTTCTGGGAAGACGGGCTTTTCCTGGAAGACGGGCTTTTTTTCGGGGCCGTCATGGCAGATGTCCCAGCGGAGGTTTTTGGGCGGAAAACAGCAACGTCTGTCGAGCATACACAAAGGATTCCAAAGGGCTACCGGCAACGGCCTGGCATCGACCGGAGCGGACCGGGCGCGGCCAGCTCACGCAAAAGTAATATCAATGATGTTGATAATATCAATATCATTGATATGTTCTCGCGCATTCCGTTGCCGCACACCGTAAGGAGTCACTTCATGGTCGGATTGCTGTTTGCCGTTTTTGCCTATCTCGGTTTTGGCCTTGCCACCGCGGCGCTGGCGCTGTTCATCGCCGGCCCGCTCACTGCTGGTCTGGGGCTGCCCGTTCATATCGATGCCTCGATCTTTCCCGCGTTGTCGCCCTGGCTCGCCGGCGCCCTCGATCTCGGCCTGATCGCGCTGTTCGGCCTGCAGCACAGCGTGATGGCGCGGCCGGGCTTCAAGCAGTGGATGTCGGCCACCGTGCCGGCGCATCTGCAGCGCGCCGTCTATGTGGTGGCGACATCCGTCATGGTGGCGCTGCTGATCCTGCTGTGGCAGCCGCTGCCGGCCATGGTCTGGCAGATGCAGGACGGCTTCAACGCCATGCTGGTCTGGATGCTCTACGGCATCGGCTGGCTGCTGCTGGTCGCCGCCACCTTCATGATCGACCATTTCGAACTCTTCGGCCTGGCCCAGCCGTTTCGCCGCTGGCGCGGCCTGCCGCCGCCGAATGACGAATTCCGCACCTCCTGGCTCTACCGCTATATGCGGCATCCGATCTATTCCGGCTGGCTGGTGATCTTCTGGGCCACGCCGCAGATGTCAGCGGGGCATCTGCTCTTCGCCATCGGCATGAGCGCCTACATCCTGGTCGGTATCCTCTACGAGGAACGCGATCTGATCGCCGCCTTCGGCGACCGCTATCGCGACTACCGCCGTCGCGTGCCCGCCCTGATCCCCGGCCTGAAGATCTAGGAGCTGCTGCGATGCCGATGCTGGAGACCACCGCCGGCCGCCTGTCCTGGTTCGACAATGGCTGTGTCGAAGGCGATGCGCCCCGCCTGATGCTGCTGCATTCCGGCGCCGCCTCGCACCGGCAGTGGCGGCCGCTGATCGCAGCGCTCGGCCGCGGCTGGCATATTGTGGCGCCCGATCTGGTCGGTCATGGCGAAACGCCGATGCCCGATCACGGCAGGCCCACGCTGGAGGATGAGGTTGCCCTGCTCGCCGCTCTGCTTGAGCGCATGGATGGTCCGGTGCATCTGATCGGGCATTCCTATGGCGGTGCCATGGCGCTGGAACTGGCGCGCCGCCAGCCGCAGCGCATCGCCTCGCTGGCCATGTATGAGCCGGTGGCTTTCGGCCTGCTGCGCGACAGCAGCCAGCGCGATGCCTGGCGTGAAATCGCCCTGGTGGCGCAGCGCCATATCGATCTGGTGGAAAACGGCGATGCGCGTGCCGCCGCCATCGCCTTCCTCGATTACTGGGTCGGGCCCGGCGCCCTGCTGGCGATGCCCGAGCCTATGCAGGCCTATGTCACGGGTTGCATGCGTCCGGTGGCGAGCGAATTCCGCGAGCTGTTGCAGGCGGGCGGAACCGCGGCTGACGACCTGAAATCCCTGACCATGCCGGTGCTGCTGCTCTGCGGCAGCGAAACCACGCTGGCGGTGCGTGGCGTGATTGCCGAACTGCGCCGCCTGCTGCCGGCTCCGCGGCATATAGATCTGGCCGGTGCGACCCATATGGCGCCGCTGCTGCGGCCCGATCTGGTCAATCCGCTGTTCACGGATTTCCTCAATATCGCGGCCCAGCTAGCCGGACGGGGCCTGCAGCGCGCCGGCTGAGGGAACCTGGGTTGCAATCCATCGTTTCGCTTCCTAAGTAATCTCGGAAAACCGAGAAAATTAATTTTCCTGCCTATCCGGGGCCGGGGAAGCGGAGCGATGACAGATTCTCTTTCAGCAGGGCAGTCCGCTGCCTTGCGGCCACCGCCATTGCCACAGCCGAACTGGGCGCTGTTCCTCGATATCGATGGCACGCTGCTCGATATTGCCGAATCGCCCGACCGTGTCGCCGTGCCGCCGGCCCTGCTCGACGATCTGCGTGCCGCCGAGCAACGGCTGAACGGCGCGCTCGCACTGGTCTCGGGCCGCGCCATCGCAGCCATCGACAAACTGTTCGATCCGTTGAAGCTCGCGGCCAGCGGCCAGCATGGCAGCGAATGGCGGCCGGTGCCCGGCGCGGCAACCCAGGCCGTGGCCGAGGTGCCGCTGCCGGCCGGCCTGCATGAAGCCGCCGCACGGCTGAATGGCCTGCATCCCGGCATCGTGATCGAACGCAAGAGTCATGCGCTCGCGGTGCATTACCGCAATGCGCAGGATTTCGGCGCCGAGATCGGCGGCCGGCTCGCCGCCGCGATGGCGGATTTCGACGGCCTGATGCTGCTGCATGGCAAATTCGTCTGGGAGATCAAGGATGCCAGCCTGTCGAAGGGCACCGCCGTCGGCCTGTTCATGCGCCAGCCCGCCTTCGCCGATCGCGTGGCGGTTTTCGTCGGCGACGACCGCACCGACGAAGACGGCTTTCATGCCGTCGAAAACCTCGGCGGCCTCGCCCTGCCGGTCGGTCCGCTGGCGCTGAAACGGCCGCAGGGGCCGGGCTTCGCCACGCCGGCGCAGGTGCGCGACTGGCTCGCCGCCTTTGCCGCTTCACCGGCCGACAGCATCAGAACGGGATTCGCCGGATGAGCAGGACCACGGCAACCAAAGCCAGCTCGCTCGATCTCGGCATCGTCGGCAATTCGGTGATCGCGGCGCTGATCGACCGCCAGGCGCGCATCGTGTGGCATTGTGCGCCACGGCTGGATGGCGATCCGGTCTTCTGCGATCTGCTGCAGCCGAAGGTCGAAGGCGAAGGCGTGTTCGCCATTGAACTGCGCGGCCTGCAGCAGACCGCGCAGCATTACATCGATAATACCGCCGTGCTGGTCACCACGCTGACCGATGCCAATGGCGCCAGCATCCGCATCACCGATTTCTGCCCGCGCTTCAAGCAGTATGACCGCACCTACCGCCCGGCCATGCTGATCCGCCGCATCGAACCGCTCAGCGGCACGCCGGTGGTGCGCGTGCGTATCCGGCCGCTGTTCGATTACGGCGTGACCAGGCCGAGCCGCACGCTGGGTTCCAACCATATCCGTTTCACCGCGCCGGGCGCGGCCCTGCGGCTGACCACCGATGCGCCGATCGCCTTCATCGATGCCGAGAGCGAATTCGCTCTCACCCATCCGATGACCCTGGTGCTGGGTCCGGACGAGAGCTTCACCGCCTCGCTCACCCACATGGCGCGCGAATTCCAGGAACGCACCATCGAATACTGGATCGAATGGGTGCGCTATCTCTCGGTGCCTTTCGAGTGGCAGGAAGCGGTGATCCGCGCCGCCATCACGCTCAAACTCTGCGCTTATGAGGAAACCGGCGCGATTCTCGCGGCACTCACCACCTCGATCCCCGAAGCGGCCGACACGCCGCGCACCTGGGACTACCGCTTCTGCTGGATGCGCGATGCCTATTTCGTCGTGCAGGCACTCAATCGTCTGGGCGCCACCAAGACGATGGAGGATTTCCTGCGCTACATCACCACCACAGTGGCGCTCAATCCGGACAGCGAGCTGCAGCCGGTCTACGGCCTCGACCCGGCGGCGTCGCTGGAGGAAATCACCCTGCCGGGCCTGCGCGGCTATCGCGGCATGGGGCCGGTGCGGCGCGGCAACGCGGCCTTCGCGCAGCGGCAGAACGACACCTACGGTTCCATCGTGCTGGCGGTGGCGCAGATGTTCTTCGACCGCCGCCTGCCCAGGCAGGGCGATATCGCGCTGTTCGAACAGCTCGAAGGCCTCGGCGAAAAGGCCGCCGCCCTGGCGCTCACCGAAGATGCAGGATTGTGGGAATTCCGCGGCCGGGCGCGCGTGCATACCCATTCCGCCGCCATGTGCTGGGCGGCCTGCCGCCGGCTTGCCAGGATCGCCGGCATTCTCGGCCTGGAGTCCCGGGTCGGTTACTGGCGCGACCATGCCGAACGCATCCGCAAGGCGATCCTCGATCACGCCTGGAATCCGGAACTGAACAGCTTCGTCGAGAGTTTCGATGGCACGGATCTCGATGCCTCGCTGCTGCTGCTGCAGGAAATCGGCTTCGTCGGGGCCGACGATCCGCGCTTTCTCGGCACCGTCGATGCCGTCGGGCGCCAGCTGAAGCGCGGCAATCATCTGATGCGCTATGTCGCACCCGATGATTTCGGCCAGCCGCACAACGCCTTTTCGATCTGTACCTTCTGGTATGTCGATGCGCTGGCGGCGGTGGGGCGGCGCGACGAGGCACGCCAGATGTTCGAAGGGCTGCTCGCCGCGCGCAACCATCTCGGGCTGCTTTCGGAAGACCTCGATACGGCAACAGGTGAGTTATGGGGAAATTTCCCACAGACCTATTCGATGGTTGGTTTGATCGTCTGCGCGATGCGGCTGTCCAAAAGCTGGGAGGAGGCGTTTTGGCGCGGCTCGTAATCGTTTCCAACCGGGTGGCGATGCCGCGCGAACGCGCCAGCCGCGCCGGCGGCCTGGCCGTGGCGCTGAAGGAATCGCTGCAGCAGCAGGGCGGCCTGTGGTTCGGCTGGAGCGGCGAGGTGGCCGATACGCCCGATCCGGCGCCGCGCCGCGCCCGCCAGGGCCGCATCGACTATGCCGTGCTCGATCTCACGCCCGAGGAGCACAAGGGCTTCTATCTCGATTTCGCCAACGGCATCCTGTGGCCGCTCTGCCATTACCGTCTCGGCCTGATCGAATTCCGCCGCTCGGCCTGGGAAAGCTATCTCGCCGTCAATGCGCGTTTCGCCGAACAGCTGGTGCCGCAGCTCAGGCCCGACGACATCATCTGGATCCACGACTACCATTTCATCCCGCTGGCCGCCGAACTGCGCCGCCGCGGCGTGCAGAACCGCATCGGCTTTTTCATGCATATCCCGTTTCCGGCGCCCGAGGTGCTGGCCGCCCTGCCGGGCCATGACCGGCTGGTGCGCGATCTCTGCGCCTACGACCTGGTCGGTTTCCAGACCCGCGGCGATGTGCGGGCGCTGACCGAATACATCCTGCACGAGGCCGAGGGCACCGTGATCGGCAATACCAGCACCGAGGATGTGCGCGTTTCCGCCTTCGGCCGCGACCTGCGCGTCGGCGCCTTTCCCATCGGCATCGACACCGCCGATTTCGCCCAGCTCGCCGCCCATGAGGCGGGCAGCGACGAGACCCAGCGCCTGAGCGAAAGCCTGGTCGGCCGCAGCCTGGTGATCGGCGTCGACCGGCTGGATTACTCCAAGGGCATCCCGCAGCGTTTCGAGGCCTTCCACCAGCTGCTCGGCAGCCGGCCCGAACATCGCGGCAAGGTCACCTTCATGCAGATCGCGCCGATCTCGCGCGGCGAGGTGGCGCAGTATCGCAAGCTGCGCAGCGAACTCGATGGCCTCACCGGCCGCATCAACGGCAAATTCGCCGAATTCGACTGGATGCCGGTGCGCTATCTCAACAAGGCCTTTGCGCGCAATTCGCTGGCCGGCTTTTACCGCCATGCCAAGGTCGGCCTGGTCACGCCATTGCGCGACGGCATGAACCTGGTGGCCAAGGAATATGTCGCCTCGCAGAATCCGGCCGATCCGGGCGTGCTGGTGCTGTCGCGCTTTGCCGGCGCGGCGCGCGAGATGAAAGGCGCGCTGATCGTGAATCCTTACGATACCGAACATATCGCCGATGCCCTGCATCGCGCGCTGATCATGCCGCTGGAAGAGCGCCGCCAGCGCTGGGAGGCGATGATGGCGGTGCTGCGGGTCAATACCATCGCGCATTGGCGCGAAACCTATCTCGCCGCGCTGCAGGCCGAGGGTCATCCGCCGCAGGTGCTGGACGCCGCCGGTAGATAGTTGACTTAGTCAAGTATTTTGGCAAGATGGACATGGGAGGAAATCACCATGTCCAGATCGTCCGCTGCCGCCAGGCGGCGTCCTGCCGTTTCCGCCGGTCCGGCCATGGCCGGACCGGTCGAGGTCCCGGTCGAGGTCCAGGTCGAGGCCGTGCGGCGTTTCAACCGCTTCTATACCCACAGGATCGGCCTGCTCGAAGGCAGCCGGCTCTACGATCCGTTTTCGCTGACCGAGACCCGCGTGCTCTACGAGCTTGCGCATCGCGAGCGGGTCACGGCGTCTGATCTGGTGCGCGATCTCGGTCTCGATGCCGGTTATCTCAGCCGCATGCTGCGCGGTTTCGAGAAGCAGGGACTGGTGGCGCGCAGGGCGGCGAAGGAAGACGCGCGCCAGAGCCTGCTCGCCCTCACCGCGGCCGGCCGCCGCGCCTTCGCGCCGCAGGAAGAGGTGTCGCGCCGCGTGCTGCGTCCGCTGCTGCAGCGCCTGCCGCCGGCCGGCCGCGCGCAGCTGACCGCGGCGCTGGAGACCGTCACGCGGCTGCTGGGCGAGACGCCGCAGGCAGAGCCGGCTTTCACGCTGCGGCCGCACCGGCCCGGCGATATCGGCTGGATGGTGCAGCGCCATGCCGAAATCTATGCCGAGGAATACGGCTGGGACAGCAGCTTCGAGGCGCTGGCGGCCGAGGTCGGCGCGCAGTTCCTGCGCCATTTCGATCCGGCCTGCGAGCGTGCCTGGATCGCCGAACGGCCCGATGGCACCCGCGTCGGCTGCGTCCTGCTGATCCGCAACAGCGCCACGGTGGCCAAGCTGCGCGTGCTGATCGTCGATCCGCAGGCACGCGGCCTCGGCGTCGGCACGGCGCTGGTGCAGGCCTGCATCGATTTCGCCCGTGAAAAAGGCTATCGCAGGATCACGCTGTGGACCAACAGTATCCTGCTGGCGGCGCGCGCCATCTATGTGAAGGCCGGCTTCCGGCTGGTGAAAAGCGAGAAACATCGCAGTTTCGGCCATGACCTGACCGGCGAAACCTGGGAGCTGAAACTGTGAAAAGCTGGCAGCCGGTGGCGGTCGCCGCCGCCGTCGGCGTGCAGGTCGGCCTGGCGCTGGTCGCCACCCGCTATGTGGTGGGCGAAAGCGGCCCGGCCACGCTGGCGATGTTCCGCTATGCCATCGGCGCGCTCTGCCTGCTGCCGGTGCTGTATATCCAGAAAATTCCGCTGCGTTTCGCGCGCCGCGACATCCTGCCGATTGCCGGGCTCGGCATCGTGCAGTTCGGCATCCTGATCGCGCTGATCAATTACGGCCTGTCCTATATCACGGCGGCGCGCGTCGCCCTGCTGTTCGCCAGTTTCCCGCTGATGACCATGGTGATCGCCGCCCTGCTCGGCCGCGAAAAACTCACCGCGGTGAAAACCGTGGGCGTGCTGCTCACCATGGCCGGCGTTGGCCTGGCGCTGGGCGAGAAGGTCTTCGATGCCTCCAGCGCCGAGCACTGGATCGGTGAGGCCATCGTGCTGCTGGCCGCCTTCTGCGGCGCATTGTGCAGCGTGCTCTATCGTCCTTACCTGCAGCGCTATCCCACGCTCAGCATCGGCGCCTTCGCCATGCTGGCCAGCGTCGGCTTCCTCGCCCTCCTGGCCACCTGGGAGGGGGTGTGGACGCAATGGTCGGGCTACAGCCCGACCGGCTGGGCGGCGGTGATCTTCATCGGCATCAGCAGCGGCATCGGCTATTACGGCTGGCTCTGGGCGCTGCGCCATGCCTCGCCGACGCGGGTCACGGTGTTTCTCGGTTTAAGCCCGGTGACGGCGGCTTTGCTCGGCGCCTGGCTGCTGGCCGAGCCGGTGACGCTGCCGCTGCTGCTCGGCCTGGTCGTGCTGCTCACGGGATTGTGGCTGGCGCACAGACCGGAGGCGAAGCCGGGCTGAGAAACGGCGCAGGACAAGCCGCGCCGTATCTGAGCGCCGCCAGCGTCAGTTAGTCAAGGAATTTCAGATATTTAGCCGGCGATCTGCTTCTTCGCCACGTCCATCAGCTCGGCCAGCTTGGCGGCCAGGCGATGGTCGGAAATGTCCACGTTCTTGGCCTTCAGGTCGGCCTGCACCTTGCGGATCACGTCGGCGTCGCCGGCTTCCTCGAAATCGGCCGCCACGACCTCCTTGGCATAGGCATCGGCGGCCTCGCCGGAGAGGCCGATCTGCTCCGCCACCCACAGGCCGAGCAGCTTGTTGCGCCGCGCGGTGGCCTTGAAGGCAAGCTCCTCGTCATGGGCATGCTTCTTCTCGAAGGCATCCTTGCGGTCGTCGAAGGTGGTCATCCGGGCCTCGTGCAATCTTGGATCAGCGTGTCCGATATATAGGGGTGCGGCGGCCCTGCCCGCAAGTCTCCGGCCTGTTTGACATTTATGACGGAAAACCGCGCCATAAGACTGTCTGCGCCGGGGCTGTTTTCCGCCGGATAATGGTCTTGGGCGGATTGCGGCGCGAGGCCCCTTGCGCTATCTAGGGCGCGAGCTTTCCCTACAGCCGGACAGGTGTGCCATGACGCGCCGCAGACAGGTTTACGAGGGCAAGGCGAAGGTCCTCTTCGAGGGTCCCGAGCCGGGCACTCTGGTGCAGTATTTCAAAGACGACGCCACGGCGTTCAACAACAAGAAGAAGGGCACCATCACCGGCAAGGGTGTCCTGAACAACCGGATTTCCGAATACCTGATGACCCGCTTGGGCGAGGTCGGCATCCCGACGCATTTCGTGCGCCGGCTCAACATGCGCGAGCAGCTGATCAAGGAAGTCGAGATCGTGCCGCTCGAGGTCGTCGTGCGCAATGTCGCCGCCGGCTCGCTGGCCACCCGCCTCGGCGTCGCCGAGGGCACCATGCTGCCGCGCAGCATCGTCGAATTCTATTACAAGAACGACGAGCTGGGCGATCCGCTGGTCTCGGAAGAGCACATCACCTGCTTCGGCTGGGCCAATCCGCAGGAAATCGACGAGCTGATGCATCTGGCATTGCGCATCAACGATTTCCTGTCGGGCCTGTTCCTCGGCATCGGCATCCGCCTGGTCGACTTCAAGCTGGAATTCGGCCGCTGGTGGCAGAATGACGAGATGCGCATCATCCTGGCCGACGAGATCAGCCCGGACTCGGCGCGTCTGTGGGATCTGAAGACCAACGAGAAAATGGACAAGGACCGCTTCCGCCGCGATCTCGGCAATGTCGCCGAGGCCTACCAGGAAGTGGCGCGGCGGCTCGGGATTCTCCCCGAAGGCGGCCCGCGCGACATCAAGGGTCCCGACACCATGCAGTGAGGCGCCAGCAAAGCGCCGTGAGAATACCGCGGCGGCCACAGCAAGGGCCGCCGCTGTCATTTGAAGAAGGATTGCAGAGACGATGAAAGCCCGCGTGCATGTTTCCCTCAAGAACGGTGTGCTCGATCCGCAGGGCCGCGCCATCGGCCAGGCATTGCACAGCTTAGGCTTCGCCGATATCGGCGAAGTGCGCCAGGGCAAGCTGATCGAGCTGGAACTGACCGGCGCGCTGGCGGCGAAGCCGAAGCCCGAGATCGAGGCCGCCGTGAAGGACATGGCGCAGAAGCTGCTCGCCAACATGGTGATCGAGAACTACTCGGTCGAACTGGTGGGCTGAACGAGGTGATGCTCGTTCAACATAAATCGTCATGCCCGGACTTGATCCGGGCATCCACGTCTTATTTCTGGACGGAATCCTGCCACGTGGATGGCCGGGTCAAGCCCGGCCATGACGGCGTGTTTTTTGGTGATCTCTCAGGAGTGAAAGGCTGACATGAAAGCCGCCCTCATCACCTTCCCCGGATCGAACCGCGAGCGCGACATGCGCATGGCGCTGACCAAGGCCAATGGCGGCAAGGCGCCGCTGGATGTCTGGCATGGCGACAGCGAGCTGCCGAAGGATATCGACCTGATCGTGCTGCCCGGCGGTTTTTCCTACGGCGACTATCTGCGCTGCGGTGCCATGGCGGCGAATTCGCCGATCATGCGCGAGGTGAAGAAGCGCGCCGACAGCGGCACCCGCGTGCTGGCGGTGTGCAACGGCTTTCAGATTGCGTGTGAAGCGGGCCTGCTGCCCGGCGCGCTGATGACCAATGCCGGCCTGCAGTTCATCTGCAGGGAGGTCAACCTGCGCATCGAGACCACGGCGAGCGAATTCACCAGGAAATACCGCAAGGGCCAGACGATCCGCGTGCCGGTGGCGCATCACGACGGCAACTACACGCTGGATGCCGACAGCGTGAAAAAGCTGGAAGACGAGGACCGCATCGCCTTCCGCTATGCCGACCCGCTCGGCACGGTCGCGCCGGAGACCAACCTGAATGGGTCGGTGTCGAATATCGCCGGCATCTACAACGCGAAGAAGACGGTGCTCGGCCTGATGCCGCATCCGGAAAACGCCACCGACCCGGTCTGCGGCGGCATGGATGGCTACGGCCTGTTCGAGAGCATTGCGGAGAGCCTGGCGTGAGTGAAGTCAAAAAAGCCGTGCAGTACCCCAAGGATCTGATGGGCCTGAGCAAGGCCGAATACGATCTGGTGCTGCAGATCATGGGCCGCGTGCCCAACACTGTCGAACTCGGCATCTTCTCGGTGATGTGGTCGGAGCACTGCTCCTACAAGTCGTCGAAGAAGTGGCTCAAGACCCTGCCGACCAAGGCGCCCTGGGTGATCTGCGGCCCGGGCGAGAATGCCGGCGTGATCGATATCGGCGACGGCGACGCCGCCATCTTCAAGATGGAAAGCCACAACCATCCCTCCTTCATCGAACCCTACCAGGGCGCGGCGACGGGCGTCGGCGGCATCCTGCGCGATGTCTTCACCATGGGCGCGCGGCCGATCGCCAATCTCAACGCGCTGCGCTTCGGCGCGCCCGAGCATGCCAGGACCCGCCATCTGGTCTCGGGCGTGGTGCATGGCATCGGCGGTTACGGCAACTGCGTCGGCGTGCCCACCGTGGGCGGCGAGGTGAATTTCCACCCCAGCTACAACGGCAACATCCTGGTCAATGCCATGACCGTGGGTCTGGCGAAACAGGACAAGATTTTCTATTCGGCCGCTGCGGGCCTGGGCAACCCGGTCGTCTATGTCGGTTCCAAGACCGGCCGCGACGGCATCCATGGCGCCACCATGGCCTCGGCCGAGTTCACCGACGATTCGGAAGAGAAGCGGCCTACGGTTCAGGTCGGCGACCCCTTCACCGAAAAGCTGCTGATCGAGGCCTGCCTCGAACTGATGAACACCGATGCCATCGTCGCCATCCAGGATATGGGCGCCGCCGGCCTCACCTCGTCGTCGTTTGAGATGGCCTCAAAAGGCGGCATGGGCATCGTCATCGACCTCGACAAGGTGCCGGCGCGCGAAACCGGCATGACGCCGTTCGAATTCATGCTCTCCGAAAGCCAGGAGCGCATGCTGATCATCCTCAAGCCCGGCAGCGAGCCGCAGGCCGAGGCGATCTTCAAAAAGTGGGAACTCGATTTCGCCGTCATCGGCCATCTCACCGATACCGGCCGCATGGTGCTGCGCTTCAACGGCGAACAGGTCGGCGATCTGCCGATCGATCCGCTGGCGGCGGCGTCGCCTGAGTATGATCGACCGTGGGTGAAGACGCCGCCGCAGAAGCCGCTCGGCCGCGTCAACCATCCGCTGCCGTTCGTCGAGGCGCTCGGCAGGCTGATCGGTGCGCCCGACATGGCTTCGCGCCGCTGGATCTGGGAACAGTACGACCACCTGGTGCGCGGCGACACCGCGCAGATCCCCGGTGGCGACGCCGCCGTGGTGCGCGTCGAGGGCCATCCGACCAAGGCGCTGGCGATGACCACCGACTGCACGCCGCGTTACGTCTTTGCCGATCCGGTCGAGGGCGGCAAGCAGGCGGTGGCCGAAACCTGGCGCAACATCACCGCTGTCGGCGCGCGTCCGCTGGCGATCACCGACAACATGAATTTCGGCAATCCGGAACGCCCCGATATCATGGGGCAGTTCGTCGGTGCCGTCGAAGGCATCCGCGCGGCCTGCCTGGCGCTCGACTATCCGGTCGTCTCGGGCAACGTGTCGCTCTACAACGAGACCAACGGCAAGGGCATCCTGCCGACGCCCGCCATCGGCGGCGTCGGCGTGCTCGACGATGTCGCCACCATGGCGACGCTGGCCTTCAAGCTGCCGGGCGAGGCCATTCTGCTGGTCGGCCGGACCAACGGTCATCTCGGCCAGTCGGTTTACCTGCGCGACATCTGCGGCCAGGAAGCCGGACCTCCTCCTTCCGTCGACCTCAAGGCCGAACGCACCAACGGCGATGCCGTCCGCCTGCTGATCGGCAAGGGCATGGTCTCGGCCGTGCATGACTGTTCCGACGGCGGCCTGGCGGTGGCGCTGGCCGAAATGGCCATGGCGGCCGGCTTCGGCGCCGAGGTGACGCTGCCGTCCGGCGATGCTTTCGAGATCGGCTTCGGCGAGGACCAGGCGCGGTATCTGCTCACCTGCCCGGCCGAACAGGCCGAAGCGGTGATCGCGGCGGTCGAGGCCGCCGGCGCGCCGATCATGAAACTCGGCCTCACCGGCGGCGATGCGTTGACCTTCCAGGGTCTCGGCACCATATCGGTGGCGGCGCTGAAGTCGGCCCATGAGGGCTGGCTGCCGGGCTATATGGCTGGCAAGTAAAGAAAAACCAGTCAAAAAGGACGCTGACAGATGGCAATGGACGCCAGCGAAATCGAGACCATGATCAAGGCCGCGCTGCCCGACGCCCAGGTGCGCATCGACGACCTGCGCGGCGACGGCGACCATTACGCCGCCACCGTGGTGTCGGCCGCCTTCGCCGGCAAGACCCGGGTGCAGCAGCACCAGATGGTTTATGCTGCGCTCAAGGGCCGCATGGGCGGCCAGCTGCATGCCCTGCAGCTCACCACGCAAACCCCTTAACTTACGACCAGAGGACGATCGCCATGAGCGAGAAGGAACAGACTTTCGAGCGCATCCGTGAGGAGCTTTCCGGCAACGATGTCGTGCTGTTCATGAAGGGCACGCCGGTCTTCCCGCAATGCGGCTTCTCCGCCGTCACCGTGCAGGTGCTGTCGCGCCTCGGCCTGAAGTTCAAAGGCATCGACATCCTGGCCGATCCGGCGATCCGCACCCATCTGAAGGAATTCTCCGACTGGCCGACCTTCCCGCAGCTTTACGTGAAGGGCGAATTCGTCGGCGGCTGCGACATCGTGAAAGAGATGTACCAGAACGGCGAGCTGCAGACCTATCTCACCGAGAAGGGCGTCGCCACCCAGGACGCCTGAGTGCGGCGTGAGCGTCGCGCCGCCATTCTCCATTCTCGGACTCGACCATGTGGTGCTGCGGGCGGATAACCCGCAGCGCCTCATTGCTTTCTACCGCGATATACTCGGCTGCACGGTCGATCACGACCAGCCGAAAATCGGCCTCACCCACCTGCGCGCCGGCAGCGCTCTCATCGACATCATGGATCGCAGCGGCGCGCTGGCGTCGCCCGGCGACGCGGCGCCCGAGCGCGCGCGGCGCAATGTCGATCACATCTGCCTGCGCATCGATCCGTTCAACCATGATGCGATTGCCGCGCATCTCGAATCGCATGGCATTGCCATCCAGCCGCCGGCCAATCGTTACGGTGCCGGGGGTGAGGGCCTTTCGATCTATCTTTCCGATCCCGAAGGCAATGTGGTGGAGCTGAAGGGTGGGGAATGACATTCATCGGCCGGCGGCATTGGTCTGGAAATGTCTGCCGATAGCCTCGCTATTCTGTGGCCAACCGAATTATCCCCTCGATGCTGGATAATTCTCGGAAATTCTGCTGCCTATAGTGGACAGCTCCTGGGCATTTTTTGGTGTCCGCACCCCGGATAGCGGCGACAAGTGGCTTGACCAAATCGCGCAACACCAAGCCGGTAGCAGAATCCGATGTAAAGATTCTGATCAACCTCTGTGGAACACGAAATAAGCGTTCATCAAATTCAGATAATAGGATTTGACGGACCGCAAACGTATTGCAAATCCCATCGTTGCTTTGTTCGGTGTCGGTTTGCGGAAATGCGGCAATCAGGCGGCTGTAACGATCGACTTTCTGGCTCCCTATCTCGCCTTCCTTCGGACATAACAGCAAAGTCTCGCGAGATCCGAGATCTAACAACAGACTTGCGTTTTTCTCGATACAGCGGAGGCCGGTTTCATTCAGCGAGAATGTACTATCGTACGGTCGGACCAGTGCGAGGAGGGCTTCCTTTTCCGCCTCGCTAAGATTGACGCGAGCAAGGCCGCTCACATCTGTATCCGGCATTCTGTTGGGATTTATCTTGGTTGCAGCGAACCTGCGGATTTTCGTAGCATAAAGTTGTGCGTTGGAAAAATTAGCCAGTCTCAACTCGGCTGATCCAAGATCAGCGCCATGCAATTTAGCTTCTTTTAGGGTGGCAGCCATAAAATCTGCCCGGTCGGCATGAATACCATAGAGCTCGGACCTGGTGAAATTGCTCCCTATGAATTGCGCACCTGTGAGGTTTGCAGCATGGAGTTTGGCGGCGCTTAACTGGGCACCATGCGCTTTCACATTGATCAGGTTTGCGCCTTGAAGCTCAGTGCTCCGCATATCGGCCTGATGAAGAATCGTTCCCTGCATCTTGGCGGAATGCAGGACCGCATTCCGCAGATCCGCAGTCGCAAGATTCGCGTTCTGCAGATTCGCCTTGTAGAGGACAGCCGAGGAAAGATTCGCTCCGCGCAGATCGCGGGATGACAGATCGATTCCGAGGTTTTCTTTCCTGGTTGTTTTCTTCACTCCATCCTGAATTTCGGTTTCCGCGATCTTCAACAATGATCCGTGATATTCGATCACGCGTGCCGGCCGGACATCGGAAATGAAGGGGAGGCTCTTATAGAAGGAGCTGGCGATTGTGCGAAGCTCGGCTCCGCTTCGTCGGGTGTCGAGTTTGGGCGATTGCGACGCGAGCATGTCGGCCAGTTTCATGCCTGCGTAATGACACGAATGGTTTTGTATCGGCCACGGCCTTTTTCCCGTCAGGTGATCGCGCGAATCTTCGGCCGCACCCCAGAATGGATCGTTCACCATGGCAGAGAAAAACTGATCGCCGCAGCCGTCGAATGGACGATAGGGACCGATGAAGGCCATCGCGGCTATGATCGCGCAAAAGGCGAATCTGGCCAGTCCGCGGCCACGGTCGACCATGAAAATCGTTACCAAGGTCGCCGCCAGCCATATGCCGGCCAGCATGAGGGCCTGCCAAATGATCGTGGGCTTGATCGAGAATGCGCTTACAAAGGCCAAGGTTATCCACCAGATCAGCACGATCCAGCCGATATCGGGCATTGACGGCACGAGGCCTTGGCCAAGAATTTTCCAGGCTCTTTTATTGTCGGATTTCCAGTAGCTGCGAATTTCCGAGAAGGTGGATCGGTGCTCCCCCTGCGATGATTCCGTGTCCGGAGTCGCATGTTTCGGCGGTTGATAGTAGAGGTGCCAGAAGAAGAGCACGATGATGCAGTCGGCAATAATGACTGCAATATGCAGATCGTGCAGCCAGGGATGGTGGTAAGGCAGAAAAGCGCCCTGCAGGCTGAGCAGCACGATCAGGGGTGCGCAGAAGACGGTAAGCCCGATCATCGTCCTGATCAGGAAGCGCACCGTGCTGCCGAAATGCTCGCCGATCAGCATATATACGAAGGGCGATGAATTCAGCATGTCGAGATGGTCGACTTCCATCTCATTTGGCAGCCGCTCCTGGTCCAGCCTGTCCTTGAACTGCCAGCTGGTGCGGGCGAGGAAATACATCTGCAGCAGTAGATCAAAATGGAACAGAAGCAGCAGAAGCGGCGTGACGAGATAGATGCCGACGATGGGCAGCTCGATATCGAGCAATGGAATCTTGGGCGCCTTGTCACTCAGCAGCTGTTCATGCGTCGTCGATCCGGCCAGCACAGCAACGTAGAGGCAGAAGCCCATAAATGCGGTATAGATCGTACGGACCAGCTTGGCGTTGTCGTCGATCGCCTTGCGCAATGTATCCAGTGGAATGGCTGGACTGGCCGGCTCACGGTCCGCGCGATTGCCCATCCTGGTGTCCCCCGACCCCGTTGCTGCTGCAGTCTGCCACCACATCGCGATCACGAAAATCGGATTCACAATTCTTCGGCGCCGCTGCTTACTCCCGTATGCATTCCGCTGTTGCGATGCCGGCCGATTTCTCCGATAGTTCCGTCCGATGACCGATATCGCCGCCGATACGCTGATCCAGCGCTATTTCGACGCCTTCAATGCGCGCGATACGGAAGGCTTTCTCGATCTGCTGACCGACGATGTGGTGCATGAGATCGGCCAGGATGACGGCCGCACCGCGCGCGAGACCGGCAAGCCCGCCTTCCGCGCCTTCCTCGACCGCACCACGCGCTGCTACGAGCAGAAGGTGGTCGATCTCTTCGTCATGGCCAGCCCGGACGGCAGCGGCGCGACGGCCGAATTCACCCTGCTCGGCGTCTATCTCGAAACCGACGCCGGCCTGCCCGAGGCGGAAGGCCAGCGCTATGCGCGCCCGGCCGGCGCGGTCTTCGAGATTCGCGACGGCAAGGTGGCGCGCGTCTCCAATCCCTATCCCGGCGACGCGCTGAATCCCGCCCAGGCTTGATGCGGGCCTGAATGCGGCAGGCATAAAAAAAGCCGGCTGCAGGGCTGCAGCCGGCTTTCGTACTTTCGGAGACTTTACGCGTCGACCAGCTCGCGCTGCTTCGCGGCGGCGAACTGCCGGGTCAGCGTGGCGACGCGCCGGCCCAGATGCTCGGCGGTCTTCAGGTCGCTGGCGATCGGGCCGTCCTCCGGCCCCTGGTCGTTGTTCGACTGCGCCATGGCGCCGAGGAAGCTGCCCAGGCGATTGAGGTCGTTGACGCTGCCCTTGGAATTGTTGTTGCCCGGCAGCAGGTCGAGGCCGACCCAGATCATCGCATGCTGGGCGGCGAAGACGGCGAACTGCTGCAGCGTGCTGAGCTTGTCGCCGGACTGCGAGGCCGAATTGGTGAAGCCGGCGGCAAGCTTGTCCTTCCAGCCGCGGCCGTACCAGATCTGCCCGGTGTAATCCATGAAGGTCTTCATCGGCGCCGAGGCGCTGCCCATATAGGTGGGCGCGCCGAAGACGATGGCATCGGCGGCATTGATCTCGGCGATCCGCGCCTCGGCCTCGGCCACCGGCACCAGGATGGCCTTCGCGCCACCGGCGGCGACGCCCGCCGCCACGGCTTCCGCCTGTTTCTGGGTATGGCCAAAGCCGCTGTGATAAACGATCGCTACCTGGGTCATTTTCGCTAAGTCCTTGTTCGTTCAGGAAAGAATTAGATAACCTGAAGCAAGTCAGTTACTTCAGGTGACTATGAATATGTCCCCTTGATTTCCTGAGTAAAGTAGGTACTTAAAAGTAACCAGTGCAGATTCTGAACCGGAGCTTCCCATGGTCACGTCCGCGTCCCTGCCCAAGACTGCTGCCCCAGGCCCGGGCGGCGAGCGCCACGAATGCCCGGTCGATGCCGTGCTGCGGCTGCTGATGGGGCCGTGGACCACCTACATCCTCTATGTGCTGCGCACCCAGGGGCCGCGCCGCTTCGGCGAGCTGAAGCGCGAGGTCGGTGGCATCTCGGCCAAGGTGCTGACCGAGCGGCTGCGCATGCTGGAAGAGGCCCGCCTGGTGCATCGCGACTACCAGGCGACGATTCCGCCGCAGGTGACCTACAGCCTGGCGTCGCGCGGCGCCGAGCTCAATCCGATGCTGGATGCGCTGAAGGATATCGCGCTGCGCTGGCAGAGCGAGGATGCCCAGGCTGTATCGCAGCAGGCGATGGCCAGCATCAGGCAGGCGGCGGAGTAAAGCGCGCCGGCAACAAAGTCAAAGACATCAAAGGCCGCTCATGCGAGCGGCCTTTGATGTCTTTGGGGAAAATATCATCCCCCTACGATAATCGCAGTTTTCATTTATAAATACGGAGCAACAGATTTATCAACCTGTATATTTAATAAGCGGTTTTTGCGCAAAAAAGACTTCAATGCCATCGAGGGAATACGATTTCGTGGCCCCAGTACTATTTTTGTAAACAGTGCTTCAGGATCAATTTCGAACTTTAGATAAGGCACAAGAGAGTGCCTGCGTGGAAGAAAATTTAAAACACCCGTCACTGCCTCAGAGAATCCGCTGTCAGTATTGAGATGAGCAGCAAATAAGCGCCATTCTTTTTCTTCCTTAAATGATGAATGCTTAATACCAAAGCGCCTTATGTAACTTAGAACGAAGTGAACCATGGAAAGAGTATGCCATGCCTTTTCTTGTTTTATTTTTGTCTCTTCGTCCGATTCAAATGACAGTAAACTTGGAATGCGATGGTGATTTAATGCGCCATCAGTGACGCAATTTCGAATGACCTCAGCTTCGTTTTTAAGGCTGTTCTTCTGGATGTGGCGTTCGTATTCTACCTGCTGGAGGCTATATAATGGGAAGCCTTCCGCACTACTGGTTCGCTTCTTCGCAATATCTCGCAATAGATTCCCATTAAAGCCTATTGCGAAACCATGTCCGTCATCAGCATATCCACGCCACTGACTAAGCAAATCCCCATCTTCTGATAGGCAGAACCCATATCCTTGACAGAGGTCGTACGAAGAATCGTAGGTTTCTCTCCAACGTTTAATTTGGTATTCCTCCACTTTCATTTCTCTAAGCAAATCGACGACTGCTTCGGTAACCTCTCTACCTTCTCTTGCATCGTTGGTTTGGTGTAGGTCGGTCAACCATAGCGACTTACTCTCAATGATGGATTTGAAAGCAGCGGCACTGCAATAGTGAAAAATGGTGGGAACTTGGTCGCCGATTTCAGACATGGGTACCCCAATTGAGTCTTTTTTTGAAATAGCCTTTTTAATTTTATAACTAAAAAGGACGCTCTTGCGAGCGGCCTTCGTTGTTTCGTACTGAACCGGAGCGCTTAGCGCGAGTAAGACTCGACGACCATGTTCGGTTCCGTCTTCACCGGGTACGGCCCGGCGGCGCCCGCCGCGTCAGATCAGGTTATGGAATTTCAGCACGGCGTCGAGCCGCTGCTTCAGCGCCGCCAGCGAGACCGGCTTGACCAGGTAGCCGTCGACCTTGAGCTGCTTGGCCGAGATCACGGTTTCCTGCTGCTTGTCGGCGGTGAGGAAGATCACCGGCGTGGCGGCGATCTCGACGCCGGCGAATTCGCGCAGCTGGCTGAGGAAGCCGAGGCCGTCGACCGGCTCCATATGCACATCGCACAGCACCAGCTGCGGCCGCGTCCGGATCACCTCGCGGAATCCCTTCTCGCCGTCGATCGCCTCCTCGATCAGGGTGAAGCCGATCTGCCGCAGCAGGCCGGTGATGATGCGGCGCGCGAAGGATTCATCCTCCACCACCAGGATGCGCAGATCCCTGTAGCGTGCGCTGTCGTCGATCATGTCGTGGCACCGTCGGAGTTCAGAATCAGGGGCAGCGCCAGCCGCAGCTCGTCGAGGCAGGGCACCAGAATCCCGGCCAGCAGGACGATTGTTTCGTCATCCCCGGCATCGCAGGCATCCTGCAGGTCGCTGGCGATGGTGCCGAGCCGTCGCGCCCCCACCGAGCGGGCCGCGCCTTTCAGGATATGCACCTGGCCGCGCAGCTCGGCCGCCCTGGCCGTGCCGGCCATCGCTTCGATGGCGGCGATCCGCCCGGCCGCATCGACGACGAATTCCTGCAGCAGCTGTCGCGCGGTGGCATCGAAGCCGCCGAAGGCCTCGGTCAGCGGCGTCGGGTCGAAGATGTCGCGGTCCCAGTCCGGATCGTTCGCGGCCGCGCCGGGTTCGGCCTGGGCCGGGCGGCGCAGCGGCAGCGCCTGCGGCAGCCATTGCGCCAGCATCGCGGCCAGGGCGCGGGAATTGACCGGCTTGGTCAGATAGCCGTCCATGCCGGCATCGAGGCAGAGCTGCTCGGTGCCGGTCAGGGCATCGGCGGTCAGCGCGATGACCGGCAGGCGCGGCCGGCCCGGCGTCGGCGATCCGGCCTCGATGGCGCGGATGCGCGCGGTGAGTTCGAACCCGTCCATTTCCGGCATGTGGAAATCGGTCAGCAAAAGGCCATAGGGGTGGCGTTCATACAGCGCCAGCGCCGCGGCGCCGTTATCGGCGACCTCGCAGGCATAGCCCATGCGCGCCAGCAGCTGGTGGATCACCAGGCGGTTGGTGGCGTTGTCTTCCGCCACCAGGATCACGGCATTGGCGGCACGCGCCAGCTCCAGGCCGGGCGGCGCGAAGGCCATGTCGGCGCGGAAGGCCGCCTCGGTGCTGCCGGCCGCGATCTGCCCGAGCGCGATGCCGGCGGCGCGGCGCAGGCCGGCGAGGCTGAGCGGATAGGTCAGGGCGAGGGAGAAATGCGTGCGCGCCGCGGCATCGATGGTCGAGACCAGGCTGCGCGGCGCCAGCAGCGCGTAAGTGGTGACGATGCCGAGCACCGACGGAGCCGTCAGCGCGCCATCGGGGCAGCGCGCGTCGATCATCACCAGGTCGACTGTCATGTCCGCCACGACGGCCTGCGCGGCGGCCACGCTCGGCGCCGTCGCCACGCTGGCTGCCGGCAGGGCGGCCAGGGCCTGCCGCGCCGCCGCCTGCTGCTGCTGCGGCAGGCCGATCAGCAGCACCCGCAGCGCCGACAGATC
>NZ_JAOZVR010000103.1 GCF_025869515.1 Ferrovibrio sp.
AGTGATATGTGTGATTAATTTATTTATATAAATATTTGATTCTAAATATTTATTTCAACTCACTTAATGTCATTATTCCGAAAGCGCCAAGGCGGGGCCCAATGCGGGGCAATGTTGATCCTGCGCAAGGCAGCCCCGAGCGGGCGCAGCTAGTTTCTCTCCGTCAAGCCGACAGGAGAGGGACATGTCCGAGGCAACAATCACGCCGGAGCCGGTGACCGAAAAGATGGTCGAGGCCCTGGTCGAAACCTTTTACGGCCGCGCCCATGCCGACCCTTTGCTGGGTCCGTTTTTCGCCGCCACCATCCCGGACTGGCAGGAGCATCTGGTCACCGTCGGCGCCTTCTGGTCGCGCGCCCTGCTGGGCACCGACCGCTACCGCGGCTGCGTCATGGGCGCCCATACCCACCTGCGGATGGCGCCGGCGCATTTCGACCGCTGGATGGCGCTGTTCGAGCAGAGCGCCCGCGAGACCCTGTCGCCGGCCGGCTACGAGCGGGCGATGTCGGTCGCCGGCTTCATCGACGAGCGGCTGCGCGAATTCGGCCGCCGGTCGGCGGCGGCTGCCGGGGTGGGCTGACCGGCCGGGTTGCGGTCTGGCAGGGGGGGCGATATATCCACCGCGCCCCTTGATTTGGAGTCCCTGTCCGATGCCGAAAATGACCTTCATCCAGCCGGACGGCAAGCGCGTCGAGGTCGATGCGCCCATCGGCCTGTCGGTGCTGGAGATTGCCCATAAGCACGGCGTCGACATCGAGGGGGCCTGCGAGGGCTCGCTGGCCTGCTCGACCTGCCATGTCATCATCGATCCCGACTGGTACGGCAAGCTCACCCCGGCCAAGCCCGACGAGGAAGACATGCTCGACCTCGCCTTCGGCCTGACCAAGACCTCGCGGCTCGGCTGCCAGCTGATCATGTCCGACGCGCTCGACGGTCTGGTGGTCAGCCTGCCGGCCGCCACCCGGAACATGATGTAAGTCGGCCCAGGCAGTCCGTCCGTGGATCCCCTGTTTCTCGTCGTCGCCCTCGGGGCGGCGCTGGCCGGTTTCGTCCAGGGCCTGTCCGGCTTCGCCTTCGCCATGGTCGCCACGGCGGTCTGGGCCTGGTGGGTCGACCCGCAACTGGTCGCCGCCATGGCGGTGTTCGGCGGCTTCAGCGGCCAGCTGCTGGCGGCGCTCACGGTGCGGCGCGGTTTCGATCTCAAACTGCTGCTGCCCTTCGTGATCGGCGGCCTGGCCGGCATTCCGGTCGGCGTCGGCATCCTGCCGCTGCTGGATGTGACGCTGTTCAAGCTGGCCTTCGGCGCGCTGCTCGTCGTGATCTGCCCGGTCATGCTGCTGGGCCACCGGCTGCCGAAAGTCGCCGGCGGCGGACGATTTGCCGATGGCGCGGCGGGCTTCATCGGCGGCGTGCTCGGCGGCATCGGTGGCGTCTCGGGTGCGATCCCGACGCTGTGGTGCACCCTGCGCGGCATGCCCAAGGAGGCGCAGCGCGCGGTGATCCAGAATTTCAATCTCGGCATGTTGGGCGTCACGCTCGCCACCTATATCGGCACCGGCGTGATCACCACCGCCACTTTGCCGATGCTGGCCATCGTGCTGCCGGCCATGCTGATCCCGACGCTGCTGGGGGCAAAGCTCTATATCGGCATCAGCGAGGTGGCGTTCCGCCGCATCGTGCTCGGCCTGCTCACCGTGTCGGGGCTGGCGATGCTGGCGGCGGCGCTGCCGAAAATTCTCTAGTCGCGGAACCAGGCCGGGTACTTCGCCCGGATCGCCGCGCTGTCGGTCAGCGACCGCGACAGATGGTGACGCAGGGCGGCGCGCGCATGCTCCGGGTCGCCGGAGTCGATGGCATCGACAATCGCCGTATGGTCGCCGACGATCTGCTTCGGCCGGCCCTCGATCGGCAGATACAGCCGGCGCAGGCGGTCGATATGGCCGCTGTGGCGCCGCACCAGCGTCCACAGATCGGGCACGCCGGCGGCCTCGTACATCTGGCGATGGAAGGCCTGGTCGGCATCGTTGAAGCGGGCGAGGTCGCCGGCCTCGGCCAGCGCAAGCTGCAGCTTCAGGATATTGCGCAGGCCGGCGATCAGGTCCGGGTTGCGCTGCTGTGTCAGCAACTGCACGGCTTCCGTCTCGATCGAGCGGCGCAGGAAATGTGCCTGTCGCGTCAGGGTCAGATCGATCGGGCTGACCCGCGTGGCATGCTGCGGAAAGATCTCGACCAGCGATTCTTCGGCCAGGCGGATCAGCGCATCGCGGATCGGTGTCGAGCTGAGGCCGAACTGCAGCTGCAGTTCCTGGCGCGACAGCACAGTGCCGGGCACCAGCTCCAGGGCGATGATCTTCTCGCGCAGATGCTCGAAAACCTGCGGCGCGGCCAGACGCGAGCGGTCGCGCGGCGGGGTAAGGGCGAGGCGGCTGACGGTCACGGTCATGAGGTCTTTATAGCACGGCCTGCGGTTTGACGCACTAATGCATTAGTGCTTTAATCCCGGTCATAAGAAGAACCACTGGAGGAAACCATGACCGCGAAGACCCGCTTCCGGCGCCTGGCCAGCGCCACCCTGCTTGGCCTTTTGGCCACGGCAGCCGCTTTCAGCTCGCCCAATGCCGCCCCTTACCCCGAGCGCAATGTCACGATGATCGTGCCGTTCCCGGCCGGCGGCGCCTCGGACATCACCGCGCGCAACGTCGCCGCCAGACTGACCGACAGCCTCGGCAAGACCGTGGTGATCGACAACCGCGCCGGCGCCAACGGCTCGCTGGGCGCCACGCTGCTCAAGCAGGCAGCGCCCGACGGCTACACCATCCTGGTCGGTTCGATCGGCGTCTTCGCCATCAATCCGGCGCTGTTCCCGGACCTGAAATACGATCCGCTGAAGGATTTCGACCTGCTCACGGTGGCCGTGCGCACCCCCAACGTGCTGGTGGCGCATCCCGGCTTCCCGGCCAATACGGTGGCCGAGTTGGTCGACTATCTGAAAAAGAACCCGGACAAGGTGTCGTTCGCCTCCTCGGGCACCGGCTCGTCGGACCATCTGACGGCCGCGCTGTTCATGCAGAAGACCGGCACGGTCGGCGTCCATGTGCCTTACAAGGGCGGCGGGCCGGCCATCGGCGATCTGATCGGCGGCCATGCCAATGTGTCGTTCCAGAATCTCGGTGCCATCGCCAACCATGTGCGCGGCGGCAAGCTGAAGGCGCTGGCCGTCACCGCCGACAAGCGCAATGCTGCGCTGCCGAACGTGCCGACCATGGCGGAAGCCGGCGTCAAGGATGTGGAGGTCTATTCCTGGCAGGCGGCCGCGGCGCCCAAGGGCCTGCCGGCCGATATCCGCGCCCGGCTGGAAAAGGACACGATCGCCGGCCTGAAGTCGCCGGAGATGACGGCGAAGTTCAACGATATCGGTTTCGACGTGGTGGCCAACAGCAGCAAGGATTTCGAGGCCTTCCTCAAGGCCGAGATTGCGCGCTGGAAAACCGTGATCGAGGTCGGCAAAATCAAGCCGGAATAAGCTATCCTCCCGGGGCGGGCAGCGATGTCCGCCCCGTCTGCTTTTTACAAGAGTCGAGACCATGGCCAGCAAGAAGAAAACCCCAGACCAGTTGCGCTCCGCCCGCTGGTTTGCCCCTGACGACCTGCGCAGCTTCGGCCATCGCTCGCGCATCATGCAGATGGGCTATGCCGCCACCGAATGGACCGGCAAGCCGCTGATCGCCATCGTCAACACCTGGTCCGACATCAATCCCTGCCACGCGCATTTCAAGCATCGCGTCGAAGACGTGAAGCGCGGCGTGCTGCAGGCCGGCGGCCTGCCGATCGAGCTGCCGGCGATCTCGGTCTCCGAAAGCTTCGTCAAGCCGACCACCATGCTCTATCGCAACCTGCTGGCGATGGAGACCGAGGAACTGATCCGCAGCCATCCGGTCGATGGCGTGGTGCTGATGGGCGGCTGCGACAAATCCACCCCGGGCCTGCTGATGGGCGCCACCAGTGCCGGCCTGCCGATGATCTACCTGCCGGCCGGTCCTATGCTGCGCGGCAACTGGAAGGGCAAGATTCTCGGCTCGGGTTCGGATGCCTGGAAATTCTGGGACGAACGCCGCGCCGGCAACATCTCGAACCAGGAATGGAACGACATCGAGGCCGGCATCGCGCGCAGCTACGGCACCTGCATGACCATGGGCACGGCGGCCACGATGATGGCGATCACCGAGGCCATCGGCATGACCCTGCCGGGTGCCTCCTCCATCCCGGCCGCCGATGCCAACCATATCCGCATGAGCAGCGAATGCGGTCGCCGCATCGTCGAGATGGTGTGGGAAGACCTCACGCCCACCGCGATCCAGACCCGCAAGGCCTATGAGAATGCCATTGCCGTTGCCATGGCGATGGGCTGCTCGACGAATGCGATTATTCATCTCATTGCCATGGCACGCCGCGCCGGACAGGACATCTCACTGGATGATTTCGAGACGGCGTCACGTAAAGTACCGGTGATCGCCAATATCCGGCCGTCGGGCGACGCCTACCTGATGGAAGACTTCTTCTATGCCGGCGGCCTGCCGGCACTGATGACGCGGATCAAGCCGCATCTGCATCTGGATGCGGTCACCGTCAGCGGCAAGACGCTGGGCGAGAATATCGCCCATGCCCAGGTGCATAACGACGACGTCATCCGCAGCACCGAGACGGCCATCTATGCCGAGGGTGCACTGGCAGTGCTGAAGGGCAACCTGGCGCCGGATGGCTGTGTGATCAAGCCAAGCGCCTGCGAGCCGCGCTTCCTCAAACATTCCGGCCCGGCGCTGGTGTTCGACGATTATCCGTCGATGAAGAAGGCGGTGGACGACGAAAACCTGGATGTGACTGCCGACCATGTGCTGATCCTGCGCAACGCGGGCCCGCTCGGCGGACCGGGCATGCCGGAATGGGGCATGCTGCCGATCCCGAAGAAGCTGGTGAAGCAGGGGGTGCGCGACATGGTGCGCCTGTCGGATGCGCGCATGAGCGGCACCAGCTACGGCGCCTGCATCCTGCATGTGGCGCCGGAATCCTATATCGGCGGGCCGCTGGCGCTGGTGCGCAATGGAGATGTCATTTCTTTGGACGTCGACAAGCGCACGATTACCCTCGATGTGCCCGAGGCCGAACTGGCGAAACGCAAGGCCGCCTGGACGCAGCCCGAGGTGCGCTACGAGCGCGGCTATGGCTGGATGTTCAGCAAACATATCAAGCAGGCCGACCAGGGCTGCGATTTCGATTTCCTGGAAACCGGGTTCGGCGCACCCGTGCGCGAACCGGATATCTTCTGATGTGGACGCTTCCGACCTCGCGCTATCCCGATCCGGCCGTGCAGGTGCTGGACGACAGTTTCCTGAAGCTGCGCCTGCGCACCGCTGCGGTGGAAAGACTCGCCACCGGCTTTCGCTGGGCCGAGGGGCCGGTGTGGTTCGGTGACCAGCGCTGCCTGATCTGGAGCGATATTCCGAACAACCAGATGCTGCGCTGGGACGAACAGACCGGCGCGGTCAGCGTGTTCCGCAAGCCATCGCATTATGCCAACGGCAACACGCGCGACCGCCAGGGCCGGCTGATCACCTGTGAACACGAAACGCGCCGGGTGACGCGCACCGAATACGACGGCAGCATCACCGTGCTGGCCGACCGTTTCGAGGGCAAACGCTTCAACTCGCCGAACGATGTGGTGGTGAAATCGGACGGCACGGTGTGGTTCACCGATCCGATCTTCGGCGTCAACAGCAACTATGAAAGCCGCAAGTCGACCTCCGAACTGCCGCAGCATGTCTATCGTCTGGTTCCCGCCACCGGCGACCTGACTGTGGTGGCCGAGGGCCTGCTGGGGCCGAACGGGCTGTGTTTCTCGCCCGATGAAAGCCGGCTCTATATCGTGGAATCGCTGGCCGCGCCCAACCGCCTGATCCATGCCTATGACGTGGTGAAGGACGGCAAGGCGCTCGCCAACAAGACGATGCTGATCGATTGCGGCGCCGGCACCTCGGATGGCCTGCGCTGCGATACGGCCGGCAACCTGTGGTGCGGCTGGGGCATGGGCAGCGACGCGCTGGATGGCGTGATGGTGTTCAATCCCGATGGCAGGGCCATCGGCCGCATCGCGCTGCCGGAACGCTGTGCCAATCTGTGCTTCGGCGGCGAGATGCGCAACCGCCTGTTCATGGCCTCGAGCCAGTCGCTCTATGCGCTGTATGTCGACACCCAGGGCGCAACGCTGTCCTGATTTTTTGCGAGAAGGATTTTTCGACGTGACTCTCAAGGCAGAAACCCGCGACAAGCTGAAGACCGTCAGCACCGCCACGCTGGCCACCGCGCTGTACAAGCGCGGCCTGCGCAACCAGTTCATCCAGGATGTGACGCCGCTCAATCCCACGCTGCCGACCATGGTGGGTGAGGCTTTCACGCTGCGCTACATGCCGGCGCGCGAGGACCTCAACCCGATCACGGTGTTCCAGAATCCCGAGCATCCGCAGCGCAAGGCGGTGGAAATCTGCCCGGAAGGCGCCGTGCTGGTGATGGACAGCCGCAAGGATGCGCGCGCCGCCTCGGCCGGCTCGATCCTGATTTCGCGGCTGATGGTGCGCGGTGTGGCCGGCGTGGTCACCGATGGCGGTTTCCGCGACTCGGCTGAGATCGCGCAGATGAAGATTCCGGCCTTTCACAGCCGGCCCTCGGCGCCGACCAATCTCACGTTGCACCAGGCCATCGACATCAACGTGCCGATCGGCTGCGGCGATGCGCCGGTGTTTCCCGGCGATGTGATCGTGGGCGATGCCGATGGCGTGATGGTGATTCCGGCCGGCATCGCCGACGAGATCGCCACTGAAGCCGTCGAGATGACGGCATTCGAGGATTTCGTCACCGAACAGGTGCTGGCCGGCCGTTCGATCAAAGGGCTGTATCCCGCCACCGATCCGCAGACCAAGGTGGATTTCGAAGCCTGGCGCAAGCAGAAGGGGCGGTGAAGGGCAGCGTTAGTATGCAGAGAATTCGCCAATCCATAAACCGTCATCCTCGGGCCCGGCGGCTTTGCCGCCATACATATATCTTCGCGCAAAGCGCGATGGCCGAGGATCCATCTGCCCAAGCCAGTATGCACCGACCGATGCGTGGAGGGTTGGGATGGACCCTCGGCACAAGGCCGAGGGTGACGATGTTGAGTAAGGCAGCCAGTGTTACTTCAGCGCTTGCTGCGCGGCGACCATCCGCGCCGTCGATGTCGCGCGGCAGATCAGCGTGCCAGACTCGTCCCATAATTGCGCCTCCAGGAAGGCGATGGTCCTGCCGCGCTGGATCACGGTTGCTTCCGCGATCAGCGGTCCGGGCCTGGCCGGATTGAGGAAACTGACCGCGATATCGATGGAGGCGGTGAACCAGGCGCCGTCGGTGGCGATCCACACCGCCGGACCCATCGTGTCGTCCAGCATGGCGGTCAGCAATCCGCCCTGGATGAAGCCGGCCGGATTGCAGAAGTCCGGCTTGCCCTGAAAGCCGATCCGCACCCAGCTGCGCGCGGCATCGTGATCGAGCATCCGCCAGCCGAGCAGGCGGGCAGAGGGTGGCATCGGGATGCGGTCGAGGGCGGTCGCGGTCATGGTGGCTCCTTTTGGCCCCAGCCTAGTAGGTGAGCCTGACAACGGATGTCAGGTACGCCGCTGAAAACGGGCTTGCGCGCCTCTAAAATTATTTTATATTTAAAGCATCTGGCGTTGCTCGCTGGCGTGGCGGCAGCATTTAAACACTTTTTCCTTGTGTATAGTTTATAAACCTTGATTTTGAGTGGGGAATGCGAAATATCGGCTGTTCAGCCGGCCGGGATCGTATTATATGTACACATATGATTTAGGACGTGAGTTCCAGCCAGCCCTGCTGTACTGCCGCGCTGCCCCGAGACAGAAATCGGATTCCTGAGCCCATGACATCCTCCGCCGCCGCTGCTGTCGTTTCTCCCGCTCCGTCGCATCCGCTGCTCAAGCCGGGCGGCAATCTGCGCGAGGAGACGGTGACCTACGTGCATCACTGGACCGACACGCTGTTCACCTTCCGCACGACGCGCGAGCCGAGTTTCCGCTTCATCAATGGCCAGTTCGCCATGATCGGGCTGATCGTCGACAACAAGCCGCTGCTGCGCGCCTATTCGATGGTCAGCTCGAATTACGAGGAGTTCCTCGAATTCCTGTCGATCAAGGTGCCGGACGGCCCGCTGACCTCGCGCCTGCAGCACCTGAAGGTGGGCGACCGCATCATCGTGGGCAAGAAGGCGACCGGCACGCTGCTGCAGGACAACCTGACGCCGGCCAGGACGCTGTACCTGCTGTCCACCGGCACCGGCCTCGCACCCTTCATGTCGGTCATCAAGGACCCGGATGCCTATGAGCGGTTCGAGAAGATCGTGCTGGTGCATGGCGTGCGCACCGTGGGCGAGCTGGCCTATGCGGATTTCATCACCCGCGAACTGCCGGAAAACGAGTTCTTCGGCGAGATGGTGAAGGACAAGCTGGTCTATTACCCGACGGTGACCCGCGAGGCCTTCCGCAACGAGGGCCGCGTCACCGACCTGATCCGCTCGGGCAAGCTGTTCAGCGATCTGGGCCTGCCGCCGCTGAACAAGGAAACCGACCGCATCATGCTGTGCGGCAGCCCGGCCATGCTGGCCGAAATGCGCGAGATGCTGGAAGGCCTGAACTGGCAGGAAGGCTCCACCACCGGCGCCGGCCAGTATGTGATCGAAAAGGCGTTTGTGGAGCAGTAAGGGCAGCCAGCTCCGGCGCGTGGGTGGCTGCCATCTTTCCATATCGTCATGCCCGGCCTTGTGCCGGGCATCCATTTCCCTCTCGGCTGGGGTCTGACCTGACAGAACCGGCGGATGGACCCTCGGCCAAGAGACTTTCCTGGGCCCGAGGGTGAGGGAAGAGGGCGTATGCATTTTTTGTCGCAGGACGCAGAGCGCGCTTGGCCGCCGCCACCGGCTTGGCTATCTTTCCCCGCCATGACCGCGAGTCGCGATTTCACCGCTTTCATACAGGAGCTGTTCGCCCCGCTGGGCGGCGTCAGCCTGCGTCCGATGTTCGGCGGCGCCGGGGTCTATTGCAAAGGCCTGATGTTCGGCCTGATCGCGGATGACACCGTCTACCTGAAAGCCGATGCCGACAGCAAAAAAGCCTTCGAGGCGCGCGGCTGCGGCCCGTTTGTCTATGATGGCAAGGGCAAGCCGGTGGCGATGAGCTACTGGAAGCTGCCGCCCGACCTGATCGACGATGCCGAGCAGGCGCTGGCCTGGGCCAGGACCGCACTGGATGTCGCCCGGGCGCAGAAGGCCGCCGTGCCGCCGCCCTCTCGCCGCATCACGCTGGGCGCCGCGCGGCGGCATCGGTAAGCTGCGGCCTCGGCAGGATTCACGCGGCGGCAGGCCGGCCGCGCACAATCGCCATCGCCTCGTTGAGCACGTCCTGGTCGCCGATATGGTTGGCGAGCAGCAGCACCAGTTTGGCCATCGCCTTCATCGCGGCGGCGTCGTCCATGCCTTCGGTCATTTTCACCAGCGCGGCATAGGTCGCGTCGCCATCGGCAAGATTAGGCTCGGTGATCAGCTTGCTCATGTTCGTCAGCCTCCGAGGCCAGGAATGATCTCGCCGCCGATCTCGCGCGACAGGCCGCGGAACAGCGCCACCGTATTGCCGGCCTCATCGCGCACCGTCATGTCGTAAACGCTGCTGCGGCCCGCCGTCTCGCGCAGTTCGGCGGTGGCGGTCAGCACCGTGCCGACGGCGACCGGCTTGAGATAGGTGATGTCGCATTGCTGCGCCACGGCAACACGGTTGAAGCTGTTGCAGGCATAGCCGAAGGCGGAATCGGCCAGCGTGAACATCACGCCGCCATGGCAGGTGCCGCCGCTGTTGACCATGTCGGGCTGCACGGTCATGCGCAGCACGCAGCCGCCCGGGGTCACCGAGACAAGCTGCACGCCGAGCCTGCGTCCGGCCATGTCTCGTTCGGCGACCAGCTTCCCGACGGTTTCTGCAATCTGCTGCGGGGTCATTTGCCGCTGAACTTCGCCGGGCGTTTCTGCAGGAAGGCCGAGACGCCCTCGATGAAGTCGCGGGTGCGGCCGGCGATCACCTGGGATTCGCGTTCGGCTTCAAGCTGCGCATCCAGCCCGTTGGTGGCGGACTGGCGGATCAGTTTTCGAATCTGCGCCAGACCGACAGTCGGCCCGTTGGCAAACTTGGTCGCCACTTTCATGGCAGCGGGCATCAGCTCGGTATCCTCGACGCATTGCCAGATCAGGCCCCACTCGGCCGCGGTTTCGGCCGGCAGCTTCTCGGCCAGCATGGTGAGGCCGAGGGCCCGCGCCGTGCCGGCCAGGCGCGGCAGGAAGAAGGTGCTGCCGGCATCGGGCACCAGGCCGAGATTGCCGAAGGCCTGCAGGAAGGTGGCGGATTTTGCCGCGATGACGATATCGCCGCACAGCGCGAGGCTCATGCCGGCGCCTGCGGCCGGGCCGTTCACCGCGCAGACCACCGGCATGCGGAAGGCGGCGAGCTTGCGGATCACCGGGTGGTAGCGGTCGTGCAGCGCCTTGCCGAGATCTGGCATGCCACCATCGGCGCTCAGATCGCCCGAGGCGAGATCGGCACCGGAGCAGAAGCCACGGCCAGCGCCCGTGATCAGCAGGCAGCGGATCGACGCATCCTGGTCGATGTCTTCCAGCGCCTTGAGCAGTTCGCTCATCAGTTCGAGGCTGAGCGCATTGAGCCGCTCGGGGCGGTTCAGGGTGACGGTGGCGATGCCGTCGCGCTTGTCGACGATCAGGGTGTTCCAGGCCATGCGTTTCTCTCCCGTTTATGGAAGAACGCTAGCCGATTTGTCAGGAGCGGAGAACCGTCTCCGTAAAGGTAAGGGCTTCCGTTGCGGCAACCACGCGGTTGCGGCCTTCGCGTTTGGCGCCGTAAAGCGCGCCGTCGGCCCGCTGCACGAAGCTGCTGAGTGCCTCACCGATGCGGTATTCGGCCACGCCGGCCGACACCGTGATGCGGCCGAGCGGTTCGCCGGACGCGCGCTTGACCAGTTTGCGGGTGGCGATCAGCGCGCGGATGTTGTCGCCCAGCTTCACGGCCTGGTCGGCCCGGGTGCGCGGCAGCAGCAGGGCGAATTCCTCGCCGCCGTAGCGGGCGGCCAGATCCTGACCCTTCACATTGTCGCTCAGCGTGCGGGCCACCAGCTGCAGCACGGTATCGCCGGTCTGGTGGCCGTGGCGGTCGTTGAACAGCTTGAAATGGTCGATGTCGAGCAGCATCAGCGCCAGCGGCTCGCCGCTGTCCTGCGCCGCCTTGGCGAACAGCGTCAGGGTCTGCTCGAAATTCTTGCGGTTGGCCAGCCCGGTGAGCGAGTCCGACAGAGATTCGCGGCGCGCCTGCTCGAAATGCTCGCGCAGCTGCGCGACTTCCGCCGTGGTCTCGGCGAGCCGTTCCTCCAGCGACTGGTTGCGCTCCTGCATGGAACGGGTTTCCTGCAGCATGGCGCCGACCAGCGAGCCGAAGGCGGGACCGTTGCCGTGCTTGTCGAGCCGGTCGGAGAAATCCTCCAGCTTGTCGCCGTAGGTGCGGGTGTCTTCCTCGGCGGCGCCGACGAAGTTGCGCAGCTCGTCCATCGCTTCCTGCAGCTTCTCGGTGGTCTCGCGCGAGGCGCGCAGCATGCGCGCCGGGTTGAGGAATTCCTCGTAGAGCTGCAGCGTGGTGTCGGGCGTGAAGGATGTGCCGGCGGCGAGCAGGGCATCAATGGCGCGGCTCAGCGCCGGGTCGCGACCGGCATGGTATTCGTACCAGATGGTGAAATTGATCGGGGTCGGCGGAATCGAGAACCGCGTCATGCTGGCTACCGCCGCATGGGCGTATTCCGCTGCCTGATGCAGGTCGTCGTGATACACGCCGCGCTCCCCTCGGCGCCGGCCGTTCTCCCCCGATCACAGGCCCGCGCGGTGCCTACTTTGCTGCGCTGGCCGCGCCCTGTCCACGGGTTTGCCTATGAAATTGCTCAGATGCCGAGATAGCGGTGCTGGATGTCGGGCGCGGCCTGCAATTCGGCCGAATTGCCCTGCCAGACCACGCGACCCTTCTCGATCACGTAATGCCGGTCGGCCAGCTTGGTGAGTGCCCCGACATTCTTATCCACAACCAGGATGGCCTGGCCGGCCTGCTTCAATCGCTCCAGGCATTGCCAGATTTCCAAGCGAATCAAGGGCGCCAGGCCTTCGGTTGCCTCATCCAGGATCAGCAGATGCGGGTTGGTCATCAGGGCGCGGCCGACGGCCAGCATCTGCTGTTCGCCGCCCGACAGCTGGTTGCCCATGTTGCCCGACCGCTCGGCCAGGCGCGGGAAGAGTTCGATCACCCGCTCGTAGGTCCAGGGCTGGCTGGCGCCATTGCGATTGGCGGCAGTGGCGATCAGGTTTTCTTTCACCGACAGGTTGGGGAAAATCTGACGCCCCTCGGGCACCAGGCCGACGCCGATCTTGGCGACGCGGTAGGAGGGCAGGCCGCGGATATCGGCATCGCGGAAGCCGATGCGGCCGCGCGACGCCGGAGTCAGGCCCATGATCGAGCGGATCGTGGTGGTCTTGCCCATGCCGTTGCGGCCCATCAGCGTGACCACTTCGCCGGCGCGGATGCTGAGCGACATGCCGAACAGCACCTGGCTGCGGCCGTAAAACGTGTCGATACCTTCGACGGTGAGCAGATCGGTCATTGCAGTCACTCCGCCCCCTGCAGACTGGGGGTTTCGTCGCCGAGATAGGCCTGGCGGACCTGCTCGTTGCGGCGGATGTCGTCGGGCGTGCCGGTGGCGATGCCATGGCCGTAGACCAGCACGGTGATGCGGTCGGCCAGGGCGAAGACGGCGTCCATATCGTGTTCGATCAGCAGGATGGTGACGCTGCCCTTGATGCCGCGCAGCATGGTGACCATGCGGGCGGAATCCTCCGGCCCCATGCCGGCCATCGGTTCATCCAGCAGCAGCAGTTTCGGCTTGGTGGCCAGCGCCATGGCGATCTCGAGCTGGCGATGCTCGCCGTGGCTCAGCGCGCTGGCGGTCACGCCGGCGCGATGGCTGAGGCCGACCTGTTCCAGCGCCGCCATGGCCGGCTCGCGCAGACCCAGGTCCTTGCGGGCATCGGCCCAGAAGCGGAAGGAATGGCCGTCATGCGCCTGCACGGCCAGAGCGACGTTATCGAGCGCGGAGAAATTCGGGAAGATCGAGGTGATCTGGAACGAGCGGGCGATGCCGATGGCCGAGCGCAGGTGCACCGGCATCGCGGTGATGTCGCGGCCCATGAAATGGATCGTGCCGGCATCGGGACGCAGTTCGCCGATCAGCTGGCCGATCATCGTGGTCTTGCCGGCGCCGTTGGGGCCGATCACCGCATGAATCTCGCCGGCGCGGATATCGAGCGAAAGATTGTCGGTGGCGGTCAGGCCGCCGAAGCGCTTGATCAGGCCATCTACCTTTAAGACCGGAACCTGCAGCGCGGGATCAGACATGGCCGGCCTCCTTCGCAGACGCGCGCCGGTCGGCCAGCCACTTCGCCAGCCAGACCAGCGCGAAGGCGGCGGCCAGGATCGCGGTGGGGATCAGCCAGTCGCTCTCATAGGCGCTGTGCACGCCGTAGAGCAGGAAGAAACCGGCGCAGCCCGCCATCAGGATATTGGCCTGGCCGCGCATCAGCGCGCCATCGATGCCGCCGCGGGCAAAGATCACCACCAGCACCAGGATCGGGCCGAACACGATCTTCCAGTATTCGGTCCAGCTGGACAGGATTTCCTCCAGCAACAGGAAGGCGACGGTGCCGAACAGCGGGCCGAACAGGCTGCCCATGCCGCCGAGCACGACCATGACGATCAGATCGCCCGAGCGGCTCCAGTGCATCATCGCCGGGCTGATGAAATCGGTGAAAGCCGCGGACAGCACGCCGGCCAGACCGCAGACCATGCCGGCGATCACGAAAGCGGTGAGGCGATACCGGAAGACCGGGAAGCCGATGGTAGCCATGCGGCGGTCATTCGACTTGGCGCCCTGCAGCACCATGCCGAAGCGCGAATTGACCGTGCGGTAGCAGAGATACAGCGCCGCGACGAGAACCGCCCAGCACAGATAGTAGAGCGTGGGGCGATGGTTGAGATCGATCAGGCCGCCGAAATCCGAGCGCTTCAGGATGGTGAGCCCATCGTCGCCGCCATAGGCATAGGCGCCATTGCCGAGATAGTAGACCAGCTGGGCCAGCGCCAGCGTGATCATGATGAAGAAGATGCCCTTGGTGCGCAGCGACAGCAGGCCGATCAGCAGGGCGGTGAGGCCCGACATCAGCAGGGCGAGCGGCCACTGGATCCAGGCGGCATGCACGCCGTGATGCGCCAGGATGCCGACGGTATAGCCGCCGATACCGATATAGGCGGCATGACCGAAGCTGACCATGCCGCCATAGCCCAGGATCAGGTTCAGGCTGACGGCGGCGATCGCCATGATCACGATGCGGGTGAACAGCGTGAGCATGAAGGGATCGTCGAAGGCTTCGGCGGCAATTGGCACCAGCGCCAGCAGGCCGAGCAGGGCGACGGCGATCATCGTGGTGACGGGCTTGTGCATGAGGGCAGGCATCGACTATCGGCTCCTCAGCGACCGGGCGCGGGGAACAGCCCGGCGGGACGCAGCACCAGCACGGCGGCCATCAGGATGTAAATCAGCATGGAAGACAGGGCCTGGGCGAGGGTGCCGGCATCCGAGGGATTGAGGAAACTGCCCAGCATGTTGGGCAGAAAGGCGCGGCCCATGGTGTCGATGACGCCGATGGCGACGGCGGCGATGAAGGCGCCGCGGATCGAACCGATGCCGCCGATCACGATCACCACCAGGGCCAGGATCAGGATGTTGTCGCCCATGCCGATCTGCACGGTGGTGATCGGGCCGCTCATCAGGCCGGCCAGCGCCGCCAGCGCCGAACCGAGGCCGAAGACCAGGGTGAACAGCAGCTTGATGTCGATGCCGAGCGCGCCGACCATCTCGCGGTTGGAGGCGCCGGCGCGGATCAGCATGCCGAGCCGGGTCTTCTGCACCAGCAGATAGAGGAAGCCGGCGCAACCCAGGCCTACCACGATGATGAGGAAACGGAAGGACGGGTAGGGCAGACCGGGCATGATCTCGACCTGGCCTTCCAGCCAGGACGGCAGCTCGATCGCCATGCCGCCGGCGCCGAAGACGACGCGGGCGAATTCGTTGAAGAACAGGATCAGGCCGAAGGTGGCCAGCACCTGGTCGAGATGGTCGCGGGTGTACAGGGTGCGCAGCGCCACCACTTCGACGATGATGCCGAGCAGGGCACCGGCCGGCAGCGCCAGCAGCGCGCCGAGAAAGAAGTTGCCGGTCCACTGCGTGAAGACCGCGGCGAAATAGGCGCCCATCATGTAGAGCGAACCATGCGCCAGATTGACCAGGTCCATGATGCCGAAAACCAGCGTCAGGCCGGCAGCCAGCAGGAACAGCAGCAGGCCGATCTGCAGGCCGTTGAGAAATTGCTCGAAAAGAAGCAGCAGCATGGTCGCGGGGCACTCGTCAGGTAAAGACCGCACCCCGGCGAACCGGGGTGCGGCAGTGGTCAGATCAGTCCATCACATCTTGCATTTGGCGGCATGCGGATCCTGATGCGCGGTCAGCACCGTGCTGACCGTGCGCAGATCGTATTCGCCGTCGGCGGTCTTGTAGACCTCCTGCTGGTAGACGTTCTGGATCGGGAAATGGTTGTTGCCGAATTTGAACGGACCGCGCACGGAGTCGAACTTCGCGGCCTCCAGAGCCTTACGCACGGCATCCTTGTCCTTCAGGTTGCCCCTGGTGGCGGTCACCGCGCTGGCGATCAGGTTGGCGGCATCGTAGCTCTGCGCGCCGTAGAAGGTCGGATTGTCCTTGTGCTTCTTCCTGAAGTCGCCGACGAATTTCTGATTGGCGGCGTAGGGCAGATCGGTGCCCCAGGTCATGGTCAGATAGGTTTCGAGTGCCAGGTCTTTCTGCAGTTTCAGCGTCACGGCATCGACGGTGAAGGCGGAATAGAGCGGAATGTCCTTCTTCAGGCCGGCCTGGTTATACTGCGTGTAGAACTGCACGCCCCAGCGCGAGGGGAAGAAGACATAGACCGCGTCGGGCCTGGCGGCGCGGATCTTGGAAATCTCGGCCGAGAAGTCGAGCTGGTCCGGCCACTTGGTCATGTCCTGGCCGACCACCTGGCCCTTGAACAGCGCCTTCACGCCATTCGTGGCATCCTGGCCGGCGGCATAATTGGGCGCCACCATATACAGCTTCTTGGCGCCTTTCTGGTTCAGCAACTCGCCGACCGCCATGTGATTCTGGTCGTTCTGCCAGGAGGCGGCGAAGAAATACGGGCTGCACTGATCGCCAGCCAGCTGCGACGGGCCGGCATTGGCGCTGATCAGGAAAGTCTTGTTCTCGATGGCAGGCTTGTAGGAGGCCAGCAGCACGTTCGACCAGATATAACCGGCGACGAAATCGACCTTGTCACGCTGCAGCAGCTTCTCGGTCTTCTGCTTGCCGACTTCCGGCTTCTGTTCGTCGTCCTCATAGACGACTTCCACCGGGATGCCGCCCATCTTGCGGCCCATATGGTCGAGGGCAAGCTCGAAGGCATTCTTCATATCCTGGCCGTAGGCCGCATTCGGGCCCGACAGGGTGGTGACGAAGCCGATCCTGATTTTTTTGGCGGCCTGGGCGGCAGCCGGCGCGGCCGCCAGCGGCAGCGCGGCGAGGGTCGCCGCCAGAATGGCAAGGGTGGTCTTGAAGCTGGAACGTGTCATCCGTGTCTCCTTCAGTGGCATGCCTATGGCCCGGCCCATCCTGCGATGTGCCGCTGCCGCACCGCTTCCGTGCTGCATGCCCTGTGGGAGTCCCCCGTCGAAAGATACTTTAGACATAAAATACTCTGCGAGGCAAACAGTCTTGTCCGGCAGACAATTCTGTCTTGATGCCGACCTGTCGTGGTGCCGATGCGAAGCGGGGCGCCGGCATTGCGCGGCGCCCCACCCGGATCGGGCCGTCAGACCTCAGAGATCACATCTTGCATTTCGGTGCGTTCGGATCCTGCAGGTTGTCGATGATCTTGCTGATGGTGCGGATGTCATATTCGCTGTCCGACACCTTGTAGACTTCCTGCTGGTAGATCGCATGAATCGGGAAGTGATTGGTGTTGAACTTGAACGGACCGCGCACGGAGTCGAACTTCGCGGCCTCGAGCGCCTTGCGGACGGCGTCCTTGTCCTTGAGGTTGCCCTTGGTGCCGGCCACCGCCGAAGCGATCAGATTCATCGCATCATAGGACTGCGCGCCGTAGAAGGTCGGCGTGTCCTTGTGCTTCTTCTTGTAGTCGGTGACGAACTTCTGGTTGGTGGCGTAGGGCAGATCGGGCGCCCAGAACAGGCCGAAATAGGTATCGAGCGCCAGGTCTTTCTGCAGCTTCAGCGTCACCGCATCGATGGTGAACACGGAATAGAGCGGAATGTCCTTCTTCAGGCCCGACTGGCTGTACTGGGTGTAGAACTGCACGCCCCAGCGGCTCGGGTAGAAGACGTAGACCGCATCGGGCTTGGCGGCGCGGATCTTGGAAATCTCGGCCGAGAAGTCGAGCTGGTCCGGCCATTTGGTCATGTCCTGGCCGACCACCTGACCCTTGAAGGTGGCCTTCACACCGTTGGCCATGTCCTGGCCGGCGGCATAGTTCGGCGCCACGATGTAGAGCTTCTTCACGCCCTTCTGGTTCAGCAGCTCGCCGACGCCCATCGGGTTCTGCTCGTTGGCCCAGGAGGCGGCGAAGAAATACGGATTGCACTGCTCGCCGGCCAGCGGCGACGGGCCGGCATTGGCGCTGATCAGGAAGGTCTTGCTGTCGACCACCGGCTTGTAGGAGGCCAGCAGCACATTCGACCAGATGTAACCGGCGACGAAGTCGACCTTGTCGCGCTGCAGCAGCTTGTCGGTCTTCTGCTTGCCGACTTCCGGCTTCTGCTCGTCGTCCTCATAGACGACCTCGACCGGGATGCCGCCCATCTTGCGGCCCATATGCTCCAGCGCCAGCTCGACGCTGTTCTTCATGTCGACACCGTAGGCCGCATTCGGGCCCGACAGGGTGGTGACGAAGCCGATCTTGATCTTCTTGTTGGCCTGGGCGGCCGCGGGCTGTGCCACGAAGGGCACTGCCGCGAGCGCGAGCGCGCTGGTCAGGCTGAGCAACGTCGAAACTTTCATGGATGGGTCTCCTCTCCCTGCACGGTGCCGGTCTGATCCGGCCCGTCGCTTGTTACTGTTATGGCCCCTGCCGCCTGCGAAGGATGGCGGCGCATGCCCCCGTACACGCACTGTACTCCACGCTTGCATGACACGTCCAAACGACCTTTGCCACCGGCGGCGGCTGACGGGCGGATGTCCGGATTATGCTGCCGGTTGAAGGTCTTGCGATTGTTCGGCGATCGCACGAAACCGTCTCGCGGCATTCCTCATCGTTATTATCGAGTAGGTACTATAATGCCGGTTGCCTGCCTCGCAAGCATTATTATGCATGTCAAAGCGGATGCCGGCGCAAGTTCCAGTCCAGGTTAGTCCCTTGGCTACCTTAATCTTTCCGCCACGGCAGCCAATGGACCCGGCGGAGCGAAGCTTGCACATTTGCGCCGTCATGCCGGCGATGCCTTTCAGCCTTCCGCCGCCTTCTTGCGCAGCATGAAGCGCTGCACCTTGCCGCTTTCGGTGCGCGGCAGCGCGTCGATGAACTCGACCTGGCGCGGATATTTGTAGGGGGCGATCTCGGCCTTGACGAAATCCTGCAGCAGCTTGGTGGTTTCCGGTGCGGCTTTGGCCTTGTCGCGCAGCACCACATAGGCCTTCACCACCTGGCCGCGCTCGCCGTCGGGCGCGCCGACCACGGCGCAGTCCTGCACCAGCGGATGCAGCAGCAGCACGGATTCCACTTCGGGGCCGGAGATATTGTAGCCGGCGGAGACGATCATGTCGTCGGCACGCGCCTGGTACCAGTAATAGCCGTCCTCGTCGCAGAGATAGGCGTCGCCGGTGAAGTTCCAGCCGTTCTGCACATAGGCCTTCTGGCGTTCCGGGTTGTCGAGATAGCGGCAGCCGACCGGGCCGCGGATGGCGAGGCGGCCGACCGTGCCGGGCGGCACCGGCTTGCCGTCCTTGTCGAAGATGCCGGCCTCATAGCCCGGGATCGGCTTGCCGGTGGCGCCCGGGCGGATGCCGTCGCCTTCCGAGGTGATGAAGATATGCAGGATCTCGGTACCGCCCAGCCCGTCGATCAGCTTGACGCCGGTGGCATCGTGCCAGCCCTGCCAGGTCGCCAGCGGCAGCGTCTCGCCGGCCGACACGCCTTTCTTCAGCGAGGAGAGATCGTAATTCTTCGCCATGTCGGTCATGGCGCGATAGGCGGTCGGTGCGGTGAACAGGACCGAGACCTTTCTGGCCTGGATCGTCTCCAGCATCTTCTGCGGATTGTACTGCTCGACCAGCACGGTGCTGGCGCCGACATGCATGGGGAAGGTGACCAGCGCACCTAGTCCGAAGGTGAAGGCGAGCGGTGGGCTGCCGGTGAAGATATCGTCTTTCGTGGGCCGCAGCACATAGCGGTTGAAGGTGTCGCAGATCGCCATCACGTCGCGATGGAAATGCATGCAGCCTTTCGCGGGCCCGGTGGTGCCCGAGGTGAAGGCGATCAGGCAGACGTCGTCCCAGGCGGTGTCCAGCGTCTCGAACTGGGCCGGCTTGGTCGTCATGCGGGCTTCCAGCGAGTCCGCCACGCCTTCACTGTAGAAATAGCAGACGCGCTTGAGATGCTTCGACTCCTTGAGGGTGGTTTCCATCTCGTCGCGCAGGCGCCAGTCGCAGATGGCGAGTTCGATCTCGGCTTTCTCGGTCATGAAGGTGAGTTCACGCCAGCGATACAGCGGCATGGTGGCGACCGCGATGGCGCCCACCTTCATCACCGCGAACCAGCAGGCGACATACATCGGATTGTTGGGCGAGCGCAGCAGCACGCGGTTGCCAGGCTTTACGCCGTAATCCTCCACCAGCACATGGGCGATGCGGTTGGCGGCCTCCAGCAGCCGGGTATAGGTCCAGACTTCGTCGTTGTAGTAGATCACCGGGCGGTCGCCGTGGATCGCGGCCTGCCTGTCGAGCAGTTCGCGGGCGCAGTTCATGCGCTTCGGATAGGCCTTCAGCTCGGGCAGCGTGTCCCACAGCATGACCGGCCACTGGTCCTGTGGCGGCAGATGGTCGCGGGCGAAGCTGTCGAGGTGAGCCGAAGGCTCGAACCGATGGACGGGGGCGTGGGTTTCAATGCGGGACATGACGAACCTCGGAGGCAGCAGGAACAGCGGGTTCGGCGATCGGGACGGGGAGGTCGATACGCACCGCATCTGACGGCGGCGTTGCACGGCCGGCGGCATCGTGGCCGCGGACGTAATAGGTGTAGCGCAGGCCGCCGAGCACGACCTTGTCGCTGTGCTTGGTCGACTTCACCGCTTCGGTGACGCGTGCGGCGCCGTCATCCTCGGCGCGATAGACATTGTAGCCGGCGATCGGCGCGGCACCTGCTTCGGCCTTTTTCCAGCTCAGTTTGACCTGACCCTTTTCGACGGTCGCGGCCAGCTGTGCGCCGCCCTCGGGCCAGCGTGGCGCGGCGCCGTCGGTGGCATCGGCCGGCGCCTGCACCAGGCCCTTGGGCCACAGGAAGCAGGTGACTTCCTTGAAATTCTCGTCGAGCTGCTTGCAGACGTTGCAGTAGATGCAGCGCACGATCTGGTCGCCGCGCTGCTGCTCCACCTTCTTCACCCAGTCGGGATCGGCCAGCAGCTGGCGCGCCATGCCGATCATGTCGGCCTGACCGTTCTGCAGCAGCGATTCCGCATCTGCAGGGGCACTGATCTTGCCGACCGAGATCACCGGCACGGTGAAGCCCTTGGCATTGATATATTGCTTCACCGTGGCGGCGAGATGCACATGCGGCAGCGGCGGATACCAGTCGCCCGGCATGCAGCGGTCGCCGGAATAGCCGGTGTAAGGATAGAGCGGCTGGCCTTCGCGATGTACCGCGTCCTCGAACTTGCCGCCGACCGAGAGCGAGATGTAGTCGACGCCGAGCTGCGCCATGCGCAGGGCGATCAGCTTGGCCTCCTCGACGGTATAGCCTTCCTTGATCGCCTCTTCGGCGAGGAAGCGCACGCCCACGGTCCAGTCATGGCCCACATGCTTGCGCACGCTGGCCATCACGCGGCCGAACATGGCGAGCCGGCCTTCCAGGGTGCGGCCGTCATAGTCGTCGCGGCGCGGATTGCGGCGCGACAGGAAGGAGGACAGCGTATAGGCATGGGCCGAATGCAGCTCGACGCCATCGTAGCCGGCGCTGCGCGCGCGGGCGGCGGCCTGGCCGAATTCCTCGATGATGCGCTCGATATCGGCCTCGGACAGGCTATCGATGGTCTGGCGCCAGCCCGAGCGCGCCACTTTCAGGAAGTGGATGATCTGCGGTACGACCTTGCTGTCAGAGGTGCCGTGCACCTGGTCGACCAGGTTGCGATGGCCGGGGATGAATTCGTCGTCCGACAGCCGCAGCAAAGGCCCGGACTTGTTGCTGTGCACGGCCGTCGCCTCGACGACGATGAGTCCGACATGGCCCTGGGCATAGCGTACGTAGCGGTCGATGATCGGCTGGTTGACGAAACCGTCCTCGCCCGACAGCCGCGTCACCATCGCCGGTACCGCGATGCGGTTCGGCAGGGTCACGCCATTCAGCCTGAGCGGTTCGAGGATATTCATGGCTGGGCCTCGCCCGCAAAAGCGGCATAGGTCTGACCGGCGATCACCAGCTTGTTGATTTCGGTGGTGCCTTCGTAGATGCGCAGTGCCCGCACTTCGCGATACAGGCTCTCCACCATGACGCCGCGGGTGACGCCCAGGCCGCCCCAAAGCTGCACGGCGGCGTCGATCACGCGCTGCGCCGCCTCGGTGGCATACATCTTGGCCATCGAGGCTTCGCGGGTGACGCGGGCGGCGCCCATGTCCTTGGTCCAGGCCGCGCGGTAGATCAGCAGCGCCGAGGCATCGATCTCGGTTGCCATGTCGGCGATCTTGGCCTGGGTGAGCTGGTAATCCGCCAGCTTCTGGTCAAACACCTTGCGCTCCTGCACACGCTTCAGCGCTTCATCCAGCGCACGCCTTGCGAAACCGAGTGCCGCCGCGCCGACGGTGGAGCGGAAGACATCGAGATTGCTCATGGCGATCTTGAAGCCTTCGCCCGGCTTGCCGATCAGGTTGCCGGCCGGGATGATGCAGTCCTTGAATTCGAGCCGGCCGAGCGGATGCGGCGCGATCACGTCGATACGTTCGGTCACGCTGAAACCCGGCGTACCGGCCTCGACCACGAAGATGGCGAGACCCTTGGCGCCCGGTGCATCGCCGAGGCGGGCGACGACGGTATACTGGTCGGCAATGCCGCCGTTGGAAATCCAGGTCTTCACGCCATTCAGGCGATACCCCTGACCATCGGGCGTGGCCACAGTGCTGACGGCGGCGACATCGGAACCGGCATCAGGTTCCGACATGGCAAGGGCTGCGATGCGCGTGCCCTCGGCGACGCCGGGCAGCCAGCGTTTTTTCTGTTCCGGCGTGCCGAACAGGCTGATCGGGCCGGAGCCCAGTCCCTGCATCACGAAGGAGAAATCGGCCAGCCCGTGATGGTAGGCGAGGATTTCGCGTGCCAGTGCGAGGCTGCGCACTTCCAGCCGGTCATACGTACCGCCGCCATCCTTCGGCACGGTGAGGCGCAGGAAACCGGCGGCCCCCAGACGTGCGACAAAGCCGCGGCAGACATTGTCGATATCGGCGCTCTCGTCGTGATGCCCGGCGTGTTTCTTCGCCCAGGCCTGCAGCTCGGCGGCCAGGGCGCGATGGCGATCCTCGAAAAACGGCCAGGTGAGGTAGCTTTTGTCGGCCATCTCAGTTGCCCTCGAAGACCGGTTTCTGCTTGGCGACGAAGGCATGATAGGCGCGGGCGAAATCCTGCGTCTGCATGCAGATCGCCTGCGCCTGCGCCTCGGCCTCGATGGCGGCATCCAGATCCATTGACCACTCCTGGTGCAGGCAGGTCTTGGTGATGCCATGCGCGAAGGTCGGGCCGGCCGCGATCTCGGCAGCCAGCGCCTGTGCCTCGGCCAGCACCTGTTCGGGCGCCACCAGCCGGTTGAAGAAGCCCCAGCGTTCGCCTTCCTCGGCGCTCATGCTGCGGCCGGTATAGAGCAGCTCGGCGGCGCGACCGCTGCCGATGATGCGCGGCAGGATGTTGCAGGCCCCCATATCGGCGCCGGCGAGTCCGACGCGCACGAACAGGAAGGCGGTCTTGGTGCGGGCCGTCGCAAGGCGCAGATCGGAAGCCATGGCGAGGATCGCGCCGGCGCCCGCGCAGATGCCGTCGACGGCGGCGATCACCGGCTGCGGGCAATGCTGGATGGCTTTCACCAGATCACCGGTCATGCGGGTGAAGGCAAGCAGGCCCTGCATGTCGCCGGCGTCTTTCATTTTCACCAGCGGGCCGATGATCTCATGCACATCGCCGCCGGAGCAGAAATTGCCGCCTTCGCCGGTGATCACCACGGTCTTCACATCGCTGACGGTATTGAGCGCACGGAAGGTGTCGCGCAGTTCGGCGTAGGAGTCGAAGGTCAGCGGATTCTTGCGCTCGGGCCGGTTCAGCGTGACGGTCGCCACCTTGTCATCGACCGACCAGCCGAAATGCTTCGGTTTGAAATCCTTGCCCAGCGTGCTCACACCTTGTCTCCCTCATCGGCTTCGACGGCGTTCTGGTGCACCGACTGCTTCAGTTTGCCGAGCAGCTGGAACAGCTGCTGCATCTCCTGGCGGCTCAGGCCCGCCATCATCCGGTCGATCCAGCCCTCATGCACCGGCGTCATGGTGTCGAAGGCCTTCTTGCCGGCCGGCGTCAGGCTGATATGGCTGGAACGGCGGTCGCGCTGCGACGGCGTGCGCTTGACCAGACCTTCTTCCGCCAGGCGGTCGGCCAGGCCGGTGATATTGCCGTTCGAGACCATCATGCGGGCCGACAGCTCGCTCATGGTCAGGCCGTCCGGCGCGCGATCGAGCTGGGCCAGCAGGTCGAAGCGGGGCAGGGTGGTGTCGAACTGCAGACGCAGTGCGCCGCGTACATTCTGTTCGATCAGGCTGGAGCAGGTGAGCAGCCGCAGCCACAGCCGCAGTTCCAGCTTGTCGTCGCGGTTGGCCGCAGTCTCGCGGTCATTCGCCGGTACCGGCTGACGGACTTCACTCATGGTTTGCCTTTCCCGCATCCGCTCATGGCATGACTTCTCCCCCAGCGATGGCGATGCACTGGCCGGTCACCGACGCTGCCCCGGCACCCGCCAGCCAGAGCACCGCATCGGCGACTTCCTCCGGCTGGATCAAACGGCCCTGCGGATTGCTTTTGGCCAGTTCGGCGCGCGCCGCTTCGGCACTGCGCCCGGTTTTCCTGACGATGGTCTCGATGGTTGTCGCCGTCATGTCGGTATCGACATAGCCGGGGCAGACGGCATTCACGGTGATGCCGGCCGTGGCATATTCGCGCGCCAGAGCCCGGGTCAGGCCGACCACGCCATGCTTGGCGGCCACGTAAGCCGCGACATAGGCATAGCCGGTGAGGCCGGCCGTGGAGGCAATGTTGATAATGCGGCCGGATTTGCGCGGCAGCATGCCGTCGATGGCTGCGCGTGTGACATGGAACACGCCGGACAGGTTGATGCCCAGCATCTGGTTCCAGTGTTCGGCCGTCATTTTCGCGAAGGGCTGGCTGGCGCCATAGCCGGCATTGTTGACCAGGATATCGACCGGGCCGTGGGCGGCCACGGCATGGCGCACCATTGCGGTTGCGGCCTCGGCATCGGCAAGGTCGGCGGAAAAGGCTGTGTGGTTTGAAGCGCCGGAGGTGTTCAGCGCGGCGCGGCGCTGTTCCAGCAGGGCGGCATCGCGGCCGGCGAGACTGAGCGTGGCGCCGCGCGCGGCGAATGCCTGCGCGATCGACCAGCCGATGCCGCGGCTTGCACCGGTGACCAGCACATGCTGGCCGGTGAAAGCCCGGTCGGCTGCCACAGATGCCTTGGACTGCTCGTTCACCTGCTGCTCCCCGGTTGGTGGTGTCCGGTGATATTATTTTAAGTATAAAATAAATTGGGAGCAGCGACAAGCCAGAGTCTTCACTGGTCGCGGTATCAAACACGGCCTGCTAGTACCGGGCAGGGCGAAGGCGACTTGTCCGGGCGAGTATGGTAAATAAAGTGATTACCGATTCGCTGGGGGACGTCGAGCGCAGATGAAGGTTGCAGGCTTGGGATATAACCGGTTCGCCCGGGTTCTTATGCTTGTCGCGGTGATCGGCGGTGTAGCCGGCTGTTCGTCGGTCTGGAACAGCAGTGCCAGCAAGACTGCGGATTCCAGTTCGCCCGGCAGCGGTCCGCCGACGCAGATCGCCGGCGTGGCATTGCCCGACGGCTATTCGCTGGATTCCAACCGCACCATCATCCTGGGCGAGGGCGACCGCTGGATCGGCCGGCTGTCCTACAGCATCGGCTCCTCGGCCGACCAGATGTTCGATTTCATCCGCCGCGAAATGGGCAATTACGGCTGGACCGAGGTGGCGGTGGTGCGCGCCGAAGCCAGCCAGCTCACCTTCCTGTCGAGCGGCGGCGACCGCGTGGCCTCCGTGCTGATCACGCGCTCGACGCTGTATGGCTCGAAGGTCGACATGACGGTGGCGCCGTCGACCGGCAGCACGGTAACCGCCGCGCCGCGCCAGGCCGGCGGGCGACCGCGTTAAATCCGTTTAGCTGAAGGCCTTGAAGGTGATGAGCGTGAAGGTGTCCTTCACGCCGGTGATGGTCTGCAGCTTGTTGACCACGAAATGACCGATGTCCTGCCCGTCGGGCAGATAGCATTTCATCATCAGGTCGTACTGGCCGGAAATCGAATGCACCTCGGAGACCTGTTCGACCTCCTCGACAGCCTTTACCGCCACGTCATAGGCGCGGCCCAGCTCGCATTTCACCATCACGAAAATCGTCTGCATCGCCGGCTCCGTTTCCTCGTCCTGGCGCGACTGTAATCGAAGTTCGCAGCAGGCCGCAATCTGCCCGGATCGGGCGGCAGCCGGTCAGGTCAGGATGCCCTGCGGCTCGGGCGCAGCAGGAAGTCGGGGACATGGTCGCCCATGCCAACCACCGGCGGCTCGCGATCCTCGCGATGATCGCGGCGGCCGCGATCATTGCTGCGGTCGCGATCGTTGCGGTCGCGGCGGGCTTCGCGCGGCTGTTCGGCCCGGGATTGTTCGGGACGGGGTTGCTCCGAACGGGGCTGCTCCGGGCGGGGCTGTTCGGTACGCGCCTGCTGGTCCGCCTGTGCGGGGCGGTCCTGGCGCGAGCGGTCGCGGCGCGCACGCTGGCGCGGCTTGCGCTCCTCACGGGCCACGGCCACGGTCTCAACCGGCTCGGCGGCGGGCTGCTCGACTTCAGACGCTGCGGTAATCGTTGCCGGTTCCATCGAGGCATCGCTGGCGCGCGGTTCACGGCTGCGATCACGGGCGCGGCTGCGATCGCCTGCGCGATCCCGGCCGCCGCGGCCACGGCCGCCCTTGCGATCCCGTTCGCCACGCTCGCTGCGTTCGTCGGCGGCATCGCCGGCGACATCGCTCGAGTCATGGGCAAAGCCATGCAGTTCCATCACCGGGATGTCGCGCTGGATCAGCCTGGTAATGGCGGAGAGATATTTGCCGTCCTCGCCGGCGACCAGCGTGAAGGCGCGGCCGTTCATGCCGGCGCGGCCGGTGCGGCCGATGCGGTGCACGTAGTCTTCCGGATGGGTCGGGACGTCGAAATTGAACACATGGGTCAGGCCCTGCACGTCGAGGCCGCGGGCGGCGACGTCGGAGGCAACCAGAATGCCGATCTCGCCACGCTTGAACTTTTCCAGCGTCGCGGTGCGCACCGACTGGTCCATGTCGCCATGCAGCGGCTGGGCGTCGAAGCCGTGGCGGGCCAGCGATTTCGCCAGGATATCCACGTCGCGCTTGCGATTGCAGAAGATGATGGCGTTCTTCACATCCTCGTTGCGGATCAGCGTGCGCAGCGCTTCGCGCTTCAGGCGGTGCGGCACCAGGATCTGGAACTGGGCGATGGATTCAGCCGTCGTGGCCTGACGCGCAACCTCGATTTCCTTCGGGTTGCTCAGGAATTTATCGGCCAGCTTGCGCATGTCGGCCGCCATGGTGGCCGAGAAGAACAGGGTCTGGCGCAGCGGCGGCAGCATTTTGCCGATCCGTTCGATATCGGGCATGAAGCCCATATCCAGCATGCGGTCGGCTTCGTCGATGACGAAGATCTGCACGCCGGTCAGCATGACCTTGCCGCGCTCGAAATGGTCGATCAGGCGGCCCGGCGTGGCGATCAGCACGTCGACGCCGCGATCGAGCAGCTTTTCCTGCTCGGTGTAGTTCACGCCGCCGATCAGCAGTGCCATCGAAAGCGGGGAATTCTTGCCGTATTTGTCGAAGCTCTGGGCGACCTGGTCGGCCAGTTCGCGGGTCGGTTCGAGGATAAGGGCGCGCGGCATGCGCGCACGGGCGCGGCCGCCGGCCAGGATGTCGATCAGCGGCAGGGTGAAGCCGGCGGTCTTGCCGGTGCCGGTCTGCGCCGTGCCGAGCACGTCGCGTCCCATCAGTACGATGGGGATGGCCTGAGCCTGAATCGGGGTGGGCTTGGTGTACCCGGCATCGGCGACGGCCTTGAGGACCGGCTCGCTCAAGCCCAAACTTTCAAAATCCATGGATTTCCGCGTTATTAGAACTGCCAGCGCAAGATGCACGGCGTCCGCGGGCGGACAAGACCACAGGAGTTCCCCTGAGTCAATGCCCCCTTATGCAGGTGGAAAGAGCAAAATCAATCGGTTATCGTCCTAAACTTCACCATTTTCCCCAATAGATCTTCCTGGCGGAGCACTCCCTGATGAAACTGATCGACGAGATCGTCGCCAACAAGGCACAGCTCACTGCCTGGCGTCGTGATCTGCATATGCACCCCGAAACCGCCTTCGAGGAGCATCGCACTGCCGATTTCGTGGCCAGGACGCTGGAGTCTTTCGGCATGCCGGTGCATCGCGGCCTGGCCAAGACCGGGGTGGTCGGCACGCTGAAGGCGGGCACCGGCAACCGCGCCATCGGGCTGCGCGCCGATATGGATGCGCTCGACCTGATCGAGATGAACGAGTTCGGCCACAAGTCCAGGCATGAGGGCAAGATGCATGGCTGCGGCCATGATGGCCATACCATCATGCTGCTCGGCGCTGCCCAGCATCTGGCCAAGGCGAAGAATTTCGACGGCATCGTGCATTTCATCTTCCAGCCGGCCGAGGAGAATCTCGCCGGCGGCAAGGTGATGGTGGACGAGGGCCTGTTCGAGAAGTTCCCCTGCGAGACCGTGTTCGGCATGCACAACATGCCCGGCGTCGACGTCGGACAGTTCGGCGTGCGCGTCGGCCCGATGATGGCCTCGGCCGACATGTTCTGGATCAAGGTGAAGGGCGTCGGCGCCCATGGCGCCTATCCGCATCGTGGCGTCGATCCGGTGCTGATCGCCGCCGAGATCGTGATGGCGCTGCAGCATATCGTCGGCCGCAATGTCGATCCGATGCATTCGGCGGTGGTGAGCTGCTGCCAGATCCAGGGCGGACAGACCACCAACGTGATTCCGGAAGACGTGATGATCGCCGGCACCACGCGCGCCTTCCTGCCCGAGGTGCAGGACATGATCGAGAGCCGGCTGAAACAGATCGCGACCGGCATCGCCGCCGCCCATGGCGCCAGCGCCACGGTGGACTACCAGCGCCGCTACCCGCCCACCATCAACACGGCCGATGAAACCGAGCTGGCCGCCAGGGCGGCGGCGGCGGTCGTCGGCACCGAGAACGTGCTGCGCAACCTCAATCCCAGCATGGGGGCGGAAGATTTCGCCTGGATGCTGCGCGAGAAGCCTGGCGCTTATGTCTGGGTCGGCAACGGTGCCGGCGAGAGCAGCTGCATGGTTCACAACCCGCGCTATGACTTCAACGACGACGTGCTGCCGATCGGCGCCAGTTACTGGTCGCGCCTGGTCGAGCTGGCATTGCCGGTTTCCTGAGGCGGGCGGACGCAGCATGAGCTTCAAGGTGAAGTTCTGGGGCGTCCGCGGCAGTATCGCCACGCCGTCGCCGCGCCATATCGGCTTCGGTGGCAATACCTCCTGCGTCGAACTGAAGATCGGCCACCGTGTCGTCATTCTCGATGCCGGCACCGGCATCCGCAATCTCGGCCACTGGCTGCTGCGGCGTAACGTGATGCAGGGCGACATCTTCCTGTCGCACACGCACTGGGATCACATCAACGGCTTTCCGTTTTTCTCGCCGGCCTTCAAGCCGGACCGGCATTTCACCATCCATGCCGGCCATCTCTCCGACAAAGGCGGCATCGGCAATGCCCTGCAGTCGCAGATGGCGCAGCCGTTCTTTCCGGTGCCGCTGAGCAAGATGGGCGCGCAGATCGACAGCGTCGATTTCCGCGCCGGCGACAGCTTCGATCTAGGCGACAAGATCAAGGTGCGCACCACGCCGCTGAATCATCCTGACGGCGCCACGGGTTACCGGTTCGAATATGGCGGCAAGGCCCTGTGCTATGTCACCGATACCGAGCATGTGCCGGGCAAGCCGGACCAGAATATCCTCGGGCTGATCGAGGGCGCCGATCTGGTGATCTACGACAGCACCTATACCGACAAGGAATTCGAGGATCACATCGGCTGGGGCCATTCGACCTGGCAGGAAGGGGTGCGGCTGTGCCGCGCCGCCGGGGCCAAGACGCTTGCGATTTTCCATCACGATCCCGATCATGAGGATCTGTTCATGGAGGAACTGGAAGCCGAGGCGAGACAGCTTTGGTCCGGTGCCATGGTCGCGCGTGAGAACATGCGCGTGAATCTGCTCTAGGGGAGGGGCGGGGATATGTCTCGTATTTATCTGGTACGTCATGCCAAGGCCGCGTCGCGGTTCGACGAAGATCCCGATCCCAGCCTGTCGGAAGACGGCAAGGAGGCGGCGGTCGATCTGGCGCTCGAGCTGGAAAAGCTCGGGCCGATGCCGATCTACACCTCGCCGATGGAACGGGCGCGCGAGACCGCCCTGCCGCTGGCCAACCGCTGGGGCATTGTGCCGGAGGTGAGCGCGGCCTTTTCCGAAATCCCGACGCCGCAGGAGATCGCCGAACAGGGCATCAAGGCGCGTGGGCCATGGCTGCAGCAGATCGCCAATCAGCGTATCTCCGTTCAGCCGTCGATCATCCGCGCATGGCGCGAGGGACTGATCGGCATGCTGAAATCCTGCCGCAGCGATACCGTGATCTTCACCCATTTCATGGTCATCAACGCAGCGATGAGCGCGGCGATGAACGACGACCGCATGGTGGTGATGCAGCCCGATTACTGTTCCTGCACGGTGGTCGAGACCAGCATGCGTGGCCTGGCCGTGGTGTCGCGCGGCACCGAGGCTTCGACCAAGGTCCTGTAGAACAGGCATTGGCGACACGACAGCGTATGCATAACCGCGGCATAACGTCTGTTCTGGCAGAGCCGGGCCTGAATGCCTTGGCCCGGACGGAGCGAACCGGCTAGATTGGGGTCGCAACAGTGCAGCGAAATGAGCGGCGCATGAATGTGAAACCCGAGATCAAGGCCGAGCCCGCCGCCATGCCCGACGGCTATGTGCTGGAGGATCAGGTCGGCCATCTGATCCGCCGGGCGCATCAGCGCCATACCGCGCTGTTCCTGGCCATGATCGGCGACGAACAGATCACCACCACGCAATATGCGGCGCTGGTGAAGCTGTATGAAATGGGCGAGCTGTCGCAGAACCATCTCGGCCGGCTCACCGCGATGGACCCGGCCACCATTCAGGGTGTGATCCGCCGCCTGACCCTGCGCAAGCTGATCTCGCACCGGCCGGACAAGAACGACAAGCGCCGCCGTTGCCTCAGCCTGACCGGACTGGGGCGCGACCTGGTCGGCCGTCTGCTGAGCAACGGGCCGAAAGTCAGCAAGGCCACGCTTGATCCGCTCAGCCCGGCGGAACAGCAGCAGTTCATTGCGCTGCTCAAGCGCCTGACCTGAGGGCAGGTTTCAGGTTCGGCCGCGTCAGGCCGAGGGAGTGGCTGTCGCGCGGATACGCCGGCTTGTTGCGCCGGTGCCATCGGGCAACCAGCCCGGCGGACCGAAAAGATAGCCGGTCGCCTCGCGCAGGCTCCTGGCGCGCCACAGGTCCCTGGCGATAGCAACATATTCACGGAAGACGATGACGAGCGGATTGCGGCTGCGCTCGGGTTTGACCAGCCCGTAGCGGCAGGGATCGTCCGCGCGTTCCTCGGCGAAGGTGCCGAACAGTCGGTCGAAGACGATCAGCACGCCGCCATAGTTGGTGTCGAGATAGCGCGGGTTGACCGCATGGTGGACGCGATGGTGCGACGGCGTGTTCAGCACCCATTCGAGCGGCCCGAGTTTCGGCACCAGCTCGGTGTGCAGCCAGATCTGATAGGTCAGGTTGATGGCGATCATCAGGAAGATGGCGAGCGGATGGATGCCGAGGAAGGCGAGCGGCACATAGAACAGCCAGTCGCCGCTGATCAGGCCGGTCACCGAGGTGCGGGATGTGGTCAGGATGTTGAACCAGTTGGTCGAATGATGCGTGCGGTGCGCGGCCCACATCCAGCGCACCTCATGATGCATGCGGTGCTGCCAGTAATAGGCGAATTCCACCAGCAGGAAAGCCAGCGCCCATCCCGTCGCGCTTTTCAGCGACACATGCCACAGCCGGTGGTCCCAGGCCCAGAAATAGACTGGTGCTACCAGGCCGGCAGTTGCCAGCTTGACCAGGCGTCGCCCGATCTTGATGCCGATGGAGGCGGCGACATCGGCCCAGGGATAGCCGTGCTGTCGGATCAGCCTGATCCAGACAAGTTCGATGAGGCCGAGGCCTACCAGCAGGCCGAGAGAAATTATGGAAACGAGCGACATCATGGATCCAAGGCTGCTCATGGACGTATCTCCCCCCGAAATTGCCCGTGCCGGACAGTTATTCTGACACCACGATTCTAGGCCGCCGCCGAGCGGCGTCGCGCCGCGGCGGCAACGAGTTCTGCCACAGGCGCGGAGTCCGCCAGCCTGAGCATCACCTGCGCGGCTTCCAACAGCGTCGCGCGTTCGCGTGCCGTCAGCATCCCGCTCATGGCGGCTTTGAGCCATTGCCGCCGTTCGCGCATATCGGCCAGAAAAGCACCGCGGCCTCGACGGGTCAGCGCAATCATGCGTTCGCGACGGTCATGCGCACCTGGTGTGCGCGTGATCAGGTCACTGTCTTCCAGCGCGTCGAGCAGGCGGGTGAGGGATTGCGGCTGCAGGTGCAGCTCGGCTGCGAGTTGTACCGCCGGCACCGGGCCCAGGCGATAGAGCGCGCCCAGCAGGGCAATCGCTGCGGGACTGATGGCGCCTTCCGGCCGTTCGGCCCGCAGGCGGCGGCCCAGGGAAAGCACGCCGCGCAGGATCAGGGTTGCCTCGTCATTGTCCAGATCGTTCATCGCTGTCGCCGCCAGTAAGATACGCAGTGCGTAGTTTAATAATACGCATAGCGTAGTATTATCCCGGCCTCAAGCGGAATCTGGCGGTCTGCATCGGGGTGCCACGCAAAAAGCGGCGCAGCACGGCTTGCGCTTTGTTGCTTGCGGGCGTTCGACAATTCATGCTGCACTGCCGCATTCCCGCGCAGCGCCTGCCTATATTTTGACGTTGACTCTTTGGAGGCAGCGACGCAGCATCATATGCGTACAAATGATATCGGCCTGCGGGGGTGGGCGTGGCGTTTGTATGCCGACGGGAGGCCCCAACACCGATGGCGTCGTATCTGCGTCCCACGAGTCTGGCCGAAGCGCTCGATCATCTGAGCGCCGCCAATACCAATGCCCCGGTGATTCTGGCCGGCGGCACCGATTTCTATCCGGTCCGCGTCGGGCGCGCCCTCGATGACGATATCCTCGACCTCACCGGGATCGCCGACCTGCGCGGCATCACCGCATCCGATGAGGGCTGGCGCATCGGCGCCACTACCACTTGGAGCGATGTGGCCGCCGCCGAGCTGCCGCCGCTGTTCGACGGGTTGCGGTCCGCGGCGCGCGCCATTGGCGGCGTGCAGATCCAGAATGCGGCCACCGTGGCCGGAAATCTGTGCAATGCCTCGCCGGCCGCCGACAGCGTGCCGCCGCTGCTGGCGATGCGGGCGCGGGTTGAACTCCGCGCCGCTGCCGGCAAGCGCGAACTGCCGCTGGGCGATTTCATCACCGGCAATCGCCGCACCGTGCTCAGGCCGGGCGAACTGGTCTCCGCCATCCTGGTGCCCCGGCCGAAGAAAGACGCGCAGAGCATCTTTCTCAAGCTCGGCGCCCGCGAATATCTGGTGATCTCGATTGCTATGGTGGCGGTGGTGCTGGAGGTCGAGAATAACGTGGTTTCCGCCGCCAGCGTCGCGGTCGGCGCCTGTTCGGCGGTGGCGCAACGCCTGTCGTATCTCGAATCGGAACTGATCGGCCGCCGCCTGAATGCGGCGCTGGCCAACCGCGTCGCACCGGCGCATTTCGAGGGCCTGAACCCGATCGACGACATCCGCGCCAGCGCCGGCTATCGCCGCGAAGCCGCAGCAGTACTGGTGCGCCGGGCTTTGACCATGCTCGGCAAGCAGAAGGGGAACTGAAGCCATGCGGCTGATCGTCAACGGCAAACCGCATAGCTATCACGGCTCGCCGGCCAAACGCCTGAGCGACGTGCTGCGCGACGATCTCGGACTGACCGGCACCAAGGTCGGCTGCAATGCCGGCGATTGCGGCGCCTGCACGGTGATGATCGACGGCAAGCAGGTCTGTTCCTGCCTCACCGCCGTGGGCCAGGCCGCCGGCCGGCCGATCGCCACCGTGGAAGGGCTGAAGGCACATGGCGCGCTGTCGCGCCTGCAGCGGGCTTTCCTCAAGCATGGCGCAGCGCAATGCGGCATCTGCACACCGGGCATGCTGATGGCGGCCACCGATCTGCTGGCCGAAGTGTCCAAACCCGATGAGCAGCAGGTGATGGATGCCATCGGCGGCGTGCTGTGCCGCTGCACCGGGTATCGCAAGATCGTCGAAGCCGTGCTGGATGCCACCCGGACGCCGGATATGCCGGAGGTGCCGCCGGTCGGCACTGCCGTCGGTGCGCGCAGCCTGAAAGTCGATGGGGTGCAGAAGGTGGAGGGCACCGAGAAATACGGCGCCGATTACATCCCGCATGAGGCGCTGTGGCTGCGCGCCATCCGCAGTCCGCATGCCCGCGCCAGCTTCACGCTCGGCGATTTCTCCGAGGTGATGCGCAAATACGGCCTGGAGCGCGTGTTCACCGCCGCTGACGTGCCGCGCAACGGCTTTGCGATTTTCGAGACCAAGGACCAGCCGGTGCTGGCTGACGGGCTGGTGCGCTATCGCGGCGAGGCCGTGGTGGCGCTGGTCGGCCCGCGTGAGGCGGTCGAGGCCGTGAAACCCGACGAGCTGCCGATCCATTACGTGCCGGAAGAACCGGTCAGCGGCGTGATCGCTGCCGCCGCGCCGGGCGCCAGGCTGGTGCAGGCCGACAAGCCGGAGAATGTGCTGATCCGCGGCAATGTCACCAAGGGCGACGTGGCGAAGGGATTTGCCGAAGCCGCCGCCACGGCGGAAGGTCTGTTCCAGACCAGTTTCGTCGAACATGCCTATATCGAGCCGGAAGCCGGCTGGGCGGTGCGCATCGGCGACCGTATCGAAATCCATGCCTCGACCCAGGCGCCCTATATGGATCGCGACGAGGTGGCGAGCGTCATGCAGCTGCCGCCCGACCGCGTGCGCATCGTGCCGACCGCCTGCGGCGGCGGCTTCGGCGGCAAGCTGGATGTCTCGGTGCAGCCGCTGATCGCGCTGGCGGCCTGGACGCTGGGTAAGCCCGTCGCCTGCGTCTATACGCGGCCGGAAAGCATGGCCTCCAGCACCAAGCGGCATCCGGCGCGCATCACGGCGAAATTCGCCGCAGCGAAAGATGGCCGCCTTGTCGCCGTCGAAACGGCAGCCGATTTCGATACCGGTGCCTATGCCAGCTGGGGCCCGACCGTGGCCAACCGCGTGCCGGTGCATGCCAGCGGTCCCTATCATGTGCCGCATGTGAAGAACCGCAGCCGCGCGCTGTTCACCAATGCGCCGCCCTCGGGCGCCTTCCGCGGCTTCGGTGTGCCGCAGGCCGCCATCGCGCATGAGACCCTGATGGATGACCTGGCTGCCCGGCTCGGCATCGACCGGCTGGAGATGCGCTACATCAACGCGATCCGCGCCGGCGACCTGACCGCCACCAGCCAGAGGCTGGAACATTCCGCCGGCCTGGCCGACTGCATCGCGGCGCTCCGCCCGCACTGGCAGGCGCTGGGCGCCGATGTGGAGGCTTTCAATGCCCGCCGCAAGACCGTGCGTCGCGGCATCGGCATCGGCTGCATGTGGTACGGGCTGGGCAATACCTCGATCTCCAACCCTTCCACCATGCGCATTGCGCTGCGCGCCGACGGCCGCGTGTTCTACTACAACGGCGCCGTCGATATCGGGCAGGGCTCGAACACCATTTTCGTGCAGATTGTGGCCGATGCGCTCGGCGTCGGCATGGACCGCATCGACTATGTGATGGGCGATACCGACCGCACCCAGGATGCCGGCAAGACCTCGGCCTCGCGCCAGACTTTCGTGTCGGGCAAGGCCACCGAGATCGCGGCGCGTGATCTGCGGGCGCAGATTCTGCGGCTGGCCAATGCCGGCGACGGCGCGAAACTCAACTTTGATGGTGCCGTCCTGACGGTGGAAGACAGTGGCGTCGTGCGCCGGCTCGATCTTGCCACGCTGCCCCGGCTGAATGCCGATGGCGATGTGCTGCTGGGTGAAGGCCGCTTCGATCCGCCGACCACCATGCTGGATGCGGATGGCCAGGGCGTGCCCTACGCCACCTACGGCTTTGCCGCCCAGATGGCATTGGTCGAAGTCGATACGGAGCTTGGGAAAGTCAAGGTGAAGAAGATCATCGCCGCCCATGACGTGGGCAAGGCGGTGAATCCCACCCAGGTGGAAGGCCAGATTCATGGCGGCATCGCGCAGGGGCTGGGCCTCGCGCTGATGGAGGAATACCTGCCGGGCCGCACCGAGAACCTGCATGACTACCTGATCCCGACCGTGGGCGATGTGCCCGAGATCGACGTGATCATGATCGAGGATGCCGAGCCGCTGGGCCCGTTCGGCGCCAAGGGCGTCGGCGAGCCCGGTCTGGTGCCGACCGCACCGGCCATCCTCGGCGCCATTCGCCATGCCACCGGCGTGCGCGTCACCGAAGTGCCGGTGTTGCCGCATCGCCTGCATGCGGCGCTCAAAGATCTGCCGCTGGCAGCCGAATAGGACAGGGGAGGCACGCATGAGCCAGGCCGTCGCCACATCTGCACCGTCGCCCAAGGACGAGGTCGTCCGCTGCGATGCCTGCCCGGTGCTCTGCCGCATCCGGCCCGGCAAGGCCGGTGCCTGCGACCGCTATGCCAATGTCGAGGGCGTGCTGACCCGCGTCGATCCGCTGGTGATCACCGAACGCGCGGCTTCGGCCGGCACCGTGGTGCCATTCCTCTCGGGCAGCGAAGGCTGGAATGGCAGCGTTGCCGCGCCGCCGCCGGCAGCACTCGCCGCGGCCACCTTCGTCACCGGCGTCGGTGCCGGCACCACCTATCCCGATTACAAACCGGCGCCTTTCATCGTGTCGTCGCAGCATGACGGCGTCGACATGGTCACCGTGGTGACCGAAGGCATCTTCAGCTATTGCGGCGTGAAGGTGAAGATCGACACCGACCGCTATCTCGGCCCCGAACAGGCTGCGGTGCGCGTGAACGGCGAGGCCATCGGCCATGTCACCACCACGGAATACGGTTCGCAGATGCTGTCGCTCGGCGGCGTGCATCACCTGACCGGCGGCAGCAAGAAGGAAGGCACCGTCACCTGCGATGCCCTGCTGGCTTTGTGCAACAAGCAGGCCGTTACCCTGCAGATCGATGGCGGCGCCGAACTGGTCGTGCAGGCCGGCCAGCCGCCGGTGGTCAACGGCAAGCCGGAAGCGCGCATGCGCGTCGGCTGCGGCTCGGCCACCATCGGCATTTTCGCCAAGCAGTGGCTCGGCCATGCCGACGAGGTGATCGTGGTCGATGACCACATCACCGGCGTGCTGACCGAACACCAGGCCGGACGTTTCCTCGACATGCCGCTGTCCGGCATCCGCGTGCGCGGCCGCAAATCCACGCCCGGCCGCTATTTCCAGGTCGCCGAGCCGGGGCTGGGCTGGGGCGGCACCAATGTGTCCGATCCGCTCGACATCATCGAAAGCATCGATCCGAAGACGGCCTGGCCAGGCATGAAGCTGCTGATGGTTTCCACCACCGGCGAGCACAGCGCCTGGTATGTGCTGGATGATGCGCTGAAGCCGCAGCCGGCTGCGATGCCGGCGCCGATCACCAAGGTGGTCGACCGCATTGCCGAGAATTGCGAGCCTTCGCTCTGCACCGTGCTGTTCATGGCCGGTGCCGGCGGCAGTCTGCGCGCCGGCGTGACTGAAAACCCGGTGCGGCTGACGCTGTCGGTGAAGGATCGCCTGACCCGCGTCACCTCCGGCGGCGCACCGGTCTATGTCTGGCCCGGCGGCGGCATCACCTACATGGTGGATGTGGCGCGCATGCCGGACAATTCCTTCGGTTATGTGCCGACGCCGGCGCTGGTGGCGCCGATCGAATTCACCATGAGCCGCGACGACTATGCCGCGCTCGGCGGCCATATGGACTACGTGGTGCAGCTCGATGACGTGCTGCAGGCCGGACGCCTGAGCAGGCAGGCCTGGCGCAACGATAATCCCTGGCCGATCAGCCGTCCCACCGCCGAGGAACAGCCGTGAGCGGCCCATCTTCGTCCACTGGACCCACCGCCGCCTGGCTGGTCGGTCGCGATGGGATATCGCGCCGGCTGCATCTGCAGCATGGCCCGATCGACCTGGTGATCGAGGCTTTCGGCACCCAGCCGGATGTCGCGCGCGCTTATGACCAGGCCGTGGCGCGTTTCCAGGATATCCTGGAAACGCTGGCGGGCGAGCTGGATGACCTGCGCCGACCGCTCGGGCCGGCGCATCCGTTGTTCCGCGGCCCGGTGGCGCGCCGCATGGCGGCGGCCTGCTGGCCATATCGTACGGTCTTCATCACGCCGATGGCCGCCGTGGCCGGTGCCGTGGCCGACGAAGTGCTGGCGGCGATGCTGGCCGGCGTGCAACTGGCCAAAGCCTATGTCAACAATGGCGGCGATATCGCTTTCCATCTGTCCGGCCAGGAAACCCTGCGTGCTGCCGTGGTGTGCAATCCCGACCTGCCGCATCTCGATGCCATTGCCACCTTGAACGCCGCGCAGCCGTCGTGCGGAATCGCTACCTCCGGTTGGCGCGGCCGTTCGTTTTCCCTCGGCATCGCCGATGCCGTCACCGTGCTGGCCGAAACCGCCGCGCAGGCCGATGCGGCCGCCACCATCATCGCCAATGCGGTGACGGTGGAGCATGAGATGATTCGCCGCCAGCCGGCACACTCTCTGCGGGACGACAGCGATCTCGGCGCGCTGCCGGTCACGGTATCCGTAGGTACACTGCCGATTTTCGCGATCAACGAAGCCTTGTCGGCGGGTGCGGCGCGCGCGCAAGATTTGCGCCGCAGCGGCCTGATTCAGGCCGCGTTTTTGTCGCTGCAGGGCGAGACCAGAACCGTCGGCGGCGAGGTGCTGCTGGCATCGGCACAGCAAGCGCCGCAAGACATGAAAGTATCGGGGTAGGGGAAATGAGTCTGGTCGACGTGCGCAAGATCGTCTGCATCACCGAAGATACATTCCATGACGGTGGGCCGAAGGCAGCAAAGCCGCCGCGCAAGGGCGTGATCGGCGCTTTCGTGAAGAATCCTTACGCTGGCCGCTATGTCGAAGACATCACGCCGATGATGGACGCGCTCAAGCCGCTCGGTCTCGACCTCACCAGGCGCCTGGTCGCCGCACTCGGCAACGATCCCAAGGTGATCGAGGCCTATGGCAAGGGCGCCCTGATCGGCGCTGGCGGCGAGCTGGAGCATGGCGCGCTGTGGCATGTGCCCGGCGGCTATTCGATGCGCGAAATCCTCGGCAATGCCAGGGCCATCGTGCCCTCGGCCACCAAGGTGGGCGGCCCGGGTGCGCGGATCGACATTCCGCTGCATCATGTGAATGCCGCCTATGTGCGCAGCCATTTCGATGCCATCGAATTCGGCGTGGCCGACGGGCCGCGCGACAACGAGATCGCCTTCATCCTGGCGATGAGCACCGGCGGGCGCGTGCATGCCCGGGTCGGCGGCCTGCAGGTCCATGAGATCAAGGGCGAGGATGGGCAGCGATAATTGCGTCAGAAGAAAAGTTTAGCGTTCGCGTATTCGGGAATCATGGGATCAACAGGAGGCAGAAAATGGATCGTAGAAGCTGGTTGAAACTGAGTGCCGCATTCGGTGCGGCGATGATCGGTCTGACATCCGGCGCGCAGGCGCAGGACACCATCAAAGTCGGCGAGATGAATTCCTACAAGAATTTCGCCGCCTTCCTCGAGCCCTACAAGAAGGGCTGGGAATTAGCGGTGGAACAGATCAATGCCAGCGGCGGTCTGCTGGGCAAGAAGCTGGAAATCGTCAGCCGCGACGATAACGGCACGCCCGGCGATGCCGTGCGTATCGCCGAGGAGCTGGTGACGCGCGAGAAGGTGTCATTCCTGATCGGCACTTTCCCCTCGCATGTCGGTCTGGCGGTTGCCAGCTTCGCCAAGGAGAAGAAGACGCTGTTCATCGCGGCCGAGCCGCTGACCGACAAGATCGTCTGGGACCAGGGCAACAAGTACACATTCCGCCTGCGCGCCTCGACTTACATGCAGACGGCGATGCTGGTGCCGGAAGCGGCCAAGCTGAAGAAAAAGCGCTGGGCCATCGTTTACCCGAACTATGAATACGGTCAGTCGGCCACGGCAGCCTTCAAGCAGCTGATGAAGGCGGCACAGCCCGATGTCGAATTCGTCATCGAGCAGGCGCCGCCGCTGGGCAAGATCGAAGCTGGTGCGGTGGCTGATGCCATTGCCGCCGCCAAGCCGGATGCGATCTTCTCGTCGCTGTTCGGCGCCGATCTCGCCAAGTTCGTGCGCGAAGGCCAGACCCGCGATCTGTTCAAGAATGTCGCGGTGTTCAACCTGCTCGCCGGCGAACCGGAATATCTCGATCCGCTGAAGGACGAAGCGCCGGTCGGCTGGTGGGTCACCGGCTATCCCTGGTATGCCATCAACACGCCGGAGCATAAGGCGTTTGCCGATGCCTACCAGAAGAAGTTCAACGACTATCCGCGTCTGGGTTCGATCGTCGGCTATGCCACCGTGCAGTCTGCTGCGGCCGTGATCAAGAAGGCTGGCACGCTCGACACCGAGAAGCTGGTGGCGGCGATGAAGGGCCTGACCCACAGCACCCCACTCGGCAACATCACCTATCGTCCCCAGGACCATCAGTCCACGATGGGTGCCTATGTCGGCAAGATCGGGCTGAAGGACGGCAAGGGCGTCATGACCGACTGGTACTACGCCGATGGCGCCAAGTTCCTGCCGTCGGATGCCGATGTCGCCAAGATGCGTCCGGCCGACTGAGCCTGCCGCGACTGTGCCCTCCCGCATGAATGGCGGGAGGGCATCTTTCTCTCCTGAATTTCTCTTTCCTTATTGCTT
>NZ_JAOZVR010000104.1 GCF_025869515.1 Ferrovibrio sp.
ATCGTGGTGATGCCCGCGGTGAAGCCGGCGAGAAGCCCCTTGGCCGGCATGCGCGGCTGCTGCTGCACCTGGCCGCCGCTGCGGAACCACAGGCCGGCGAAGACCAGCGTGATCGCCGCCATGGCGATTTCAACGGCATGGCGGTTGAGCATGTGCATCAGCCAGAAGCCGAGCGCGATGCCAAGCGCCAGCATGGGCAGCAGCAGCCTGATATCGGGCTTCGACCAGGTGCTGGGTTTCCAGTAGCGCAGGGCGACGATGTCGATGGCGATGAACAGCGGCGCCAGCACGGCGCCGGCGGTGATCGGATCCATCGCCAGCGAGAGCAGCGGAATGCCGACGATGGCGAAACCGCCGCCAAAGGCGCCGCGCATGAAGGCAATCAGGAAAACGCCGGACGCGGCAATGATGAAGGAAAAAAGGTCAGGCAGCATGTACGGCCAGCATTAGCAGGCCTTCGCCTGTCCCGCAGCTTCTGAATTGTCAGGGGACAAAGACGCGGATGCCGCCACCACAAAGACCGTCACCCTCGGATTTATTCCGAGGGTCCATACCAACCATCCGTATATCGGAACATGTAAATGGATCCTCGGGACAAGCCCGAGGATGACAGTTTATGAAACGGCAGATCTCACGCTTCTCTCAGGTCGACGGCGACCGGGGCGATCTGGTCGGCCAGATAGCGCGCCAGGGCGGCGCGGCTTTTCGGGCTGCGCAGGATTTTTTCATCCTGCGGATTGCTCAGAAATCCCGTCTCGATCAGCACGGACGGCAAGGCCGGCGAGCGCAGCACGGCGAAATTCGCCGCCCGCATCGGGTTGTCGAGCAGCTGCACGCGATGGCCCACGCCGGTGACGATACGCCGCTTGGCGGCCAGCGAGGCGTTATGGCCGTGGCGACGTGCCAGGTCGATCAGGATGGCCGCGGTCTGCTTGTCGGTGGCGCCGGCATCGAAACCGTAGACGGCGTCGACCCTGTTCTCGCGGTCGGCCAGATGACGGGCGAAATCATCGGTCGCCTTGTCGGCCCGCGTATAGGCCGAGAGGCCGCGGGCGGCGCGGTTCGGCGCCGCATCGGCATGGATCGAGATGAACAGGTCGGCGTTCTTCTCATGCGCGAAGGCGACGCGGCTCGGCAGCGGGATATAGCTGTCGCGGTCGCGGGTGAGGAACACCCTGATATCGGGATGATCGGCCAGCATCTGGCGAATGCCCTGGCAGATCGACAGTGTGACGTCCTTTTCCTCGGTGCCGGTGACGCCAATGGCGCCCGGATCGCGACCGCCATGGCCGGGATCGAGGATGACGATGGCCGGCGGGCGCGGCGGCAGCCTGGGCACCGCCTTCGGCGCCGGCTTGCGACCGGGCAGCGGCGGCGTCTTCTTGGCGGCAGCCTCACCCTGCCCCGGCAGGGCAGCGGTGCCGAGCAGGCCGAGCAGCGAAGAGAGGACAAGGCGCCGTGTGTACATGACCGAATCGAAAGCCCATCGCGAATCGGTGGGAATGGCGCGGACGATAGAGTCCGCCGGACTCCTCCGCAAGGAAAGTCCGTGGTTTAGGCTGCCAAGAGATGGTGAAGGCTTCGTTAAAACGACCTTAACGGCTGCCTGATGCGCCTTAATCGACGGTGTATTTGGCCCGCACGTCGTATTTGTTCGACTTGACCCAGCCTTCGATCAGCTTTTCGAGCGCCGAATTGGGTTTCTCGGGCAGCACGAGCTTGAGCTTCACATACTGGTCGCCGCGCTGGTCAGACGCGCCGCCCTTGAGCGGAAAGCCGCGCCCCTTGAGCCGCAATGTGGTGCCGGAACTGGCACCCTTGGGCACGCCGACCGCCACCATGCCGTCGATGGTCGGGACCGGAATCTTGGCGCCGAGGATGGCTTCGTCCAGCGTGACCGGCAGTTCCAGATGCAGGTCGTCGCCCTGGCGGCTGAAAAACGGATGCGGTTCGACCGTCACCTCGATCAGCGCATCGCCGGCCTCGCCGTTGTTGCGGCCGGCATCGCCCTGGTGGCGCAGCCGGATCTGCTGGCCATCCGACAGGCCGGCCGGGATGGCGACATCGAGCTGCTTGCCATCGGGCATGGTGAGCCGGCGCTTGCAGCCGCGCGCCGCATCAAGGAAGCCGATCTTCAGGTTGAAATGACGATCGGCGCCGCGCATCGGCCGGTTTGCTCTGGCGCCGCCGGCACCCGCAGCGCCGCGCCCGCGCCGCATCTGCCCGAAAATCTCGTCGAAAATATCCTCGCCGCCGGCATGGGGATCGAAGCCGAAGCCGCCGGCGCCGAAGGGGCCGCGGGCATCGCCGGCGCCGGCGCCGCCCGGACGGAATCCGCCGCCGCCGAAACCGCGCGTGCGCGGCTGGCCGGAGGCATCGATCTCGCCGCGGTCGTATTTGGCGCGTTTCTCGGGATCGCCGATCAGATCGTAGGCTGCCGAGATTTCCTTGAACCGCTCGGACGCCTTCTCGTTGCCCTGGTTGCGGTCGGGATGGAATTCCTTGGCCAGCTTGCGATAGGCCTTGCGCAGGTCTTCGGCGCTGACACCGCGCGCCACTCCCAGAACCTGATACGGATCACGCATGCTGGCGGGTCCTCATGGCCGGACTTCCGGATCGCCAGCCTTGCGGCTGCCGTCCGGCGCGGCGGACTGCCCCTCGACCGGAGACGATTCCGGGGGCGAATCCGTGGCCGGTTCCGGCGATGACTTGAAGATATCAGGGATCGAGACACCGCCGCCGGAAGAAATCGCCGAATAAAACCGTCCCAGCAGGCCCGGGCGATCCTCCTCGGGCGGCACCTCCGGTGCCGGCGCGACGGGAGGCGCGGCCACAGGGGCCGGGGCAGAGGCGGCCTGAACCGGGTTGGCAATGGGGGCCGGATCGGCCGGCATGGCGGCGCCACCCGGCACTGCCACTGCTGGTGCCGGAGGTGCCGCAGCGCTGCCCGCCGCTTCGGTGCGATCATCGGCGGATGCCGCCTGGGGCGCGGCGATATTCACGCCGGAAACCAGCGGCGCCTCGGTATTCTTCACCAGTTGCGACAGCCGCTCGATCGCCTCGGGCTGGCCGGCTTTCGCAGCGAGATTGTACCAGCCGAGCGCACGCGGCTCGCTCTTCTGGATGCCCAGACCGAGCTCGTACATCAGGCCGAGATTATACTGCGCCACCGCGAGATTCTGGACTGCAGCGGCGGCAAACCATTTATAGGCCTCGGCATAATCGACCGGCACGCCCTCATCGCCCTGCAGGTAGATGGAAGCAAGATTCGCCTGCGCGCGCGAGAAGCCCATCTCGGCTGCCTTGCGATACCACTGCACCGCCAGCCGGATGTCCTTTTCGACGCCCTGCCCCCAGCGATAGAGATGACCGATATTGCGCATGGCCGCCACATCGCCATTTTCGGCGAGCGGCAGCCAGGCCTCGAAAGCAGCCTTGTGATCGCCGGCCTCGTAGGCTTTCACGCCCTGGGCAAAATCGGCATGGGCGGCAACCGGCGCAAACAGCAAAGCCAGGCCGAATCCCGCAGCCAGCAGCGGGCCTGAAGCCCGATCCAACAGCCTGGATCCCCTGTTGCTACGCGTGGCACCGGTCATGCGGATCAACCGTTGACGATCTTCCAGCTGCCATCGGGCTGCCGGCAGGCCGTGCCGTAAGCCTGTTCGGTCTTGCCGCTGACCGTCACCGTCTGCTGGAACTCGCGACAGTATTCACCATTCGACGCGGTGCCTTCCCTTGTCGGAGTCACTGTGCCGGAATTGCCGCTGTCGGGATTGCGCCAGGAAATGGTCTGTCCGATCGGCGCGGTGGTGGCCTTGTTGCTGGCCTGCTCCATCTGCGCCTTGTCGGCCTTGTCGAGCGACGAGCCGATCTGGTTGCCGAGATAGGCGCCGGCCAGGGCGCCGGCAGCCACACCGACCAGCTGGCCGGTGCCCTTGCCGAACTGGGCGCCGAGCACGGCACCGCCGATACCGCCGAGCACAGTGCCGATATTCTCCTTGTTCATCTCCGGTCCCTGGCCGTTGTTCTGGCAGGCAGAAAGCAGCAGGGCACTGGCGATGGCAGGAACCAGCAGCAGGCGGGACAGAACGGGACGGGCAGACATGGGGCTTCCTCACACAGCGACACGGCGACCTCGGGGTTCAAAGCCGCCCGGCTTCGTTAACACAGTATATTGGTCGGGTTAACGCCGCCGCAAGGTGGCGACTCCGCGCCAGCCTGACGCAGGATGGCAAAAAAAACCGGCCCGGACTTGGTCCGGGCCGGTTGTTACTGCGTATCGCTGACAGAAAGCTTACGACTTGCCGAAGAAATCCAGCGTGCTCAGCAGCGGAGTCGACTCGTCGGCCAGCCTGGCGGCATCGAACTGGTCCAGCCCGTTCGACTTCATGATCGAACGGATGGTGCGGATGTAATCCGGGCCACGCACCGAATAGCGATGCAAAGTACCGGCCAGCTGGTAGCTGTCGGGCGTCACGCTGCGGTCGCGCATGACGGCGCGCTTGTCGCGGAATTCGCGATAGCTGGCCTTGGAATTCAGGTTCCGCATATAGGCGGCAACAGAATGCTCCAGACTCTTGAAGCGCTGCACTTCATAGGTCTCGCCCTCGGGACGGCTTTCCGGCACCAGGCCATTGCCCGGAATCCAAGTCCACATGCCGAAGACGGCATTACCCATCAGAGCGAAACGCGAGGTGCCCCAGCCTGATTCCTCAATGGCCTGCGACAGTGCCAGACCGGCCGGAATGGCATCGACGCGGTTCAGCAGTTCTGCGGTGTCGCCATCATCGACGCCATACTGTTCGGCCAGCCGTTCGAGCCAGCGCTGGTCGCGCATGCTCAGCGCGGTGCCATACTGGATGCGCTGGTGCAGCTGCTCGAGCCGCTCACGATCGGCAACGATACGTTCGTTCTCGCGCAGAATATGCGGCAGCATCACCTTCAGAAAGGCGCGCTTGCGCTTTTCCGTCAGATTGACATCGGCGATATCGACCGGCAGCGAGGCCAGAAAGATGCGCGGCACTTCGACCTGTCCGCTGGGATTGCGCAGATCGGCAAGATCGAAGCCCTGCTGCTCGAAACGGGCGAGCATCGCATCCACGGTGCGGTCGGTTTCGGCGCGCATGGCGGTGCGATGCGGCGAGAACTGCCGCACTTCCGCAATGCGGCGCGAAGCCTCGGCCGCGCTGATCGCGGGTGCATCATCTTTCTTGTCCCTGGGAGCGGCATCGGCCACTGCCGCGCTGTTGCGCGGCTCGACCACCGAACGCCAGTCGAGCTGCGCGATCTGGCGCAGACGATCCCAGGCATCATGAACGGATTCCCGCACCGAGTGGTCGGACGCAACCTGCGCCACCTGCACTTCGGGCACGCGGGAAAGCTGGCGGCTCGAAAGCCACCCCACGCCCACTCCGGAAACCAGGCCGACGGCCAGCAACAGGCCGAAACCGGCAAAAATCAGACGTACGTCCGATCCAATGGCAAGCAATCGCCGATCGCGATGTGCCGTCATGGGTCAAACCTCCACAGTTATCAGCGCCTAGCCCACGCCTCAGCCGACATAACTCGTCGATTGCGACGGGCGCTGCCCTATGTGCGATCCCCCACCAGGAAACGCTTCGAACTCACCAAAAACGCGGTGAACAGCTGTTAGTTCCGGCAACCCCCGGACCCTGACAGCGACTCAGACGGCCCGTACTTCGGACACTTCGGGCACGTAATGCTTCAGCATGTTTTCAATGCCATAGCGCAGGGTTGCCGTTGAACTCGGGCAACCGGAACAGGACCCCTGCATCTGCAGGAAAACGACTCCACGCTCGAATCCGCGGAAAATAATGTCGCCGCCATCCTGGGCCACCGCGGGACGGACCCGCGTTTCGATCAGTTCTTTGATCTGGGTAACGATCTGGCCGTCGGCCGGATCAAATGTCTCTTCGACCTCGCTGCCGCCGGCGCCGGCATTCATCACCGGCAGGCCGGACATGAAATGCTCCATGATCGCACCCAGCAGGGCCGGCTTCAGTTCGGTCCAGTCACGCAGGTCGCCCTTGGTGACGGTCACGAAGTCGGAGCCCAGGAAAATGCCCTCGACGCCGGCCACCGCGAACAAGCGGGTGGCGAGCGGAGATACCTTGGCCGATTCGGCCTCGGTGAAGTCGACCGAGCCGCCGACGAATTCCGCACCCAGCACATCGCGGCCGGGAAGGAATTTGAGGGTCGCCGGGTTCGGCGTGGTTTCAGTCTGGATGAACATTTGCTCTGGGGTCTCGTAAGGTGGACTGGAAATTGGTCGCGGGGTCCGCAAATATCAAGGCTAAAGGCCGTGGCAAAACCATGGCGCGGACATGAAATTGCGTAGGCAGCGCAAGTTTTGGAAGATTTTAAACCAATGTGGATAAAATTGCTGGTTGTCCCCAGGGCTGTGGAGCGATGAGCGATCCCGCCGAGGGGATACTGCGCCTGCCGCGCTGGCCCGATTCGCGGCTTGTTCTCACTCCGGCTGCCCGCTGGCTGGTCGATCACGACGGCAAAGTGATGCCGATGAGCGAGCTGTTCGAGGGATTCTGCCGTCATCTGCTAGACGAAGGCCTGCCGCTGTTCCGCGTCACCACCGGCCTGCCCTCGATGCATCCCCTGACCGTCACCCGCGCCTTCGCCTGGCAGCGCGACGCGGGCGTGACCATGACGGAACGCGGCCATGGCGTGTTCCAGACCGACGAATACCTGAAAAGCCCCATCGCGGTGATCCACGAGGGCGCCGCCGCCATCCGCCGGCAACTTGAACAGCCCGGAGCGCCGATGGATTTCGGCATTCTGCCGGAGCTCAAGGCGCTGGGGGTGACTGATTACCTGGTCCTGCCGATGCGGTTCACCCAGGGACCGGGGATGGGCCGGGAAGGCCAGAATGTGTCCTTCATGAGCTTCGCCACCGACCGGAAGGGCGGTTTCCGGCCCGAAGAGCTCAGCTACCTGATGGAGCTGATGCCGCTGATCGCCCTGCGCCTGGAGCTGGAAGCCGGGCGGCGCATGACCCGCGACCTGCTGACCACCTATCTCGGCCAGAGCCCGGCCGAACGGGTGCTGAAGGGGGACCTGCGGCGCGGCCAGGGCTATGAGGTGGAGGCCGCCATCTGGCTGTCGGACCTGCGCGGCTTCACCGCCTTTTCGGATCGCAACCCGACCGTCGAGGTGGTGGCGACGCTGGACCGTTATTTCGATGCCATGGCCGGCCCGATCCAGGCCCATGGCGGCGAGGTTCTGAAATTCATCGGCGACGGCCTGCTGGCCATTTTCCGCGTCGAGGACGGCAATACGCTGGAGGCGGCGTGCCGGCGCGCCCTGACAGCGGCCGAGAATGCCTTCGCCGGATTACACGAGCTGAACCAGGGCCGCGCCATCGCCGGCGTCGCGCCGCTGAAGGTCGGCATCGGCCTGCATGTCGGCAAGGTGGTGTTCGGCAATATCGGCGCGCGCGACCGGCTCGATTTCACCGTGATCGGCCGCGCCGTCAACGAAGTCGCGCGCCTGGAAGCGCAGACCAAAGCGGTGGACCGCCCGCTGCTGGCCTCGTCGACCTTTGCCGATGCCATCAACAGCGATGCCGCGGCGCCCTATCATCTTGAATCGGTCGGCTTCCATGCGCTGCGCGGCGTGCGCGAGGCGCAGGAACTGTTCACGCTGCCGGTCGACCGCCTGGCCGGGTATGAATAATCGCCGTTTATGAATACGTGTTGATGACCGGCGGCGGCCATAACCCTGTTTGCGGTTGCCGCAACCGCCATCGCGGTCCAGACTTGGGCCATGAACGCCACGCCGCAGCAGCTTGTCGAGGATGCCCGGCTCGCTCATGCGCTGTCCTGCTGGCAGCGCTGGCGCGGCCTGCAGCTCTGGCCGGCGCGCGACGACATCGATCCGTTCGACCTCAAACAATTGCTGCCCAACATCTTCATGGTGGAAGCGATCGAGGACGGCGCCCGTTTCCGCTACGTGTTGTCAGGCGCCGCCGTGCGGCAACAGCTCGACTTCGAGCTGAGCAACCGGCATCTCGACGAGATCTTCACCGGCGAGCAGCTTGCGCGGATCACCGCCAACTACCGAACCGTCTTGTCGGGCTACGGACATTATGTATTGCAGCACTGGAGTCAGCGCGGCCGGCCGGTGATGCAGTTCCGCCGCCTGCTGCTGCCGATGGCGGCAGACAGAACACGGATCGACCTGGTGCTTGGTTTTGCCCTCTACGACCGCCTGGAAGGCCATGACGGCCGCCCGATCGACCATCTGCACGATCCGGTGACCACAACAGTGGTCAGCGAAAATGTACTGGACCTGGTGGAATAGCCTCAGGTGAGGCGATCGATCTGCTCGTCGGTAAGCGCGCCGGGGATCACGGTGATGGGGAACTTCAGGTCGCCCGCCATTTGCCCGGCCAAAGCGGAAACCAGCGGGCCCGGGCCTTCGCCGCCCTTGCCCGGCGCCGCGGCCAGCACCAGCATGCGGATATCGGGATCCTCGTCGACCAGCTTCAGCAACTCGTCCTTGGCGACACCCTCGCGGATCACCAGTTCCGGCATCAGGCCGGATTCCTGGTTCACCTGCTCGGCCAGCTTCTGCAGCAGATCCTCGGCCGCTTCATGGGCTTCGGAGCGCATCATCTCGGCAACGCCGGCCCATTGCTGGAAATCGACCGGCTCGATGACACGCAGCATCACCACGCCGCAGCGAACATTGCGCGCGCGCCGCGTCGCATAGCGCACAGCCACGCGCACTTCATCCGTATCGTCGACGACGACCAGGAACTTGCTGCGCCGTTTGGCGTCCGGCCTTGAAGACTCTGCCTTGCTTTCGCTCATGCCGTCAGAGGTTGCCCTGCCCTTGCTCCGAACGCAATGGCAGAAAGATGTGGGTAATTATGCCCGCGGTCTTGACGGCGATTTCCATGCCGAAATGCCGGACCGCATGCGCAGCGATATTGTCGGGTCGCCACACTTACTTCTGCAGAATATTGACGATCTCGTAAATCTGGGCGCGGGCGCGCTCGACGTAAAATCCCATCGAGGCCAGATGGTTGGGCAGGATCACCGCATCCGGCCGCGCATTCGCGACCACCAGCGGCTTCAGCCCCGCCGCAGCGGCGAAAGAGTCCAGCATCTGGTCCCAGGTGCCCCCCAGTTCGCGATCGCGCACCAGATTGGGGTAATCCTGCTTCAGTTCGCGCAGCACCAGATAGTAGGCATACATCTGACCCTTGACGCTGTAGAAGACGTCGTCGCCTTCCCAGTCGATCATCATCTCGCTGCCCTCGCGGATGCGCCGGTCGATGGCCGCCGAGGCCGAACCGATATCAAGCGCGATGCGCTCCAGCGTGGCCTGCAGATTGTCGGCGCGCCGCTCGAACACGGCCTGACCGGCCCCGAGGCGCTGGTTGTAGCTGAGCAGGGCCGACCGCGCCTTGCGATACTGGTCTTCCGATTTCGCCGTCGGCAGCAGCGAGGTGGAGAAATCGAAGATCCACTTGGTGCCGGAATACTGCAGCAGGCCGGCGGCTTCCTGCAGGTCGCGGTCGGTCTGGCTCGACCCGCGCGTACGGCCGATCTGGTCGACCATCTGGAAGGCAAAACGGCCGAGCGCATGAATCATGCCGAGCTGGTAGTTCGGCATGTTGTCGAGCATCGATCCCGGCATGAAGAAGGGATCGTTGGCGACCCAGCCGCTGCGGTTGACCTCGCGGTCGATCAGCGCCGCGGCCAATGCCACCGTGCGGCTGCCGCCGGCAGGCAGGTCGCCGGCGGGGATTTCAAAATCCAGCCGGTCGTCGATCTTGTGCGCGATCAGCATGCCGACCGGATAATACAGGCCGAAGATCAGCACGACAGCGATGGCCGTTACCGGCAGCCAGCGGCTGCGCAGCCATGCGGTAAGGGCGGATCGGGAGGCGGCGGTATCCATCATTCTCTGTCGGCCAGAATAAAGTGGCGGGCTCCTAATGTGGGCCTGCCATCCAGGGCATTCAAGGCTACAGTCCGCGATTACGGGCGCAGGAAGCCGACCGTGTCATAGACTTCGGCGATGATCGGCGCAGACAGCGCGCGCGCCTTTTCGCCACCCTTGCGCAGAATGCCGTCGACATAGCCGGGATCGGCGGTCAGGCGGCGCATCTCGGCCGTGATCGGCCCGAGCACCGCAACCGCCGTTTCGGTCAGCATCTTCTTGAAATCGCCAAAGCCCTTGCCGGCGGTGGCGGCCACCGCCTGTTCCAGCGTCTGGTCCGACAGCGCCGCGTAGATGCCCATCAGGTTCTGCGCCTCCGGCCGTCCTTCCAGGCCTTCCACCGCTTCGGGCAGCAGCTCGGGATCGGTCTTTGCCCGCTTGATCTTGTCGGCGATTGCGTCGGCGGTGTCGGTCAGGTTGATGCGCGACTGGTCGGAAGCATCCGACTTCGACATCTTCTTGGCGCCGTCGCGCAGCGACATCACGCGCGTGGCGGTGCCGAAGATCAGCGGTTCGGTCAGCGGGAAGAATTCCTTGCCATAGTCATGGTTGAACTTCTGCGCGATGTCGCGGGTCAGTTCCAGATGCTGCTTCTGATCCTCGCCGACCGGCACATGGGTCGCCTTGTAGACAAGAATATCCGCCGCCATGAGCGCGGGATACGCATAGAGGCCAAGCGAGGCATTCTCGCGATCCTTGCCGGCTTTCTCCTTGAACTGGGTCATGCGATTCATCCAGCCCATACGGGCGACGCAATTGAAGACCCAGGCCAGCGTGGCGTGATCGGGATTCTGCGACTGGTTGAACAGGATATTCTTCTCGGGATCGATACCCGAGGCGATCATCGCCGCCGCCAGTTCCCGCGTGCTGTGACGCAGCTCGTCCGGATCGAGCAGGGATGCGGTGATCGCATGCATGTCGACCATGCAGAAGATGCACTCGTATTCCTTCTGCAGCGCGACCCAGTTGCGTACAGCGCCGAGATAATTGCCGAGATGGAGATTGCCGGTGGGCTGGATGCCCGAGAAGATGCGCCGTTGGAAGGCCATGGACTGTCCCTGGCTGGATGGGGCGGTGGAAGGCCCCGGTGATGGGAGAGGATTATGAAACCGGGCGGTTATCGCCGGGCCGGCCGGTAACGTCAATGGCCGGGATGCCGCCCCGCGCCGGCGATCACTCGCGCCGCAGGATGGCCTTCCATTCGCTGGGCCGGGTGGCGCCGAACAGCATGACGCAGGCGAGATAGACCGCCAGGCCGCTGCCGACCAGCACGATCAGCGCGGCCGACCGATACCAGAAGTCGCCGGCATACCAGTCCGTCAGCGCCAGGCGGTCGAGCAGGAACAGCACAAGCGCCATGGCCGCCGCCGCCAGCAGAATCAGCAGGCTGCGCCGCTTCAGCCGGTCATCCGCCTCCCACAGGCCGCGCCGGTACAGCGTGATGAGCAGCAGCAGGGTGTTGACGTTGGCCGCCATCGCAGTGGCCAGTGCGAGGCCGGCATGGGCCAGCACCGGCAGCAGCGCCAGGCCAAGACCGATGTTCACGACGATGCTCACCATCGCGAGCTTGACCGGCGTGCGGGTATCCTGGCGCGCATGGAAGCTGGGGGTCAATGTGCGCGACAGCACGAAGCCCGGCAGGCCGAAGGCATAGGCGAACAGGGTGTTGGCAGTTTCGCGGGCGGTGGCGAGGTCGAATTCGCCGCGCTGGAACAGGATGGAAATGATCGGAAAGGGGATCACCAGCAAAGCGGCGCAGGATGGCAACGCCAGCAGCAGGCCGAATTCCATCGCCCGGTTCTGCGTGTAGCGCGCGACTGCATGATTGTCGCGCGCCAGCTGGCTGGACAGCGTCGGCAGCAGTGCGGTGGCGATGGCGGTGCCGACCACGCCGACCGTAAGCTGGTTGATCCGATCGGCATAGAACAGATACGACACCGCACCGGCCGGCAGCAGCGAAGCCAGGATCAGGCCGACGACGAGGTTGACCTGGGTGGCGCCGGCGCCCAGGGCCGCCGGCAGCACCAGGCGAAACAGCCGGCGCACTTTCTGGTTGATGATCGGCCGGCGCAGGCGCAGGTCGAGGCCGGCGCGGCGCGCATCCCAGGCAAGCCACAGGAATTGCAGGATGCCGCCGATCAGGGTCGACCAGGCCAGGGCATAGCCGGCATTCGGCGTGTAGGGCGTCAGCCACAGCATGCCGGCGATCATCACGAGATTGAGCAGAATCGGCGTCGCCGCCATGCCGAAGAAGCGGCCAAAACAGTTCAGCACCGCGCCATAGAGCGAGGCCAGGCTGACGAACAGCAGATATGGGAAGGTGATGATGGTGAGCGTCACCGACAGCGGGAAGCGCAGCGGATCGCCGACGAATCCCGGCGCCAGCACCAGGATCACCAGTGGCATGGCAACCTGCGCCACCAGGGTAAAGCCCAGTGTGGCAAACAGCAGGATCGACAATGCGCGTTCGGCGAAATGTTGGGCGGCGGCGCGGCCCTCCTTGGCCTCGGTGCGGCTGAACAGCGGCAGGAAGCCCGCCGTGAAGGCACCTTCGGCGAACAGCGAGCGGAAAAAATTCGGCAGCCGCAGGCTGACGAAGAAAGCATCGGCAATCGGCCCGGCGCCGAGATAGCGCGCGATCAGCAGATCGCGCACGAATCCCGCAACGCGGCTGATCATGGTCAGGCCGCCGACAGTGGCAATGGCGCGGAAAAGAGACATCGGCAGGAGGCTAATCTCAAGCGGGGCGCGAAATTATAGGCAAGCCAGCGAAGCGGTGCCACTCCTTCACCTTGCGGCGGAGCGTGGCCGGTATCACAACCAGGGCACTCTACTCGGGCCGCACAGGCAATTCACCTTCAACCTGTGACGGTGATGCGTGGCGCGTCACGCTGCCTTGGCCGTCTTGGTGCCTGCAGCAGCGGGCCTGTCTTCGGCCGGGCTGATCTGCTTCATCAGGTGTTTCTCGATCTGCTGCAGCCGGCGCTTGTCCGTCAGCTTCATGCCAGTCAGATCCTGCAGATAGAAAACGTCGACCGCGCGCTCGCCATAGGTTGCGATATGCGCCGAACCGATGGTGAGGTTGAGATCGTAGAGCCCGCGGGTGACGTCGTAGAGGAAGCCCGGCCGGTCGCGGCCGTTGACCTCGACGACGGTGTAGCGGTTGGAGGCCTGATTATCGATCAGCACGCGCGGCGCAACCTTGAAGACCCGGGTGCGGCTCGGCATGCCGGGCTTCTCGGAGGCGATCGCGGATCGCAGCTTCAGGTCGCCCGACAGCGCCCGCTCGATGGCGGTGCTCAGCTTCTTGATGCGGTCCGGCTTGTCGAAGGTGCCGCCTTCCATGTCCTGGATATAGAAACTGTCGAGCGCCATGCCGTCATTGGTGGTGAAGATCTTGGCGTCCACGATATTGGCGCCGGCCGCCGCCATGGCGCCGGCGACGCGCGCGAACAGGCCGGGATGATCGGGCGCATAGAGGGTGAATTCGGTCACCGAGCGGAATTTGTCGGATCGCGTCGCCGTGGTCAGCGTGCGTTTGGCCGCATCGGCCTCGCGCATCAGCCGTGCATGGCGCAGGATCACTTCGACATCGTTCGAGTACCAGTAATTCTCGTAATGCCGCTTGAGCAGCCGGTCGATCTCGGCCTTGCTCCAGTCGGTAAGTTGTGCGCGCACCTTCTCCTTGGTCTCGGCGATGCGCTGGTCACGACCACGGCCGGCAAAGCCACCCGACAGATATTCCTCGGCGCGGTAATACAGCTCGCGCAGCAGCTGGCCCTTCCAGCCGTTCCAGATCGTCGGCCCCACCGCGCGGATATCGGCCACCGTGAGGCAGAGCAGCAGGCGCAGGCGTTCCGGGCTCTGCACCAGCTGGGCGAAATCAACCACCGTCTTCGGATCGGCGATATCGCGCTTGAAGGCCGTCGCCGACATGGCGAGGTGCCAGCGCACCAGCCAGCCCACGGTTTCGGTTTCCGCCGGCGTCAGGCCGAAGCGCGGCCCGAGCTTCTCGGCCACCTTTTCGCCCAGCACCGAATGGTCGCCGCCGCGGCCCTTGGCAATATCGTGCAGCAGCACGGCGACATAGAGCACGCGACGTGACAGCACTTCCTTGATCACATTCACGGACAAGGGGTGATCTTCCTTCAGCGCACCGCTTTCGATGCGCGACAGGATACCGATGGCGCGGATGGTATGCTCGTCCACCGTATAGGTGTGATACATGTCGTGCTGGGTCTGCGCCACGACGCGGCCGAAATCCGGCACGAAGCGACCGAACACGCCGGCCTCGTTGAGCCGCCGCAGCGTGGTTTCCGGATCCTGCGTCGAACACAGCATGTCCATGAACAGCCGGTTGGCGTCCGGGTCGTTGCGGATCTTGCCGTCCAGCAGCTTGAGATGCCGCCGCACCAGACGCAAAGCCTCGGGATGGATATCCAGTCCCTGCTCCTGCGCCAGATGGAACAGCCGCAGCATTTTCGCCGGCTGCTTCTCGAACATCGTCTCGCTGCCGACATTGACGCGGCCGCCGCCGATCTCGAAACCATCCATGGTCTTAGGCCGCTTGATCTTGGCGCGAATCGCCGCCAGCGGTTTCTTCTTCTTGTGACGCTCTTCCAGAGCGGCGGCGAAGATCCGCGTCAGGTCGCCCACTTCCTTGGCGACCAGATAATACTTCTTCATGAAGCGCTCGACATCGCTGCGGCCGGGCCGGTCGGCATAGCCCATCGCCCTGGCGATCTCGACCTGCATGTCGAAGGTGAGCCGCTCTTCCGCGCGGTTGGCCAGGTAATGCAGGTGGATGCGCACGGTCCAGAGGAATTCCATCGCCTGCGTGAAGCGCCGTTGTTCTTCCGCGTGCAGCAGGCCGCGCGCCACCAGATCGGCGCTGTCCTCGATGCCGTAGACATATTTGGTGATCCAGACCAGCGTGTGCAGATCGCGCAGCCCGCCCTTGCCTTCCTTCACATTCGGCTCGACCACATAGCGCGAGTCGCCCATGCGGCGATGGCGCTCGTCGCGCTCGGCCAGTTTCTTCTCGATGAAATCGGGACCTGTCTTGGCCACCACGTCGTTCAGGAAGCGCTGCTTGAGCTGCGCGGCCAGTTCCTGGTCGCCCCAGATCCAGCGCTGTTCGAGGATCGCGGTGCGGATGGTGACATCGCTTAAGGAGAGGCGGACGCATTCATCCACCGAGCGCGTGGCATGGCCGACCTTGAGGCCGAGATCCCACAGCAGGTAGAGCATGAATTCCACCACCTGCTCGCCCCAGGGGGTCTGCTTGTAGGGAAACAGGAACAGCAGGTCGACATCGGAAAACGGCGCCATCTCGCCGCGGCCATAGCCGCCGACGGCGACGATGGACAGCTTCTCGGTGGCCGTCGGATTGGGCAGGCGGTAAACCCGGTTGACTGTGAAGTCATGCACCAGGCGGATCACCTGGTCGATCAGGAAGGCAAAGGACTGCCGGGTGGCCAGCGCCGCCGTACCGCCCTCGAAACGCTGGCGGATCACCTGGCGGCCCTGGCCAAGCGCCGCCTTCAGCAGCACCAGAGCCTGGTTGCGTTGCTCGGCACTGCCGGGTGCCCCCAGGGCATCGAGCTGCAGGGTCAGCGCCTTGCGGTCAATGATGGCGCGCGGGTCGGCTATCAGCGGTCGGACGGACATGTCACTCTATATATAGCGGCCCGGCCGCTGCCGCCACGGCGGCGTCCTCAGACCGACTGGAAATTCACCATGCCGCCGCCATCGATGATCATGGTCTGGCCGGTCATGAACCGGCCGGCAGCGGAGCTCAGGAAAACCGCGGCCCCGGCGATCTCGTCGGGCTCGCCGATGCGGCGCAGGGCATAGCCCTTGGTCGCCTTCTTGGCGATTTCGGGATTCTCCCACAGGGCACGGGCGAAATCGGTGCGGATCAGACCCGGCGCGATGCAGTTGGCGCGCACATTCTGCGGCCCCCATTCGACCGCCAGGTTGCGCGCCAGCTGCATGTCGGCGGCCTTGGAGATGCCGTATGCGCCCAGCGTGTTGGACCCGAACAGGCCGCCGACCGAGGAGATGATGACGATGGCGCCGTCGCCGCGCGCGGCCATGCCGGGCGCCGCCATGTTGCACAGCCAGTGATTCGACTTGATGTTGACGTCCATGATCTTGTCGAAGGCCTCGTCGGGAATGTCCTTCGACGGGCCGAAGAAGGGATTCACCGCCGCATTGCAGACCAGGATGTCGATGCGGCCCCACTGTTTGAGCGTCGCATCGACCAGGCCCTGCAGCTGCGCTTTGTCCGAGACGTTGCAGGGCACGACAATCGCCTCGCCCGGTTTTCCATCCAGAGTCCTGGCCGCCCGGATTTCCGCCGCCACCGTCTCGCAGGCCTCGGCCTTGCGGCTGGTCACCACCACCCTGGCGCCATGCTGCGCCATGCGCAGCGCGATCGCCCGGCCGATGCCGCGACTGGAGCCGGTGATGACGGCGACTTTCCCGGAGAGGTCGAACAGAGTATCGGACATAGGGGTGTTTCCTGCGTTTCTTGCTCTATGCCTGTCAGCTTAAACGCCGGGGCCGCCCCATGGGAACTGCCGGCCGCCAACCCTATATGACTGCGATGCTCAGAGCTTTGACCCTCACCATCCTGCTTGCCGTTACGGCAGTCGCCTGTACGCCCGCCACGCCCGCACCGCCACGCGTCGCGGTCTGGCAGGGCGAGACCAGCGGCCTGTTGTTCATGCGCGTGATCGCCGGGCAGCCGCTGCGCGATGCCCGACTGACCGCGCCCGATGGCCGTAAGATTCTGGCCCAGCGCCTGAGCCAGGCCGAAGCCGCGCCGGCGGGCGGCGAAAGCTGGGGCCGGCCCAGCGTGGGGATCGGCGGCTCGGCCGGGTCGAACGGCGGTTTCGGCACCGGAATCGGCCTGAGCTTTCCGATCAGCGGCGGCGGCCAGCGCGGCGGCGGCCAGGCCACCCAGGTGGAATTCGCCCTCGATCCGGCGCTGTTGTCGGATTACCGCGCCCGGCCGAAGGACTGGCTGCTGGAGCTGAATTTCGGCAGTCAGATCACCCGCGTGGCGGCCCCGCCGCTGCCATAAACGCCTGCCGTCCTGGGAAAAAGCTGCCGGTGGGCAGCAGGGTGTCAACTCGAAAGCGCCTGAAAACCGCCAATTTAGCCATGGCACGGGGCTTGCTGCTGTCGGGACAGGAACACGATGTCCGGACAGGAGTTGCCGCCATGGGATTTGCGTTGCTGTCGTTGCGCCAGGCCGAGAAGGTCGAACCCCAGCTCAAGGCCGCGATCAAAGGCGTACCGCAGGCGCAGGCCGCACTGGCTGCCGCCGCTGCCGCCAGGCCGAAATCCCTCGCTGAAGCCGGCCTGAGCGCGCGCGAGCGCCTTGCGCTCCGCGAAGGTCCGGCCGAAGCGGTCGCCGCCGCGCTGAACGCACGCCAGTATGTGCAGCAGATCGTCGCCAAGGAGCGCGACGTCACCCGTGCACAGATGGTCTGGGCACTCGGCCGCATCGAGCCGAACGAAATCGACACCATGCTGCGTTCGCTGGCCAAGATGCGCGGCCGCTATGCCACGCTGGTGCTGGAATACGCGCAGAGCGAACGGCCGATCGGCAATGTCGCGCTGGAAGAACTGCGCGGTCTGCGTGAGCGGATCGAGGAATTCGAGCGCGGCCTGGAAACCATCAAGACCGCCATTCTCGACGGCACCGCCGAAGTGGCCGGCGTCAAGGTCGCGCAGCTGTAACCGGTCACACCACGATCACCGGGATAGCCGGAAAGTAACCTTCCGGCTATGCGGCGCTTGCCTATGATGGCTGAATGCCCCGCTTCGCCTGTTTCGCAGTTCTTCCGGCTGCCTGCCTTGTCATTGCCGCCTGGCTGACGACCGCGCCTGCGCATGGTGCCGACCTGCCGGTGCTGCACTATGTCGCGGGCCGCTTTCCGCCTTACACGCAGGAAGATGCCAACAGCATCGCCATCGGGCCGACCGCGGCGCTGGTGGCGGAACTGGCGCGGCGCCTGGGCAGGCCCGCACCGCTGCTGGTGCAGCCGTTTGCCCGCGCACTGGCCACGGCGGAGCATGAACCCAACACGCTGATCGCCCTGATCGCGCGCACGCCCGAGCGGGAAGAGAGTTTTCACTGGGTCTGCCCGGTGCTCGATTACGACGTGCTGATGTTCCGCCGTCGCGAACGCAGTCTGGTCGTCGCCAACGCGATTGCGGACCTGAAACAGTGGCGCATTGCCGGCGTCAACCGCGATGTGAAGACCGAGTATCTGCTGCGTCACGGCATTCCGGTGGAGATCATGGCCGACGAGGATGAAGCAACGCGCCTGCTGCTGTTCGGGCGCGTCGATGCCATGCCCGGCCATCCCGCCACGGTTCGCATGCGCCTGCGCGAGCAGGATCAGCGCGAGGATGCGCTGGTACCCATGCTGGCACTGCCGGAACTGACATCGAAGCTTTATCTGGCCTTCGGCCGCAGCACCGCGCCCGAGGTTGCCGCCACGGTCGCGCAGACCTGTGCGGCGATGATCGCCAGCGGCGAGGTCGCGCAGCTGCTGCAGCCGGTGATGCAGAATTAGGCGTCAGCAGGCCGGCATCAAATGCCCGGCCCGGACCTAGCGTTTGGCGTCGAACACCAGACGCAGGGCAAGCAAGGCAAAGACGCCGCCCAGCAGCCGGTTCTGCCCGCGCACGAAGGCGGGCCGCGCACTGAGGAATTCGCCAAGCCGGCCGGCCGCCAGGATGATCGCACCGTTGACGATGAAGCCCGCCACATTCAGCACGCTGGCCAGCACCAGCGCCTGCGTTACGGCCGTATCGGGATCTGGCTGCATGAATTGCGGAAACAGCGCCAGGAAGAACAGCGCGACTTTCGGGTTGAGGATATTGGTGAGCAGGCCCTGACGGAACAGCCGCGCCAGCGGTATGCGCGGCGCATCGACTTTTGACGGTGCCTGAAAGCCGCCGCTGCCGCGCAGGGCCTGGATGGCGAGCCAGAGCAGATAGGCGGCACCGGCCCAGCGGATGATCTCGAACATCACCGGCGCCAGCAGCAGCACGCCGCTTAAAGACAGGCCGGCGATCATCGCGTGGAAATAGCAGCCCGCGCTGATGCCGGCGAGCGTGACGAAGCCGGCAACGCGACCCTGCGCCACGCTGCGCGCCATGATCAGCAGCATGTCGGGCCCCGGCGTCACCGCCAGCGCAAAGGCGGCGAGCGCGAAGGTGAGCAATGTGGCGAAATCCGTCATCGGCGCTGACTCCTGTCAGCGCCAAAATGCGCGGCTCCGCCGGTATGGTCAACCACCGGGCTCAGCCAACAGGCAACACGAAATCGTAGCGCGCAATCGCCTGTTCGCGGTCGCCGGCCACGCGCAGCAGCAGACGCCTGTCGAAGATGCGGTCGCGCGCATTGCCCGGCTCGTCGGGAAAATACAGCTGCGTGGTCAGGATGTCGCCGCGCGGCGGCTGCAGCTTCACATGCAGATGGCGCGTGCGGCCTGGATACAGCCCCGGCACGATGGTTTCGAACTGCCAGCGGCCCTCGGCATCGGTGAACTGGTGGCCGCGCAGGCGATAGCCGCGATTGTCATACTGGCCATCGGCATCGGCATGCCACAGGTCGACCAGCACATTGGCGGCCGGGCGGCAGGCGCGGCCGAGCACAAGGCCGCCGACCCGCAGGCGCGTGCCGGCCATGCCGGCTTCGTACAGGCCGGTGCGCAACGGTGAATCGGGCGTGTAATACGGGCCCTCCATCTGCTCCGGCGTGATCCCGGCATGGTCGTCACCGCAGGCCGGGGTCGGCTCCGGGTTCCTGGGCTGCGCCAGCGAATAGTCGATCTGGGCCAGCGCCAGGGGCAGACCGCCGGCCAGGGCGGCAAGGGTGAGCAGATCGCGGCGGGTTTTCATGGCGGGGTCCTGATGGAGAGCGTTTCGCGGAATTTTACGGCACAGCGGCCATTTCCCTGCGGCATAACCCGCCCGGGCGCCGGCCCAGGCACCGGTTTGTAGCCGCCGTCACAGCGCTCGCCGGCTTTTGATTTGACTTAACGAACGGTCGTTCCTAAAATTTCCAACTATGAGCAAAGGACAGCAAACCCGTGCCGCCATCCTGACCGAGGCCCTCCGCGCCGCCAGCGTCGAAGGCTTTCAGGGGATTTCGATCGGCATGCTGGCCGACCGGCTGAAGATGTCGAAGTCCGGCCTGTTCGCCCATTTCGGCTCCAAGGAAGAGCTGGAAAAGGCGCTGCTTGACGAGGCCGCCCAGCGGTTCATGGAAACGGTGTGGCAGCCGGCGATGAAGGCGCCCCGTGGACGCCCGCGCATCGAGGTACTGTTCCGGTCCTGGCTTGGCTGGAGCCTGAATCACGAAGACCTGCCCGGCGGCTGCCTGTTCGTGGCGCTGGCCTCCGAGGTCGACGACAAGCCCGGCCCGGTGCGCGACCACCTGGCCGAGCTGCAGAATCAGTGGCAGGCCATGCTGACGCGCAGTGCCCATATCGCCGTTCAGGAAGGTCATTTCCGGTCCGACCTGGACCCCAGGCAGTTTGCCTATGATCTCCAGGGCATCTTCCTGGCGATGAACTATTACCGCCGGCTGTTGCGCGATGCGACCGCGGTCGAGCGGGCCGAAGACAGTTTCCGCAGCCTGATCGAGCGGGCCCTGCCCCTTCACTGACAGTTTTTGACACCGGTACGCGTTAGAGTTCTCCCGTTAGTCGCCCCAGACCTAACAACAAAAAGAGCCTCCCCATGACAACCATCGCCCCCTCTGCCCCGCAGACCATTGTAAAAAAGCACGATCGTTCTGACGCACTGCAGCAAGCCCGCCGCTTGCAGCCCACCGGCGAGCGGCCGGCCTGGCTCGGAGCCCGGCCGGTGCTGAGCCCGACCAAGGCCGAGCTCGGCTGGCTGGATGGCATCAGCAATCCGGCCGTCTTCGACGGGCTCGCTGCGCCATGGTGGCAGCTGACGCTGCCCGCGCTGTCGGCGCTGTTTGCCGGCTGGGCCCAGCGTACGCGGGCACGCCGCGAGCTGACCCGGATCGATGCGCGCAGTCTGCGCGATGCCGGCATCTCGCCCGGTGCCGCCGCCTTCGAAGCGGCGCAGCATTTCTGGCAGGCCCCGATCGAATTGCGCGATTATCCGAGCGACAAAGCAACTGTGTGAAAGCATATCTTCCTGCAGCATCGCGCCTGTCGCAGGATGTGGGCTGCAGGATGTGTTGATCCTCCGCTGCGCTCTCCCTAAACTGCTGGTCCGACAATCCGACCGGCAATGAAAAAGCCGGCGCAGGGAGGACCACCAATGCAGAAGGCTGCCGGCACCGATGGTGCCGACACGGGCGTTCGCGCCAGTAGTGATGTCGCGACGGAAATCTCGCCCGCCGACCGCATGGTCGAGGAACTGGCCTATCGCATCCTTCCGGTCTGGCTGCAGGCCGTCTTCGGCACGCTGACCCTGGCAACGATCGTGCTGGTGCTGAACCAGCAGTTCAACCTGCATCTGTTCGGCTTCACGCTGGTCGAGAACCGCTATCTCTTCCTGCTCGCCACCGCCACGCTGCCGCTGGTCTTCCTGGCCTATCCCTGGCATCCGCACGCAACGCGCTCGGCCGCCTGGCTCGGCATCGATATCGTCCTCTGCCTTGCCACCATGGCGGCGCTGGCCTGGTTCAGCTGGAAAGCCGAGGCGATTCTCGGCGAAGGCTGGGAATTCTCGGCGCCGCCCACCGCAAAAATTCTCGGCGCCGTCCTCTGGGTGCTGATCCTGGAGGCGCTGCGCCGCACCGGCGGCACGGCGATCTTCATCATCGTCACCGTGATCTCGCTCTACCCCGTCATCGCCGGCAAGCTGCCGTCGCCGCTGAACGGTATCGAACAGCCGCTCGACAACACGCTGGCCTACCACATCGTCTCCGCCGAAAGCGCCTTCGGCATTCCGATGCGCGCCTTCGGCGAGATCGTCATCGGCTTCATCATTTTCGGCGTGGCGCTGAACCATACCGGCGGCGGCAAGTTCTTCAATGACGTGGCTTTCGCGCTGGTCGGCCGCTGGCGCGGCGGCGCCGCCCAGGTCGGCGTGATCTCCTCGGCGCTGCAGGGCTCGATCTCCGGCAGCGTCATTTCCAACGTGATTTCGTCCGGCGTCGTCACCATTCCGGCGATGAAACGCACCGGCTTCCGCGCCGACTATGCCGGCGGCGTCGAAGCCGTGGCTTCCACCGGCGCCGTGCTGATGCCGCCGGTGATGGGTTCGACCGCTTTCGTGATGGCGAGCTTCCTCGGCATTTCATATGGCGAGATCGCACTCGCCGCCGCCGTGCCGGCACTGCTGTTCTATTTCGGCCTCGCCATGCAGATCGATGCCTATGCCGCGCGCCTCGGCCTGAAAGGCATGAAACAGGAAGAACTGCCGTCGCTGCAGCAGACGCTGAAGGACGGCTGGCTCTACATCGCCGTCTTCGCCGTGCTGGTCTGGCTGATGATCAACGAGCAGCAGGAAGCCACGGCGCCCTTCGTCGCCACCGGCCTGCTGCTGGTGATCAATCAGATCCTGCCGAAGAACCGCCTGAGCTGGAAAAGCCTGGTCGACCTCATCCTCGCCACCGGCCGCGCGCTGGCCGAACTGGTGGCGATCCTGGCCGGCGTCGGTTTCATCATCGGCGCCTTCTCGGTCACCGGCCTGGCCGGCACGCTGGCCAACGATCTCGTCTATATCGCCGGCGACAAGCCGATCGTGCTGCTGCTGATGGGCGCGATCACCAGCTTCATCTTCGGCATGGGGATGACGGTGACGGCCTGCTACATCTTCCTTGCCATCGTGCTGGCGCCGCCGCTGGTGAAGGCCGGCCTCGATCCGCTCGCCGTGCATCTCTTCATCATGTACTGGGGCATGATCTCCTTCATCACGCCGCCGGTGGCGCTGGCCACCTTCGCCGCCGCGCCGCTGGCGCGCACCTCGCCATTCAAGATCGGCTTCCAGGCGATCCGACTCGGCGCCGTGATCTACATCGTGCCGTTCTTCTTCGCGCTCAATCCCGCGCTGATCCTGAAGGGCGACCCTATCGATGTGGCCTCGGTGATCGTCACCGCCTTCATCGGCGTGTGGCTGATCGCCGCCAGCATCCAGGGCTGGCTGATCGGCGCCGGCCGGCTGGACGGCACGCCGCTGCGTCTGCTGGCGCGCATCATGCTGGCGACCGGCGGCTTCGCACTTGCGGCACCCGGCGGCAACCTGATTCCGGTGAGTAACACCACGCTGGCGATTGTCGGCGCGGCGCTGGCACTCGGTGCTTTCCTGTTGCTGAAAGTGAGCAACCGCGACAGACTGACCGCATAAACAAGAGATAAACACGGGAGGACTACAATGCGTCACTACACTTATGCCCTGCTCGGTGCTGTTGCCGGGTTGGCACTCTCCGGCGCTGCCTTCGCGCAGAAGCTGCCCGACCAGCTGACCTGGACCGCCTATGACGTCGGCTCCGGCGGCTACAACCAGGCGGTTGCGGTCGGCAATGCGCTCAAGAACAAGATGAATGTCACGCTGCGCGTGCTGCCCGGCAAGAACGATGTGTCGCGCACCGTGCCGCTGCGCGAAGGCAAGGTGCCCTTCTCCGCCAATGGCGTCGGCGGCACCTACATGGCGCAGGAAGGCGTGTATGAATTCGGCGCCAAGGAATGGGGTCCGCAGAAGGTCCGCACCCTGCTGCTGAACAATTCCGACGCCCTGCTCACCATCGTCGCCGCCAAGGATACCGGCGTGAAGACCATGGCCGACCTCAAGGGCAAGCGCGTGGCCTGGGTGATCGGCGCGCCGTCGCTGAACCAGAACATCACCGCGCTGCTGGCCTATGCCAACCTGACCTGGAACGACGTTCAGAAGGTCGAGTTCGGCGGCTTCGGCCAGGCCATGCAGGGCATCATCAACGGCCAGGTCGACGCGGCTTTCTCCTCGACCATCTCCGGCCCGGTCTACCAGCTCGCCTCCAGCCCGCGCGGCGTCGCCTATCCGACCGTGCCGCATGGCGACAAGGCCGGCTGGGCACGCCTGAAGGCCAAGGCGCCGTTCTTCGTGCCCTTCATGGGCGCCGAGGGCGCCGAGATGAGCGCCGACAAGAAGGTGGAAGCCGCCACCTATCCCTATCCGGTGCTGATGACCTACGACACCGTCGATGCCGGCCAGGTCTATGCCATGACCAAGGCGATGGTGGAGCTGTTCGACGAGTACAAGGCCGCCGCACCGGGCAATGGCGGCTGGGACATCAAGCGCCAGGTCTTCGACTGGGTGGTGCCGGTGCATGAAGGCGCCGTGAAGTACTTCAAGGAGATCAAGGTCTGGAAGCCGGAATACGACAAGAGCAACGCCGCCCTGATCGAGCGCCAGAAGGTGCTGGCCGAAGCCTGGGCCGCGCATGGCAAAGGCAGCCATGCCGATGATGCCGCCGCCATGAAGGCGTGGCAGAAGACCCGCGCCGCCGCGCTGGAAAAAGCCAAGATGGATGTGTTCCTGACCGAGTGGTAATCGGCCGCATCGCGCCTTGAATACCAGCGGCCTGCCCTCCCGGCGGGCCGTTTTCTTTGGAGGAACCATGCCGGCGATTCCGATCCTGCCATCCCGCAACCTCGATCGCACGGCGGCCTTCTATCGCCGGCTCGGCTTCGACCGGCAACGCCGCTATCCCGACTACCTTGTCGCCCTGCATGCGGAATTCGAGCTGCACTTCGCCGGCGGCGGCGGCGATGCGCCGATCCTGCTCGATCCCGCCACCAGCACGACAGCCTGCTATCTGCGCACCGAGGATGCCGATGTGCTGCACCGGACATGGCAGCCGCTCGACCTGCCGCGCTTCAGCATCATCCAGGATCGCCCATGGGGACTGCGGGAATTTTACTTCACCGATCCGGACGGCACCCTGGTCCGCGTCGGGCACATTCTGCAGCCGGCTTGAATTTCCCGCAATTGCAGCGGGACAATTCCGCGCTTCACTGCCGCCCCGCAGCGGGCCTAGACTGCGGCCATGCCCGACGATCTCCTGCTGCAGCACATCCACCGCTTCGCCCGCTACAACCGCTGGGCCAATACCCGGCTGTACGACGCCTGCGCCACGCTGGCGCCGGCCGAATACCACGCGGCGCGGCCGAGCTTCTTCGGTTCGATCCATGCCACGCTGAACCATATCCTGGTCGGCGACAGCATCTGGCTCGGCCGCTTCACCGGCCGGCTGGCGGCGCATATCACGGCGCTGGACCAGATCCTGCACGCGGATTTCGCAGGCTTACGCGCCGCGCGTGACGCGAAGGATGCCGAGATCATCGCCTATTGCGACACGCTGGACGACAGCCGGCTGAAGACCACCCTCAGCTACTCCAACACGCGCGGCGAAGCTTTCACCGATCCTTTGCTGGTGCCGCTGATGCATTTCTTCAATCACCAGACCCATCATCGCGGCCAGGCGCATGGCCTTTTGTCCCATGCCGGCGTCAGTCCGCCGGCGCTCGACCTGATTCATTTCTTCCGCGAGACGGCCTAGGCCCCGGCCGGGGTGAAGATCTGGGCGATCAGCACGGTGGCAACCTCGTCGCCGCCTCCATGGTCATGGTCATCGCCAGCGCCGTGCCCGGCCAGCGGCAGCAGCAGGAACTCCACCATGAAACGGCGCCCCTCGATGTCGCGGTCGATGCGGGCATGGATCGGCCGCCGTGTCTGCACCACCAGATCGCAGGCGCGGATCGCCTGCGCGGCGAAATCCGATTCCGGATGCTGGTCCATATAGGTGCCGGCCGGGTCGACCTTCAGGTGATCGATGAAATGCCGGCCGACGCTGCGATAGCGGTAGCGCCGCAGTTCGGCCGCGGGCGTTTCGACATCGACGATCACCAGCATGCCGTCGAGATAGGCCAGACGCTGCGGGTCGTTGAAGGCCGCATCCGGCAACGCACCGCCGCTCACCACCTGGCGCCAGTCGCGGTACAGCCGGTTCAGCCGCAGGGTTTCGAGCTGCTCCTCGGCAACCAGAAGACTGAAATTTCCGCCGCTGCTGGTGAAGGTCATGCTGTCGCGGAGGCCACCCTACAGTGTCGCGTAGTCGATCGGCGCGTGACGATCGAGTGACCGGCCGCCATCGGGCATCGGGTATTTCAGCCCGGCGGCGCAGTTCCACAGTACCACGCGGTCGGTTTTCTTCACCCGGCCGGCCGCCAGCGCCTGTTTCCAGGCGGCATAGGTGGCGGCGCCCTCGGGGCACATCAGGAAACCTTCTTCCTTCGCCACCTCGTTCAGCGCCGCGGTGATCGCGGCATCTTCGACGGCCATGGCGAAGCCGCTGGAATTGCGCACGGCATCGAGGATGAGGAAATCGCCGATGGCGGCGGGCACGCGGATGCCGGCGGCCACCGTATGGGCATTCTCCCAGAGTTTCGCATGGCGCTCGTTGCCCTCGAAGGCGCGCACGATGGGGGCACAGCCGGCCGCCTGCACCGCGATCATCTTCGGGCGTTTCGACCCGATGAAGCCGATGGCTTCCAGTTCCTCGAAGGCCTTCCACATGCCGATCAGGCCGGTGCCGCCGCCGGTGGGATAGAAGATCGCATCGGGCAGTTCCCAGCCAAGCTGTTCGGCCAGTTCCAGCCCCATGGTCTTCTTGCCCTCGATGCGATAGGGCTCCTTCAGCGTCGAGGTATCGAACCAGCCGGCCGCCGCCTTGCCGGCGCCGACGAGTTTGCCGCAGTCGTTGATCAGGCCGTTGACCTTGTAGAGCCGCGCGCCCTGCAGCGCGATCTCGTTCATGTTGACCTGCGGCGTGTCGTCGGGGCAGAACACCACGCTCTCGATGCCGGCGCGGCTGGCATAGGCGGCCAATGCCGCGCCGGCATTGCCGTTGGTCGGCATCGCCATCTTCTTCACGCCGAGTTCTTTCGCCATGCAGACGGCGAGCGCCAGGCCGCGCGCCTTGAACGATCCGGTCGGCAGGCGGCCTTCATCCTTGACGATGATGTCGCCGCTGACACCCAGCTGTTGCGCCAGGCGCGGCAGGGTGAAGATCGGCGTCATCACCTCGCCGAGCGAGACGATGTTTTCGGTTTTGCGCACCGGCAGCAGTTCGCGATAACGCCACCAGTTCGGCGCGCGCGATGCGATCTTGTCTTTGGTCAGCGCCGCCTTCACCCCGGCGAGGTCGTAGCGCACCAGCAGGGGAAAGCCCTGCGGCGAGAGATTGTGCAGGGTATCGGCCGGCAGCCGCTCGCCGGTCATGCCGCAGTCCAGATGGGTGACGAAGGTGGGCGTTTCGGGGATCAGGGCGGCGAGACTCATGACGGGCGACTTTCACGGTGACGACGACGGCATGCGGCCAGCCTAGACCACTCTGCCGCGCCGATGGGAGGCACACCGGCAGGCGGATTTTGCTCCGCATACGTCCCGAACCGCCGCCGGCGGGTCTGCAGCCGGCCAGGCTCCGTGCGGTGCTGACAGCATCCCGTTCGATGCTGAATGAGTCCCGTTTGATGCTGAATGAGTCCCATTCGGTACCGAAAGCGTCCCATTCGGTGCCAGGTCAGATCCGCAAATATGAATACGATATTATTCCGCACGATCCATGCCTTGCCTTACAAGAACATAAATAGTACGCGACAGTGGCACGGCAAGCCAAATGGTTGCGGCGGCCGGCGGCCTTCTTTATATAACCTATCGGTTAAGTTAATCAGCAACAGGATGCATATCAGATGAGCGAGAAGCGGACCTACCAGGGCGGCTGTCATTGCGGCGCGGTGCGCTATTCCGTGCTGACCGACCTCAACCCGCCGGTGATTTCCTGCAACTGCTCGATCTGTTCGAAGAAAGGCTCGCTGCTGGCCTTCGTGCCGGCCGACGATTTCAAGCTGCAGCGCGGCAAGGATGCGGTGACGGATTACCAGTTCAACACCATGAACATCCATCACCTGTTCTGCAAAACCTGCGGCGTGGAATCCTTCGCCACCGGCACGGCGCCGAACGGGGCGAAGATGGCGGCGATCAACGTGCGCTGCCTCGACGGCTTCGATCTGGAAGCCCTGGAGCCGGTGAAATACGACGGCAAGAGTTTGTGAGGCTGCGTCAGCGCGCCGCCAGCAGCAGGAACGGCATGCCGACGGAGAAAATGTTGTAGACGATATGCACGGCCAGGGCCGCACCGACCGTGCCGGCAAAATGCCGGGCCAGGGCAATGCAGACAGCCACCGGGATCAGCGCCAGCGTGCGGCCGACGCCATCGGGAAGATGCAGGCCAAGCCAGAGCAGGCTTGTCGCCAGCGCCACAAGCGGCGCGGCCCAATGCTGCCTGAGGGCGGTCCACAGCCAGCCACGGAAGAACAGCTCCTCCGCCAGCGGCGCCAGCAGGATGGCAAGGGCGACCAGCAGGATGTTCAGCAGCCATCCGGTCTCCGCCACGCCGCGCAGCATCGCCGGTTGCCTGAAGACGGCATAAGACACCAGACTGCCATAGATCGCGACGCCGACCGCCAGCAGGACCACCGGCCAGACCCGCCGCATCGGGCCATCGCCTAGTCCGCGCCGCAGATCGCCACCGCCTGCGATACGTCCATTGCGGCGCGCCGCATAAAGCAGGGTGCCGCCGGCCCCGACGAGCCCGCAGATATAATAGATGGTGTTGAGATCGCCCGGGGTCAGCCCGAGCTTGATCCCGGTGACGCTCAGGCTGAACCCGGCTGCAAAGCCGATGATGCCGGCAAAGAAGACCGCGCCCAGGCACCAGAGAATCGCCTGGACCAGCAGCCGCAATCCGGTCTTCCGCATCCTGCCGGCGGCGGCATCGACCGCGGCGACACCGGCATCGGATATCCGCTCCGGCATCGCTGCCGGCGGCACGGTTTCATCGGATATGGTCGACATGATTTCCCCGCATGGACCTGCCCGGGAGTCGTAGCAGAACCGTCGCGCCGCCCGCGAGCGGAAAATCGCCGGCAGTGTCGTGAACCAGGCAGCTGCGCCTTACGGCTTGCGCCGCCATACATTTGCATGCGCGCAAAGCGCGACGGCCTGCCGATGCTGGCGCGTAGAACTAGCGCGATACGTCCTGAAAAAAGATCGTCACCCTCGACCTTGTGTCGAGGGTCCATCCCGTGGCTGTCGCAGGCGGGATGGGGCAAATGGATCCTCGGGACAAACCCGAAGATGACGGTTTTTTTCTCGCCCTAAATCGGAAAGCCGTGATAGGCGCGGGCGATGAGGCATTCCTCGTCGCCGGGCTGGCAGTCGCGGCACACGATGGGCCGCACGGCGTAGATGCTGCAGGCAACCCGTTCGCCCAGCTTGCCGCCGAGCGCCGCGCAGCGGTCGCCCTCGCAGCGCATCCGGCCCGCCGCGTCATCGACGTAGCGGGCCGGGATGCGCGCGAGCGCGGCATCGTCTTCGAGCGAGAAACGGGGCCAGTCGCGCGAATACGCACAACAGGCCCCGCAACTCTGGCAATCGAAGGCTACCGCGCCCGGGTCTGGGTCCAGGTCTGGGCCCGGGTCTTCTTTCGTCTGTTCGATCAAGCGATGGGCTCGATCAGGCAGGCGTCAGATCAGGCGGCCTGAAGCGTGCGCACGGCAACCTTGCCGGAGCGGCTGTCCTGCTCGGTGTCGAAGGAGACCTTCTGGCCTTCCGACAGCATGCTCATGCCAGCGCGTTCCAGGGCGGTGGCGTGCACGAACACGTCCTTGCCACCGTCTTCCGGCTGAATGAAACCGAAGCCCTTGGTGGAGTTGTAGAATTTCACGATACCAGTCTGCATGGGATATTCCTTGAGTCCGTAGAGATGAGCCAGATGCACAAGCCACAACGATGCCGTGGCCCCCATATGGCTTTCGATGTTTTGGAGAGAGAGTCGGAATGATGCGCCTAGCAAAGCCGAGGCGGACAGCCAGAAGGTCCGGCCAAAATGTCGATGGCGCGGACCCTAGACTTTAAATGCGGCGAATACAAGGCGAATATCCCGGGCCAATGTCGGCGGGCGATGTTTTACGGGATTCGCCGCGATAAACCGGTTGCACGATACCATGGACGACACGCCGCATATCATTCCCGACCTGCTGGCGCCGGGCCTGAAGCTGGTCTTCTGCGGCTCGGCGCTGGGGACGGCCTCGGCAAAGGCGCGCGCCTTCTATGCCAAACCGGGCAACAAATTCTGGCCGACCCTGCATGCCGTCGGCCTGACGCCGCGCCGCTTCGCGCCGGCGGAGTATCCGCTGCTGCTGGACCTGCGCATCGGACTGACCGACCTGAACAAGACGCAGTCCGGCAACGATACCGAGCTGTCGCCCGCGCATGACGATCCCGCCGCGCTGGCGGACAAGATCATGCGCTACCGGCCGCACATCCTCGCCTTCACGGCCAAACGTCCGGCGCAGGTTTTCCTGCGCCACCGCTTCGGCCTGAAGATGCCGCCGGCCTATGGATTGCAGGCACAGACGGTGGGCGACACGCGGCTGTTCGTGCTGCCCTCGCCATCGGGCCGCGCCGGCAGCTTCTGGGATATCGCGCCGTGGCAGGCGCTGAAGACACTGGTGGATGAACGGCCCGGTTAGGATGCCGGCCTATTCGTAACGCTGCAGGATGCGCCGCACCGCGCCGCTGTCAACCAGGCGGCGCAGCGCGGCTTCCAGCCGCGGCGCCTCGGCGACCAGCGGCGAGCTGCGCGCCAGCACGATATAGGAATCGCGGCCGGGCACATGATAGGGCGCCGGGAACAACTGGAAGCCGGTCTGGCGCAGCAGCCACAGCGCCTGCAGCTCCGGCATGATCGCGGTATCGGCGCGGCCGACCACGGTGAGCCGCAGGGCGGCGGTGTAATCGTCGACCGCAATGCGGGTCAGCGCCTCGTCGGCATCGAAACGGTCGAAATAGGTGGCGCCGCGCAGCACGGCGATGCGGCGATCCCGCAGATCCTCGTAGCTGCGGATCGGGATCGCGGAGCGGATCTGCAGGAAGACTTTCGGCTCCTGCGGCAGCGGCGGTTCGAGATAGTGCAGATAGGCCTCGCGTTCGGGCGAGCGGTTCGGCCCCAGCATGATATCCGCCTCGCCCTCCTGCATGACGCGGAAGGCGCGCGCAAACGGCAGTTCGTCGAACTCGAGCTGCAGCCCGGTTTCGGCGGCGACCTGGCGCAGGATGTCGACATAGATGCCGGTGTAATACGGCGCCCCGTTGGCCGAACCGACGATGCGATAGGGCGGCGCGTCGTTGATCAGTACACGCGCGGTCGTGATGGGGGCGGTTGTCTGGGCCGTAGCGGCGAAGGACAACAGAATTGCCGCAGCAAAACAGGCTGGTGCCAGAAACAGGCGGGCGGCGCGCACATTCATGACACCAGTTTACCGTTTGCCTGCAACCGGTGCAAAGCAACTCGTGGATGGCCGGGACAAGCCCGGCCATGACAAAAGTAAAGCGTCATCCCCGGGCTTGTCCCGGGGATCCACGCCTTACTTGAGCAGCGCCTTGAGCTGGTACAGCAGGTCGAGCGCCTGCTTCGGCGACAGCGCATCGATATCGGCTTTTTGCAGCGCGCCTTCGACGGCAGAGGGCAGCGCGGCGGCAGACGCTTTGACTGGCTGGCTGAGCGAGAACAGCGGCAGGTCGTCGACCAGCTTGGCGGACCGGCCGGTCTGATCGGATTGTTCCAGCGCATGCAGCACTTCGGAAGCGCGCTGCAGCACGCCGTCGGGCAGGCCGGCCAGTTTCGCCACCTGGATGCCGTAGCTGCGATCCGCCGCACCCGGACCGACTTCGTGCAGGAAGACCAGCTCGCCCTCCCACTCCTTCACCTTCAGCGTATGATTGGAAAGCTGCGGCAGCTTTTCCGCCAGTGCCGTGAGTTCGTGGTAATGCGTGGCGAACAGGCCGCGGCAGCGGTTTTTCTCGTGCAGGTATTCCACCACCGCCCAGGCGATGGAGAGGCCGTCGAAGGTGGCGGTGCCGCGGCCGATCTCATCCAGGATCACCAGCGCGCGCGGGCCGGACTGGTGCAGGATCGCCGCGGTTTCCACCATCTCGACCATGAACGTGCTGCGGCCGCGCGCCAGATCATCGGCGGCGCCGACGCGGCTGAACAGCCGGTCGACGACGCCGAGTTCGGCTTTCATCGCCGGCACGAAGCTGCCCATCTGTGCCAGAATCGCGATCAGCGCATTCTGGCGCAGGAAGGTGGATTTGCCGGCCATGTTCGGGCCGGTGAGCAGCCAGAGTTTGCGGCCCTCGGAGAGGTCGCAGTCGTTGGCGACGAAGCGCTCGCCCTGGCCGGCGCGTTCCAGCGCGGCTTCCACCACCGGATGGCGCCCGCCGGCGATGCGGAAATCCAGGCTGTCGTTCACCTGCGGCCGCACCCAGCGGCGCTGCATGGCAAGCTGCGCCAGCGCGGCCGCGACATCGAGCGCGGCCAGCGCATTGGCGGCACGCGTGATCGCATTGGCTTCGGCCAGCACGGCGCTGACCAGGCGGTCGAAAATCTCCAGCTCCATGGCGAGCGCGCGGTCGCCGGCCTGGCTGATCTTGCTTTCCAGCTCGCCCAGTTCCGGCGTGGCATAGCGCATGGCATTGGCCATGGTCTGGCGATGGATATACTGCTGGCCCATTTTCGCCGCATGCGCGGGCGTGATCTCGATATAATAGCCCAGCACGTTGTTGTGGCGGATCTTCAGGCCGCTGATGCCGGTCTCGGTCGCATATTTGTCCTGAAGGCCGGCGATATGGCGGCGGCTTTCGTCGCGCAAGACTCGCAGCTCATCCAGCGGCGCATGATGGCCCGGCCGCACGAAACCGCCGTCGCGCTGCAGCAGCGGCAGTTCGTCGGCCAGCGCCTCGCTCAAGATCTGCACCAGCGCCGCATGATCGCCGAGCGCCTCGCGTAAGCTGGCAAGTTCCGGCGGCAGCGCGGCTTCCTGCGCCAGTCGCTGGCGCAGATCGCCGGCCTGACTGAGGCCATCGCGCATGGAGGACAGATCGCGCGGGCCGCCACGGCCCAGCGACAGGCGCGACAGCGCGCGGGCAAGATCTGGAACTTTGGAGAGCGCGGCGCGGATATCGTCGCGCAGCCGCGTCGTGTCGACGAGACAGCCGACGGCATCGTGGCGCGCGGCGATCGCCGGCGGATCGGTGAGCGGCGCCTGCAGCCGCTGCGCCAGAAGGCGCGCACCGGCGCCGGTCAGCGTCGCATCGATGCAGTCGAGCAGGGCGCCGTCGCGCTGGCCCGCTGTGGTCTCGACCAGTTCGAGATTGCGCCGCGTCGCCGGATCGATTGCCATCACGCTGCGCGGCGGCTGCTTCACCGGCGGATCGAGGCGCGGCAACTTGCCGCACTGGGTGAGGTCGACGTAATCGAGCAGCGCGCCTGCGGCGCAGAATTCGGCACGGCTGAAGCTGCCATAGGCATCCAGCGCCGCAACGCCGAGCGCGGTTTTCAGGCGGCGTTCGCCGGCCTGGCTGTCGAAGCGCGCCGACGGCAGCGGCGACAGCGCCGCCTCGCTCTGTTCGAGCACCGCCCGCAACTCCACCCGCGCCAGCAGGCCTTCAGGCAGCACCAGTTCGCGGGGCGACACCCGGGCCAGATCGGCGGCCAGGCCTGCCGAGGTTGTTTCCGTCAGGCCGAATTCGCCGGTCGACAAGTCGAGCCAGGCGAGCGCCAGTGCGCCGTCGCTGCCGCCAGACTGAGCAAGTGCAGCAAGATAATTGTTGCGTCGCGCATCCAGCAGGCTGTCTTCGGTGATCGTTCCCGGTGTCACCACGCGCACGACGTCGCGTTTGACCACCGATTTGGCGCCGCGCTTCTTCGCTTCTGCGGGATCCTCGACCTGCTCGCAGACCGCGACCCTGAAACCCTGGCGTATCAGACGGGAGAGATAGGCTTCCGCCGCGTGAACCGGCACGCCGCACATCGGGATCGGCTCGCCATCATGTTCGCCGCGCCTGGTCAGCGCGATATCCAGCGCCCGCGCCGCCCGGGCGGCGTCGTCGAAGAACAGTTCGTAGAAATCGCCCATGCGATAGAACAGCAGGCAGTCGGGGTATGCCGCCTTGATGGTCAAATATTGGGCCATCAGGGGGGAGGTGCCGGGGGGAAGCGTCAGTTCGGGTTTGTTCATGCCGTCGGCGGTCGCGGGGAGACTCGATGCGAAATAATGCAGGCCGCAGACATACCACAGGCGGCGGCTCTTTTAACCCCTCACGCGTTGGCCTTATGATACCGCACGGGAGCGATAAGCCCGCGCCAAGACGCCTGTAGCAAACCGGAAACGCAGAGAACAATGAGCGACTCGAAAAGCCAGTCCCTGTACGACGATGCCCTCGAATTCCACAAGATGGGCCAGCCCGGCAAGCTGGAAGTGGTGCCGACCAAGCCGATGGCGACCACCCGCGATCTCAGCCTGGCCTACAGCCCCGGCGTCGCCGCCCCCTGCCTGGAAATCCAGAAGAACCCGGACACCGCCTACGACTACACCTCGCGCGGCAACATGGTGGCGGTGATCTCGAACGGCACCGCGGTGCTGGGCCTGGGCAATCTCGGCGCGCTCGCCGGCAAGCCGGTGATGGAAGGCAAGGCGGTGCTGTTCAAGCGCTTCGCCGATGTCGACTGCATCGACCTGGAAGTCGATACCGAGAATGTCGACGAATTCGTCAATGCGGTGCGCTATCTCGGCCCCAGCTTCGGCGGCATCAATCTGGAAGACATCAAGGCGCCGGAATGCTTCGTGATCGAGCAGCGGCTGCGCGAGCTGATGGACATTCCGATCTTCCATGACGACCAGCACGGCACGGCGATCATCGCCGCCGCCGGCATGATCAACGCGCTGCATCTGACCGGCCGCGACATCAAGGATGCCAAAATGGTGGTGAACGGTGCCGGTGCCGCCGGCATCGCCTGCACCGAACTGATGAAGGCGATGGGGATGCGGCATGAGAATGTCATCCTCTGCGACACCAAGGGCGTGGTCTACCAGGGCCGCACCGACGGCATGAACCAGTGGAAGTCGGCCCATGCGGTGAAGACCGCGGCACGCTCGCTGGAAGATGCCATGAAAGGCGCCGACGTGTTCTTCGGCCTGTCGGCCAAGGGCGCGGTGACGTCTGACATGCTGCGCTCGATGGCGGCGCATCCGATCGTCTTCGCCATGGCCAATCCCGATCCGGAAATCACCCCGGAGGATGCGCTGGCGACGCGCGGCGACGTCATCATGGCCACGGGGCGCTCGGATTACCCGAACCAGGTCAACAACGTGCTCGGCTTCCCCTATATCTTCCGCGGCGCGCTGGATGTGCGCGCCCGGACGATCAACGACGAGATGAAGATCGCCGCCGCCGAGGCCATCGCCAAGCTGGCGCGCCAGGATGTGCCCGACGAGGTGGCCGCCGCCTACAAGGGCGACCGGCCGAAATACGGCCCGGGCTATATCATCCCCTCGCCCTTCGATCCGCGCCTGATCGTCGATGTGCCGCTGGCGGTGGCCAAGGCGGCGGTGAAATCGGGCGTCGCGCGCAAGCCGATCACCGACTGGGCCGCCTATGCCGCCAAGCTGCGCGCCCGCCTCAACCCGACCGTCGGCTCGCTGCAGATATTCTTCGACCAGGTGGTGCAGAATCCGAAACGCGTCGTCTTCGCCGAGGGCGAGGAAGAAACCGTGATCCGCGCCGCGCTCGAATTCCGCGCCGCCGGCTACGGCACGCCGGTGCTGATCGGCCGCAGCGAGCGGATCGAGGCGACCATGAAGGCCATCGGTCTGGCGAACCTGGACGGCTGCGAAATCCACAATGCCCGCATCAGCGAGCATAATGCCGAATATGCCGACTTCCTCTACCGGCGGCACCAGCGGCGCGGCCTGCTGCATCGCGACGTGCAGCGCTTCGTCAATCTCGACCGCAACGTGTTCGGCGCCTGCATGGTGGCCAACGGCCATGCCGATGCGATGATCACCGGCGTGACCCGCACCTATTCGGTGAGCTATGACGGCATCCGCATGGCGATCGACGCCCAGCGCGGCCAGCGCGTGATGGGCCTCAGCATCATCGTCGCCAAGGGCCGCACGGTGTTCGTCGCCGACACCACGGTGACCGAGACGCCGAGCGCCAGCGATCTGTGCCAGATCGCCATCCAGGCCGCCAGGGCGGCGCGCCAGATGGGTCAGGAGCCGCGCGTCGCGCTGCTGTCGCATTCCAACTTCGGCAACGCGCCGGGCGGCGTGGTGGAAGTGGTGCGCCATGCGGTGATGGAACTGGACTCGCTGGATGCCGGCGGCCACAAGGTGGATTTCGAATACGACGGCGAGCTGAATGCCCGCGTCGCGCTCAATCCAGACCTGATGAAGCTGTATCCCTTCTGCCGCCTGTCGGGTCCCGCGAACGTCCTGATCATGCCGGGCCTGCATTCGGCGCTGCTGTCGACGCAGCTGATGCAGGACCTCGGCGGCGGCACCGTGATCGGTCCGCTGCTGATCGGCCTGGAAAAGCCGGTGCAGATCGCGCAGATGGGCGCCAGCGTCAGCGACATCGTCAATCTGGCGGCGCTGGCGGCCTATAACGCGCGGTGATTATCCCATGCGTCATGGCCGGGCGTGTCCCGGCCATGACACATTTGAGTTTTTCCAACATCAATATCGTCATGCTCGGGCTTGTCCCGAGCATCCATCTGTCCGTTCCGATGCGCCGACAGAGAGGATGGACCCTCGGGACAAGCCCGAGGGTGACGGAATCTCTTCCGGGTTTATCAGCGCACATCCATTTATTTGATCGCGCCGCGTCTTGCACTGCAGCCGGGGCCGTTATGCTTTCAGGGCTGCCAGAACGGCCGGGCGAGCGCGATGTCGACCTGCGCACGCGTCAGCCCGACATCGCGCAACTGGGCATCGTTCAGCGTCTGCAATTCCGCGCGGATACGCCAGCGCGCCTGCAGATAAACGAGCCAGGCGAACCAGCCGAATGGCGACGGCAGATTCCAGGGCACGGCCGCAAGGTCGGGCCGCTGCATCTGCGGTTGGGATGGGGAACAGGTACCGCCACAAGACATGTCTCACCTCCGAGAGGAGCGAGACAACGCTTGGCGGCCCATGATCTGAAATTGGACGGAGGGTCGCTGACCGGGCGGTTGTCGAAGGCCCGGTGACGGCGAAGATAATACGATGGGACACGAAGTCAATCGCGGAAATATCCGCCGCATTCGCCGGGCCAGCGTTCCGTGCTAGGCTTCAGTGCCATGATCGCCCGCTTCGCCATTCTGGCCGCCCTGCTATCGGCCCCGGCAGCCCTTGCGCAGGACTGCGCGCCGCCGGCCGACCTGAAAGACGGCTGGGACATCGCCACGCCGCAGAGTCAGGGCATGGATGCCGCCCCGCTCTGCGATATCGGCGCGCGGTTCGAGGGCTGGAAGGAAGCCAATGCCCATGCCGTGCTGGTACTGCGCCACGGCAAGCTGGTCTACGAGAAATACTTCGCCGGCGAGGATCAGGAATGGGGCAAGTGGTCAATCGGCATGATCCAGCACAATGCCGGACGGCTGCATGACGTGCGCTCGATCAGCAAGAGCGTGGTATCGCTGCTGACCGGCGTCGCAGTCGATCGCGGCTGGCTCTCGGTCGACCAATCTGTCTTCGCTTTCTTCCCCGAGCATGCCGACCTGCGCACGCCAGCGAAAGACCGCATCACCATCCGCCACCTGCTGACCATGTCGTCCAGCCTGGCCTGGGATGAAAGCCTGCCTTACAGCGACCGGCGCAACAGCGAAACCGCCATGAACAACGCAGCCGATGCCGCGCGTTACGTGCTGGAACAGCCGATGTGGCGGAGCGAGCCGGGTGACAACTACAATTACAGCGGCGGTTCGGCCGTGGTGCTGGCCGAAATCCTGCGCAAGGTCTCGGGCGGCATGGATATCACCATGCTGTCGAAAACCCTGCTGTTCGATCCGCTCGGCATCACCGATTTCGAATGGGCGGTCTGGAACAATCGCCCGGTGATCGCCTCGGGTCTGCGCCTGCGCCCGCGTGACCTGGCCAAAGTCGGCCAGCTGGTGCTCGACGGGGGCAAGTGGCAGGGCCGGCAGATCGTGTCGGAAAAGTGGATCGCCGACAGCATCGCGCCGCAGATCAACGGGCAGAGTCCGTTCTTCTATGGCTACCAGTGGTGGCTCGGCCGCTCGCTGCTCGATGGCAGGCAGGTCGACTGGGCGGCTGGTTTCGGTGAAGGCGGCCAGCGGGTCTTCATCATTCCGGAATTCGATATCGTGGTAGTGCTGAATTTCGGGTTGTATGGGCGCGGGTTGCAAGCCTATGTCGGCCCTTCAATCCTCAACCAGCATGTTCTACCAGCCGTGGTGAAGAAATGAGTTGTGATCTGTTGCTGACATAACTGTCAGCACACATTCGTTTTATTTCAGCCGCCACGGCTTGCATGGCTGCGGCTTTTTCTTACCCTCCGCGCTGCCTTTCGGGGCGCAGTTTTCCCGCGGAGTTTCCATGCGCATTCTCGCCTTCCTCGCTGTTGTTTTCCTCGCCCTGCCGACCTTCGCGCAGCCGCAGACGCTGGTGCGCATCGCCTTCATCGATCCGCTGTCGGGCCCGATGGCCGCCGTGACGCAGAACGGCCTGAACCATTTCCGCTTCATGGCCGAGCGGCTGTCGAGCGACCGGGTGAAATTCGAGGTCACCGGCTACGACAACAAGCTGAACCCGCAGGAAACCATCGTGCAGGCGCAGAAGGCGCTGGATGCCGGCATCCGCATCATCGCGCAGGGCAACGGGTCGGCCGCCGCCGGCGCGCTGACCGATTTCATCGCCAAGCATAACGAGCGCAATCCGGAGCAGGCCGCGCTGTATCTGAACTACGCCGCCGCCGATCCGGCGCTGACCAACGACAAATGCAGCGCGGCGCATTTCCGTTACGACGCCGATACCGACATGAAGATGCTGGCGCTGGCGAAATTCATCGGCGCGCGCAAGGAGATCAGGAAGGTGTACCTGATCAACCAGGATTATTCCTTCGGCCAGGCGGTGCGCGCCACCGCGCTGAACTTCATCAGGGCCGAGCGGCCGGATATCGAATTCGTCGGCGACGAACTGCATCCGCTGGCCAAGATCAACGACTTCACACCCTATGTGACCAAGATCAAGGCGAGCGGTGCCGACAGCGTGATCACCGGCAACTGGGGCAACGATCTGGCGCTGCTGCTGAAGGCGGCGGCCGATGCCGGCCTGCAGGCCGGCTGGTACACCTATTACGCCAGCGGCGTCGGCAGCCCGACCATCGTGCGACAGACCGGCCTGGCGCATCGCGTGTTCGCCGTGCTGGAAGGCCATGCCAACCTGCCGCAGCAGGACAGGATCGAAGACGACTACCGCGCGCGGTTCGGCGGCAATTTCGTGGTGCCGCGCATCCGTCTGCTGATGGACATGCTGAACGATGCCGTGGTGAAAAGCGGCAGCGCCGAACCGCGCAGGCTGCAGCCGCTGCTGGCGCAATCGACGGCGAAGACCATGTATGGCGCGACCGCCGGCATGCGCGCCAGTGATCATCAGCTGCTGCAGGACCTGTATGTCGCCTCGCTCGGTCCGCTGGACGGCACGATGAAATACGACGAGGAAAAAACCGGCTGGGGCTGGAAGACGGCCGGCATGGTGAAGGCCGCCGACACCGCGCTGCCGACCAGTTGTAAAATGCCGGCTTTCTGACGAAAGCCGGTGGCTGCAGGATAGCGACGTTTTAAGTGGCCAAAATCGTCATCCTCGGGCTTGACCCGAGGACCTCTTGCCCATTTGCGAAAGGTCCTCGGCCAAGAAGCTCTTCTTGGGTCCGAGGACGACGCTTGTATAAAAGTTACGACATCACCACCGGCGCGGTGACGAGATCGACCGGCTGGTCGAGATC